>JAKQDR010000250.1 GCA_029573715.1 bacterium | reverse complement strand
AAACCCGTATGTGGTGCCGACCGTCAAATCGGTTGATGCAAATGTCACATTTTGTCCTGAAACTGCAGATGCTGCAGAGCCAATACCGGGGTGTGCGGTGACCGCAGAACCTTGATATGTGGCGGGTAAGCTTGCGGTGCTTACAGTGATATTGGCAGGAGTTGCGTTGACTGTATATCCCGTGCCAAATGAAATACCCACAGAAACTTCTGTTGCAGTAGTTGCCGGGCGCATAATCACAAGAATTGGGTCTGTTCCGCTTGTGGCAACAGACTGTGCCATGCGTGAATGACGCATTGACACTCTGGTAAAATTCGCACCTTCAACGGGAATAAGCGGAAAGCTTGTGGCGGTCAACGTAAGAATCATGATCCACAAAAGTGGGCGCCTGAGAGATGTAATCATCCTTCTATTCACGAAGGTATAGAGCGGGTTCTTGTGGGGGTATTTTTTGTAAAACATAATGAAGACAATTCATCCTATCACGTATTTCAACACAATGTCAATAGGTAAATATAGGTAAATAATAGTATTAGTATTTACAGAGACTAATCCAAGTCTTCGCAAAGATTAATTTGTGTCAGGTGTTGCAAGTCTTCTAATTTTTTGATTGACTGGATCAAACACAATGAGTTTTCCCGGATAAACGAACACCACATCACCATCTTGAGCATCTTTGAAAACTTCAAAGGATTCTTGCAAGATCTTCTCATTAGTTATGACTGCCACGGTGGGCTGCGTTGAAGGCAACACCATCACTTTTGATAAATCTGATAAGGCTCGTTGGGCTTTACTTGTGTCTGAGTTATCATGGTTGTACCGATACAACATTGCGCGATATCCCATCGTCAACCCAAATGCAAGAAATAGTGCAAGAAATAAGAAGAAAAATATTGCTCGTACACTACGCCAATTCATAAGGCAGGAGAAAAATTGGATCAACCCGATTTGTTTCATTCACTTCCCACTAAGACAAGGATGTCTGCGTCTGGCGTTGATTCACCTTCCGGAAGCTGACCTACTTGTGCATTCAAAAATTTGGCGATCTCATCAGCAGTCGCCTCCATCTCTCCCGTTAAATCAACAACCAAAGTTTCGGTATATGTTTTTACCGTTGCATCACCGATGGTGGTGGTGACTGCAGCACCAGCTGCTTGCTTTAGATTTTGCTCAACTTCCGTTGCCAAACCCGCTTGTGTGGTGCCATTATAAACTGCGACACGCACAGGAGTAGTTTGTTGCGGGCCTGGGCTTACCACAAGGGGCCCCGACTCAACGATCCTGCCAACAGATGGACGAAATAATATCGCTTTTCGAGCTTGCTCAAACACAATGAGTTTATCTCCATTTTCCGCTTGAGCAAAGAATGCCTGTTCTTGTGCAAGTGAGTTTCTGTCCTTAACGGTGGCAATAACGGGCTTTTCATCGGGTACCTCCATAATTTTTTTCAGCTGGGTGACAAGGATTGCCGCCTCTTTCTCTGCTTCTTTATCAGTTACCGGCACACGCGACTCATAGGTCCGGTACAAATCATAAAACCGAACCGCAGCAAATGTCGAGATTGCCATATACAACACAGCGAAAACGACAAGAATGGTTTGTTTAGGAGGAAACTTCATATTGCTAACAAATTAAAGAATAAATAGGCGCATCTCACTCTATCGCAATTATCATTGATAGTCAAGAGGTGTGTTATGCTTGTTATGTAATTTATGCAATTTTTCTCTCATGTTCGATTACTACTCGTAACGTCACGTCCCCGATTTTGGATGTATACACTTGGGCCCGCGCTGCTAGGCCTTGCGGCGTCCATATCTCCTGAACGCACCCTATGGGAAATTCTCAAGAATAACTTTATTTCTCTTACTGTGATATTAGCCTTTTTTACGCTTCCCGGTAACTTTCTCGTGTATGGGATTAATGATCTGACTGACGAAGAAACCGACCGCACCAATCCAAAAAAAGGAGATAAGGAGGTGTTGCTCACCCATGCTCAGCGAAAGGTTGTGAGGCTGTTCTTTTTGTCCGTGATTAGCCTTGCCCTTATGATGGGGATATTTTTACTGACGACATCATGGTCACTTTTTGCCATATTTGTATCGTGGGTAATGGCCGCAGTTGCATATAGTGCTCCTCCCGTGCGATTTAAGGCGCGCCCCTTTATTGATGCATACTCAAACTTTTTCTATTGGCTTCCAGGATTACTGATTTATCACTTGCTCACTGGGGGGTGGTTTAGTATCCCTGTCATGATTGCCGCTACTGCATGGACCACTGCCATGCATGCATTTTCTGCCATACCAGACATCCACTCCGATGCACGCGCGGGCATTAAAACAACTGCTGTGTTGTTGGGCGAGCAAAAAACGCTCCTCTTTTGTGCTTTTCATTGGTCAATTAGTACGCTTATCATGCTATACACGTCAACCATACCACTCGCTGTGCTGACATTGATTTATGTTCCTCTTGTTTTGATACCACTTTTTGATACTTCAGTGAAAGTGAGTCGTTTATATTGGTTATTTCCCACAATTAACGCCAGCATCGGATTTATCGCGTGGGTGCTGCTTGCACTAACATAGCATGACTCATTGCAAAAGCGTATTCACTCTTTGACGCACGAGCTCGGCAGAAATAATGGCAGGCGGGACGCCGATGCCCGGGTTGGTATTTGCTCCTACGAAAAACAAATTCTTCAGATGTGCGCTTTTATTCTTGGGACGCCACAGAGCACTTTGCCACAATGTGTGCGCCAAACCGCCAAGTGCATTCCCCCGCCAACTGTTATATCGGTCGGTGAAATCATCTACTGAGAATATCTTTTGGGTGAGTATCCGTTCATGAAGCCGTATATTCATATTTTTCTCAATATAGTCAAGAATAAAATCTGCATAATGCTTTTTCCATTTAGACCCATCAGAGAGCCCCGCCGCAACAGGGACTAATATCATCAAGTTCTCACATCCTTCTGGTGCAACGGTGTGGTCAGAAACTGAAGGAGCATTAATGTAGAGAGAGGGGTTCTTAGGCCAATAGGGTTTCACACCGAATATTGATTCGAAATGCTCTATCCAGTTTTTCCCAAAATAGAGCGTGTGGTGGCGAAGAGAAGGAAGTTTGCCTTGAATTCCCAAATACATAAGGAATGCCGATGGTGCAGGAAGTTTCTTACTCCAATATGCGTGATCATAAGTACGCAGTCGTGCATTATCAAGCAAATCCTCAGTATGCACATAGTCTGCATTAGAAATAAGCACATCAGCCTCAATGATGCCTGTATTCGTCTGTACTCCGACGATTCTTCGTTTATCAGTGAGGATTTTTGACACGGGAGTATTGAAATGAAAAGTAACCCCCTGTTCAATTGCGTTCTGATACAAAGCCTCAACCACTTTGTAAAATCCTCCCTTCGGATACAACACGCCCTGGTTAAAATCCAAATGCGACATCAAGCTAAAGAGCGCAGGCGTATTGCTGGGAGCACCTCCTAAAAACACCAGAGTATATTCGATGATTTGTTTCAGTTTTTCCGATTCGAAGTAGCGCCCCACATGCTTATCCATGGTGCCAAACACATCTAAAGAGAAGCCCTTGCGCATTAGGTCAACATTTAAAAGGTCAAATACAGAGTCCATATTTCGATAGAGGAAATGTGCGAGCGATGCTTCGTATTTACGCTCACTGTCGGCCAAATATGCGCGGAGCATGTGTCCTGCGCCCTCCTCTATCGATTCAAAGAGTTCACAGTTTTTATCAAGATTGCGCACGATATCCACGTGGGTTTTGTCATGGAAAAAAATGCGGTACTGTGGGTCTGGTGCCTGAAGATCTAATAGCGTCTTGGGATCTTTGCCGAAATGTGCGAAGTATCGCTCAAACACTTCAGGCATCAAATACCACGATGGCCCCATGTCAAATCGAAATCCCTGATCAACCAGAAGCGATGATCTTCCGCCGGCTTGTTCGTTTTTTTCAAGAACCGTTACTCTATAGCCATCTTTGGCAAGGAGCGCCGATGCAGCAAGTGAGCCGATGCCCGCACCAATAATTACAACATGTGGCTTGTGTTGAGTTGTTTTACTTTTTCGCATACCACAGTATACATATCTGTGATATAAACAGGTGCGATATTACTTTACAATTTGATGTATAGGCTTTCTAAGTCGGGACGCCATCGAGGGAAACACACCTGTTATTTCAAAAAGTAAGCAGTTTTTTTGAGAGACTTAAGATAGTTCTCCCTCGCTTTTGCATCTCGTAAGCTACAGCACTGTTCACGATATACCAAAGTATATGGAATATGTCCTTTGGTATATCTCACCTTTCCAGCATTGTGTGTTTGAAGTCTCTCAAAAATATCCTGGGTATAGCCAATATAGTAGGTCTCATCCCTTGTGCTTTGGAGAATGTATACGAAGTACATTTTGAAAAAACAAGTGGGTTCTCTCCCCTGCTTTCCATGTTCTCAAATGTACCCCCCTCGTGGGGGTGCATTTGAGAATGCGGAGGTAGTGGGATTCGAACCCACGTGAGCCTTTCGGCTCAAGGGTTTAGCAAACCCTCGCACTGGGCCAACTATGCGATACCTCCTGTGTGGTCATTATACTGTCTGTGTTTGGTATAACCTCATAACTATTGTGTCTATATTTATGGTTTAGCCCCGCTTCGGCAAGCCTTCGCGGGATTAATTCGACTAACTCCTCTTGCTTCGCTTCGCTCGCACTCGGAGAGTCTCATTGAACAAACCCTCGCACTGGGCCAACTATGCGATACCTCCTGTGTGGTCATTATACTGTCTATGTTGCCAATTGCTTACTCTATCTTTGCCCAGAGCTGACCATGTGCCGCAGGTGGGAGTTGAACCCACACGGTTTTACCCACACGCTTCTGAGACGTGCTTGTCTGCCAGTTCCAACACTGCGGCTTTACTCTCACATCTTCTCAATAGTTGGTTGCCTTCTCGTTCACTGCGGAAGTTCCCAGTAACGATTATACCAATTATCTATGCTGAAAGTCGCGCAGTATCGGGTGAAACCATAGTTGGGTATACGAAACCTTTTCACGGGTAATATGAGGGCGCATATACGCAAGCTGCAAAATCCCCAATATTTTATTCACCAGTCGTGTCACCATATGCGCACGATTATCATAAGAAACCCTTTCGTGCGCCGGCATACGCCAGTTAGGAAGAAAAGCAGATATCCACTGGTTGGATGTGATAAATCTAGCAAAAGTATCATTTCTATCGAATATGACTTGCGCACTTGCAAGTTCTCGAGCGCTATAGAGCGTCTGTTTCTCAGGAATGACCATCAAATCAGTTGAGTCAATCCATAAGTTAGTACAGATAGTATCGGGTTGAACTGCAATTGTCCTACCTCTTTTCATGCCTAGCATACGTACAAGCACATAAGTGAACAGTCGAGCGATAAACATCGTATGCGAAGCAGTGATAATCATCACGTCAATGTCATCTTCATCGCGCACATTTCCAATCGCCATACTCCCCGTAAGCACAATCGAGTCAATATATGGTATTTGTTTAGCGAAGTTGCAAAATCGAGTTAATATCAATCGTTTTGTTTGAGCAATTTTTTCTCTTTTACTTCTTAATTCAAATAGTGGTGCATTGCCTGCAGTTGCATACCAACCGTTTGTATGGTGTACGAGCACCTCTAAATGCACCATGTTCTCCAGTTCACTTCGGAGCGTCTGTTTTTCAATCGGAACCGATAGCAGCTGGTGAATTTGATCTGCGTCAAGAGGATATCCGAAATCAGCATAGAGAGTTACAAGTTGTTTGATATGTTGCTGTATGGAATCGGTCATAAGATGATGATACTCCCCTGCTGTATACTGCGGGTCTTTTTCATACTCTGTGCTATTACTAATCATTGTTATTTTCTGCGCTCATGCGCAGTTTTATATCACCTCGTATCATGTGCTTTGGATCCTATCACAACTGCTATAATAACACCTAATGCTGTCCAAAATATTCGCTCTTGTGCTGTTTTCTGCCACTTTGATATCTATTGTATTTTTCGCTCGAGGATATCGCATAAATATTCAAGACGCTCAAATCAATTCTCAAGGCCTTGTGGCAATGACATCTTCTCCAAAAGGAGCAAGTATTTTTGTAAACGGCGTCTTAACAGACGTTACAGACACGAGCCTCTATTTGGATCCGGGTGATTATGTTATCAAGGTACAAAAGGAGGGATACTTTCCGTGGTCAAAAACCGTTCAAATTGAGGGTGAAATAGTACAATCGCTTGATGCAGTGCTCTACCCCATAAACGCGTCTCTCGCTCCTCTTACTAACATTGGGATTGTTCGTGCTATTCCATTTGGAATTGGTGCAAAAAAAGTTTTAATTTTCTCTTCACAAAACACCACAAGCGATGATACGTCCACTCAACCAGATCAATCTCTTCCCAATCCAACAGAAACACGTGAAACTACGGATGAAAACGGCATATTTGTATTCGATACACGTACCCAGGCGATAACCTTGTTTCCAACTCTCAATCAAATAGCATCTTACAACCAATTGGCGTCAGATATAGATCCTGAGTCTATCCTCGTATATTTCTCACCTGATTTCGAACAGATAGTGCTCGTTACAGGAGCAGATGCAAACAATGCATTGCGTCTTGAATCAGAAAGAACTGGACGATTTGGAAGCACATATATAGTTCCTGAGACTTTCCAAACAGCGTATCTAGTTAATCTCGAAACACAAAATGCATCTCCGCTGGATATCACATCCTCTGTAAGCAATCTCTTTGAAATATGGGCGCAACAAAAAGCAAAAAGTGTCTCCGCCCTTTTAAGTGGTTACGACGCACGATTAAAGCTATTCTTGCAAGATAATACATTAATCGTCGACATGTCTTTGGACAAAACAAGAATACTGTACGAATCAACAACAAGCGCCATCCTCGAACCGGTGCTTAAAACTCCCCTTCTCGGATCCAATCAAACTCCTGAGATGCGCAGCCTAGAGCCTCAAAACATCTATGTATATGATACTAAGGAAGACAGAAACTATAAAATAATGAAGGGTGAAGTTCGATCAGATGATTTTTCATATCCTTTTTTCCATCCCAACTCAAAAAACATCATTCACTCAGCTGATGGCGCAATTATCGTCATGGACTATGATGGGCTTAATACGCAAAAGATCTATACAGGACCACGTAAGAAAGATTTCATCACTATGGCGCCTGATGGTAGGATAATCATCCTAACAAACTTTAGCGCCCCGCTCGATTCTACGTTTGATTTGTATGCGCTCGGTATACGATAAATAGCGCTTCTTGTCACATCACTTTTGGTTCTGCAAATACCAGGAGTCTTTTAAGGGTTGTTCCCGGTGGCCAGCACGTCTGGAGCGTCAGAAATTCAGTTGGCGTTTTCCGCGTGAGATACTCAATTTCATCAGATTCAACTACTTTTTTGCCCGTTACCAAATACACATGACGTTTGCCCTCATAAAACACATTGATTTCATCCCCTTCCTGGAGTTTATAAAGTAAATAGAAGATGGCGTTATACGTACCAATATTCCATACATAATCAGTAGAATGTGCAAATAAGAAAATATGTCCCGATTGGCCAGGAAAGTACGTTCCGGATGCATGAGCAACACCATATTGAAGCTTATTTAAGTATTCAGCCTCATCAGCAGGATTGACATTGGATATGATGCGTGCGTTTGCAGCTATCTTAGGTATTACGACAGAAAAATTAGGGTCAGCGGGTTGTATCGTTTCTACGTTTTTAAGGTTGAACAGTCTCGCAAATTGACTTTTTGGCTGTTGACTAGGTCGATCTATAACTGGGATGGGCTCCCACTGGTCGTCGTATACATCAACAACATATGTTTTCTGAATAAGTTTAGTATCAACAAAATACTGAATCTCTGAAAGGAGTGGGTCGTAAAATGTTTTAATAATGAAAAATAATGATACAAGGATAAGATAGTTACCCCAAAAGCGCAGAATGAATGATTTCCAATATCTTTTCCGTGACGCGGATGACGGTTGAGCCATATGTATTAATAATCTTTTGGTGCCGCCAGGGAGAATCGAACTCCCATCTAACCCTTAGGACGGGCTTGTTCTATCCATTAAACTACAGCGGCATATCCATGCGCTTATTGTAGCAACAAAAAAGGTATAATTTCGTAGGTTTTGTCTATGTCAGATATGCTCTACACTCACGAATGTCTCGGTTTTGCATTGGCTCCCGGCGTAGGGCCCGTGGGGTTTGCACGACTAGTAAAGCGTTTCGGTGATCCTAAAAAGGCATTTAACGCACCTGCACAAGCTCTTATGCCCATTCTCGGCGGTACACTGACCAATCGTTTCTTACAGTGGAGAGGAACGTTTAGTCCATCAGAAATACTTAATAAGTATCATGCAACTTGCATCACCACAATTACTCCTTATTCTTCCCTGTATCCCCCATTGCTTAAGGAGATTGTTGATCCTCCCATCTGTCTGTTTGCTCTTCAAAAAGACAGATTACCTCAGACAACGCTTGATGCGCTCTATATTGCGGTGGTGGGCAGCAGACGGCATAGCGCATATGGAAAAGTTGTCACGAGCAAAATTGTGACTGAACTCAGTCAAGAGAATGTTGTTATTGTGAGCGGTCTTGCGTTGGGCATCGATGCGTTGGCACATGAGGCAGCTATTGAGACTGGAGGCAAAACAATAGCAGTGCTTGGGTGTGGCGTTGATGTGGTATACCCTCCTTTCAACCGCTATTTATATGAAAAAATCATAGCATCAGGAAACACCATTCTATCCGAGCTTCCTCCCGGCACTCAACCATCAAAGGGATCATTTGTCATGAGGAACCGGATAGTATCGGGAATATGTAAGGGGGTCGTTGTTATAGAAGGCACTGAAAAATCAGGAAGTCTCATCACCGCAAAAAATGCTGCGTATCAGGGAAGAGATGTGTTCGCGGTGCCCGGGCATATCACATCAGACACAGCACAGGCACCACTGCTTCTGCTCAAGCAAGGAGCAAAACTGGTGACTTCAGGAATAGATGTATTATCTGAGTACGGTATAGCGGAAAAGAAAAAAGGGCATGGCATGGCATCTCTTACCCATGAGCAAACCCAAATCATGAAAATTTTAGGTGTAAGCCCTCGGTTTGCAGATGAGATAGCAATAGACATACGCATGAATATCGCAGAAATTATGACTTTACTGTCTTTGTTGGAAATTGAAGGATTGATAGAGAAAGATATTGAGGGTAAATATGCGTCAAGATGATGCACATAATGCGTTATATGAGTTACTATTCAATGATGTCACGCAGTCAATTTTTGAGCCTACATAGAACCCTTTGCATTTTTGTATCTTTTTTCTTGTGGCTTCATACGTCACCACTTAATTTCGCAGAATCTCACCCTTACCGCATTATCGTAAGCAAACCGCTTGATAGATACATCATAAACAGTACGTTCACCGGTTTGCAAAACACATTCATCCTACAAAATGCCGGGGATCCTGTGTATGTTTTCTTGGAGCCCAGATATGAGAAAGAGCTTGTGGCAGTGAACCTGTTTGAGGGTACAAATCTTAATGCAATATCCTCAAAAAAGCCGATGCTCATGCTTTCCAGTGAAACAAAAAACATCTCTTTAGAGATTGCCGCACTTCAGATGTTCCCTGAAGATAGAGATTATCTCATCGATGTCGAAATAAGAGTTGAACCTATATATAAACCACAAAGTGATGAACCATCAGTTTACTTGGTACCTCAGATTCACAAATTTGTCGTCCTGAGTCATACCAAGGAGGATTTCCTTAATGTCGACCCAAAAATAGCACTATTCCAAAATACGGGTGGGCCATTTGCGATAAGCACTCAGGATCAATCCATTGTCGCCATAGTTCAAAATCGTGGTAATCATCTCATGGTAATAGAAGGAAATGTGGCAATAGAAGGCCCAAATGGATATTCTCAAAATCTGGTCATACAACCAGCTTATGTGTTTGGACAGAGACAAATCAACCTCACAACACTCAAAAACGACTCTACAAATGTCATTACATTACCAAAAAATACCCTCAAAACCGGACGCTATCAAGCAACAATAAATCTTTTCGTTGGTGATCGTTTTGAACAGTTATACGCACAAACAACTTTTTGGATAGTGTCAACATCATTTATCGGTGTATTGATGCTCATCTGTTTTGGTATGATAGGTGGCGTATTATTTACGGCTTTTTCTCGGAGATGACCGACTCAAGTTCAGGTTTACTTGCTCAATTTGAGGCTCTGTATCAAAAGCAACAAAACAATCGGATGCGTGTTTTTCTAACACACGCACGCATACCCATCATACTTTTTTTATTGTGCCTTTCGATCAGCACATACTTTGGATATCTAACCATCACCTCAATTCTAGCCACAAGCCAGGCAAATACACAAGATGACACAGTTTTCGTGCGTGAATCACCCCCATCACAATCAGATACATCAACACCTAACATCTTTGTAGATCTCAGCGGCTCTGTAATACGGCCACAAACATACGCGATTACAGAGGGCACGAGACTATTTGAACTGCTTGAGATGGCTGGTGGGCTCAGCGCTCATGCAGATCATGGCTACATTCAGCGTAATTACAATTTGTCTATCGTCCTTACCGATCAGCAAAAGATACACATTCCAAGCATCTACGAGGTCCGCGATGGGTATTTCATCGAAAAAAGAAGGCTCGTGTCTCTTGATGCAGTTAACTCAATAAGTATTCAGCATCAAGATGATTCTAACAGCTTACAAGGCATATCATTAAATAATGCCAGTCAGAAAGATCTTGAGCTGCTTCCTGGCGTTGGCCCTGTCACCGCACAAAGAATAATAGCGGGAAGGCCCTATGAAAGTCTGGAAGACCTCACTAAACGAGAAATTATTAAGCAGTCATTGTATGAAAATATAATAGAGTTTCTTACCCTCTAATTTGTACGACATATCTCCGTATTTAAGAGACGTTCTCACTACATACCTGAATCAAGACCAGGCCGCACTTGCTATTGGAATAACATTTGGGATTAAAGACTTGTTTACGCCCGAATTCTATCAACAAACAAAAATTATTGGAGTGACACATATGATGGTTCTATCTGGAGCAAACATATCTATGTTCATTGCATTCATACAATCGCTGCTTAATTTCGTGAAACAAAAATGGACAGTAATTATCGCAATATTTTTCGTTATAATCCTCCTTTCAATTATTCCTATTCAATCATCCATCATAAGAGCCGCTATCATGAGTTTCGCATCCCAGATTGGATTACTTATTGGAAAAAGAGTGCATAGAATGTATCTTTTACTTTTTACAAGCGGCCTAATGATTGGATTTGATACAACTATATTGAACGAAATATCATTTCAACTTTCTTTCTTAGCCGTATTCGGCATCACCCTATTTCAAAATGAAATAATACAAAATGACAAAAATAAGAATATAGTACAAAAAATAATATATGCAATAAAAGATCAAATGTATATGGGATTATCGGCTCAAACATTCACCGTCCCCCTAATATTCTATTACTTTGGTAACATTTCTCTCCTAAGTATTTTCGCTAATCTGGCGCTCTCCCCGTTTGTTAGTCCAGTAATGATCTTAACTATTCTCATAACGATAATGCAGCAAACAATACCCGAAGTAAGCCAGTATATTTCAGCTATAATGAGTCCCTTGCTAGATATAATGGTGTATATTATTAAGAACATGGCTCAACTTGAGTTCACATATATACAATATTAAGATATAGTAATTTCTACGATGAATAAATCTCTGCAATGAAAAACAGTTAAATAAATGTGTAATCTGATCTGTAGTATTAAAATCCCCAAAGAATAATGAAACGTTCATTCTGTTGTGTAAGGATAACGATAGAATAAAGTCTTCTTATCATAAAGCAACTACAAGTGCTAATTCAATAAAATGACAGAAAATGCATAAATTAAAATGATAAATATGGGGTAGATATGATGAATTATTACACTAATGACACACAATCAAATCTACTATCTCGCTAAAAAAAATAGGCTGATCCAACTACAAAAACTCCATAAAAATCGAAATCATTTAAACTAGATCGAATAACGTGTATATAGTATTTTCGACATGAAGTATTCACAGAAATTTTTCAGATTACTGTGATTAACATCTTTATTATCAATAATAAATATTTAAATATTTATTTATATAAAGCGCAATATGCGTGCGGTAATTTGAATTAGTATTAGTTAACTTAAATTTTATACTATTATTATATCTTCTGTCATTCGTATATCCTTGCGTTTAGCCTGCTTACGTGATTTAATTATTATGTTATTGTGTTTATGCTTTTGCTAATATGTATATTAAGGACTACCATAAAGACCTATTCATAACGTACATTCGAAATTCGGGCTATTCTCCCATTAGTATTCGAAATATTATCTCTGATGTAAAAAGTATTTTTGTTTGGCTTCATGCTAATGAGTTTGATTGTCACCCCAACTCTCTACCATCTCGTTATGAGCAATATCTGATCTTGAGCAAAACAAACATACATACAACAAGGCGAAAAGTATCTACTGCACAAAAGTTGACATCCTGGTTAGCTCAAACATATCCCGATTTGGATAATAGTAATGATAGTCACTTGCAGTCAAATCACGTGGTTTCTACAGGTTGGAGTCGACCCAATCAATCAATCACAGCTTCATTACAATCTCCTATTACAAGTATTTTCGTTGTCTCAACTCTCATCATATCGTTTCTTTTAGTCATGTATTTAGGGTATTTGTTCACTCGATCAGAAAATCATTTGCAATCTTCATCACCAAATCAAGTATTAAATTATAATTATGTTATCCAGACTGAGCACATAATTGGTGGTACCTTAAAGGCGTTGCATAGAGATAATTTAGAGTTTATGTTCATATTTTACTCCTCTAATGATAATGATACTGTTATAGGTCAGTCACTGTGTCCTGCTGAATTACCATTAGAAGCTGATGGCAAAACTACGTTAGTATTTCAATTTGGGCCTAAGTGTAACCCGTTTCCCACGGCCATATACGAGATTTACTCTAAAAATATGCCATTTTGGTACGACGTGTATCTGGGTGAACAAAAGATTAATGCGATGAGGGTTGAGATTGCATCTAACGCACCCCTCTTTGCCGACTCACATCATCAAAACAATACAAATACTGCAAATGATTTAGTTGTCACTCCAACTCAGTTATTGCCAGAATCAGACAATATTTCCGGTGTTCTTGGCCTTGAGACAAGCTTATTCCCTAACACATACATCAGATCAATTCCACTCTCTATTCTAAATACTTTTGAGGAGTATTCTGATGGCGAGGTGGTCGCCTTATATGAAAATCAACTAGTCAGGGCCTTGTTATCAGCTCAAGTTCTGGGCATAAAAGAGGCAGATCGCATCATTCAAGAAGGTGTGGTGTATGTGCAAGCAGTGCAAAATGATGTGCAAATCATACAAACAGGCGACGTACTAGCAACGAGCACAACGCCCGGTAAAGTTAAAAGGGTTGATAGTATGTATGATACCGTGGTGGGTATGGCTCTCGAGAGCCAATCTAATAATTCACCCTACATTAAAGCCTACATAAATATCCGATAGAACAGATTATGTGACAAAACTAGTATAAAACAATGTTTAGCGTGCATTTCAGTATATAAAATCATTATTATGTTTCGTTAATCAATCTTAAAACTGTCTCATGTTGAACCCTTCTGATGTGGCTTATTACACCAAGCTCAGCACAGATATATAGCAGATATCGATCGTGTGGCTTCATTCGAAGTGGGCACTGCGTAATTGTGCTTACATTTTCCTGTCTGCTTGATACACAGGGAGAGTGTACATGCGTTAAGTGAAGATCGACAAGTATTGAGTCATATGAATTAGTATTTGACTCATAACTACTTTGAAGCTTAGTAGCAAATACAATTATTATATTTGTAAGTATTTCTTGAACAAAATAGAGAATTTTTCTCTTATTTCGTCAGTTTTTCCTCCGTTTTTATATTTGCTTTATTATCTGTAGAATGGCAAGGTTATATTGTCTCTGCTGAAAGGCATGTCTATGCATTGCAGATTGTCCAAACGGTCCTAGTCGAATTTATATCTTGCAGCTTTATCTTGCAGGGCATTGTAACAGGCTGTCATTGTAGTTAGTATCATATGAATTCGTTCTTTAGCCCCAATCAGATCAATGCTTTTACTATTGTGCGGATAATAGTGAAATACTTGGTTTCTACAGTATTTCCACGTAAGCCACAATTTCTCTGCAGTCACTGAACCAATCGAATCAGAAAGTTGCGTATATATTGAGCTCGAATACATGCGATTATTCAAACGCTCAGGCGACAATAACTTCCCTATGCGTATATGATCGGAATTATATTGTTCAATGGTGATAAGACCGATATCAAGTAGAAATTTTTTAATAAATCCTTCAAATGCTTTCGCAAAGGGGAATACAATAAACGAATAATCACGAAAACTATACGTGTTTGTTGCAAATATCTCCTGATATAAAAACCCTCCTTCTCGAATAAGATCCTGCTGATGTGGTGATAAATAATCCCAATAAGAAATATGACTGTCGGGTTGTGCATGCATACCAATACAGATTACATCACATGACATGAACTTGTCTAGATGTATAAGCAGACTTCACACTTATGCGAGTGTCACTTGCACAGACGGTGACATGGTAGATGTAAGATAGGCCCTCTGAATATTCTTTACATCGAGTGCGGCTATATATGTTTGGACATTTGTGACGAGCTCATCCACAGACATGTTCATCTTGCCAACCACTAAATGCATAACTGGGTTTTTTGGTTCGGTTTTATATCGCACGGTATTACCGGAAAACTTAGCCACAAGATCTTCAGTATTTGGACCGATGGTGCCTGCCTTAGGATTAGGCATCAGCCCTTTCGGACCAAGTAACTTGGCAAATTTTGTTAATTTCGGCATAAAAGCGGGTGTCGTCACCAGAACGTCAAAGTTTACCATCCCCTTTTCAAGGACATCAATTAAGGCATCATCAGCCACGGCCACTCTAATTTTCTTTCCCGTAGAATACGGTAATTGAACCTCGCCACGCGCCACTTCTTCGAGCATATTTACATGGAGCTCAAGTGTTTCTTCAAATTGAGCATGTGGTATATCTTTTAATAGTTGAATTGCATCGCGGATAGAAAACGATCCTTGCGCTTTTTCTTTAATAGTTTTAAGTGCGCCTTGATATCGAGCCCCCCGTACACGTGCTTTGACTGCTTTTTTTGGTTGAACCTCAATACGTTCTTTTGGATTTTTCAAGGGTGTCTCAACGCTAACAGCTTTTGTTACAACGTCTTCATCGGCTACCGTTTGCAGTGCTTCCGACATTGCTTTTTGGGATGGTGTTGGTTTAGATTTTGCTGCCATACTATGATGAATATTAAGAACTAATGTCTACGCCCATGCTACGAGCCGTACCCTTTACAATATTAGCTGCTGCATTCGTATCATGCGTATTCAAATCAGCCATTTTCTCCTTGGCAATCTCTAAAACTTGAGCCTCAGACAAAACACCTACTTTCTGAGTATTGGGAACACCAGAGCCTGACTTTATGCCGAGCTTTTTCTTGATTAAGGCAGAAACGGGAGGTAGCTTGGTAATAAAGGTAAAGCTACGATCTTCATATACCGAAATAACGGCGGGAATAATATTACCTTTTTGTTTGGCCGTTCTGGCGTTGTACTCTTTGATAAATTCCATTATGGGCACACCATGACCTCCCAAAGCGGGGCCTACCGGAGGAGCTGGAGTCGCCTCACCAGCGGGAAGATTGAGCTTAATGATTGTTTTTATCTTTTTAGCCATAATTACAACTTATTAACTTGCAAAAAATCCAATTCTATCGGCGTTTCTCTGTCGAATATCGAAACCAGAACCGTTAACTTTCCCTTTTCTTCATCAATCGACTGCACAGATCCCAAAAAGTCAGCAAACGGGCCATCAATAATTTTTACTGCCTCACCTGTTACGAATTTTGCCTTAAACTTGGTCTGTCTTTGAGTAACAAACTTCATAATAGCTTCCACTTCTTTTTGTGAGATTGGCGTGGGTTTTTGCCCAACACCGATAAATCCGGTAACTCCTTCTGTCGTTCTGACAACTAGCCACGTCTGATCGTCCAAGAGCATTT
The DNA here is from genome assembly GCA_029573715.1 of bacterium. Lineage (GTDB taxonomy): Bacteria > Patescibacteriota > Microgenomatia > UBA1406 > GWC2-37-13 > JAGOLU01. Next base: position 105,076 of record JAKQDR010000250.1, on the reverse strand, counting down.
GTATGAGAATGTATCCAGGGAATACTTTCTCCATTTGTTTAATCTTTTTACCGCGCTTCACGACAACAGTCTCTCGTGTAGGCACGATTATATTGAATATTTTATCCCCAACACCCAACGATTCAACTCGTTGTTGCAGGTTTTTCTTTACCCTATCTTCATGGCCCGTTTGTGAGTGTATCACATACCAACGAGCCTCAGCTGGGGCATCATTTATAGCAGTCGATTGCTGTTGTTCCTCCATGGTAATAGAAATAGGTACAAATAGTTATTGTGTTGCCATGCGCAACAGTTGAGCAAAAAACACATCGAGAACACCGATATACAAGCCGACAAATACGCTCGCGACTATGACAACCACAGTGAGTTTTATGGTGTCTTGCCTACTCGGCCAGGAAACTTTTCTCAATTCTCCCAATATATTTAAGGAAACACGTGGCTGAGAAGGCATAATCGTGAACAAACTAGACGCGCATTATATCATAAAAACACAGAACAAGGGGGCGAGTTATATTCATTGAAAATCAATTCGAACGAATGGTGAATCTGAATATTCTACTCGACTTCCTCCGTCACTTGAACCAAGAACGAATTCCATGCGGTTTTGACGACTATTTATACTATGTAATGAAATGGTTAGGGCTGGTCCGTTTGGTGTGTTTGCACCTATTACACACACATTAGCAACAATGTCCCCCGGACAATCAAATATCCGAGCAACGCTTGGAATGTTTGTCTCAAATGGTGCGGCTTCATCGACTGCTGAGGCGAAAGCGGAATTGCTTGGCATATGAGTCCAAACAAGTTGTTGGGCGGCAAGCTCAAAACTTGACGGGAGCTTTGCGATAGTTTCATCGACCGCAAATCCATTTTCTGCCAACTCTCGCCTCTTTTGAACATCAAGAGGCTCTCCGGGAGCATCTTCTCGAAGTCGAGCAATCGGAATTATTCGTGTTTGCACCTCTTGTAAGGTTATTTGAGACATTGAATATTTTCCGTTTGAATTATTGTCACCTGAAGACAAGGTCGATAACATAAACTGAAATAAGGTTGCAAGAAATGAGCTTGCGATAACAACAACTGTCAGCGGTGCGTATTTTTTCCAAAAAACGAGTGTCTGTTTCATTGGAGGAATGCTTGTGGGTTTAACAGTACATTGCCCTGTCTAATCTCAAAATGAAGATGCGTCCCGGTCGATCTGCCGGTCGATCCCATAACTCCAATCTGCTGACCCTGAGAAACAACACTTCCCTGCTCCACATCCCTTCGAGAAAGATGTGCATACAAAGTCTTGTATCCGTTGTTATGATCAACAATAATATGACATCCGTATCCCCAACTGAAACAGCCAGAGTAAATGATGGTCCCCGCATCTGATGCTAAAATGGGGGGCATGCTGTTGTCTGCAATGTCATACGCCATGTGGTAAGGCGCCGGATATTGGCTAATCATACCTCGTGTAGGCCAAATGAAACTGCTTGATCCTCGTACACCCTCTACTACCTGAGCAAACGCATATGTATCTTGTATAGGGCTTTGTGATGGCTCATATAGAGATCCTTCCGGCACCATAAGCGTTGAGCTTGCAATAAGACCGAAAGCATCGTCTTTAAATTCGTTAAAGGGGAAGTTCACAATATTTTGCGCGCTAACCCCATACTTTTTTGCCACCGAGTAAATAGTGTCTCCTGCTTCAACCTGATGTACTACTCCTGATACTGGGGGAATTTTCAATTTTGCCCCTACATCGATCTTATTTCCCTTCATACCGTTCGCCCACTGTATGGTCTTTTCAGTTACATCAAACTTTGATGCTATGGAGGCGAGTGTATCCCCTTCTTGAGCGGTATATGTTTCGACTGAATCGCGCACCTGACTCCTGATGGTATCGAGAGATATCTCAGCCTCATCCAACGCAATAAGCCTATCTATACCACTATAAGCAGCATTCTCCGAAAAAAGAGTTTCTTGCGAAAAAGAATTGTTTTGAGCAACAATCGGGACAGTCACTCTCAGCACAATGGTTAACACAATAAAGGAAGAGTTGATGAGAGAAATGGCATACTTACCTCGCTTGAACAGCAATACCCCCACTGCGAAATCTTTTATGCCCTCAAGCGCCTCAGCCAATCTTAAAAGATGACTCCATGTATAGCGTGCAAAAAATACCAAAAACAACTTAATGTCGGCCATATGATGATTATACCGAAAATACACCCAGAGCTTAAGGGCTATATTCTTTTAATACGTTGAAGAGCGAGTGCAAAGGCTGCGTCTTTCAAGCTTAATTTCTCTGTCTGTGCATATTTCCATATATGAGAAAACGACTCAGATATGATAGTGTCTAATTTCAAATTAACGGTATCTTCATCCCAAACTTCATTGTGCATGTTTTGATACCATTCTAAATACGAAACAATGACCCCACCTGCATTTGCAAGTATGTCGGGTATGATTACTTTTTGATGAGCGGTCAGATAATTGTCCGCCTCAACCGTAATGGGCCCATTCGCTAAGCATAAAATGGTTTGTGCCTGGATTTTTTTCATATTTAAATGCCCAATAACATCCTCAAAGGCCGCAGGCACCAGCACATCCACATCCAATTCCAATATTTCTGCAAGCGAAATAGGCTTGCCCCCTGAAAAATGCACAAGAGAGCCTTGATTTCGCTTGTGATCGTACAATGTGGCAATGTCCAACCCTTCTGGTTTATATATCGCGGATTTGCTATCTGAAACAGCAACGACACGAAATCCTACTTGAGATGCAAGTGAAGCAAAGTGATAGCCGACATTACCAAACCCCTGAACAGCGATCGTTATATCATTAGGCTCTTTACCAACCTTTTTAAGATACTCTCGTAACACGAAAAGGCCCCCTCTCCCTGTCGCCTCAATTCTTCCCAAGGTTCCCCCATCTTCAATATCTTTGCCCGTAAACGATGCGCGCAGTTGTGTTGCGGAATAGTGAGCATGCTCCTTCTTATTTTTGGTGAGCTTGACGTATTCATCAACCATCCAAGACATAATTTGAGCATTAGTGTTTACATCTGGAGCAGGAACATCTACCTCCGGTCCCAAGTGTGTGCCAAATGCTCGTACGTAAGATCGCGCAACACGCTCAAGTTCTGCAGCAGTAAATAGCTTGGGATCAATATTGACGCCTCCTTTGGCTCCACCATAGGGGAGCTGTACCAGAGCACATTTCAGTGACATAAGCGTTGCAAGAGCGGTAACCTCATGTACATTGACATGGGGATGAAATCGAATACCTCCCTTGTAGGGCCCCAATATATTGTTATGTTGCACTCGAAATGCGTTCAGCAAGATTTTCGTGCCATCGTCTTTAAAAAGCTCAATGGAATGCTGGAGAACACGGTCAGGAGTCATTATGTTGGCAATATCTTGTTTATTCATACCCATGCGCGAAGCCACCGTGTGTATGGTTTCTTGTACCGAAGAAAGCATTGTATTGGTCATAGTATGTAAAGGAATAACGTGTGAACAAATCGCGCATCGTCGGCTATCACAGTGAAATTGAGCGTCGAATCATCTCAGACACAACTTTCTGACGTATCGGAGGGATATAGGGTGATAGGTCTTGTATGAGAATCTCTTCAGTGAGCCCATCTATTGCTCGCTTTACTGCAGAAACTTGTTGGATAATCTCATTGCAATCTCTCCCCTCTGCGTTCATTTTCTGTATGCCCTTCAACTGACCAATTATTCGATTAATGCGCTTGGCAAGCTGCGGGCTCACCTCTTCCTGGCGCACCATATGTTTCAATTTGTTTACCCGAGTGTTAGACATACGCTAAACAAGATTTGAATCTTACTCTGTATCATATCATCTTGCAAGTTGATCGAGAAATTCTTTGTTGGTCTTTGCTTTGGCAAGTCGATCTATCATACTCGTGATAGCCTCTTCAGAATTCATAAGAGACAGCATCCGTCGCAACGTAACTGTCTTTTTATAAATATCTTCATCAAATAAGAGTTCTTCTTTGCGCGTACCGGACAATTGAATATCGACTGCCGGGAATATGCGCTTTTCGGCAAGCTTTCTATCCAAATGAATCTCCATGTTGCCTGTTCCTTTAAACTCTTCATATATCAAATCGTCCATCCTGCTTTCTGTGCCCACCAATGCTGTTCCAATGATCGTTAATGAGCCACCCTCTTCACAGTTGCGTGCTGCACCAAGAAACTTTTTGGCAGGAAACATTGCAGATTGATCCATGCCTCCAGACATACTCCCCCGCCCAGAGCGGACGTATCCTGTATCTGATTGAGTATTTTGACCATAACCGCGACCAGAGCCACGTCTGCCATATCTATCTTGTCTTCGGAAACCTTGATCAAGGGCGTTTCCATGCGTATCGACCGGGCCGGCCAAATTATACGCACGAGCCAGCCTGGTTATTGAGTCAAGTAATATAACAACATCATGGCCCATCTCAACAAGTCTTTTTGCCCTATCTAATGCCAGATTGGCCACTTTCACTTGTTGACGGGGAGGCTCGTCAAAATGAGAGGCTGCAACCTCACCCTTTATGAATCGTTTAATCTCAGTGACTTCTTCAGGGCGCTCGCCTATTAATATTGCCATTAGATGAACCTGCGGATGATTGGCGGTTATTCCTTCAGCAATATCTTTAAGAAATGTGGTTTTTCCCGCCTTTGGTTGAGAAACGATGAGCGCGCGCTGTCCAAACCCAATGGGCGCAACCAGATCGATAATTCTGCTGGTTAACACATCTTGTTTGTGCTCAAGTTTGATCTGTCTATTGGGATGTAGTGAAGTCAAACTATCAAATTGGGGTCTGTTTTGGCTCTCAGATTCTGACATTTCTTTGTCATTGATCTTTTTGACCAAAAGAAGACTGTGATATCTCTCTCCATTTTTTGGGGCTCTCGCCAAACCCTCCACGAGATCACCTTTTCGGAGCCAAAATCGTTTTATTTGGGAGGGAGAAATGTAAATATCAGATGTGGGGTCCACCTCATAATCACGGCGCAAAAAGCCATATCCCGAAGGAGTAATTTCAAGAATTCCCTTTGCCTCATAACTGACTTTCAAATCCTCTTCCAACCTATTTTGCCCATCTTGATCAAAAGAAGGAGAGTCTGTGGTGCGAGCCGTTCTTTTTGAGTTATGATATCGTCGGGAAGATGGTGCGGACTGTTGCGACAAGTCGGGGGTTGAGCCAGCCTCGCGCGGTGCTCGTGCAGATTCTGAATTTATCGCAAGATCTTCTTGGGGTACGATAGGCTTATATTCGACCGTATCAAGAAATGAACTCATATCTAAACCATCGTGAGCCAAAACATTGGCCTCTTTTGGTTTGGGAGAAGATGTAGACATAGCGTGTAACTGAATTATTAAATGGAATTAATAGACAAAACGAAATAGAGTATCTATCCCTCATTGTATATCTGTCTACGATAACAATATTCTGACATCATGGTATGAACGATAAGATCTGAAGATAGGAATACGGCAAGAAAGCAACAAAAGGTCCCGAACTATGCGTACATATCGCTTTTTCTCGCATGAGAAAAAGGGTCACATGCGCCAATTTATCAATGACAAATTGTGACAACATGTCAACTTGCGCCTAAAGCGCAAGGCCCCGAGCGATTTAGTAATTAAGAAAAAGCATTGCTACGCTTAGGATCGGAGACCTGGTTTGCATTATCTCATTTTAAGAAACGTCTGTCAACCTGCATATTATCACGTACATTTCTAGTACAATATCCCCATGAAATTACGATCGTGGCTTATTCTTATGGCCCTCATCACGTTAGTCGCATTCGCAGCCGGCATACGTCAAGGCATGCACGTTGAACGCTCAAACACGACACAGCTATTAAAGGCCCAAGAAACCGTGGAGCGCACTTCTCAAGATGCGTCAGATGACCAAACGACTCTCTCCTATGCAATTTTTGAAGATAGTGAGTGTGGCGTCAGATTTTTGCTTCCTGAAGGGGTGAGCTCCAACTCAGGCACATTTGGGCTTGAATGCGGCACATTTGATGCAACACGCGCCGCTCAACTCACAAATCAGGAGTATCAACAAATCCTGACAGCATCTGAAAGCGCTCGGTTACAAGATGTTTGGATCAAAGCAGAACCCAATTTGTTTATGCTTATCACCGAAACGATTAAAACGATAGACAGTATGGCCAATTAATATGCCCACACATTCTCGACCGCTTCAAATAGCCTACTTAGGGAGCCCTCAGTTTTCCGCAGATCTTCTTGAGGCGCTTATCGCCCAATCTTCGCAGCTGGGCATTTTTATTTCAGTCGTGTTCACACAACCCGACAAACCGGCAGGAAGAGGTCTAACCCTCAGAAAAACCCCCGTGAAGCAGGTGGCTGAACGAAATGGAATTCCTTGCTATTGTGATGGTATAAAAGCCCATGGCGCCGCTTCCTCTCGCATTTTGCACGAGCACGCTATCGATTTATGTATTTTATTTGCATATCATGAAATGATACCCGCAGATGTCTTAAGCGCTCCACCGTATGGTTTTTGGAATATACACCCCTCACTACTCCCTCACTACCGAGGCGCAAGTCCTCTTGCATATGCGCTTCTTATGGGCGAAACAAATAGTGGAGTGACCCTCATGCATATGAATCAAAAAATGGATGAGGGGGACATAATCGATCAGGTTGTGTTTCCACTTGCACACACCGACACGCAAGAAACACTTCAAAAAAAACTCCTTGTGTTGAACCTGCATCTTCTATCAAAACATCTATCACATGTACATGCAGTTAACCGCACGCTCCAAGATCATACACAAGCCACGTATACACGTAAACTTACTCGTGCAGATGGATATATTGATTACACAAAACTTAATAACCTTATCGACGGGAACACAGAGCCTATTGAAGGCATTAAACTCATACAGGATTTTTATATGAAAAATCCGAATAGTACTCCCCCCCAGTATCTTAGGGCGCATCACCTTTACAATATGTGGCGCGCACTACACCCATGGCCAGGAGTATGGACAGAAGTAGTGATAAAGAATGTGAAAAAAAGACTCAAAGTCATTTCGATGCAACAAGAGAACTCTGAAAGAGTGCTCATAACTCAGGGCCAAGTCGAGGGAGAATCAGTGAAACCCTGGTCACATATCATAAGCGCTATCTCGTCCTAGATATAATCGTTTTGAATGTCTTCTCGTATGCGGGTCATTAAATGTTCCATGGTTGCCACGTTGTGCATCGTAGCGATTGTATATCCCAAAAGCTCCTTTTGTTTGAAAAGATGATGAAGATAGGAATACGTAAACTGCCCCACATATTGGGAAGGCGACACTATGTGGTTCGTATCGTTTTTATACATCATGGAGGTAATGTCTATTTTTTCCCACCGCCACCGGTGTGCGGATTCATGAGTGTTTGATGCAGTCAGCAAAACGCCCATTCGAGCAAGGCGCGTTGGCTCGACGCAGTCAAATGTGTCTATGCCATAATGCACCAGGTCCAATATGTCGTCCGTATGACCAACTCCCAACAAATGCACTGGCTTTTTATGAGGCACATGAGCTTGTACCCATCGAACTTGTTCGCGCATTTCTTGTTTGCTCTCACCAACACTGACACCACCTATTGCAATGCCATCAACATCTTGTTCACCCACAAACTGCGCTGATTCCACACGCAAATCTTCAAAACAACCACCCTGCACGACACCATATAGATATTGTGGGTAATCAGGGCGTTTGTTTTTATTCTTATACACCACGCATCTTTTGAGCCATTCATGAGTCCGGCGAAGGGCTTGAGCCGTATACGCATGAGTTGCAGGATAATACGTACACTCATCAAACGCCATAATCATATCTGCCCCGATATCAATCTGATATTGCATCGAGAGCTCGGGAGAAAACGTGATAAGCTCTCCGTCATATACCGATCGAAAAACCACTTGCTCTTGTGTCAAAGACACAAGTATCGACTCTTCTCCATCTCGAAGTTTCCCTCTTCGAGCTTTTTGAGCTAAAGAAAATACTTGGAACCCGCCAGAATCGCTAAAAAGTGGCCACGGCATACGCGCATATTCGTGAATAGAGCCATGTGCACGCACCACTGCTGTTGATGGGTGAACCACCAAGTGATACGCATTTACAAAAGATACTTGTACGCTCATATCTTGAGCCTGCGCCGGTGTCAATGATTTAAGCGCTCCTTTTGTTGCGACAGGTACAAATGCTGGTGTTTTAATCGTGCCATGATGAGTACGAATTGTGCCGGTTCGAGCCCGACTTCCGTATTTTTTTGATGTATGGGTAATGGAAAAGAGTGAATTGTTCATAAACAAAGGTGTTACAAAATGAGCATTGCATCTCCAAAACTGTAAAATGAGCACTTATTGGCAAGTGCGAAATTATACAGATCTTTGATGGTTTTTTTTGATTGCTTATATCTCAAAAAGGCGTCAACCAACATCATAAGAGATGATTTTGGCAGATGAAAATTGGTAATAAGCCCGGTAATGACCTCAAAATGAAAGGGGTGCTGGATGAAAATGCTAGTGTGATGATAACCATCTAAAGCATTTTTTGAGGCTTTCGGAAGCCTTGAGTATGATTCAAGTGTTCTGACTGTCGTGGTACCGACTGCAATAATGGGCCTCTTTTGCTCTAGTGCATTGGTTATCTGACCATTAGCTTCGGGGGGGACTTTATACCATTCACTATGCAAAACACCTTTTCGAATAGTGGTTTCTGTGATGGGTGCAAACGTACCCAGCCCCACCTCAAGCGCCACTTGGGCCATTTCGACGTCATGACTGCGCAACGACGCAAATGTTTCGTGCGTAAAATGTAGTCCTGCGGTTGGAGCTGCGATCGAAAACAGACCTCCATCGTTATTCTCCGTTTTGGCATATACTGTTTGATAATCATGAAGCATTGACTCTCTTTTTGTGTGACTTGCATCAATATATGGCGGAAGGGGCATATTCCCTTGTTGTTGCAACAATGTAAAAAGCTCAGTTGAGGTAAGGGAGAGCTTGAGCTCGAATATGCTTTTCTCTCGATGAGCACTCCAGACCCCGACCAGTATCGTTCCATCTTGGCTATACAAATTGTCCCCTATTTCAACTTTCCTATCAACCATGACATCAACATGTTGCGGCCTACTTTTGGGAGTATTCAACATAAACAAACACACTATCTTGCCACCTGACTGTTTTTGCAGAGTAATTCGAACGGGAGCGACACACGTTTCATTAAAGACCATCAATGATTTTGGTTGTATGTGACGGGAAATGTTATAAAATCGGTCGATTTCCAACCGATCCTGAGCACTGTGGTATACCAGAAGTCGCGCATGATCTCTCGGGTGAGCGGGTGATTGCGCAATGCGCTCGGGAGGAAGCTCGAAGTCAAAATCTGCAAGGGGCATAACTGCTGTGGGAATTTTTGAATTCGCACATTATAATCCAGACATGCGCGTTCAACATGTGGCAATTATGCCCTCACAAGCATCACAGGATGCCGGCTGTACGGCACTTACCCCCGAGCTATTGGCTGCAACGGGTGCGCGCTACTCTCGCTCAAACGACGGCCTTGATGCTATCGTGTCAAAGATCAACTGGGCCGACACAGATAAATCCGTTGATTCAATCTTTAAAATGGTTGATTATGGCCACGCATCTATAGCCGACATGGCTCCGGTCGCCATGTTTATCGATGAAATATCACTCTACGGGGCATATTTCCTATGGGCACAATGTCCTACTGCTTCAGGCCAAGAATCTTCAACCCGCTATATCCAAATGAAGCAATCGGGTGTCATGACCCCTGCGTCACTTGGTATAACTGAAACTGGGGCTTATAAACAATTTGTGCGCGATGCCTTTCAGGCGTATGAAAAAGCGCTTACCCTGTGGACACACTATGGTATGAAGCATCCTGAAGCCATGAACATACCACACGCCGTGCTTAATGACCAAACCCCTTCGGGAATTAAAAAAAGAGAGCGCATGATCCGCAATTACGCATTTGATAGGGCGCGCGTATTTCTACCCGTGTGTGCCAAAACGAATGTCATGCTCATCATGTCTGCAAGAAATTGGGTCGAGCTTATCTCAACTCTTTTGTCTCATCCGCTCAAAGAGTTTGTTTCTATCGGCACACACATGAAACGACAACTTGAATTGGTAACCCCCCGGCTTATTCGTCATGCGCGCTTTAAACCAGACGTTGCGCACGTCATTGAGCTCAATTTCAAACGACTGACTCTCACCTCTGCTGGGGCAAAGGTGAAAGCAGATGGAGCATTTTTGTCCTTACAAGAAAAGAAAAAATTATGGCTAGACAAATATCTGGTGATGAGAGAGAATCGATACTCACCCTGCCCTGATGAAGTGCGCTCAATTGGAGTGAATTTTGGATGGCGTCAAGTGGCATTTGCCGAAATGCGAGATCTCAACCGACATCGCACCGGTCAAAAAGTCGCAACACTCAAACCAAACGGTTTTTATGATGCATCAGATCAAACCAAAGACGTAGTGATGCAAAAACAACTGCAATCACTTAGCGCTCTTGGCCTCACGCAAAAGAAACGCATGGAAAAAATGCTTCATAACTCAGATATGCGATATTTTTACTACTCTCTCCTTGGACACACCTACCATTTCGAGCATACGACGACACTCGACAAATTTATTTATGAAGCAGAACTTCGAACCGGTATTGGGGCGCATTATCGATATGCATATCATCTGCGAAATTGCCTCAAACTTCTGTATGCCAAGCACCCTGAGCTTAAGGGTGTGCTCTTTGAAGGAACCGCAGAGCCAGAATGAGGCATAACTATGATCCGGTACTTCCCCATCCGCCACGGTTTGCTTGTTTCATGTGAGTGACTACGTCAAAGCCGTTTGCCTTTGCTATTGAAACTAGTGTGGCTTGGCCTACTCTATCTCCTTTTTTAATGCTCACCCGCTCCGGAGTAAAGTTTATAACGCTCAAGCCCAGCTCATCATTATCGCCGCAATAATCCTGATCTACGATACCAATACCATTCGCCACCAGAAGGCCATATCGCTTGGCGGTCGAACTGCGAGCGGAAAGCATAAGAAAGTACCCTTCGGGGGTGGCAACGACAAGATTAAGCGGTATGATCGTCGGCTTCCATGGTTCGATTTCAACATCAACCCTACTATATACATCAAAGGCGACCGATCCTGCCGTATGATATTGAGGAACGGGAAGGCTCGTATCTATGAGTTTGATTTTCAAGGTTGGTATTGTGTGCATATGAGGGAAACTATACCACACAAGCAGTACAAGCCCGCATCGTTATCCTGTTACAATACACAAATTATGTCAAATGGCGCATTGCCCATCGTATTGCATGGTACACAAGTTAAAGGGTTGGGCTTGGGCAGCTCACGTGTCGTGCCGACCATCAACATTCACCTCTTAGAGGGGCAGGCACATGATCTTGCGGGGGTGTATGGGGGATTTACTACCCTGCAATTTCCCACTTACTCAAAATCATTTCTGTCAGCCATACATATCGGCCCTAAACCAACTCTACAAACGCATATCGTAAGTATAGAATCACATCTTATACAAACCAAATCGTTATGTAGTGACTATAATACTCAAAACATCACACTCAAACTCATCCATCACATTCGAGATACGCAGGCGTTTGCCACAATTGAAGCACTTAAGACACAAATACAAAAAGATATTGATATCATCATACAAACATGTGGTCGTTTAGATGATACATCTGATGAACCCCTATGAAATCAGTCAAAATTATCAAATCTATAGCACACGACGGCCAATCGCGCATACGCGGGATCGGAAGATATGCCCAAGCCCTTCAATCAGCCTTTCCAGAGCAAGACAGCACCATATCAAATGTTGCGTCAGATATTGCCATACATCCGTTTGTTAACCTCATTGCCCCTCCATACCTTTCAGGCGATCTTGTTGCGCATCGACAAACTATCGGCGTTATCCACGATGTCATCCCACTCAAGCACACACAGTTCCCCTGGGTTGGTATCAAGGGCACTCTATGGAAAACTATTAATCTCAAATTGCTGAAATTTTATCGAGCATTCGTCACCGACAGTCAAACGAGTAAACGAGACTTGATTGATATATGCCAACTGGATCCCAACATCATTCATGTGGTGTATCCCTACTCGGGTTTGCAAGATGTGTCGGTTGAACACATAGAAAAAATACTGCCATACGGACTTACCCCCCATGAATATGTGTTATATGTGGGTGATGTAAACTGGCACAAAAACATTGCGCAGATGGCGCGAGCCGCAATTGAGGCGAACATTACGCTTGTGTGTGTCGGGGGGGCATTTACTAAGAGCTCTGATGGTCATCCGTGGTCAAGTGAGCTTCAAAAATTCCATGAATTGGCCGAGGCCAACCCTGCCCGCATCCTCTGCACAGGCTTTGTCGATGACCGGGTACTTACAACACTATTTACCCACGCACTTGCCAACATGTTGGTTTCGTTGGATGAGGGATTTGGATACGCATATATTGAAGCAGGGCATTTCGGCACACCATCCATTCTCACCGATGCACCAATATTTCATGAAATATCAGCAGATAAGGGTGCGTTATTTGTCGACAGCTCTTCAACTGCCTCTATTGCTCATGCCATACAAATGTTACAATCAGACCATTCAAAACGAGAGACGCTTGGGGCTCAAGCAAAAGCCAAAAGTGCCACATACTCCAGAAAGCAGTTTGTAGACGGATGGCAGAGTGTATTAACTACGTTATGATATTCATTATGAATGAAGGCGTCATATTTTACATATTGGGAAGCGGCATATTTATCATGGTGATTCACTTCGCGATACATATCCGACGAGAGTTTAGTGTTTGGATGCTCTTTGGCATATTTACACTTGGTGGTTTCTTGGGATATATGCTTGATAGCATGATAACAGGGTTTCTATTTGCCATGGTTGCTACGTTTTTGTTGTGGTAATCCAAACAACACCCTTGCATTTTGGGTTGTAACATGAGCTACCATCTCAACCGAAACATTTTTCACCCGAGCAACCTCTGTAGCAATTCGTGGAAGATATTCAGGCACATTGGGATACTTTTTTTGACTCCGCCAGGGCTCCGGCAAAAGGTAAGGAGCGTCGGTTTCAAGCACCAGCATCTCTAAAGGGACGTTCCGTATGAATTCTTGTTTTGCACGATCATACGTGATATCACCATCAACTCCAATAAAGCACCCAAATCGTTTCGCGAGATTAAGCAATGCTTCCATCGGCTCGCAACAGTGAAGCACAATCCTATGTGACAGCTCCTGCATGAGCTTTGCGTTTTCTTCAAATATCTGAATCAAGTCGGTGTGCGCTTCACGGTTATGAATTGACACTGAAGTACCATGCCGATGCGCTAACTCAAGTTGGCGGAGAAACACCATTTTTTGCAGCGCAAATAAAGAATCGCTCACCACAGATGAAGGGCCGTATTTGCTCACTGCATACGTGTGTCGATCAAGCCCTATTTCCCCCATTCCAACCACTTTCTGCTCCTGCACAAGCGACTCAAGTATAGGGAGATCACGCTCAAATGCGAGAGTAGGGTCATCTTGCATCATATAGTGTGTGACGTGGTGGGGGTGCACGCCGACTAATGCATATACTTGGGGGTTTTTCTGCGCAATGCGCACTGCTTTTTGTGATGTGGGCACATCAGTGCCGGGCACCACCACCATCTCAACCTGCACCTGCTGTGCTTTGCGCACAATGGTAGCTTCACCACCTTCAAATGCTTTGAAATTCAAATGGCAGTGTGTATCGATAAACATGGCTTCTATGGTACCATGTGAATGAGGTATACTGAAAGCATATGACACTCTATATCGCAGCAGATCATCGAGGTTTTGCCCTCAAAGAGAAATTGCACAGTCACTTTCAATCAGAGTTTACCGTCGTTGATTGTGGCAACAAAATGTTCAACCCCGAAGATGATTACGTTGATTGGGTTGCTGAGCTTGCAAAGCGCATGGGTCAGGATACGCAAGGGTTGGGCGTTGTTTTGTGTAGTTCAGGTTGCGGAGTCGCTATAAGCGCAAATCGATATGCACATCTGCGAGCGACCACCGCAACAGATCAGGCGATGCTTGAGGCGGACTGCCGAGATGATTTAGTCAATGTGCTGGCGCTTGGCGCAGACTACATTACGTTTGAAAACGCGATACCATTGGTGCACGCATTCATTCGTTTACCCCGAGGCGCTGAAAAACGCTACTTGAGGCGAATTGAAAAACTTTCACAACTTGGTTCTGTAATCGCCTAGCGAAGAGAGTCAATGAAGCGATCTTCATATCCTCCACGCATATATGCAATAAACGCGACAGCGAGCCCTATCAGTATGATTAATATAATCGTTTTAGTTCTTTCAGTCATAAGATGAAGTTAATTAATAAGACGAGCTCGAATGACGAGCCTCTGCGCAGAACTCCATAATGGTGTGCAGGTGTAAAGAGTCAAAAGTGGCTCAGGAGTATTGTCCTCTATTTCTATTTGATCTGGTTCAACCACAAATATATCCACCACCTCGTAATCATATTCTACGCCTTCCCAAAACAAGAAGAATTTATCACCTATCTGCACTTTATCTAAATTGTAAAAGGTTTTGGGACCAGATGAATAAAGGAACCGATGGCCGGTGATAACGGTATTACCACCCTTATCAGGAGTTGATGAATTGGGCCGACGCCACAAACCCTTATCAAGCACATCAGGGCCAATACCTTCGACGACGAGCGAATCTACACCGATTTGAGGCATTACCAGTCGGTTTTCGTTTGGAATGGGTTTTAAATATTCACGAGATATGCCAAGTCTTTCTGCCTCTTGTATCGCCAAGCGCGATTCGTACTTAAATCCTCTTGTTTTGTCTGTCTGTTTGTTGTAAAACGCAGTCACCTCCGGGACAAATGGTATAAACATGATATACGCAGAAAGGAGCACTAAAATGATCAAAAGAAGGTGGTTAATGCGCTTAAAATGACGCTCATGCAAATGGGGTGAGTGAAGGGATATCGCTATGCTCATACATTTATGATACTACACAGCTAACTTAAGCGCTGCAGTATGTGCATGCCATTCAAGTGTGTCATCAAGCGCAGCGAGTTCAATGTTCGTCTGATATTTCACGCGGAGCGCCTGAGCAATCAGATGGTCGGCGAAATGAGGGTTTTTTGGGAGTATGGGCCCATGTAAGTATGTACCGTACACGTTTCGAAACACACACCCTTCAACGCCTCCACGTAATGTATTTCCATGGCCTCGTATCACATGTCCAAGGGGTTGCAACCCCTGGTTTGAACCGGCAACAAACGTCGTTTGGCCACCATGATTTTCAAATCCGACAATAGTCTGGGGCTCTAGTTCAAGCTCCGTTTTTATAATAACATTTCCAATACATCGTTCTGTTACGCCGGGCCCACTCGCTTTTGTTTCAATATCAAGTATTCCTAATCCGGGGATTTTATTTCCCTGTGCGTCAATAAAATATCGGCCAAACATCTGATAACCTCCGCATACTAACAAAAATACCTTGTCTTGTTGAACTAAGCGTGTAATCGTTTGCACAAAATGATTTTTGGCCGATTCGATGATGCGAAAAACGCTCATTTGATCTGCATCCTGGCCACCTCCCCAAAAGAACAAGTCGCCTGACTCAACGTGAGAGAAGTCATCCGCACCATGTATAGGAACATAATCCACCCGAATACCCCGCCATTGACATCGTTTGGTTATTGCCACAATATTGCCCCAATCTCCATAAATATTCATATGGTGCGGAAAGCAATGAACAAGCCTCAGACTCTGTGTGTATGTCATGTTTGATAGGGTAATACCGCAACAAATTGATTGAGATGTCTGCGCAATTCGTTCATGGCAGTATATGTCGTAAGCACAAAGCAGGGATGATGAGCGTTGGTGTGATACACCATGTGTCGAAGCGCTTTCTCCAAAGACGGTTCCACCAAAAAGCTCGTCCCTTCAATGCCCTCATACTTCACTCTGAGCGCCATATCATGAGCCCGAGTGCCAGTACAACAGATGGTTTGGAGTAGCCCCGACTGAAACGGGGGCATGCGAATATCCCAAATCCAGCTCACATCAGTCCCATCGGCAACACGATCATTAAGGGCTAACACCAGAGAAAAAGGTGTGGTAAGCGTTTGTAACAAGCTCCACACTTGGCCATATCCTGCCGGATTTTTAACAAGAAACATGCGCAGTGAAAGCGAGGGATCTGATGCGGTGACTGTGAAGCGTTCTCCCCTCCCAAACGGCGGGCGCGTTGCCTCAAGGCCCTTAATAACGATGTCGTGTTCAACTTGAAGCGCTCGGGATGCGGCATATGCGGCGAGCGCATTGTATGCGTTATACATTCCGGGAGGTTGGAACATAAATTCAAAAATGCGCTCTGCCCCATTATCACGCACCTCAATGTGTATAGCTAAATCTTCTTGCACCACTATACGTTGTGCCTCATATGTCACATCGGTTTTCTGTGGCACGCTCCCTTCATAAGCAAACTGTGATGCATACGAACCTAAAGATATACTTTGTTTCTTGTGGGGTAGACCTGTGCAAGCGTCGGACACCAAAGGATCATCCGCGTTGAATATGATGGTGGCATCGGGATTTTCCAAACACGCATCTTTCAAGTATTTGACTGTCGTATGGAGCTCGCCGTATGCGTCGAGCTGGTCGCGATAGAGATTGGTAATGACGATAATATGTGCACGAAGCAAACGGGTAAGATGTGGCATGGTTGCCTCTTCCACCTCACACAAAAGCACCGAGCCAGAAGCCGGTATACCTGCTGCAAGAACTGTTGATGCAATGCCCCGCAGTATGTTGGATCCGCTTGCATTATTCACCAGGCGGCGTCTATCCTCTTCAAGCACCCGTTGCAGGGCCAGTTGTACAGTTGTTTTACCATTGGTGCCGGTTACCAACACAATGGTGTCGTAGTATTTGGCATACTCTCCAATAAGCCACGGTGCATAGCGCTCAACCCAAAGCCCGGGCAGTGCCGTTCCCCCAAAGCCAAACAAGCGCAATAGACCGACAAAAACACGAACAAACACAGTGATACTCTTCAATAATACATACATACAACGATTATACAGCCTTACCATAAACCCATCATCACAACCATCATTTATCATCTAGAGAAAGCAGTATAATGTTCATGTGTCAAAACAATACATATTTCAAACAGATTGGTTTAGTTCCACGCAGCATGAATGGCTCGATAGCTTAAAGCACCTTAAGAATTGTCCACAAGTGTCTGCGCTGGAAATAGGCTCTTTTGAAGGAAGATCTGCTATTTGGCTTCTTGAGAATATCCTCACGCATCCAAGCACTCACATCACGTGTGTAGACACTTGGAAGGGAAGCGCCGAGCATAGTCAAACAGATATTGATTTCAATACAGTGGAACAACACTTTGACATGAACATAAGCCATTCTGGATTCGCTCACAAGATAACTAAAATGAAAATGGCCTCGCATATCGCACTCAAGATGCTTCCTATAGATTTATTCGATTTCATATATATTGACGGCTCTCATAAAGCGAGTGATGTGCTCGAGGATGCGGTTTTAAGTTGGCGGCTATTAAAACAAGGTGGTATTATGATTTTTGACGATTATATTTGGGAACCCCAATATTCTGATATTGAAAGTCCTAAAATAGCGGTGGATAGCTTTGTGAAATGCTTTGCAGACCAAATAAGTCAGACCAAATACACCCAACAAGCAACTATTGCAAAAAAGTAAGCCTTCATGCTGACTATTATCTGTTTTCCATTCTATACATACCTATGCAAAAACTCGCGCTTATCATCCTAGATGGTTGGGGTATCGGCAAACTCAACGAGCACAATGCCATCCATATGGCAAAAACGCCTTTTATGGACAAAATATCTGCAGAATACCCCTATACCCAACTTCAGGCAAGCCATGAATACGTGGGCCTCCCCCACGGGCAAATTGGCGGATCTGAGGTGGGCCACCTTACAATTGGCGCAGGGCGGGTTTTTTTCCAAGATTTACCTCGTATAAGCCGGGCACTTGAAAATCCAAACGACCCCACAGAAGGAATCATCCAAAAACACACATTTCAAGAGTTTCTTATGATCGCTAAAGCCAAGACCGTTCATTTGATAGGAATGGTTTCGCCGGGGGGCATTCATAGTCACCAAGATCATTTGCACAAACTGCTTGAAATCATGCATGAGCAAGGGTGTATGAGCCCCATAATCCACTTTATTAGTGACGGTCGCGACACGCTCCCTCAATCGGGCGCAACCTATGCAAAGCAACTACTTGATAAGATGAACGAATTGCACTACGGTAAAGTTGTTGACGTGACGGGCAGATTTTACGCAATGGATAGAGATAAAAATTGGGACAGAACCGCCAAAGCTGTTGATGTCATGGCACATGGCAAAGGAGTGAAAGAAAAGCCCGACCTTATGAGCGCATTTACCGACAACTATGCCGAAGGGTTAAGCGATGAGATGCAAGAAGCCACACGGGTTGACATCACATTCACCGGCATTGGGGCAGGTGAGCCGCTATTCTTTTTTGATTTTCGATCTGATCGCATGAAGCAAATCGTGACCAAAATCCACGAAGTGTTCCCCAATAATCCTACCTTCACCATGACTCAATACGATCAGTCATTCACCTACCCCGTATTTTTCGAAAAAAAGCACCTCACTGAAACATTGGGAGAAGTGGTAAGTAAGGCGGGTATCCCGCAAATCCGCGCCGCAGAAACAGATAAAATTCCCCACGTTACGTACTTTTTTAATGGGGGTGTTGAACAAGTCTTTCCCGGCGAAGAGCATGTTTTTATGGAAAGCACAAAAGTGACGTATGATAAGACACCCGAGATGCGCGCAAAAGACATTGTCGATGGGGTCATAAAACACATCGAAGACAAGCCCGCTATTGGGTTTGGCGTTATAAACTTCGCCAATGCTGATCTGGTGGGGCATTTTGGAGTATTTGAATCGGTCGTAGTGGCATGTGAAACCGTAGATCGAGAACTCGCCCGATTATGCGAATATCTTACCAAAAAGGGGTTTGTGTGTGTAATAACCGCAGATCATGGCAATGCGGATGAAATGGTGGATGAGGCAACGGGTCAACCCAAAACATCTCACACGCTTAATCCGGTGCCCTTTATTATCTATGCCCCAAACCACCCCAAACTGCGCGCATTACAGCTTGATCAAAATCCAGACAATGGATTGAGCAAAGTTGCAGGCACGGTGCTTGAGATTATGGGCCTCACCAAACCCACCCATGATTATGACAGTCTGATTGTGCGAAAATAAACACATCATTCATATCGCAGTGCATCAAGCGCATTGATGCTTCGTGAACGGCGTGCTGGGTACAGACCGGTTATCACTCCCACCAGTATTGATATCCCAATCATAACTACCAGAAATATGGGCGGAAACACAAATAAGCGCACCGTCTTATCTTCCCGCAGTAATGACAATGCGTTATCTACACTTAATCCAAGCAGAAGCCCCACCACAATTCCCCCCACCCCTCCGACCAACCCCAATAATGATGATTCGACCATAAAGAGCCGTGAAACATCATGATTGGTTGTGCCCAATGTTTTCATAACAGCGACTTCACGGGTGCGTTCAAGCAAGGTGACGGTAAGCGTATTAAACATGCCAATAATAGCCACAATAAATGCGATAATGCCAAATGATGCAAGTAGATACCGCATAATGGAGAATAATTTGTTGACCTGCACAATAGTGTCGACAATACTTTGCGTGGTGAACCCGAGCGACTCGATTTGAGATCGTGCGTCGGCAAGAACAGCAGATTCACGCACAAGCACTTTGGCAGTAGAATATTTGTCCACACCCACACTCAAAATATCAGATGCCGGCACATACACCAACGCTGTATTCGCGTCTTTAACTACTCCGACAATAGTATACGTTTCTTTTGAAGATAACACTCTGCCGTCCATGCCGGGTATGAGCCCTCCACTTAAGATAAATTGCATATCCAGCGTTTTCCCGAGCATGTCAGAGGGATCTTTCTTAAGCGTTTGTAACATGCCGGTTGAAACGATTGCTTCCTTGGGAGCTTTACGCTTAACCGACACCATGCCAACCGCAGTGGTCCTGCGTGAAGCGTTATCCGCTGGTTGTGCATTATCTTTTCGCACTATTTGCTCAAGCGCAGCTACTTGGGTCGCTTCTGCATCAGCTTTGATCATCACAAAATTACTTGATGCGCTTGCCTCTCGGGGAGCCTCCAAACTGCCAGAAGCGGTAGACTCACCCAATACCGAGGCATCGTCTGTTTGTGAACGCAAATCCTCTTCTATGAGCTTTTCTTCTATGGTAAGAACGTGCACTTCATCCAACTGAGGAATATATCCTTCAACTTTCCGCCAAGATCCGCTCTCATCTTTCAGTGGTAAATAAACGGTGGGTGCTTCTTCCTTATACAACGGAAACCTGGATTTTATCCACGTGCCATACCAAACACCATCTGCTCCTTGCACCGATCTTCCTGCAAGTCCCATACCACCAAACTCGCTGCCCCATACCATATTCCCCTCCAACATCTCAAGCACAGAGCCCCGCACATACCCTAAAATCTCGGCACCCAGCACGGGTTCTTTGCGCACTGGTACATACACCATGTCTTTGATACGAAATATGCGCGGTTGTAAGTCTTTATTTTGCCCTCGTTCGATGCGAGGTGCCTCAGCAGAGACTCCTGCCACTTCAGCTTTTTTCCCAACTTTTTGGGCTATCGCCTGTTGAAGTGCTGTAATTTCTGAAGTGGTTTCTTGATAATCAGCGTCGGCCTCTGTGGAAAATAACCTGCCAGCGATAATATCAACATGAGAATACTCAAGATAATTATTAAACGTAGCAATGACAACCGTATCCATTTTTGATGTCGAAACCCCAGCAATACCGGCAAGCGCTATAGCAGGAGCAACATCTTCAACTCCAGAGAGATTTTTAATATCATCAACTATGCTCCGTTGTAGCGCAAGGGCTGTCGACTGACTTTGCATATCAGCGATGCGAAGTGAATTCGGTCGTACTAACCTATTTGTCACCAGCGACTGGAGCCCATAACTAAACGACACAAGAAAAATGATAGCGCCTATGCCTATAGAAATAGCTCCAACAGTAATGAGGGTGCGCGAGCGAGAAAGAGTAAGGTTACGAACGGCAATTGTGCATATCGTCCGCCAGGAAAGATATCCTTTGCGTGTTTCAAACACATCCACCGCAAGCTCGTCTGCAACCGCATGCTCTACAGTGAGTAACCGTTGATGGATAATTATCTTTGCCGGTAATAATTTTTGTTCAATCATGGTCGTCAAAAATAATATGCCCATCTTTAAGCCCTACACGCCGGGTGGCAAGAGGTAATAGGCTCAAATCGTGCGTTACCATCAGAATCATCCTATGCTCTTCTCGATTAAGTTTAACAAGAAGCTCAATCATTTCCTTGCCCGATACACTATCCAGATTGCCAGTCGGCTCATCGGCGACAATAATTCGAGGATTGGTCGCCAACGCGCGTGCAAGCGCCACTTTTTGCTGTTGACCTCCAGATAGTTGCATGGGTTTGCGATACGCAAATTCAGCGATACCAAGTCTTTCGAGTAAGCCAAGCACATGCTTTTTGACCTCATGATGTGGCCTCCCCTCCAAAAACAGAGGGTATCCCACATTTTCCCACACTCGAAATGCCTTTATCCAGTTGCTTTGTTGAAACACCATGCCGAAATACTGCCTGCGCAATTTGGATCTATCGTCTACACTCATCTCATAGATATGCTTGTCACGAATGCTCACTGCACCAGCATTAGGTTCCTCAAGACCTAATATAGTATGAAGGAGCGTGCTTTTCCCACACCCTGAGGGGCCATATATCATGGCGAATTCACCTGAATACAAATGAAGCGTCACATCAGAGAGCGCCTGTACTCCTCCTCCATCAGTCTGATATCGCTTACTCACCCCTTCAACAGACACTACCACATGATGAGATCGATGCTTTTTAGGTGATGCGTGTTGTTCAATCGAACCAACATCAACACCGATTTGTATTTCAGCATCGGTTGGTTTGTGAAATCTGCCATGGGCATGAGAATGTGTCGTCATATTACAAATTCAAAAAACCAAATACGTCTTCCAAATTGCGAATAATAATGTCAAATGCCGCCTGTTGTGCAGATGGTGTCACAACAACCGTATCTTCGCTCTCTGCAACATTTCCTGTTTTGTCTTCCACAATAATTTTGAGATGATATGAACTGGTCGGGCGTAAATCTCGAAGCACCACCACGTGCTTTGTTGCAGGAGCTTCTGATCGCTCTGTCTCTCTGGGATATTCGGTGCCATTTCCCTCTCCCCATGCAACCTGTGCAAATGCGGGCTCATCTGTTTCCCATGACACGATTATCTGAGCACTCGCCTGAGCACCAGTGCCAGACACCGGAGTTTCAAAAACGAGATTGTTGATACGTGGTGGTCTTGTATCCGCACCTGTCACATAGCGTATCGGGTCAGACACTGTTTCATTACCATATTTATCTTTCCCCCGAATGGTGAAAATATACAAAGATCCGTCAGAAAGGCCCGCGATGCGCTCCACATGTTGTGCAGCAAGCTCTGTCTGAGCAACTTTTTGCACTGCAGAAGAGGGAATAAGCGGTATTTGGGCAAGTTCTTCTTGGGTTAGATTAAGGAGTGCGTTGGTATTTGAAACATTGCGTAGACTGGTGCGAGCATACTCTGGGTCTACCTTTGCAATTTGATATTCTAAAACACCATAAGTGGGCACATTAGAGGCCCACGCGAGCACTGCCGTGGTGCCTGATTCTTCTTGGTCGGTATTTAATACCACCGCGGTTATGCGAGGAAAGACGATCGTTTGAAACGAATAATCATCAGAAACCAAATCATTACCATCGATGTCTACACCCTTAATACGAAAATGATAGGTCGTTGAATGATTGAGTCCCGCAAGCCGTGTTGTGTGTGATCCTTCTTTCTCACCGACTGATACTTCAACCTGAGTACCATAGGCAGTAGTTTCACCATATTCAATAACGGCGCTCTCCAAACTCGCTGCAGTCCATGATATTACCGCCGTCTCAAGCCCAATATCATTGACTTCAACTTTTGAGATAAGCGGAGCAGTGAGTGTGGTAAAAGTATAATCTTTGGTATATGCACTCCCTCTGTCGTATCCAACCAGTGCAGAATCATCAAGCGATTGCACTCTATAGTGGTACGTGGTGCCCGGTGCAAGCCCTTTCAACTTGAGCATATGATTGGTGACGGCAACAGTTTCTGCGGTTGCCGAGCCGTACGTTGTGCTTTTACCATATTCAACGGTGCCAAATGTTGCACGGCTCGTCACCCATTCAACCGTTGCAGTCGTTGAGCCCACAGAAACAGTCGGATCACCTCCTGCGGCGGGGGGCTCTGTGTATTTGCCTTCTGGCGCGAGGTTGACAACGTTTGAGAAAACACTGTTTGAGCCCGCATTATCCACTGCGCGGACTTTGTAATAGTATATGGTGCCCTGGGCAAGATCTGCATCAGTATACGCGGTTGATGAGGTATTCCCCAACAATGCGTATGTGTCACCGGTTGTTGAGCGATAAATGTCATATCGCGCAGGTGTGCCCCCAGTCGCCGCCGCTTTCCAAGCCAGGGTTAGGCGCCATACGCTTGCATCCCTGTCAGAAGCATCAGACACCGTAAGGTTTGATGGAGCACCGGGCGCTATAGTGGAAGCATAAAATTCTGCACTCGCATACGCTTCAAAATTACGATTGCCATGACCGGTTGATACGTTGATGTTGTTGTCTTCGGCGACCAGATAAAAAGTATTTTTCCCTTGTTGCGTGGCCAGCGCCATAGTGCTCAGCACCCTATTTACTGTCTCGGCACTGGTCGTCTCGGTCATGGTGGTGGCGCTTGGCGTGCAATTCACGCAATAATAGTATTTGGCAATTTCACCTGAATACGTTTCGGGCGCATCCCAGCTCACTGAAAACACGTTGCTTGCGGCGGGACTGTCACTGCTTGTTGTCGGTGATATCACAATATTTTGCGGTGCAGTGGGAGCGTCGGCGTTGTAATAAAATGGAGCAACTGCTACATTGGTTGTAACGGCCGAAACATTGCCCGCCCTATCAACAGATCGGACAAAGAAAAAGTTCTGTCCCTGCTGATACGCCTGAATACCGCCAATTTGAGTAACAATATTATCACCCGGCACATTGGAATCCTGCCACTCACTAAAGACACCTTCTGTTCCCCCTGTTTTATACTGATAGTGCGTAATACCTGAGGCATTCGCCCCCCTATCTTGCGCCACCGGCCAGAAAAAGGTGAATGAATTAGTAGCAGAATACCCCACTGAAGTAGATGAGATTGCTGCAGGCGCATCGGGCACAGTGCCGTCATATTTATACACAAATGATGTCACGGGAGAAGAAATGTTCCCACTATGGTCTTTCGCTTGTAACCGCAGGTACCACGTGTTATCCGTGAGGGTACATGCTGCAGGCGCAGTGCCCACAATATACGAGCGAGTATCACTGTCACGCTCGACATAACATGGGTCACTCATATGTGCGCTGGGAGTAGCACCAGCATCTGTGGTCATAAGCAGGTGATACGTAGCGACGCCAGATGCAGATTGCCCCGATGCAGCATCATCCTCCGCCGCACTCCACGTAAACTTTGGCTGAGGGAAATTGTGAAAATTGCCCGAAACTAACGTCGCCGATGTAGACGCGACAGATGTATATCCAAGGGCTAAATCTGCTGGGTTTACCGGTGGAGTGGTATCCTCAACATATGCAACTGTCATACCGGTGACTTTGGGCGTTTGTGACTTGAGCTCATTTGCCACCATATTAGCCTTCCACTGCATGTATCGGCGCGATGCAGACGCGATGGCAGAACCTAGCACCTGCTCCCAACTGCTCCAGCTCGCATTATCTGGGCTTGTTCGAGTGAAGTATGTCACTGTGCCGTCATTGAGTGTTTGTGTACTATTCCACGGCACACTCCCCCACGCTCCATTCGCTCCCAGGTCAATTACAGGTGAGGTGTATGTGCCATCTGCCACATATCGATCGACTGCTTCTATAGCACTACTGTGAGTAGACAGACCTTGGTGATACAAAACAGCCACTTCGGAGGGGGTCAGGGCTTGGTTGAAGATGTGGAGGTCGGAGATGGTGGAGTTAATCCCACCAGTGTTTCCAAAATTGGCACCAACTCTAATTACCGAACCAAAGTTAGGCTCGGATCCATAATCTCTCGTTACTCTGAGTTCTCCATCCACATAATAATCTAATTTGCTACCATTCCATGCGGTTGTAAAATTATGCCATTTACCTCTACCATAAGTAACTGAGTTCCATGACTGTGTCGAGTATGTAATTGGCGCGTTCCTAAAAATCGCACCAATCTGTCCACAATCATTTCCAAACCATAAGTCTCCAGCTTTAAAAAATGTATAGTGATTGTTAATACAGTTTCCATGATGATCTGGATACCATGACCATAATGAGATCGATCCTTGAGATGAACTAATATTACCACTTGCAGAGTATGTAAGATTTGCCACCGCCCTCACCCCCCCGCTCTCATTCGCCGTCCCACTCCAGCTATACCCACTCCCCAGACTGCCATCCGCATACGTAGTGGCATACGACTTTGCCTCCAATTGCACGCCATCTACATAAATAGTCTTACCAGCTTGAGCTTGGACACCATAGAGAAGTGAAGCATCTATGGTAGCTGCAGAGTATGTCAGCCTCCACCAACCTCCTCCCATGTCTGTATATGCAGATGGTGTGACGACACTTCCCCCAAACACCAACCTAGCAATGCTCGACGACACCGTACCCCCCACATTGCCTGTCGTCCCATCATAGACATAGGCAGATAAGGTATGGGTAGCAGTGCTGTTGGGATCTATAGCAATCGTATACTCATCCGGCATACTCCCTGCATTGACTAACTTGACACTCTTACTACCAAACTTGTAATACGGAGCAGTCGTGTTTTCTGTGGGGGTGAGGGTGACGAAGGAGGAGATGGTGCCGTCGTATCTTTCGGTTCCCCCACCTACATAAGATCCAAAATAGGCTAATGTGGGAACTGTCGTAAATGGAACAGCAAGTGTCGAGCTAGTACCAACCAAAACACCATTTACCTTCATTCTTACATAGTCTCCAGAACTATAGGAAAGCTCAAAGTCGTATGTTGTGCCAGCAGTCATAGAAGCCGAAGTCCATCTTGTGTCTACTTGTGTGGTTCCGAAGTATGTTCTAAGTAGCACTTGATTTGCAGCCTCTCGTACCAACCAAAAACTATTACTACCATTATTGTTAGAAGAAAAAATGACAGGAAATGAAGCCCCATATTTGTTAGCGTCAGCCAAATTATGCCTCGGAGTGAACTTAAACTTAATCACCCCCCTATCTGCACTCAAACCCGTAATCGGCTGCGTCAGCGTATCCGCCCCATCCACCCGCAACCCACTCGTTTCGGTACTATTTGCCTGATTGGCGGGAGTGACGGTAAGGGAGACAGGAGTAAGAGTAACCAAGAAGACATCATCAATTAGTCGATTACTACCACTAGTTGCATTAATATCAAAATGTGGGCAACCACTACTATGGTATCGACCAACAGCAAAGTCAAACTCACTAACTCCATTAGTATAAGGTAGGGTCGCATTTGTGGGAGTAAAATTATCTTGAGGGTGAATTTTTCCTACCCCACAACCCCCACCTATATTTGTTGATCCGAGCTTATTGCTGCCAGATGTCCAACCGCCAATACCATAAAAATTTCCAACACTCATACCGCTTACACTTTGGCGGTACAATCTATTACCTCCAGTAGGATTTAAACGCAATGAGTTGTTTCCGCTTTTCTTTTCAATTAGTTCTTGACTTGCCTCACCTGGCTCAAAACTGTAATTGGTATAACTTGCTGGCACCCATGGGTCGCCCGTTCCAATCTCAAATGACGGATTATCAATTAGATTTTGATACACCTCCACCTGATGCCAATAGGTAGTGCCGGTACTCTCTGTATTAAGCAGTCGTACCTCAAACTGATTACTATCTTGAGTTACCCATTCATATCCAGGTTGACCACCATACCGAGAAACGTAAGGGAGTTCAAAGGTAAAGAGTAAGACATTGGGTTGAGTTCTAGTAGAAGTAGCGGTACCTGTTAATTGAGTAATTTCATGATCATTGACCGTATCCCAAATTTGAATCTTAGGAATACTAGTACCATCTGAGTTAGCCACTGCTCTTACTACATAGTCTCTGCCCACTGGTTGACTACCTAGGGTGTACTTAATACCTTGATTGGCACCTCCATTTGATAAAACCTTGTACCCCCCGCTATATATTTTTTCTTGAGAAGAAAGTTGGGAAATAGATGGAGGAGCAGTGTACATCACTACAATTTTTGGCCGTCGGGATTCCGTTGTATCATCTGACGAGTAGTATTGGTCTACAAAACCACTACCCTGGTAATGCCAACTAAGCCTCATGCCTGAGTTCGTGAGAGGATTTTGGATCCAATTTTGTACAACAGAACTCGTAATAGGAATTTCTACTACCTCACCCGCATTGCCTACAGTATTCCAACTTCCCATGCTAGTACTAACATAATCAACATTTGGTGTCCATCCCCCCCCTGAACCTGGCCACGCTGTCGCTGATTTGTAGTTATTCCATGAAATCTCACTTTCAGACCAATCTCCAACACCACTAGTTAGCGGGTAAATATATCTCGTCCTAGAGCTAGTAAATGTGTTTTGTTTAGTTAAGTATAAGGTTGTAGTATTAACCGAAGCTGTAGAAGGTATCTGACTGAAATCAAAACTGATAAAAGATGCATGATTTCCATCTGAAACCCTTAAGATATTTGATGAACCATAGTTTGTGGTGGGTGAGCTTAGATTAATGTCAGAATCTTTTCCAGTTGTACTATCTGGTTGCAATTCGAAAGTCTGCTCAGATCCAGAAATACTTGCCCACCCATCATTACTCGCTGTACCATTCATCATAAACCCACCCGTATTGGTGGTACTGGTATAGAGCAAATTGGAAGCATGCGAGTGGCTCCAGGCATTGCCAGTGCCGGTGGTGAGAGCACCCGTACTAGCATTGGTGGGCAAAGCAAACACTACATCCCAACTGCCTGTCACCAAAGTAGGGTCTTTCCCCGTACCCGAGTTGTATATTTGAGCGATTTCATCGCCATTACCAACATCTATGCCATATTGTCCGTCATACAGCGGGCGGCGGTAGATAGTCAGGCCTTCGATGACGGCGTTGGTGTTGTTTTGTAATCTAAGGTATGCTGGTGTTTCTGATGCTGGCGCTGCATTGGCACCAAAGCTGTGTACGTCATTAATAGAAACGGCACCATAGTTGGTTCCATCAAGAGTATTTTGAGTATCCCAACGTAAGACGATTTGATAGGTTGTTCCAGCAGTCCATGAAGCCACATCTACAGCAAAAGACCTATTTGCAAGATAAAAATATAAATAACTATTTGTTTCTTTAACTAAATGGAAGTTGTAGGTGCTACCTGGTGCTGCAATAAGTGTGTGAGTATAGCCGTCATTGCCATTCCACTCTGGTGTAACCCAAAAAACGATTGATCCCTGTGTGCGGTCTATGTTTCCATTGAACCTTCCGTTGATCTGACTACCTATGGGAATATCCAATATATCACCAATACCGCTTGAGTCCGCTTTACCCTGCACCATTGGTCCCGCAGCAAACGGTCCTGCTGAGTTTCTCTTGGCCATGCTGGGAGTAAAGGTAGCTGAGGCAGTATTGTAATTAAAATAGTTTGTGCCCCAGTTAGTATTGTAAGTGGAGTGTTCAAAGCTTGGATTGGTAATCAGGTTGGTAGTTCCTTCTTCTATAAAAATACCCTGATGGCTGGTGGTAGCCGCCGCCGGAAACGCTCCTCCCTGCGCCTGCCCTGAGCCTGTCGAGGAGTCAACCCCTACTAACCCACTCACATATTTAGCACCAGTGATAGTGCCATGATTACCATTACCAGAACTATCGATAGCTTTACCTGTGTTTCTGGGATCATCACCATTTTCATCAAAATGCCATAATAAAACTGTATTTGGATCTGGTTCAAATGGTGTCGCATAAGAATCGAATGAAGTGCTATATCTGGCAATATTGGACAATCTGAATTCGTCTAATGATATTGGAGCTGAATTTGAACCCCATGTATAGCCAAATCTATAATTACCAGCTAGTCCCACGTAATCTGCCCCTGTCGTGCTTTGCTTCAGAATACCATCTAGAAAAATCTTGAAATTAGTTCCATTCCTCACCACCGTAACTCTATGCCAGGTGTTGGCTTGAACCCCAGTAGCAGAAACTTGCCCTACAGATTGTGGCACAGTATGTCTTTGCTGAGTGAAGGTAATTGTTGAACCATATACATAAAACATCATTTTATTGCCATCCTTCTCCAATATTCTTTTGTAAGTATTGTTTATGTCATCAACTTTGAACCAGACATCTACTGTGTACTGTGTTGTTCCCAAAGTTGAGGTTGCATCAAACAATATTTCATCGTTAATTCCATCAAACCGTAGCGCACTCCCCCCACTGTACCGAATCGCTCCTGTGGCGGTGGTGGGATTTACAGTCCCCGATTGATTAATACATGTTGTCGACCCATTAAAAGGACAGACAAGGGTTGCTTGCACAATGGTGTCATCTGCGCGATATAAATCGTACCCCGTGCCGGTTAGTGCTGCTACACTCGGGTTGCCATAATATATGCGATATACACTCGTTGATGCGCCACTTTCTAGTGGCTCACGCAGGGGAAATGTAAGCGTTGTTACGGTAGAATCTGCACAGCTTGATGCGCCGGATGCCACATGATAACTACGAGGAAGCTCTGTGTGGCTTGTGGGGGTTGGGTTGTATATCACGCGCAAGTCATCACAATCATTTTGGATCTTACCCGCATCAAACAATACTTTTGTATTAAGAGTTATCTGTGCAGATGCAGTGGCGATGGAAACCGTAGACAAATTAGTTAAAGTAATGTCTTTGGCATAGGGATAATCCAAAGACCACCACGTGGGATCTTTTGTAAGCGTAAATTCATTACTCAATACACTCACTAGGCCTCCCCCGTCATCATATCCCGCAAGCCCTGCTTCCTCTCCTCTGTTAAAAAACATTTGGGCGGGCATCTGAAACAAGGTCTCGCTCAACGATTGTGCCCAAGGAGTGTGCATGCCCACGATGCTCAGCACTGCAATGCTGGTCACCGTAGTGAGGATACGAGTAAGCGCCAGGTATGAAGGGCGAAGCCTTGTAAAAAGCAATCCAAGAAAACGCCAATGTATGCGGTTCCGCTTCATATGGGGACGAGAGCGATATATATTACTTATACATCCATACTGACAGATTTTGAGGCTGATGTCAAGCAAAATGCACGACATCATCACTCATATCGCAGAGCATTTATGGCAGATATTTGCTTGCTCCGACGGGCCGGGTAAAGCCCCGTCACCGCACCCACCCCAAATGAAAGCAGCAGAATAAAGACGGCAAGAAACACCGGAACAAAGGTGAGGTCGATATAGCCAGCGCCCTGAGTGATGGCTACTGTTGATAGGGCAAGTGAGGTTGCTTTACCGGCCGCAAATCCCAAAAGTAGGCCTCCAATGCCTCCGCCCATTCCCATAATCATTGCTTCAGCCATAAATAGCTCTTGCACCTCATCAGACACCATTCCCATCACTTTCATTCCTCCAATCTCACGCGTGCGCTCAAGCAATGAAACAGTAAGTGTGTTAAACATGCCGAGTGAAGCAACACCAAGTGCGATCATGCCAAGCGCAACCAATACAACTCTAATGGTCGTAAACAGTGTCTCTATTTCACGCACCGTGTCGGCGGTACTCGTTGTCGTATAGCCCCATGTTTCTATTTGTTTACGCACCGCAGACAAGTCTGCTTTTTCTTTCACGACCACGCGCAGTTGTGAATAATTCTCTATACCCAAACTTTGCATATCTTTAAACGGAACGTAAAAATATTGCGAGTCATCATCTTCAACAACTCCCACAATGCGATATTGTGCCTCTTCAGAAAACGCTCTTCCTTCAATTTTGGGAAGCAGGTTCTTAACAACAATAAACGAGACATCGAATTTTGCATCCAACGCACGCGCAAGGGGAATATTTAATAGGTCAATAAGGCCGGTTGAAACAATGGCGTCTCCCGATGGGGAGCCTTGAAATGGTATGGATCCCGTCTGTTTTTTGACTTGAGCACTCATGCTCGCTGCAAGCTCCACAAATTCAACACCGTCTTCTCTCGTGCTCACAAGCCGAACCATATCATCAAGCTGTGCACTCGCCGATGACTCTTGAGTCAAGTTCGCAGAATCAGATGCCATGCCCAATACCTGAGCAACCTGGCTAAATGCATATTGGCCTTCAACATGGACATGTTTTCGTTGTATACAAACGTCAGCATACACTTGCCTCCCGCTTTCATTCATTGCAGGCTCATATACACCTTCGTCAGACTGTGTATGAAGTGGTGCATGTATCTTGATCCATCGACCCAAGTATTGCCCACTCACGGCATCATATCCAGCTCTGCCATAGGGCGAAAGTGGTGCATACTCACTCCCCCAATACTCCCTGCCGGTATATGGTGAAGGAAATCTCAGCACATATCCCTTAACCTCAGATTGAATACTGCAATCGGAAAATGCCGTTGCAACCTGAGTAGGAAGCACATTGAAGTACAACGTTATCCCGGTGGTTGGTTGGGCAAATGTCCCATCCTTACGTTCATCAAAGACACCCGCAATATCATCTATATTCTCTGAAGCGCGTTGCTGAGGCAATCGCGTTATCTTGTTACCCTCAAAGGGCTTCCCGCGCAAGAAATTCATACGTGTCGCATCAAAATAGTCCTTAGGTGCAGAAAATACCATCACATCGGTGGTTGCTTTCTGAAAATTAATTCTGCCTACGGTTGAAACGATTGGTATTGCTTGTGCGACCTGTGCAATTTGTTGAATTTTTTGCATGGTTTCTTCATTCATACGAAGTGTGGTGCTTGTGCCAACCGACACATCGGCCATACGAAGCTCATCCAA
This sequence comes from bacterium, assembly GCA_029573715.1. Classification (GTDB taxonomy): domain Bacteria; phylum Patescibacteriota; class Microgenomatia; order UBA1406; family GWC2-37-13; genus JAGOLU01. Next base: position 72,751 of record JAKQDR010000250.1, on the reverse strand, counting down.
ACCAGCCACCCTACTTATCACTAAACGCTCAACCCCGTATCCCAACGAGAGAAGATAAACAATGATGCCCACTCCAATAGACATACCCAACACCGTAACGAGTGATCGGGTTTGTTTGGTGCGCAGATTGTCATATCCCAGCCGAATTAGGTATGATCGTCGCATTTTGAATATACGTACCTTATCAATGCGATCAAGCATTTCTCTCGCTTTTATTTTAAGATGTTTATCCCACCAAGGGAGAATTGGTTTTAAGATAAGGCCAAACGGTGTTCGATGAATGAGCCAAAAGAGTATCTTCTCCATTAAAAAGAATGACAGTTGTATAAAAAACATAGAGAAGAAAAGAAGCGTTAGCCCCATATGTTTGAGTGCCATCAAGATGACACGAGGATTACGGATAACTAATCCGAAAAATCCCCCTACGCGTTTTACGGTCATCTGAAATGTTTGTATAAAAAATCGTATGACACCCATATGTTACAAATCCATTTTAGCTAACATTTGTCGATCACGCACATCAGTCTCACCTGCTGTTTGTTGAGTTTTCAATCTTTGCAGGAAGTCTTTTTGATTATGAGGCAAACACACCTCTACCACCTCACCATCTATCATATGAAATATCTTTTTGGCAAGCCTCAAATAGCTGAGCTCGTGCGTAACCATTAAAATGGTGATCCCCTGTGTTTCATTTAACTGCATAAAGGTTTCCATGAGTTCACGGCCCGACACCGTGTCGAGGTTTCCGGTCGGCTCATCGGCCACAATACACACCGGGCTCATCACCAATGCTCGTGCAAGGCTAATTTTTTGCTGTTGTCCGGAGCTCAACTCGGTTGGCCGATATGTCGCCCACCCCTCCATTTTCACCATCTGAAGCACCGAGAAAGCCTTCTCCTCCACCTGTCCTATCGGATAGTCAATAAGATGAAGGGCGAATTTTATGTTTTCGATGACATTTAGTGAGCCTATCCAAAGAGGTTGTTGATAAATCATGCCCACACGATAGCGTCGATACATCGCACGTTCATCTTCTGACATGGCATAATAATCCTTGTCTTCCACAAGTACGCTGCCTGCAGTTGGCCGCTCTAAACCCAAAAGGGTGTGTAAAAGTGTTGATTTGCCCGAGCCAGAAGGGCCAAATATCACTGCAAAGTCCCCTTTTTTGATTTCAACATTAATTCCCTTCAATACCGGCACCATCCCATCGCCAACCTTGAAGGCCTTGTCAATGTTTTGTGTCTTTACGAAATAATCTGTGTATGTCATCGGTTAATTTTTACATTGTTAAGAAAACTAAAGGTACGCCCCAAACTCTGAATGACCAAATTAAGCGCATCCTTTGTCGCTCGAGGGGTAATAATCACAGTATCTTCAGAATAGCCGATATTCCCCGCCTTATCTTTGGAAACGACTCGGAAATGGTAAATGGTGCCGGGTTTAAGGCCAGGAATGGTAACCATGTGATTGGCCGTTCTATTGGGATCTTCTTGAGTAGTCGCTCGATATACTCCTCCTGTTCCTTCCCCATACTCTACTTGTGTCGAGGCGGGCTCATCGGTGTCCCAGCTAATGTTCAGCTGCGCCCGCGCACTCTCACCCACCCCACCTATCGTGCTATCGACTGCAAGGTTGTAAATTTCTGGCGCTCGTATATCAGTTGCTGTTTTAAGTGTCTTCACCACTGACTCGGCGGAGTTGCCTGCAACGTCTTTTCCTGACACCATTACGGTGTAATCAGTTTCATCAAGAAGGCTACGCAAAATTACTTCATGACTGGTGACCAGTGACAAATTAATCTCATCGCGTGCAGCCGAAGCAGCACTTGTTGGATAGTACGTAACAACTGTTGTTGTTGGGGCGTTCGTCTGCCAGATGAGTCTGAGTGTCGCCGAGGGCATCCCCAGAACTTGCTGAACCCGCAAATCGGAAATCTTGGGTATTGGCAGCGTTTCAAATGTATAGTCATCACCGGTGAATGTGTTGTTTTCTTCATCTTCGGCAACAATGCGCAAATGATATAGCGTGCCTTCGGTCAGATTGTCAATCCGAACCGACTGAGTAGATTCGTCCGTTGAGGTGCTTATGGCTTTTTGATCGCCATAATCTGTGGTGGTGCCATATTCAATGGTCGCTTTTGTTGCGTTGTTGATAGAAAATGACACATAAGTAGAAGTCAGCCCTATTTCACTAAACTTAACATTAGAGACGGTGGGGGCGGCATTAGTGATGAATGTCTGCTCATCAGAAAATCCCTGATTGCCATCTTCATCCGTCCAAATGACTTTGTAATAATACGTCGTGCTGGGGCTGAGGTTAGTGAGTTTGATGGAGTGTGCAATTTCCTGAAGTGATGAGCCAACCTCATTTCCATATTCACCTGACTTTGTCCCATACTGAACAAATGAATTAGCCTCACGAGAAGTTGACCATGTTATGGTGGCGCTTTTTGTCTTAACTGTGGCAAGTGGGTCTTCGGTTAGAGCAGGCGCAGTAAGCCATCTGCCCGTAGGCCACAACGAAATGGTGCTTGATACTGCAGAATATTGATTCGTCGAATCATAGGCCTTGAGGCAGAAATTATATGTTTTTGACTCAAGCGGAACAGCATTCAGCGTGGTAACAACGTATGTCGTGCCTGCGGTCGTACCAGCAAGACTATATGCTGAAAAATCTTCTTGGCAAGTTGCAGTGCTCGCCGAACCATAAATGGCATAGCCTGCAAATCCGGTCCCCATATCTTCAGGAGGATCCCAGGTCAGTCCGACTTTGTATTGTTTAGTTGCTCGAATAGAGTTGTCAAATGCTTCTGGATTTATGGGAATACCCGGAGCTGATGTGTCGGCAGTAAAAGTTACAACCGCGACATTCTCAGGTTCATAGAGCACATTGTCCGCTTCATCCACTGCCACTAAATACAGCTTGTTTTCCCCCTTAATGGTAGCGTAGGAGCCCGCTGTGAGGGTTCGGGTATTGGTAACACTGTAATTGGTAGCAGTGAGCGGGGCATTTACCGAGTAACGATACTCCTTTATCGATCCTTGGAAGCTTGCCGGCTCATCCCATGAAAAGCTGAAATTGTTGCTGGTGGAGTACGTGGGGTTCACCACGAGATTCCGAGGTTTGGTTGGCGCATTACCGCTGTAATAATATGAGACAGTTGCATATTCAGATTTATTCCCGGCAGCGTCCACCGAGCGCACATAGAAAGTGTTCGCGCCAACTTGATATTTTGTTATCCCCGTAACTAAAGTTTGGGTGGTGAGTTGCGGCTGGCTGAGGGCGCCTGATGCGGTGGCTGTTTTATATTCATAGCCGAATAATCCTGATGATGTGGCGTAAGCTTCTACATCCTCTACCGGAAGCCAAAACATGGTGTAATTATCAACTGATGTATACGTACGAGGATCTGCGGCAACTGAACTGAGCTCCTGTGGTTGCGTTGCATCGAGCCGATAGTGAAATGGTCGCCACACATCAATGCTTACATTATCAGCATTATCTACGCTTTGTATTGCCAAATAGTATTCACCATCCGCAGTCAAGTTGGGCGTGAAGTGAGAGCTGATGACAAAATCACCATCTACTACTGGGTCTGCATTTGCATCGGGCCCAAGATATACATAATATCCCTGTATTCCCGAACCTTCGCCATCGTCGGCACCACTCCATTCAAAATAAGGTGTGGTGATGTTTCCCCACTCGCCGTCATCGATTTCCTCCTGTTTTGAGTTGTCTTCATATGCTGTTACACTGGTCGGATTCGTTGGTGGATCAGGATCGGCGTAATAATGCAATGCAATTCCGGAAACTACGGGCGTTTGGGCACTTTCTTGAGAACTTAATATCACTTTCACCTGAGCATATCTCTCTACTTCTGACTCAATGTTGTAGATAAACTCATCAGATGCGACTTGTTTAAGTTCTCCTGCCTCTTCCCACTCAGACCACACGAGCTGATCAGCAGAAGTACGCGTATACATTTGCACCATTGAGGCTTCAGGAGAAGCTACCGTTGCTTGCAGCCCTGCCCATGCATAGGGATTTTCCAAATCAAAAACCTTCGAAGTAAATGAGCCTGTGTGTACAAAACTCGAATTTACCGATGGTAAATTGAATTTCCAAAATGCCATATCGTAGTATCCTGCAGTAGCATAGGCGGTGTTGCCCGGGCCTTTTACAATGGCGGTGCCAGGACCAACTTGCGAAGGAGTGCGTGGGCCCACAGTCCACAAGTCGCTCGCCACGTCATACACATAAAATCCATACGTATTATCTCCGGCAAATGCATATATCTTCCCCTCATGATATAACGATCCCCCCGCATAAAATGATAAGGCGGGGATACTTCGAAGTATATACCACTGCTGAGTCGATAGCTGATAGCGATAAAACCAACTCGTATTATTACCTCGTATTACATATAAATTATCATCTCCATCAAAGGTCATTGAGGCTCCCCAGCTATTTCCAATGGTGCCAGGAATAGGGGTGGGTTCTGTTGTCCATTCATTAGTAAGGATGGTGTACTTGTAAAGCGTGGTTGAGCCATTGCCGCGCAATAAATAGAGCGTATTTGCTCCTACGGCCACGAGTCCCTGATTGCCTGCCGCTTGAACAGTCGCAAGAGTATCAGCAAGCCTTTCCCAATCGCCCTCATCAGGATCGTATCTAAAGAAAAGCTGTGTGTTTGATGCGCACACTACATACATGCTGTCGCCTACCCATTGCATGCCGCCACCCCCATAATTACAAGGCAAGGGTGCGATTCTGTCCCATTTTTTTTGAGAGACCGTATATTTCACCATTTGTGATGAGCCATTGCCTGTAGAAAGGTATATCGCGTCGTTCCCATCAAACGCCATGCCTGCTCCAGTATATGGGGCAAAATAAATGTAGTTGCCCAAATCACCAACAAAATCCCGCTGATGAGTAATGGGTGGTGTTTCGGGAAAAAATTTCCCTGTGCGCAAATCGTATCGGTAAAGCGAGCGCGTACCCCCATCACTACTATATCCTTGAATAAGATACACATATCTGTCCCCGTCATATGCCACCGAACCCACAAGAGGCGCAAAGTCAGTATCGGCATCAACGGGCGTCCACCGTTTGGTTGAGAGAGAGTATTTCCATATAAAATGCCGGCGTTCATCTTTACCTGCAAGCGTTATATGCGTGAATAAGTAGATTTCATTATTCGTTGCATCCAACACCATATTGTTTACGGCACCACCTCCAATAAGATAGGGTGCTTGTGGATTAGTAAGATAATCCCAGCTGTTTGCACTGATGGAATAGCGCGCGAAACCAATACTGTTTCCACCATTGAATCCATAAATATAGTCACCCCCATCATGTACAAGCCCTGATCCGATGCTTACTGCATATGGGAAAGCCGACCGCGCGTTCCATGTGTTGTCAGTGATTGAGTAGGCCATGAAGTCTGTGGCATTACTCCCTCTCAAAAAATACATATTTGTGCCCGCTTTTACTCCCGCAGCGCCATAGTAGAAATTTAAAGGCGCTGAAGCTAATGTTGTCGTCCACGTCTGCGTGGATATGGTATATCGATAAAACTCGGCTGTATTACTGCCTCGTGTTACATATATATCGTCTGTTCCATCAAAGATCATAACCGACCCTCCATTTGAGCCGATATTTTGAGGTGCATTCGGTAAGGCGCTCCATTGGCCTGACTGTATATCAAGCACATAAAACGTGGGTGAATTATTGCCACGAAGTACGTATAGCTTGTTGTTGGCATAGACACTGGCACCATAATATAATCGAGCCTCCCGTGGCAACGACGGCATCTGATACCCCGCCCATGTACCAAGAGTTTCGGGCATTAATCTGATTGTGGCTGATGCTGTGTCGTCTTTCTCTGTTTCCAAACCTAAAGATGCGCTTACGCTTGCTTTCACATGGGCATTAAACGCGGTTTCGTCGTAATACACATCACCCTGAAAGCTTGAGGTGAGGCTTTCTTTCCAGTATCGCAATGAGCTAAAATATACATCCCCGGCATACAGCAGCCCGCCAGAGCCGCCAATCGGTTGACCGTCTCTAAAAAAAGTCCACCCGGTTCCCTTACGCACAACCTTAATGGTGTACCATTGGCCTTTGGTATATGATCGGGTGAGCCCCAAATCCGTATAGCCCGCTCCACTATTTTTGTGGTAAAAATACATGTTGCCGTTGTTATGAAACCCTATCAACACACCCGCAGCATTGTTGGGTGTTGTATCGTCATAACTCCCCAAAAATATTCCTCCGTTGAAATTCCCCCCTGTGTTATTCACAATGTGTATTTTGGTTTCAAAAGTAAAATCCCCGCTCACCGGAGCAGTTGACCGAAATTGAGAAGAGATGCCACTCTGGCCTGATGTCCTACCTGTATAGCGCATTTGTCCACTGGTTTCACTCACGGTTCCGTTGCTACTGTTTACAACCCATTTGGTCGGATCAATTGAACTGTCCTCATAGTCATCACGCACCACTGCAAGTACGGGTGGGCTACTCGCCCCTGTGTGTCCATAATACACATAGTAGTTTGCGTCTGTTGCTCCATCATTAATGGGCGATTGCACATCAAAGTAGATTGAAGTATCTGTCAAATCAATAGCTTCCCACCCGCGTGCACTCTCAACCCACGATGCCCCATTCCAATACACGATGCGCAAATCGTCTCCATCTTCCTGAAGTTTAGATGTATCAATCAGATCCGCTGTATCAATGGATACTGCGACCCTATCTTCCTTAAGAAGCGAAGATCCTGAATTATTCGTCACGGTGATTTGTCGACGATAGGCATAGTTTGTGTTCCACCAGGTTGCAGTTTGGGCTACCACATTTGTCAATGATCCTTGCTCGACATCTCCTTGTGTCGTGAGAATTTGTGCAGTTGGAGGTGAAATACCATCATACACGTATTCAAAATTAGTCGAGGCAGCGGAAGTGATCCCCTGGGTATCTTTTGCTTTTATTCTTACGTAGTATGTTTGGCCCTTGGTCATGCTCGTCGCCACCGTATAGTACGTGTGGCTCTGGAGTGCTCCATATGTGACTGGGTCAACTGATGGGCTGGTGCCAAAATACACATAATATCCCGCAATAGCATTCCCCCAGGCATCAAGCACACTATCCCATTCAAAATATGGATTAGTGTACGGATATCCCTGTGCATTACCGCTGACCAGCGCATCTCCTCCTTGATGAGTATATCCGCGTATAGTTAATCCAGAAATAGTAGGTGCTGTGGTGTCTGAGTCATAATTGATAGAAAAGTCTGAAACAGTGGGTGTGTTGGCGCTATCACTCGCAAGTACTATGCGTACTTGAATATATCGATAAGCTGGAGAGGCAATAACACCTCCACTAATAGCTGACCAGGCAGACCAGCTATTGCCGTTTTGCGATGATCGAGAGTAATACTGCACACTCGTGCCCGCTGGAGTCGTTTGATTGGCAGAAAAATTTGTCCAGCTTGAGACATATCCCAAGTCATACACTGGTGAAAACCACTGACCTGACTGGCGATAAGCGGAGGGGTTTGTGGCTGGTGTATACCGCCACATAGCATAGCTATATTCACCTTGAATGGCATAAACCGAATTATTGGCCCATACGAGCGATCCCCCCGATCGCATGATCTCTGGAGTGTCGGCGATCCGTTTCCATGTATTTGTGGTGATGGAATACGCATAGAACATGCGTGAGTAATAGTCGCTTGTGCCTCCTACAAGTGTATACAGTGTATCAACCCCATCAAACGCCATGCCACCTCCGATGTTCACCCCAACCGGAACACTATTGAGCCGTGTCCAGGAGTTTCCTGTTATGTCATATCGAAAAAGCCCCCCTCGGCCCCAGCCTTGAAGCAAATACATGAAGTTGCCGTGTTTAATGAGCCGACTCCCTCGATATACCCCCTCAGGAGATGGAGCAAGCAAACTCCAGGTGTTGGTCGCAATGTCGTAGCGCATAAAATAATTCCAGCCACTGCCTGGAGACGCATACACATAGTTCGCATCAGCAACCATTGCACCGCCATCACCAATATTGTAAGTTGGACTCGTTTTGGTGCTCCAAGTATTGGTGGTTGGGTTATATTCATAAAATCTATTTTCGTAATTTCCTCTGTCGGCATATAGGCGTGTCCCGCTCCATGCGACCGGCGTGGTGCCCATGGTGTTAGGCGCTGCTGCAGTTGTGGTCCATGTGTTTGTGGCGATTTCATACTTACGACATACATTCTGACCCGCCCCCGCACAATACCAAATATTCCCATTCTGGTCTGCCACCATTTGCGCATTGGAGTCTTGGCCGTATGTGGGAGCTCCGAGGGGGTCACTGTATGTGTTTGTAGCAGGATAGTAGTCAATAATACTGGTAATCCCTGCATAAATCATGATCTTATTGTCTTCGGGGATGGCAAGGGGTGTTTGATATGTGGAAAAGACTGGCAAGTCAGCGGCCTGACTCCAAGTGTTTCCCGTGATGTTGTATCGATAATGAAGTTTCGTGTTGGCACCGCGCAAAAAGTATATATCGTCACCAAATATTGTCATGCGATGACCAGTGGTAAACACCTGGTCACCCGGAGCATTTGCCATTAACGACCAAGCACCTGTCTGCGTATCGTATCTGTATAGCCTATCGGGATTGTTCCAATCAGTTGCCCAATACAGATATCGTGAACCATCATATAAAATGTCACAATTACCCTGACAATGAACTGTTGTGTTGTTGATTACAGACCAAACATTAGTATCCACATTGTAGCGCCAAAACCCCCATGTGCCTGTGCCCTGAATAGCATAAATGTAGTTAGGGCTCCCTGCGACATACTCGATGGTTGCAGATGTGCGTAAGAAATCGGGGGGATCAGCCAGGTATGACCATGTGTTTGAGGGAATGTCATATTTTAAGAAATGCTTAAAGGTGAGCGTGGGGTAGCTTCCTGTATATCTTGTTGCAACAGCGAAAATGGTGTTTGTGCCGTCTGTCGTCAAATCCGCTACCTCATACATACCATGAGGAACAAACGCCATCTCTTTCCACTCCCTCAAGTCAAGATCATAGCGAAGAAACTGTCCGGTTGCTCTATTTCGATTCATGTATACAAATCTCCCCACCTTTACCATGGGACTTGATGTATATGAGTATTCGTTCAGATCAGCCGGGCCTTGTGCATCCCATTGCCCCAGATCTGTGGGCAGAGTTATATCGCCGGGGCTTGTGAGTGTGTCAATTTGATTATATTCATACCGACCCGATTGCCAATCAGACTGAGTGGTTTTTTCAACAGTAATTGGGGCAGCATAAACGGGCTTAACAGCATGATCGAGAAATGGGAAGGATGAAAATAAGTACACAAAAACCAAACACCACACAGATAATCTGCGGATGCTTTCACGAAAGTGTTTATGAAACTTTGAATTAATACGTATTGCCATAACAGTCTAAATCAGCTCGAGTATCAAGCATACGCAACTCAATCTATCACGGTAAGAAGTTAGAGCATCAAACAAATGATAAATATACCTATACTTTCATATTGCCATTATTAAGCGGTGCTGTCAACCGCTATATATACACATCAGAAGAAATCAGGAAGTATAGATAAGTTCCAGAGCCTCAATCCCCTTCCAAAACATTTGTTCATCATAATTTTCATTAGGAGCGTGGATATTGTCATCGGGCAACGTGAACCCAGTGAGAATGACGGGTTTGGAGAATTTCTGTTGAAGAGCTTGTGCCACCGGTATTGAGCCCCCAGAACGATTGTATCGGACAGGAGTTTTAAATGTGTGCTCCAAAGCGCCTGCGATTCGCTTGGTCCATAAGTTATCAACAGCGGTATAAAACGCCTCAGATCCTTCTTTTTGAGTAAGTTTAATAGATACTCCCGGGGGTATATGAGCGCACACAAAGTCGTGTACTAAACGTGCAACGTTTTCGGGTTTTTGACCTGCCACGATACGGCATGAAAATTTTGCATTTGCTCGTGCGGGGATGATGGTCTTGACCCCATCTTGTATGTACCCGCCCCATACACCATGTATGTCAAGTGAGGGCAATAGTTTGGAGGTGAGCGCAAGAGGCATGTCAGAGGGTGCGCCAGGAAACGGGCCCCATGTTGTAGGGAGGACGTGCGCACCAGAGCGTGCGCGCAAACTCGCGTCAGAGTCACTTTGAGTTAGCAAGCTCGCGTACTCTGTGGGGGTGGGAAATATGATGTTGTCATAGAAATGAGGAATTTGTACAACGACGGAATGCGCATCTTTCATACGAGCGAACAAGTCACAAAGAAGTTGAGCGGGATTATGCACCCTATTGCCGTATATTCCCGAATGAGCGTCTTTGTTACTTGTTTCAATAGTGATTTCAAAATAAACAATTCCACGGAGCCCATTCCATATTTGAGGCTCTCCAGAGCCTGAAGCGCCCATGTCTGTCACCAGCCACACATCTGGCTCGCGCAATATACGCGCCTCACCGAGAGCCAAAAAATCATTGAGGTGCTTATTTCCGGACTCTTCCTCTCCTTCAAAAAAACACACAATGTTTTTGTTGAGCTTTTTGGTTGCAATAAGTTGCTGGAGTGCTACTATGTTTTGAATGATATGCCCTTTATCATCCGCCACTCCCCTGCCATAGAGCTTGCCGTCACGGGACGTTAGTTTGAATGGAGGTGAATGCCACGCATCAACCGGATCTTCTGGTTGAACATCATAATGGCCATATACTCCCATAGTCTCGTGTGCTCCCGCCACGCGGTACGCCCCTATGATAAAAGGTGGTGCATCTGCAATGCGGTGAGCAGTAACCTCAAACCCCATATGAGTGAGCGTGCGCGCCAGAAACTCACCTGCCTGCCCCATCGCCAAGGTACGACTTTTATCTGTTGATACTGATTCAATGGCTATGAAATCGGCAAGGAGCTTGAGTATCTCGTTTTTCTGCATGCTACAATCATACCATGTCTAATGCTCCCGAAATTATCCCCACCGTTACCAGTCGAAACGTTCATGATGTGCCGCTCTATGCCTCTCGCTTCGCAACAGTTGCTTACACCATACAAATTGATATTCAAGATGGTTTATTCGTGCCCAATCTCACCTTTTCTGCAAAAGACTTGCTCACGCTGCTCCGTGGTCTTTCAAACGACCAGCTGGATGTATATCATAAGGTGATCTTCGACTTTCATCTTATGCTTACTGATTATGACGACGCTCTGCAAGCTCTTGCCGAATTAAGCACACTTATTTCCATCCGCCACATCTTCGCCCATCTCAACTTTCCCGCTCCACCTGACATTATTGAGCGTTGGACTTCACAAATCAAAAATGCTTCAATCTGTCCTACTGTGAACCCCGATGATCCCCCTATCAAAGACATCATATTTGCCGGTGCGCCGGCCCACACCTATCCCGCGATACAAATTATGACCATTCACCCCGGCCCCCAAGGGCAGGTGTTTATCCCTGAACAACTTGAGCGAGTTAAAAAGCTGCGAGATGCGAGATACGGTGGAAAAATCTTCCTCGATGGGGGTATTAATCCAGCGTCAATGCCGCTCGTGCATACAGTATCAACACACTATCCAATATCTGCCGTGTGTGTTGGAAGTTACTTTTCCAGAGCCCCAAACGATGAAATAGCTCACAGATTGCATACATTACAAACTACGAAAAATGATTGATGTAGGTTGTGCCTATTTAGGGTAATAGAAGGCGGACTTTTTCAAAAAATCCCATATCATTTGGGTCCTTTTGGGTGAAAAGCCCCGGAATATCGGCGAGTGAAAGCTTGCCATCCTGGTTAAAATCAAGGGGCAAAAGCTCCTCAAATTCAATAATGGTAACGCCATCGGCAAAAGTACTTATGGCCTGACGAGGCAGATAATACGGCTTGAGGATGACCACCCGGTACTTTCTGCCAGGCGCAACATTAGATATTCCCTCAACAGTTGCTCTGCCTAATGTAACCTTGACAGAAGACTTTTTATATACCAGCTGTTCATCATTATCAAAAATCTGCACTTCAAAGTCATCACCTGTGCTTAGGCCCTTGGCAAAAAGCGTCAGTCGAAGTGATAAGCTGGGATGAGGCTCTATGACAACCTTCTGGGGCAGTGTTCGAGCTATTTCATCTGAGCCGCGCATGAGCACCGCAGATACCGTGCCCTGCATTTTTTCTCCGGTATATCCTGTGCTAATCTGGGCAAGCGCATACGTTTCATGGAGCGGAGTTAACTTAGGTAAAGGTATGGGTTGCGCCGTCAACACACCCTCCTCAAAATCGGTGGTTTCAAGTACCAGAGTATATGCGCCCGCATCCCAAATCGCTTGTCCCGTATTTTTCACGGCAAACGGAATGCTATACGATGACTCCTCCACTATGCGCACGGGGATGTCTCCGGCAACCTGCGCCGTATCACGAATAGACGGTGCACCCTGTACCTTGGCCAGTGATTGGATGCGCAAATATTTTGAATACGGCTGAGGGTTTTCACCCTGGCTTAAGAAGGAAAATTGCAAAAATGGCGGGGTCTGATAATTTAAAAGGAACGGTATAACCGCTTGCACTCGCTCATCAGGAAGCCACACATTGGTGAATGCCGTCACAAAATACGAGGCCGCAGTTTCATGGCCCACCTTGCTGGTGTCCCAACCGGTTTCAGTGATATATACAGGCAGCTCTTTACCCAAAAGGCCCCGGTACCATCCCAACTCATACTGATATCCACGTATTGAGCTGCGCCCTGTGTCAAAGGGTGTGCCTGAAAAGCCCGGGTTGGGGTATGAATGGGAGGATATTGCATCAATGTAATCATTGCATATCAAATTGCGAGTAGTAAAGTATGCACAAAACTCAGGGATTGACGTTTGCAGAAATTTTTGGGCATCTGCATACATAGGGCGCGCCTCAGGAGCAGTAAGATCAAGCCCGGCAAGCATAATAGAGAAATCTGCAGATGCATTTTTGAGTGCTTCCGCATAGACCGCAGCAACTCTCCCGTACCCGGTAGGATCAACACTGCCACCCCACTCGTTGGCGTGGTTGGGTTCGTTGAACAAAATAACATAGCGCTTTTCCGTGACCCAGTTGAGTGAATTAAGAAACTGTGCCCATGAGGTAGCCTCAGACACTCGAGGAATCTGCCAATTCTCTCCCTCTGGCTCTGTCGCAATGCGAATAACCGGGATGAGCCTGCGCTCACGCAACTTGTCAAAAATGCTCTGCCACTGCCCCGCATCACGCTCACCTTGTTGTATGACAAATTTCACATACCCATACGCACCAGTGTCCCCATTCACCAGCGCAGCAGCCCTATCCAAATCTGTGTCTGTGGGTACCGTCACATGAATGCCAAATTTGTTATTTTGGGCAAATGCAGAGGCAGGAGAAATCATGCCCCATAGGGCCAAAACAGCCACAAAAACTACTATGACAATGTTGATATTTTTGATATTCATATGACTCAAGGCCTATTTTACTCAAGGAGGACCATTTCACAAGCCCAGATAGCTCAAATGACGCGTGATACAACGATGGGAAGACAAACAAAAATGCATGCACACCGCTTCCTATGGCACAAGCAATACCACCTCTTTCATGTGTTTCTTAAGAAGCGTCAAGCTCTCGCGTTCGCCCGAGTCCTCGTACTCATAATACACAGCAATAATGCCCGCATTGAGCATCTCTTTGGCACAAAGCATACACGGAGATGTTGTGGAGTATAGCGTTGCTCCTTTGGTTGAGATACCGTGATAGGCACATTGCAATATGGCGTTTACCTCTGCATGGACACACAAACACGTGCCCTTGTGTTCACCCGAGCGAATCTTCCCTGTCTTTTTATTCTTACACCGCGCGCACCCGCCCTCGATACAATTTGGCAACCCTCGTGGAGTGCCGTTGTAGCCGGTTGCAATAATTTGCCTGCCCTGCACAAGCACCGCCCCTACCTGATAAAGCACACAATTCCCTCGAGATTTCACCACACGGGCTATCTGCATGAAATATTGATGCCAATCGGGAAGTTGTGGGGATCCGGCAGATGAAACTCGTGACTTTTTCATACCAGCGGATTATACAACGTATAACACGGTAAATCCGAAGTGCTCGCTACCTCCTTGAGAAACCTTTTCTTCGGACGTTTGCAAGGAAGCTATACCGACTTTCGAAGGAACCTGCGATATATGAAGAAGCCGACAAGCACCACAGGGAGCCATATGACAGCAAACACCCCAAACCATATGAGTTGCTCTGCAAACATCCGCAGTGTGCGAATAAGTTTACGCACGGCTTGCTTAAAGACATTTGAGGCGCTCCAGGGCTCATCAGGCGCAAAGGGCAGCTCATATTCATCTTGCGACATCGTGACGGTGACAAGTGAGTATTGTGCCGCTGAAGCCAAGTACTTTTCCTGCCCCACAAGGCTATCTATTTGATATTGCAACTGTTGAATTTCCCGCAACACACTAAGTGTGTCTTGGACATCAGTGCTTGTCTTCAGGATATTTTCGAATTTCACCTTGGTTTCCTCAAGCAAACGCAAGCGCTCTTTGATGTCCTGATATTGGTCAGTGATATCTTGGCCGCTCACACGCTCCGAAACCACTTTAACACCAAGTTTTTTGAATGCCTCAGTGACATCTCGGAGTGATTTGGAGAGCACCCGCACCGCTACAGTAGCTGTGCCGCTTTGAGTCGGGTTGGTGAGCGTGCTTGACACCATATAGCCCCCTGCTCCCTCGGCGGTGTCGATAAGTGTTTGCACTGTTTGTGCGACATCTTTCACCACCATCGAGAGCTGCACATTGCGACTCACCATGCGCTCCGGCGCAGGTACAATTGCGCCTCCACCACCACCTGTTGCGGGCGGGGCAGATTCATACACATCCATACTCTTGCCAAATTGAGCTGCGGGAGCGACACCAACCGCACCCCTCTGCATCATTATCTCGCCCCCATAATTACTGGTGCGATACGAAAATGGCATCAATGCCGAGTCTTTAACAAGGAGGAATACAACAAGGAAAATGAGTGCTGTCGCCAGCTTATGTTCACGTATCCAGATGAGGAGTTTGTTGGGCATAAGAATGCTACTCATTGTATTGAGCAAATCCAACGTTTGCAATAGGAAACGATAGCTAATGATGTCTTTTGTAATTATGCGTAATACTTGCATTCACTGGTTTGAATGTGCTACTCTGATTGAGTGTGCTAACTGAAATAATATAAGTTGGATAATATTTATGATCGATACTCAAATATCGACATTCACTGATAGAGAACCGGGTGTTGCAAGAGTCTCAGGGCCTTCCAACCAACCCCCTACTGAACCAAATGTAATTGATCAGGTGAGATGGCGACGACGTGTTGCCGAACAATCTATAGATGTGCCTTATTCAACGCCCGCAGAAGATCCTTACGCCAAAGTCGATGAGAAAAAGCGCGCTACCAGTCTTATGACCGAGTCCGATGATGCATTGACGGAAGACAATGCTGCAACGCAGCGACTCATGCTCTCTTTACCCGCGATTAAAGGAGATGATAATGGTCGGGGTGGCCCCTTGCATTTAAACGAAGATTCATTTGTTGGGAACCCACCGGAAGAAACTCGATTAATGGCGGTGATATACAAGGAACAAAGATTTGGTCACGAAGATGTGTACCATGAACTCAAACCCGCAGATTATGTCGCTATAAATGCCATACTCGTCCTTGCAAACACCAATCGGGACGGTAAATTAAGTTGGTCAAAAGATGGTCTCGCAAGCAAGGCTATGGATATAAGAGGCAGAGAGAAGTCAGACCCCGTAGCTATTGTGAAGAATGCGGTAGACGCACATATTGCCGAAAGGAAAGAGAAATTTGCAAGATCATTTGATCCAAAAGATATTCTTACCATGCGGGGATATGACGCATGTGTCGCCACGGCCCTCGGTAGTGGTGATCTTATGTCTGCTTTGAAGTTGCTCGAGGGTGTCGGCCGCCTTTTCCCAGAGGATGCAACAGCTACAGCTGATGCCACATCAAGACATCTTCCCAGCATCCGCAAGGCATATGAGATGTATCCTACTGAGTTAAAACAACAAGCTGATGCAATATTTGCGTCTTTAACACCAGGTGAGTTTCAAAATCTACTCGGTGTTGACGCCATGGTGAGGCTTCATGAAGAGGCAATACGAAGATTGGAAGCTGTCGCAGTGCTCACACGAGATCGCTGGTATGGGGCACAACAAGCATGCGGAACACCAGAACAACTTCGGAAGCGCCTGAAGCATGATAAGCACATCGAAGAGGCTTTGAGTAAAGACACTAATTGGGAGTCGATGGTCCGGGGTCTTGAGACTGAGACCAACGATATTGTTGAGGCCCAAGTTGCAAAACTCATTGCTAGAGAGCTGGCCCGCCGTGTTCATCCTGAAAGAACCATTCAAACACATGTTCAGACCGAGATTCAAAGAGCAATGATAGATGTCCGATACGATGGACCCTCATTCGACCCCCAGCACGGAAGTCATAACGAGTATGTGCCTGTGTATGGCGTCAATCCAGCGGACAATGTGCCTGACCCATTTAATCCACGCAAAATAAGCGCTCTCTCATTAGAACAACAGAAAATTTACTTCACCAAGCCAGATCAGCTTGACGTCGCCGCTTTTATCTCTTTTTTTAGATCCCCATCAGGCTTTGTTGGTCGTGAACAGGTCTCCGCTGCAGCTGCTAGTGCTATGGCAGATCGCTTCGTTCCTGCAATGCAGTTTTTAAGCGCTCTCGTCTACTCAGGACCCAAGGGTTATAAAAATAATGAGGTGCAAGAGTTAATAAAGAGACAATTTGGTATAACAGTTGATGCTTCAACCACCGACACTGCTCACCTTGCACTCAAGAATATGGCTCCAACTCACTGGGTTGCGAATTTTGGAGGTGAGCTTATGTCAGAACGCAACCCTTCTCTATTAGAAGATCAAAATACTCTGATAGAAATACAGGCCCTTGTTCCAAAGGCGAAAGCCGCTGAATTGGCCTTAGCTACAGAAGATTTGCGACATGCTATCAGATCAAAGATGGGGGCGGTTGATGCATCTCAGGCTGAAGCCCAAAAATATTTAGACGACATCGCTAAAGCTCAGCAAAATGAGAATCAGGCTAAGGAAGATCAAGAGCGCCTGACGCAGGAACTTGAAGACGCCAAGAGCGCCAAAGTCGGGAAAGGGGTAATGGGATTTGGAAAAGGGAAATTTCCAACCGCTGATGAACAAAAACAGCACATAGCGCATATCGAGGAACGAATAAGACAAGCCAAAGAGCGATTTTCAGCTTCTAAATCTGAATTAATTCGTCTAAGAGGGTTCCAGGATCAATCAGATGAAAAAAGGCGGATTATTGAGCGGTGCAAGAGAGAGATGGATAAGTTGAGTGGCCTATTGGATGAAGCTATTCCAAGGCGATGAGACGTTTACACACAGATATCAACACTCAAGTTGCTTTACGCCCATAATTCAATTCTGCCGAAACAACAGGATATAATCATTGCCCAAGCATTTGTTTGCCACGATATTCGGGCGCGTGCTGCGAATTACACCTTTCTTCATATAACGCCGCAAGATAGCCAACTGCCTGTGCCCTCCTAAAATCAAGGTCTCTGCTTGACCCAGTAGATTGAGCAGACTGCATTTTCTGTAATTCTATTCCAACTGCCTGTAATCTTGCGGCTATATTATTATCAACCAACTGAATCCCCGTAGCCAACCGTTGCAACTCTTGTAATGCCTGAGTAAAAGCCGCTCGGTCTGCATCATTCAATCGATCATTGCGGTGTAGCTCTGTGAATCTGTTGCGTATAGTGTCCATCACTGCAAAAAGACCTAGGGCAAACCGTTGCGCCATCTCGTTTTGACGCCAATCCCCAGCACCATTCCCATATCGCGCATCCATGGCAACACCCGTACTGGGTCCATGCTGTTGGTAGTGCGCGGGGTCAACCACAACTTGCGTGTCGGCGGTGAACCGTACAAACTGGCCAAGCGCATTGAGTACCCCCTGCATGTCTTGCGCTCTCTGCGCATGCAGATCTACATTTCTATTCGTTGATACAAAATCCGCACCGCTTCTCGGGACATCGAGTAGGCGCCCCGCTACTCTCACTGGGCTATCCACTTGTTTCTCACCTTTTTCTGCTGCTGCAATCTGTGCCATTAATGCTGATAATTCGTTGTCCATAGATAATTATCAAAATGTTTATAATAAGAACATGTTTCCTCAATTTTCACACTCATTCTATCAACACCATTCTCCACCCGTCAACATCAACCACTTGTCGCGATAATTACTGGCTCGGCATGTCATGCGAAACCGCAGTTCATTTGCCACTTTGCATCACATAACCTTTGATATCTTTCTCTATTCCTGCCCCCATTTGAGCTAGCAAACCAGCGGCAAATATCGCACTAGGCACAAGGGCCGCAACGATGTCGAGTGGCTCACCCATAGATGCAGCATACAATCCTGCTCCACCACCGAAAATGGTTCCCACCACTACTGCTCCATTTAAATCTGCATGGCCACCCGATTCAATCGCTTCTCTCGCTGTTTCTTTCGCACCATAAACCACCATGGAAGTTATACCAGGATATGGCTCAGGCTTTCCTTGCTTGGCAGCTCGTTGGTTTGCTCTTAATAGCCTTTTTGCTTCGCGCCATCTTCCCCAATCCCCCAGATCTCCAATCAGGTTTGCATTTGTCCAGCGCGGATACGGTCGATGCTGCGCATTTTGATCCGGAAGCATTTGGGATGCATCCCACTGACGCTTATACCAATTACAATGGCTGGGGTGTGGCCCATAAACCACTCCGTCATCTGGGAGTGGTGGATATTGATTAAACCTGCTTCGATAATATTCATGATTCATATGTATGATTGAAAAATAGTAATGCAATGTGTACTACCTGCCACTGCTTCGTCTGACGAAGCAGTGATAACTCACGTTATCTTATTGTGTCATGATGGTTTCTGTCCCAATCTTCGTGCCTGATGCAGAAACACACCACCACTTATACCCAAAAGAGCTGCTGAAACTGTCGCGAGTGGCCCGCCCATAGAAAGCCCCATGGCTGCAATTTCAGCTACAAATATGGAGCCCATGATATTAAGCCCGTGCCTCAGTGGTCGCACATCCGCTCTGGTCGGCGCCCGATAGCCTGGTGGTTGATTGTGCTCGAGCGGGGTCAGCAGTGTAATGAGAACTGCATCTTGCTTTTGTGCAAAGTGATCTCCTGTCGCACGCCATGCACTACGTACTTTTGTGACTTGTTCTCTGATATGTGACATTATGAAAATAAAACAAGTAATACCTATCCATCTGCGCACAGTTTGTATCTATGCGTATATGAATGTGTATTGCATTCGTGGGTCTCTTTGTGAAAAGAGACCCAGAAGGGGGAAAAGTGGATTAGTCCACCTCTTGGGTCAGTTGGGGTTATATTAAACACCTCCTTTCTTGTTTGGGGGCGGCCTATCGGCCGCCCTGCGTAGCGAGCCACAGCGCGAACGGAACATCATTCACGAGAAGCTCGCCATCAACAAACTCGAGATCAACTCTGACACCGCCCGCGCCCATGAAGAGCGCGCTCTTGACGGGCCCGAAGTCCCAACCTGTTCCTATATCATGCACCACAAAGCCGTCAACACAGACTCCTAGCAAGGCTGGGCCTCTGTCGATCTTGACGGGTTGCGTGTGAAGCCAGCGACCCCCTGCACAAGGCAGAGGCGGCATATTGGGATTGGTGGAGATGGCCACCTGCGTGGCCGTCGGCTCGGGAGTGTTCGTCGGGGTATTGGTCGGCATGGCGGTTGGCGTCGATGTTTGTGTGGCCAGCGGGGTGACCGTGGCCGTCGGCGTCTGAGTCGGCGTGTTGGTTGACCAGGGCGTCCGAGTCGGGGTGGCCGTAGCCGTAGGCTTCAGTTCGACGCCGGCAAAATGCACCGGCACAATCCATACGACTCCCAGCAGAGCGACGACGGGAATCCAGACCAACAGGCTCGGCCAAGGACGAAACTTACGCTCGCCCTGGACCCACTGCCTGTCTGACCCGTTGAGAATATATCGGGGGTCTCCCCACTGGATCTCCACACGCGTCGCACGTAAAGATTTTGCAACGAAGAAAAACCATCCGAAGCCAAACACAACCAAACTAGCCATAACCTGATTGGCGAGGCGACCACTCAACGCATAGTCGGAAAACAAGAAGTCCAACAATACATCTTCCTGATTCCGAATGAGGATTGTGGCGCAAACCCAGAGGGCGGCGCCGACGACAAAAAGAATGGCGCGTTTCCCCCACGTGCTGGGCACGGGGGAGGAAACGACAAAACACA
This sequence comes from bacterium, assembly GCA_029573715.1. Classification (GTDB taxonomy): domain Bacteria; phylum Patescibacteriota; class Microgenomatia; order UBA1406; family GWC2-37-13; genus JAGOLU01. Next base: position 52,351 of record JAKQDR010000250.1, on the reverse strand, counting down.
TACCGACCATAAACAGAGCAAAGACCAAGACAAAAATAGACATGGGAGCTTCTCCTTGTGAATTACTTACCCATAGCACACGCGTCGTGTGCCTGAGGGGTAGCAAACATATGTCAATATATATTGACATATCTGTGCCACCTCCCGTGCATCACAAACGCACATGCCTTTCCCCCTTCTGATGTATATAAATGTGCGAAAATGCCCACAGGTGCGACACAGCTAATGTGTTGCTCTGCAAGGCTTTATCGCGTATATACGTTTGAAGGGTTCAAACGTATTGTCAAAGTGCATGTCTCATATTGAGACAGTCCTAGTATAGCATACTATAGGTATTATGTCAATAGCTATTGACAGTATGAATCTCTTCCTCTACAATGCGCAAGATATGAAAAAGCCTACCATTTCGCCCACCTCACTCACCACCATCCTGCAGTCTGCCGGCCTCACCGAAAAGGAGGCCATACTCTATGAGACACTTATCACAGTGGGCACCCAGTCTGCATCCAAACTCGCCTCACTCGCCCACCTCAAACGGGGCATCACGTATGCCGCACTTGATAAGCTCGTTGAACTGGGGGTGGTTATGATGTCCAAACGTGCTGGGGTCGCCGTATACACACCAACACATCCGTCAGCCATCGCACAACTGTTGGCCAAGCGCCGCAGTGAGCTAGGCTCATTTGAACATCTGCTCACTCAACGTATGGGCGAACTTGCCAAAAAGTACAAGCTGGCGGTCGGCCGGCCCACCGTGCGATATTTTGAGGGTGAGGAAGGCATACGGGAGGTATTTGAGGATATTTATGCGCCAAAGGATGATCCTGTGTATGGTTGTGTAGACCTAGAGCAAGCAGATAAGGCATTTCCCGAGCATATCGTCAAAAACCTTATACCCAAGCGCATTCGCAATGGTGTACGCGCAGTGACTATCCTTACAGATTCACCATCAGCGCGCGCAATAGCTAAACAAGACACTCGACAGCTGAGGGTTTCACATCTGGTTGATCAAAAAGAATACCCTCTCCCTGCCGAGATTGATATTTATGAAGATAAGGTTGCCATGATGACGTTTCAAAAGAAAGATTTTGTTGCGATAATCATCGAGAATGCAAACATTGCCCAATCACTGCGATCCATCTTTCGCCTCGCCCACGGCGAGCGAAAGCGTGTGAAATAGGCTTGGCGCTGCCTTCGCTCGTCGCAGCGCCTCTTCTTGCCCGACATATTCAAGTGCCAGCGTCATCCTGTTCCATCCATTTGCTTGATAAATGGGATATTTCATTGCGTCGTGATTTTCTCCTGTTTCTGCTTCGCGGACCAAAACAGACTCATCTGATTCGATCTTATCTATGAGTGAGCGTTGCTCCTGTGCTGTTGGCCCCACATTGCGGGGAATAAAACCAGCCTGAGCTGCATCACGAAGAAGCGTTTCCATGTTCATTATATTGAAGGTGCTCCATAACTCCTGGCCGTCAGGGCCAGAAAATGACCGCTGAAACACCCCCAGCTCACCTGTCATGGGCGCTTGTTCTTCTTCTATCCTTTTATAGCTGGACTCCCCTATGGGTATTGCTTGGTCGATGATAAGTATCCCTCCTGGTTCCATCAAACCAGCCGCTGTGTGTAAAGCCTGGACGCTATCCTTACGGGGTAGAATATCAGAAAATACCGACCACGGGTATAAAAGCACATTTACTTTTTTGCCTCCAAACGCATTCGCATCAAGGATATCGCCTTGATGAAAATCAACATTGAGTTCAGGATGAGACACTGCTATCTGCACACCGTAGTTAACCCTATCTACCGCGACAATTTCATCAAACGTAATACCAAGTTCTCGGAGAAGAATAAAAAGCGGACCCTCCAAACGACTCATATCTCCCGAGCCTGCAACGGCAGCTTTATTTAGCATTTTCCCTTCTGCATGCATTGACCGAATAATGCTTGCGGTTCGCGCAATATCTACCTGCGAATCGGTTGTTGGAACATCCTTATTCATGTTCACAAACAGTTCATAAAACCGGGCCTTGAGAGTTTTATAATCAACGAAAAGTGGGTGCGTGGATTGATCACTCGCCTGTATGGTGTGTACCCAATCCAATAAGATCTGTCCACAAACAGGAAACTCTGGGTGGGCGCGAATAAATTCCCATACGTTGCGTTGCATATCCACCGTATATCTTCGCTGGATTTCCGCCATAGATACAGTCTTCAAGCCTTCTGAGTCTGCATACTGCATCGCAAATGCATTTGCATCTTCACGGGGGGCGGTTTTATAGCCGGATAGATGGGTGAAAAGCATGTCATAGAGCGCATGGGTAACCTCTGAGATGGCAAACTTATGAGAATTTGCACTAACATCGGCGGTGCTCAATTCTTCTACAATAGCCCACAAAGCTCGATGTACGTCTTCTTGTATCTCATGTGGCACAGTACCAAGATACATCTCCTGAAGCATCAATGTGGCATAGTGGACAAACCGACCTGCCTTTTCCGAATTGATACTCAGCCCATCAAACTCAACCAAACTATTGAGAAATGAAATGAGTCGGCCGATCATCTGTCTCTCTTCTTGCTCTAGTTTTCCTCTTCGCTCATATCCCGGCAATAGAGTCATAACCCTTCCTACTTCTTGAGGTTCTGCTGGGCTTCTTGCTGGCATCCCATCGGGGAGAGTGTCGAGGTGTCTTTGAAAATTAGATTCCCATACTTGTATAATTTGGGTTACGACCTCCATCAAATGCATTGAAATGGCTGGATCTTTAAACAGAACTTCGCCCAGACTCGTAGCTTGATCGGGCAATAATGGGTACAATGTGTATGGTTTTGAATCGTCCGTGCCATTTGTCGCCACTTGAATGGTACGAGGTTTCCACTCTCCTGCGAGATGTGTCATGAGCGCGTGAGTGGGTGAACCATTGACAGCAAGCTCTGTTCCATTTAACAGGCTGGCAGAAGTGGGTTTGTGTGCCATTTCTTTTCGCTCAGGCATTGCAATACACACAGGAAGGCCATTCGCATGAGCGACTAAATCTCGCAATAAGCCCTCTGTTACCCTCATCCTTGATTCGAGTGGATGTGTGTCACTTTTCATGATCGGGTGAGCCAATGATACGCATACTGGCCCCAACACACGCAGGGGGATACTCCATTCTGGTGTCATAGGCACATGCATTTCAAAACTCGTCATAAGGTGCGCAGGGTACATATGTGGGTGATCGGCCCTCTCATATCGCATGAGAGGCCCCGCTATGGCAATCTGCAAGTGAGGGTCATATCCCAGCTGAGTCTCAAGGCGATGAGCAAGGGCCTGAAGGCCGCGTATGCTCTCCTCCGCCAATAACTCACGTGCTGCACATATGGGCATTTGCACACCCTCCAAGCGCGTTAGTTCGCCGTCAGAATAATCCTCGTCTTTGCGCGGTGCAGAAAGACGGGCAAGCTCAGGTGAGTCAAGCGCAATAAAATGCAAACTCTCACTGCCTCTACCATAAATTGGTAAAGCTTCCGAACTTCGAGGTGGCCCACCGTCATGTGGGCCTTCTTGTGGATATTCAGCAACCATACATATTCTTAAGTATACGATACCTCACTTACGAAGCTTGTGGAGCTAGATTATCGTATAATTCACCCCTATGGCACAAGGCGTGGATGATTTGTCCCTACTGAGAACTATTGTGGGTGCATTGCCCTTCGCTTCGAGGGTGACTGTTGATATTGACTCTCTTTTGTCTGGTGGTGTAGTATCCGTGGTCGGAAAGGGTACATACCACCAAGATGGGGTCAGCACACCTGTCGCCATCAAACACACCAAATCAGATATTGCACTTAATGATAAGTTCTCTCCTCTTGAATCTCGCAATATTTTGAAATTCGCAGCTTCCTCACAACAGGTAGACGCACAAATACTGACTCATTTTCAGCATCATGCTCACATCAAGGTGCCTGAGGTGGTGGCATATTTCGAGCGTGAGCGTGTCACCATTTTACGCGACTTTACTCATGATGGGTATGAACTCTTTCAGGATGTTATCGTGCGTGGCCTTACTGCTTCAGATGTTTCACTTTTTGCAACCATTGGCACCACACTCGCCTATCTCCGATCCGAAATGGCACACATGCACCATGTGAAGGGAGTTGAAAACAAAGAACTGCAGATTGAAGAGCGCACCGATGAGCTGCGCGTGTCGCTCTATGACGGCAGAATGCGCTACTACAATCAAGTTCATTCTCAGCTTCTTGATCGCGCGCGCTCCACCTTTACCTGGACAGACGGACATCCTAAGAATATGGCAGTGAATAAAGCGGGGAACGTCATCATGTTTGATTTTGGAAGAAGCATACCGTGTGATCCTGAGTATCCGGTGGCTAACTTTTTGGGCCAAATATATTTGTTTGGCCTCACTGGCAGCGTCGCGCCTAAAGAGGTGGTGCGATTTACAGAAACCCTGCTTGATGCGTATCGAAAAACATATACACAATTAGCCAGCACCCCCACAAATCTTCATGAACAAAATCTGGTGTGGTACATTAGTGCCGAGCTGGCTCATCGGGGCAAAACCATGCGGTGGATCGATCCCAAATTAGTAAAAATTGATGAAACGAGAGCGAAATTGGCGGTGGACCATTTCATTGATCATGTATTTAACAAACTGCACCCCATCACTACACTCATTGATTTTGAACACGCATTTTTGCAAATCGCCGAGCACTTACACGATAAGGATGATACGTATTTGAGACCCTCAATATCATCTCTAAGCTCATAGCTGTTCGCTAAACGCTATTAGTGGCGGGACTTGTCAGGCTATCCGTTTCCAGATGCGAGTTTCACGAGCAGATGGATTACGGAGAGCGGATCCCGCGAAGTCACTATATCCTATCCCTTTGCCCTCCACGGCTTCTGGCTAGAGTTGGCTGAACATCTCTCGGTGGTCCTCCTCATTTCGGGCGTACCTCCTAGCATGTCCTTGCTGCGAGCTACGCGCTCAATTAACGGAGGACATTGATATATCTAAACTCCTTCGTCGTTAAGATATATCAATGTCGGGGTGGCGGGACTTGAACCCACGGTCTCTGGACCCCCAGCCCAGCGTTTTACCATCTAAACTACACCCCGAAGCTCTAAGCTCTAAGCTCTAAGCTCTAAGCTCTAAGCTCTAAGCTCTAAGCTCTAAGCTCTAAGCTCTAAGCTCTAAATAGTATTATAATGCCTATACAGCCCTATCCTATGACCAAATCACGCAAGCCTACACTGCTGTTTGTGTTTGCACATCCCGATGATGATGCATTCGGCCCATCGGGGAGCCTTATTAAGTTGGCTCAAAAATATGATATACATTTCCTCTGTGCCACCAAAGGCGAGGTGGGAAAAAATCACGAAGAAAACACGGGCCAAGACATCGCAGAAGTGCGTGCACGTGAAGTGCGAGAATCTGCACAAGTCATCGGCGCCAAAGATGTGTATTTTTTGGGGTTTCGAGATGGCGATCTGTGCAATAACTCATACCATGCGCTTGCCGAAAAAGTGCAACATTATGTTGACATTCTGAAGCCTGAAGTTCTTTTGACTTGGGAGCCCATGGGGGTTTCGGGGCATATTGATCATATTATGGTAAGCATGGTCTGTCATTATGTGTTTTATCGAAACGAATGTATCAAAACACTTATGTTGTATTGTCTATCCGAATACCAAACCAATCAATTTTTGGAAAACTATTTCATCTATCGCCCACCCGGTTATGCCCGCCACGACATTGATGTTGTGTATGACATCTCTGATGTGTGGGATCAAAAAATACAAGCGATGCAATGCCACAAGTCGCAAATCAAAGATATGGAAAAAATCCTCAAGCGGCCAAAAGTTAGGCTTATGGAAGATTGTTATTTAATAAAACGTAAATCATGAAAACGGTGTGTAATTTTGCGCATAACAATGCATTTCCACTCATAGCATGGGTGGTTTGGATTGTGTTGGTAAGCATCTTATCGTATGCCATCACATCTTCCGACATTCCAATGCGTCTCGGATACCGCTACACAGATATTGGTGTAAGTTTTGGCCTGCCCGAATGGTTGGGGGTGCGGGCGAATTTTGATGGGGTGCACTATATGACCATCGCCCGGGAAGGCTACTCCACTTTACAGAGAGCGTTTTTCCCCATGTATCCACTTATTCTCTCTCTTGTATCATCTGTTTTTTTGGATAACACTCTGTTGTCCGGTATTGTGTTGTCGGGCTTTCTTACCGGTGCATCTCTGCTCATTTGGTACCGTGTTTTTCAGGCTTTACTCTCCCCAACCCAGGCACGGCGGGCACTCGTTTCTCTCCTTACATTCCCCACAGCATTTTTTATGCTCAACGTGTATACAGAAAGTTTATTTTTGGCTTTGTTTGGTGTATATGTATGGGGCATTATTAAGCGCAAATGGTGGCTGGTGGTCGGTGCAGGGATAGCGCTGGGGCTTACGCGGCTTGCCGGGGTTTTCACCATTGGCATACCGCTTATGATATATGCGGCCCACCTGTGGAACACAAAGCAATACCGCACCCCACCTGCACATCTTGTTTCAATATTTCTTGCGCCACTTATGGGGCTTTGTGGTTATATGGCATATCTGTGGGCACAAACGGGGGATGCGCTTGCCTTTTTCACCGTGCAAGAACAATTCAATAATGCCCGCAGCACCAGTCTCGTGTTGTTGCCTCAAGTCATCTGGCGCTATTTATCAATATTCATCACTGCACAAGTAGATGTGGTGTATGTCGTGGCAGTAGTCGAGTTTGTAATGTTTGTGTTGGTGGCCTCACTTCTTGTATATGCAGGATATGCATGGTGGAGAAAGGCGGTCGAGCACAAGCATCTTGATGAGCGTCAACAGATATATGGGGGGCTTATTCTTTTCTCTGTAATAAATCTCTTGGTGCCCACGCTCACCGGCACCTTGGGCTCCATTCCCCGCTATGCATTAGTGGGGATGGCACTCTATCCAACGATCGCCACACTTTCTCCTAAGCTCAGATATGTCATTTTGATTTGTTTTGGTGTGCTCCAGATGGTGCTTATGGCGCTTTTTGCACAAGGATGGTTTGTGAGCTGACGTCAGACGATCCACTATCCGCTTGGTATAATGGGCACAGTTTTATTGCGTGCGGGCCTATAGTTTAATGGTAAAACGAGCGCATGGCATGCGCTAGGTCGGGGTTCGATTCCCCGTAGGTCCACCATACGAAATGATGTTGATTACCGTAGTATGCACACACCTTCATATCTTGAAATCATCAAGAAATACATTCCGCCAGAGTCACCGACCTATCCCCTCTACATGATGCATGTGACCTTAGTCACTGCAAGGGCGCTTCGCATTGCAAGGAAATTAGAGCTTTCGCCCCAGCAAATCACTTTCATCGAAGAGGCTGCGATGCTTCACGACATTGGCATAAGTGGTGTCGATTGTGCAGATCTTAGCACGCATGGAGGCCCATACATCACTCACGGGGTTTTAGGTGCACAGATATTGCAAAAGGAGGGCTTACCCCAACACGCGCGTGTCGCAGAAAGCCACACGGGCGTTGGCATTTATCGAGATGAGATCTTATCGGAAAATCTGCCCCTGCCCCATCGTGATTTTGCACCTCAAACGCTTGAGGAGCGCATCATAAGCTATGCTGATTTGTTCTACTCAAAACATCCTCAAAAGATGTTTCATGAGAAAACGCTTGATGAGGTGCGAGCATGGGTGGCAAAATTCGGCTCCCGGCACGCCGCGACCCTTGAGCAGTGGATACATGAGTTTGAGGATCAAAGCTTCTTTCGCCCAATCCGGAGCGAGTTGGCAACCACCGAAAGAGAAGACATTGCCATTGCAAAGCCCGCAAATGCCGGGTTAAGCACCCATCCAAACAAGGGATAGAAGGCACCCGCCGCAAGAGGAATACCGACGATATTATAGATAAACGCCCAAAATAAGTTTTGGCGCACTCCCTGCATGGTTATGCGTGAAAGTTGTATCGCAGTCACAAGTTTTGATAGATCACCATGCAGCAAAGTAATGCCTGCCGATTCAATTGCCGCATCAGCACCCGTTGCCATAGCAATACCCACATCTGCCTGCGCGAGCGCAGGCGCATCATTGACACCATCCCCAACAATCGCCACTACGTTGCCCTGTTTCTGCAATGAGCTCACCACAGCAAGTTTGTCTTGAGGCATCAGCTGTGCTTGAATGTGGGTGATACCAGCCTGTGCGCCTATGTGAGCTGCTGTTTGAGAGTCATCTCCCGTGAGCATGTGTACGTCTATACCCATCTGAATGAGCTTCGCTACGGCAGTCTTAGCCTCTGGCTTAACGGTGTCCGCAACCGCAAGCATGCCCAATAGTGTTGACTCTGAAGCAATAAGCACTGGCGTGTGGCCTTTCTCAGTCACTGCGCGCACCGCGCGTGCATCGACATTCACCCCCTGCTCTTGCATATAGCGGGGGCTCCCCACAAAATACATCTTTCCTCGCACCTCCCCACGCACCCCTGCACCCTCTCTATTTTCAAATGCGCTGACGGGGTGATGGGCAAGATTTTTCTCTTTGGCGTATTGCACAATAGCGTGTGCGATGGGGTGTTCAGATTTGCGCTCAAGCGAGTGTATTACCTCCATAATATCTTTTTCATTGGACTTTGTGTACATTTGTGTTGACACCACGGTCGGCTTGCCGGTTGTGATAGTGCCGGTCTTATCCATTGCTACTACCTGAGCTTTCTGCAGAAGCTCAAGTGTGGCTGCGTCTTTTACCAAAATACCACGGCGCGCGCCCTTACCCACCCCCACAATGATTGCAGTCGGTGTCGCAAGGCCCAGTGCACAGGGACATGCGATGACTAATACACTCACCAATGAAGTAATACCCATTGCCAAAGACTGAGAGAAACCAAGAAAACTAGTTCCTATAATAAGCCATGCCACAAACGACGAAATGGCAATACCCAACACGAGCGGGACAAATACTGCCGATACTTTATCAGCCACCGCTTCAATAGGGGCTTTGCTTTGCTGTGCTTCACGCACCATATGTATGATGCGGGCCAAAAGCGTTTGTGTGCCCACTTTTGTTGCGCGATACACCAAATAACCACTGGTATTAAGCGTTCCGCCATACACCGCATCACCTTCTCGTTTTGAAACAGCAAGTGGCTCCCCCGTGAGCATAGACTCATCCACATACGATGACCCCTCCGTCACGGTGCCGTCTACCGGAAGCACCGATCCGGGCCTTACCAACACCATATCACCCTGTTGGATACTGTCTATGGAAACTTCATATTCCTTACCATCGCGAGAAACCGTAGCGGTTTTGGCCTGAAGGGAGAGCAGTGATTGCAACGCATCCCCTGTTTTGCGCTTAGCGAGCGCTTCCATATGCTTGCCGAAGCTCACAAACCCAATGACGATGATTACCACATCAAAATAGGTGTGTGTGGGGAGATTATAGCGCACAAACACATGGGGTAAGAGCACGACTGCACCGCTATATCCATACGCCACCAAGGTACCCAAGCCAATGAGTGTGTCCATATTGGCAACGCGGAAACGAATAAACCGTCCAAACGCCCGTATGTAAGGTGTGCCTACCCACAGTAAGACAAAAGTCGCAAGTGCAAAAAGCATGCGGTCAAAGACCTGCATCGGAATGGGCATCGCTGGCACAAAAGCAATCGTGTTAGCCATCATATCCCAGAGCATCAAGAAAAATACTATGAGGGCACTGGGAAAAACCATCAGGGCCCGCGTATCAAGATGAGTTTCGTTGCGAATATAATCAGTTGATGGTGCGTCGGCTGTCTCATCCACGAAACGTACTCCGTATCCATATGGGGCAATCGCCTGGTGTATGGCGTCTTTGCTCGGAAGTGGGCCATCCGATTCAATAGTAAGCGATTCTTGAACGTAGTGTGCCTGCGCTGATGTAACGTGCGGGAGTTTCGCAACTTCCTTTCCGATAATTACCGCACAGCTTGCACAGTGCATGCCTTCAATTGGTATGGTGATGCGCGTCATGATGTATTAAGGAGTTGTATACCAGTCGCTTCGCAGAGCCTCAAGTGTTTGTGTACCGTTAATAAGAAATGCCTCGACTTTGTCCGCATTGTCAAGCACCTCATGTCGAATTGATTTGGTGCGAATCTCTCGGGTCATGTTTATGCCTTCCTGGTGATGTGCGATCATTGCGTTTATAAACCGCAGATCGAATGTCTCACCTGCAGGCCCAAGATTGGGCACGGCTGGATCGGGCACAGTGCGCGTATCTTGGTACCATTGCTTTTTCCACGCGTATAGCTCAGCAATGGCGGCTGGCTCATCGGCAAGGATTGATTTCGCAAGTTCTTGCATTGCCGGTCTTTTTGAATTTTGAGCCAATTGTTCTGCCAGACGCATCGCAACAACATGGTGGCCTATCATGGCATTGAGATAATGCAAATCAACCAAAGCCCCCGCAGGTCCCAAATCCATTTGAGCCGGCGCATACATGTGGGCACGATATTCTGGGGTCATAAGCTGTCCAAACGCAAAACCGACCAAAAGTGCCGCAATAACAAATCCTGTGGCAAGATGAATGGGGACATGGGTTGTTTTCATAGTAATTAAGTTGTTCGCTCTACTTGCGCTTTAATCGATATACTTTAATAATCTCAGCTGTTGCCTGTTCTGACTTTCCTTCCTTAATCTGATTTACCACACAGTGGCGCAAATGCCCCTCAAGCAACGCGTCTTCTACATTTGAGAGCGCTTGTTTCACTGCAGAGGCCTGTGTAATGATGTCAATACAGTATGCACCCGTATCCACCATGTGTTGCATCCCGCGCACTTGGCCTTCAATGATTTTGAGCCGACGTATCAAGTTTTTTTTGGATTGCATAGTGATGAGTATATACCCCAGGGGGGGTATTGTCAAGAATGTCTTATCCTCGCCATACATGTGTATAGTAACGCTATGCGCTCATGTTGTTTTGTGTGGTTCACCAAACACCCTTTTCAAAAAGCGTTGATAGTCCGCCTAGAAAACGTACTCTCTTTATGTGCAAAGTATGTATCAGAGGACACTCACTTAAGTGAGTGTCTTGGAAACCATAGATCTATTTACCATAATGCAAGAAGTTTATAAAGGGTTTTTCAGAAGCGCTCGGGCAAACGCTCGCGCACCACTTTTTGCCCAATCTTTTTTACACGAACATGTGCCTGAAGCAGCAAGTACTTGCATAGTTCCGCAAGCCATCGTGCTCCCGTCCAGAAGTTTTTATGCAGGTTTTGTTCTATTTGCTCATCAGATAAGACGGGCACCTTTATATCATATATCGTTGGAAAGGGAGATGCAGACGGGGCAACCTGCAGGCCCGCCTTTGCTGCGTCGGGGTGGATGTCGGGAATATTCTTTTTGTGCTTGATGTGTGGTTTTTCTTTTGACTGTTCAGTGCTTATCTCAACGGGTTGCTCCTGTATCTCTGAAGGTTTCCCTTGCTCTTTCGCTGCACCTCCTGGCCCCGACTCTTTGGTGGCCCCCGTTGAAATGGGAGCTGGTGATGAGGGTGGCGGGGGGCTTGCTGGTTTTTGGGTGTCATCAAGCAGGTGGACGATTGAGGTGCTGTTGTCTGCCATGATCTAATGGTACACCATTCACAATGGTATTGTAAACGGATGCGTTGTGCTCCTTACATGAACTATTGGCGCATACCCACTTTTGTTCGCGCGCATGATACAGGTGAGGTTTGTCTTTGGTACTTTGCATGCTACAACAAGGACAGGTAACACAGTCTCTTTTTACCCATTCAGACTGACCTGCTCCAAGCTTACCTCCCAATAAATCTTTATGCCACAGACCAAGTATTCCAAGTCCGGTTCGATCACTGGGTGAGGCGATGTATGCAGGTGGGCATTGAGAGTCTGCCACCATATGCGCATAGGGCGCTATCATTGCAGAAATCGCCGCATCTGCCATGGGCCCCTTATTAATCGCATTCATAATGAGGGTATAGTCGCTCCAGTCATTCGTCTTGAGTGCGTAAGAGAGTTTAAGTGCCACTCCAAACACCGTATCCATAATCTTTCCGGCACGACGCACCATCTTTTCTGCCCGTTTCACATCCCCCTCTCGAAGTGCAAGCTTGTGTTGCACAATACATTCGCCATACTCCTGCATATGGGTTCCCATATCGGCCTTTAGGGTCTGTCGAAATGCTCGTGCTTGCGCAATTTCAGCAGGATTCGATCCAAACAGTGACACAAGGCGCTCATCTGACAAAACAGCCGCACCCGACACATGAGTAAGCCCTATGGGTGAGCGGATATATTCTTCTGGTGAGGATGGCTCAACGATAGCGCTCTCCTTTGTAGAAAATTCACTGCGTAACACTTTTCGTATATGCCGACTCGTCTGAGCTCCCACTAAAGGATCCTCTTGATACATAATGATTTTTTGCGTAATGGGTACTGAGCCATCAGGGAGCAGGTGACCCGGAATAAATACAAAGCCTAGACCATAACTCATACCCTCTTTTGGCGGCGATAAGATAATTTGAGGCTCTGTACCAATCTGTAGTCTATTATGAACTGCTCGTAAACCTGCATATTCTGCCTGTACTCGGGTGTTATCGGGTTGGGCGCGTAGCGCGTTTGCAGTAGCTTTGAGCATGTCAAATCCGTTTATTTCAAGTGTTTGGGGCGTCACACGTCCAAAGTGTGTGGAAATAACAGAACGATTTGCATGCTCATCAGCCGCCGTTAACAGTTGATCTTTGCCCATACCGATAATTCGCTCTCTGTGCAGAAGTGGATCAAGGTGTTGGACATACGCAAAGTCTGCATGGGGGGTCCATACTTGAGAAGGGAGCGGGCGCTCAAAGATAGTAGCAGTCATTGAGGGTTTCGACGGAACACTTGGAAATGGGGTTTCTTTCTTATGAAGATTAGACTCTAGGTGATACATACGTCACATGCCCTGCTACGGGGCGCGCTTTTTGCTGTAGACCAGACTCTCCGCCTAACTTTTCACGAAAGTTGGGCGGATCACTGTTGCGGCACAGTTGCAGAATTTCGCCGAGAATTTGCAAGTTGGTCAATATTCACTTCCGCGAACATTAACTTGCAACTTAAGGCGATCACTGCATTCCTTCAGCAAAAAAATGGCTAATTATTTTGTTTTCTTTTCAACTTGCGCAAACTTACGCGCAAGTACAAACAACACATCTGATAGCCGGTTAAGATAGCGTATAACAAGCAATTCCGGTGGTTCGGTTTTTGTGTTTTTTTTGGAGGCATAACGCAACTTCTCCCGCATGTATCCCACAACCGCCCGTTCTGCGGCACGCACCATAGTGCGAGCAACATGAAGCCTTGTCGTGGTCTCCCCTCCTTGCGGCAAGATAAATCGATGAAGTGGCGGAAGCTTGGCGCTTTGCACATCGATATACGATTCAAAGGTGGTCACGCGCTTCGCAATGTCTCCGGCAGACATTTCTGCGCCGGCTAAAAAGGCCATAATGTGATACAGGTCTTGTTGTACCGAGCTTAAGAGGGCCCGTGCCTTATCATCTTCCACCGTTTCACGCGCCCATCCAATGAAGCTCGATGCCTCATCTACCGCACCATTTGCTTCGATCATCAAATCAGACTTGAGGATGCGCCCCCCCTCCAAAGCACTTGTTTCACCAGTATCTCCGGTTTTTGAATAGATTTTGACCATAAACTTGACACTTAATGCGTAATACCTAATACATCTTTTATTTTTCAATTTTTTTCATAATTCCCCACAACATTTTACCTATCTTATCGAGTTGTTCAAGCAGTTTATCCAGATCTTGATCTTTGATGTAACCTCTCTTCCCCGCGAAATGGATTATATACTCACTTTCCTTCAATGAGCCATATGCAATTTCTAAAAATTGTCTGAGAGCTGCCTTCCTCCTCCTTGCGAAACCTTCCGTGTAGTTCAGTGGTACTGACAAAGAGGCTCGTCTTAATTGTGAGGTAATACCAAAAATTTCGTTTTTGGGGAAATCCTCAGTTACATCGTACACGTGATGAACAAAATCCTCCATTATACTCTTCAGTCTTCTGTGATATTCCGTATCATTGTTCATGTGCTGCATATATATGCATTACGTATCACGTATAACGTATTATGTTCCCGTCAGCACGCGCTATATCCGCAACTATAGCACTTCTTACACCCCTCTTCATGTACTAGTGACGCCTCTCCGCATTTCCCGCATAAATCATAGCTCACTTTGCGCTTGGGTACATGGGCGACTACCGCTGTCGCCACTTGTACATGAGAATCGCTCGCTGAAACTGCTGCGACAGTCGACACAACGGGTGTTGCCTGAGCATGCACATGTGCGCCATTGCCATTTCCATTTGCTATCATCGCATGTGGTTCGTGAGTGGCATGCAAGCTGTAGTGAGTGGCCAGCACCTTTGCGACCGCATCAGGAAGTGATTTGACGCTATTTTTGCCAAACCCCAGCGTACGACTCCCCCCAATGCCCTCCAGCTCTTCAACTACTTTGCGCACACGCTCAATAGGGGCAAGCTGAGTATTGAAACGCAAAGACATACTAATGGTTCTGCCTAATGCCTCAGCCATAGCATATACATCAGCACCCGGCTTACCCACGTTAATAAACACTTCCATCGGATCTCCTGAGCTGCTTGAATTAACAGTAATGTATGCTTTGCCCACGGGCGTTTCTACCCGATAGGTTGCACCGCTCACCACCATAGGTCGAGGCTTGACGGGCACGATAGATGGGTCGATAAGCGGTTGGTCCTTAATCTGTGCTTTTTCACCTTCAACTTTCGATTTGGCATTTGCGGCGGTATTTCCCCGCTCCAACACGGCTTCGCGTGAGCCATCTCGAAACATCGTGATCCCCTTTAAACCCTTTTTATATGCTTGCATATATAGCTTATTGACGTCATCAACCGTATAGGCATTAGGCGCATTTACCGTTTTGGAGATTGATGCGTCAACATATTTTTGAATGACGGATTGCACATCAACGTGCTCATCGGGCGTCAAGTCGGCCGATGAAACAAACCATGCAGGACGCTCATACCTTTCATTGTCACCTTCTTTGGTTATTTGCAGATTATCTTTGTGAGTTTCTCGATACTTGTCCCAAAGGGGGTGATAAATTACATGTGTCCCAATCCTATCGCGGCGGGTAAATTCAAACTCAAAAACTGGCTCTATGCCCGAAGTTGTCCCCGCCAAAAGGCTTGTTGAGCCGGTTGGGGCTTGCATCGTTAATATGGAATTTCTGATGCCATATCTTTTTATCTTATTGAGTATCGGAGCGGGAAGCGTCTTGACATATGCACCGTCAGGATACAGTTTTTTATCAAATTTACCGAAGGCTCCTTTGCTTTTTGCAATCTCGGCAGACGCATCATATGCGTTGTCGCGTATCACTGAATAGATTTTGTCGATGACATGAAGCGACTCGGCTGAACCGTAACGTAAGTGCATCTTTATAAGAGCGTCTCCAAGCCCCATAGTGCCAAGACCTATCCTTCGCTCTCCTTCAAGTTGTGTTTTACGGATACCGCTAAAAATGTAGGGGTCCATGCTTACTACATTGTCCAAAAAGCGCACGCCTAAGCGAGTGATGTGTGCCAAAAGTGCATAATCAAATTCTCCGGGTTTATCGACCCCATCTCCTTTTACGAGGGCTGAAAGGTTGATTGAGCCCAAATTACACACTCCCCATGGGGGCAACCCTTCCTCACCACACGGATTCACACAGTTAATTCTATTCCAATAATAATTGTTGTGGAGCTTATTATACCGCTCCATAAATACCACTCCCGGCTCAGCAGATCGCCACGCCGCTTCACAAATCAGGTTCCACATTTCTCGCGCTTTGACCGTTTTAAATACACGCACTTTTTTACCTTTCTTCTTCCACACCTCAATGTCTCCGTCCCATACTTTGTCGTAATCTGGGTCGTTTGTGTCGGGAAACATCAAATCCCAATCTCCATCTTTCTCAACCGCTTCCATAAAAGCGTCAGAAACACACACCGATAGGTTTGCTCCCAAAATTTTGGTGAGGTCTTGTTTGACGGTGATAAACTCATAGATATCAGGGTGCCAATCCCACAACATGAGCATAAGCGCGCCCCGCCGTGTACCTCCCTGTTGAATAATATCTCGAGTCGCCAAAGAAAATAGTCCCGCCCAGTTCATAGGGCCTGAAGAAGTGCCATTAACTTTTGTAACGCGTGCACCACGCGGACGAAGAGAAGAAAGATTTATGCCCACCCCTCCACCGTGCGCCATAATCTCAACCATGTTTTTCAGTGAGTCGATGATGCCACCGCGAGAATCTTGAGGAGATGGAATAACAAAGCAATTGTAGTACGTCACATCATATCCGGTTCCTGCCCCGGCCAAAATACGGCCACCGGGTACAAATTTGAAGTCTGTCATGATTTCATAATAGTCTTTTTCGTATTTTTTCCTAAGATTGGATGATTTTTCAGCCCCCGCGACTGCACGAGCTACTCGTTGCCACATGTCTTCTGGAGATTTTTCAATAGGATGACCTTGTTTATCTTTCATTGCATAACGGTCGAGAAAGACCTTTTCTGATATCCCAGACAGCTTCATAGGCGGAAAAAATTAATAATAAACAAATAATGCACTACAATTTCCTCAGTTCCTTAGCAAATTGATCCAAATCCTCAAAACGCTTGAACACGCTTGCGAAGCGGATATATGCAACCTTATCGATGCGCTTAAGTTGCTCTGCAACAATCTCCCCTATCTTGCGCGACGTAACTTCACTTGATCCTGCACTAATGAGTTTGGTAGTAACTACGCTGGTTATTGAATCTATCTGTTCGAATGTCACCTTAGTCTTGCCCACCGCTTTCATGATGCCGCTTTTAAGCTTTGCAGCATCAAATTGCTCCCTCCTCTTATCTCGTTTGATGACAAATAGGGGCACATCTTCCACTCGCTCATAGGTGGTAAATCGCTTACTGCATTTGTTACACACTCTACGTCGGCGCACCGTCATACCATCTTCGCTCACTCGCGTTTCCATTACGTCTGATTCTGGATTTTTGCAATAGATGCATTTCATGGTATAGTGTTTGAAAAGCATATTAAACACCACAGATAGTGTTTGCAAGGTTATCTTTCTATATCAGAATATATCAACTGCGTCTTTTTCGACGAAATAATTCCCGCACGAACAGAAATATTCTTAGCACACAAAATAACAACAAATGTGTCCATGTACATTGATACAAAAGAACTGTTGCGCGTAGTCAATCGGGAGATGTGTATATTATCTAGGCTACTTCATGATGCGGAGATTACGTTTTTTGCCTTTTGCAGCAGTACTTTTTATTCTATCGTCTGCAATCGTTTACGCAGTTGCATATTTTTGTCAAGCAGACCCATAAATGTCGGTTGTTCCGTGGAGGGTACCCCATCTATAAGGGTGCGTAGTATCTCAGCTTGTTTTATGTTGCTTTGGATTGCGGTTTCACGCAATTGGCTCACTATTTCAGGCTCTTGTTGAGATGTTCGCGCCGCTTCCTCTGTTAGTGTTTTCTCAAGGCTCGCCTGATGATCCAGTGATAATTCAAAGCTTGAAACAGCGCGATTTATCCGACTTAACGAGACAAGTCGAGATCCATAAACCGTGTACTTGTCGCTCATTTTAATCAACGTTTTGGCACGGGAAATGGGGTCTTGGGGAAGTGCTAAGACAAAACTATCTCTGATTTGCTTTAAAACGAAAAGGGGGTGGTCTGGTGTGACGTTTCCCACATCTGGCAGTGAATAAATAACTTTGTCATTATTCACGAGGTCGGCAGGGCGTGAAGAAGTTTTTTGTGCGACCACAGATGACGTACCTAAAAGGAGCAATAAAAGAGCTGTGGTGATCGCTAAAAATACGAATCGGATGGTCCCAATTCCCATATGAAAATCATTATACCAGGATTTTCTAATGATGCATAAAAAAACCCTGACATTTGTCAGGGTTTTTTACCATCAAAGTATTTTGACGGTTGCAAAACAAGGGTTTTACTTCACCATTCTCTTGAGTGATTTACCTGCAGTAAATCCGGGTGTCTTTGTGGCAGGGATCTTAATCTCTGCGCCAGTTTGAGGATTGCGGCCCTTGCGAGCAGCGCGCTTTCTGACGAGAAATGTACCAAATCCTGTAACCACAACCTTCTCATTGCGCTTCAATGCGGCTGCGATTGTATCGAACACAACCTGCACTGCGTCTTTTGATGCTTTTGCGGTGAGGCCTGCTTTTTTTGCAACATGTGCTACGAGGTCAGCTTTTGTCATGTGTATTTCACCTCCTTTTTATAGAGACAGCAAGTTATAACAAGAAACGTATATGCGCATGGTAGCGGGCGCGTGGCTTCCTGTCAAGCACAAATAAAATCATCTTATTGTGACTATCTGTATCAAACATAAATTGTTGGAGCGGGCCATACTCTCACAATGATTCTGTGCTCACCAACAATGTCACGTTATATTTTTGTTGTCGCTTGTACTCTGCTTTCTCGAATTGCAGTGACGGTAATCTGTCCGGGAAACACTTCAAATTGTTTCTCCAGCTCGTCTTTGACTGACTGAGCCAATATGACAAGTTCCGCATCAGACACTGCGTCCGGACGCACAATAATTCGAAGCTCTCGACCAGCCTGAAGGGCATATGCTTCTTTTACCCCTTGTTTAGTCTTGGCGATGTTTTCTATTGTCTGAATACGCTGAACATATTGTTGAATGTCTTCGTGTCGCGCCCCTGGCCTACTCCCCGATACTGCGTCAGCTATATAAACAACAACACCCTCAACCGATTTAAACGGAACATCCTCATGATGAGAGGCGACCGCATCAATAACAGCCTGAGGAAAGCGGTACTTTGTAAGAATTTCAACACCCAAATCGATGTGGTTTCCTTCTTTATCTGCAATCACTTTGCCAATGTCATGAAACAAACAACCAAGCTTTACGGTGTTTACATCACATTTAAGCTCATGTGCAAGCGCAATACCTATTCGAGTCTCCTCAAGGGTGTGTAATATCATGTTTTGACCATAAGAAAAACGATACTTAAATCTCCCCAGAAGCCGCATGAGCTCAACCGGCAGGTTGTATACCCCACACTTATGACAAAGGTCTTCACCCGCCTTAAGCATTTCTTTCTCTGTTTCGTTTTGGGTTTTTTTGACTATTTCCTCGATACGGGCTGGCTGGATGCGACCATCTTGAATCAAACGCTCCAAAGAGACTCTCGCCACTTCTCGCCGTACCGCATCAAAGCTTGAAAGCTTAATCACGCCTTCTTCATCAAGGTCAACATCTACTCCAGTTGCAAGCTCAAACGCACGGATATTTCTTCCATCTTTTCCAATGATGCGCCCCTTATAGTCGTCGCTGGGCAAATGAACCACAGAAAGGGTGTACTCCGCGGTATAGTCAACTGCACCAAATCGCATGGCATCAGTAAGCATTTCTCGTGCTTTATCCGCTGCTTTCAATTTAAATTCCTCTTCAAACGCTGTGTACCTTTTTGCGACATCCTCTTTCATCTTATCCTCAACGCCACGCATGATCATGTCTTTTGCTTGCTCTTTGGTGAGTGAGGCGATGTGTTCTAGCTTGGTAAGCAGAGATTCTCGTCTATCCTCAATGTCTTTTTTTACCGATTCAATAGTTTGTTTCTGAAGGGCAATTTGCTTCTTTTCTTCCTCAAAAAGCTGTCTTTCTCTTTGGACTTCAGCCTTTTCTTGACCAAGAAGCGATCGCGCCTTGTTGAGCTCTTTTTCTGCCTGCACAGCTTCAGCGGTAATTTTGCGTGCATCGGCCTCAGCTTGCTGCCGAACTTTGACCGCATCTTCATTGGCCTTAAGCACTATTTCACGTGCCTTTTGTTTTGCTTCATCAATAACTTTTTGAATGGCCTCTTTCGGGATAAATAGATTCTGAAAAAATTTGAACATAACCTAAGGATTTGTTTGTTGCCGAAGAAGATAGAAGTTCTACGTAGTGCCGCCTTATACTCCATAATCCCCTTGCGCACGACGTGGGGTCGTGTTGATGCAACGAGATATATATTCTAAATGTAGCATGGCAAAATATGAAAAACGGTATACAAGAACTTTTGTTGTAATTTCTTCTTCGAAATAGTAATCAACTGTGGTATTCTACTGACAATACTTGTTAATTGCAATTGAAATCATATGCCAATAAACCAATTCGCCTGCACACTTTCACGAAAAAAAGAGCTCACCCCTTCAGTTTCTTTATATACATTTGAAGTGAAAAGTGGCGCGATTTCTTTTATTCCTGGCCAATTTGTATCTTTCGTTTTCCAAAACCCCTTAGATGGTGCTCGCTTTGTGCGATCGTACTCGCTTGCAGGATTTGATACCAAGGCAACCATCTCATCGTCACCAAAAGGTCCGGTGGTCACCTGTTCTTCGTTTGAGCTGCTCATTGTACATATTGCTGATGGCAAAGGAACCTCAATGCTGGCACACGCGTCTTTTGGGTCTGTATTTCAATGCACGGGTCCTGCTGGTAATTTGGTGCTCAAAGACGCGAACGCGCATCCTGCACGCGTATTTCTCGCAAGCTCAACGGGCATTGCGCCATTTCGAGCTATGATGCAGTGTTTGGCGCGTATGGACGAACCCCCTTCCGTGCACATATATTGGGGGATGAAAACAACAGAAGATCTCTACTTGCTTGATGAGTGGCAGCAGTGGTCTTTACTATGGAACAAAATGAATGCCGTGTGTCGATTCACCGTGTGTCTTTCTCAACAAACTTCTCTTTCTCCGCCCGATGAGCCTTTGGGGCTTCACTACGCACTTGGACGAATACAAAAAAATCTCAATGCGCTCCCCTCTGACACATATCAAATATATGTGTGTGGGGGGAAGAACTTTGTCGTGGACACTAAGGAGTTTGTGCTTGCAAACTATCCCCAATCAGAAGTGTTTGTGGAGCGGTTTAATTAATGAGTGCCCGCTCACCCATCGCTACAATACTGTTGCAAAAAGTGACAAAGGAATTTGAGGATAGGCCTGATACACGGTCTCGGTTCTTTGAGCTCCATCGATGGTTCTCACTGTGCTTGAGATTTCCCTTCCCTGAGACATAAGATCATTTCCCACTCCAACAAATCCTACTTTGGTGGATCCAAAAAACGGACGAATAACCAGTAGTCTGACTTCTTGGGCGCTATTCACGGTCAAACTCAATTTTCCACTAAACGTTGTGATATTCCCATCCCAGGTCAACGGTTCTGCAGAAGCGTTCTCTACTGCAATTGCATCGGGGTGATTGAGAGAGCCCGAGCATCCGGGCAAGGCACCTGAGTATTTTCGGTCTATCACCTGATTATCCGGACCAATTGCAAGTAATTCTAGTTCGGGACACGAGCCTTCTGTGCCAAAAAACACCTGAATTCCCCCATCATAATATTCTGAACCAAATGTATTGGTGGAAGTATTGAAATCAGTAAGGTAAAACAAGAGTTGTCCATCTTTTTGCACAACGTCAGAGTGAACATACTGGTTCGTGGGTGTCTTATTGACTATGCTTTGGGTTGAGGCGTCTGGGTTAACGTTTGAAAAAAAGGTGCCGGGGTCAATTTCTTCATCATTAATGCCCGCCTCAAGCGCACCACGCGCGATATTGGCGGCCCGACGAGCCTCTTCTGTTTGTTTGGTAGTTTGAGTTGAGCTAATGGTCTGAAGAGCTCCGGTCCCCACAATGGTGGTAATAAGCGCTACAAGCATGAGGCCCAACAAGAGCACTTGGCCG
This sequence comes from bacterium, assembly GCA_029573715.1. Taxonomy (GTDB): domain Bacteria; phylum Patescibacteriota; class Microgenomatia; order UBA1406; family GWC2-37-13; genus JAGOLU01. Next base: position 30,487 of record JAKQDR010000250.1, on the reverse strand, counting down.
GAAGAGCGCCTGTGTTGAATGCCAGTTGAGATGCTCATGTATCTATTATGAAGTGCGCGTCATAAATATGCAAGCACTATATACTGAGATCTTCACAAGCGCTAGGGCTACACTCGTTTCATTTTCTCCTTTACCTCTCTCACGATGCTTTGGCGAAGTTTATCCTCCTGCATCAAAACATCTTTTACTTGCTCTTTTCCTTGTCCCAGCGTCTTGTCAGCGTGTTTAATAAAGGCGCCCGATCTGGTGAGAACCCCTTGAATAAGTGCAGTGTCAATTAAAGCTTCAAGCCTATCAATGCCAGAGCTTACGATGGTAAACTCAGCCTCACGAAATGGTGGGGCAACTTTATTTTTCACCACTTTCACCCGCACTCTTGAGCCATACACCTGTCCGTCTTTCTTAAGAGTCTCAATTTTTCGCACATCCATACGCACAGATGAATAAAACTTCATCGCAAGGCCACCCGGTGTTGTTTCAGGATTACCGAACATAACACCAATTTTCAAACGCAGTTGGTTGGTAAACAAAATTGTGCATTTTGACTTGCTCACGACGGCAGTCAACTTACGAAGAGCCTGAGACATAAGTCGTGCCTGAGATCCAACCACCGCGTCGCCCATCTCACCCTCAATCTCTGCTCTTGGTGTAAGTGCCGCAACTGAGTCGACCACAATAAGATCCACTCCTCCCGATCGAACCAATGTTTCTACAATCTCAAGCGCTTGCTCGCCGGTGTCGGGCTGAGAGACAAGAAGGTCTTCGAGCTTAACACCGAGCGTTTTAGCCCATACAGGGTCCAGGGCGTGTTCTGCGTCAACAAATGCAGTGACGCCTCCCGCCTTTTGAAGTTCTGAAATAATTGATAGACAAATGGTTGTTTTGCCTGAGGCTTCCGGACCATATATCTCTACAATTCTTCCTTTAGGAATACCCCCCACACCAAGCGCCGCATCAAGGGGCATGACACCGGTTGATATAACGTCCATGGGCTCAGCAGGAGTATCGCCTAAGCGCATAATGGAGCCTTTTCCAAATTGTTTTTGTATGCTTTCAAGCGCTGCAGAAACAGCCTGTTGGCGTGGATCTTTGGTTTCTTTGGTGACGGCGGTGGACATGATTTATAAATATCTTATAACTGATAGTGCCCTAGTATGCTTAATGATGCATGTCTTTTCAATATATCAAAACACATCACGATTGATCGTTGTGTATGTCATCAAGTATGGATCATGCTCCCGATGAGGTGAGTGTTTTACAGAAGATAGATAAACACGATTATCATAACGCCCCAGACTGCCATAGCCATCATAAGGGGCACATCAGAAACCACCACCTTGTCCGGCCGCTCACCTTCAATACGGGTGTAAAACAATTGACCATAGCGAGCAATCGCATACACAACAACTGGAATGGTAAGTGTCATAAGCTTTCTCCCTTCAAACCCAGGGAAGAGTGAAGAAAAGAATATGGAAACAGGGGTCAGGACATAGGGTGGTTGTTCAATATAACTGTACAGACAGTAGGCAATGATGGTGGCAGTAGAAAAGGTATATATGAGAAAATTGAGAAAGTTTTGGTTATATTTTGACAACGTATGGCGGGCATCAGAACCCGCGAGAGCAAGCTCCGCATTGCGTTTAATTGAAGCAATGAAAAGAGACATAAAAAAGATGGTGAGAAACAACCAAACAGGTATATGAAACCCCGTTACTAACATCCCCGCAAGTGCACGAATGACAAAAGAAAATGAGATTGCAAAAATATCTATGACTGCAAAAGATTTAAGAATGAATGAATACATCACTTGCCAAAGCAAGAAACCTACTGCAAGCATGAAAAACATGATGTCAAACAATATGGCGCCTAAAAGAGCAACAGAAACAAGAAAAATAAGGAGAAGGAGTCCTTGTATGGTTGATATCTCCCCTGATGCGATGGGTCTGTTTTTTTTAACCGGGTGTCTTCTGTCAGCAGGTGCATCTACCAAATCATTCATGATATACGCAGCCGACGAAAGTAAACAAAAGACGCAAAAGGCAACAAGTGAACGAGCGAAAAGCTCTGCATCAAATAGTTTTCCGGAAAATATGATGGCAACAAACACCACAAGATTTTTTGTCCATTGATTAACTCTCATCGTCCTGATGATGTGAAGTGCGAATGAGGTGTACATGAAAAACAGAGGGAGGAAATGATGCTTGTTTGCATTATACATGAGTATTTTGATACTATACCAAGACTATGACACATCAACTCGACAACATATCCTTTATCGTTTCTCGCTTGGGCGGCGATGCGGCTATTCGTTCAGTGCAGGGGCTCGCTGCACAAACTACCTCAGCCATCGAAACAATGCGGGCCCTCGCGTACCCATCTACTTATATGCGCTACGACAATATCGTGTTTTGTGGCATGGGTGGCTCACGATTTCCCGGTCTTATTGTGTATCACTTGTATAAAAATGTCTTGCGTGTTCCCTTTACCATTTGTGATGATTACTCTCTTCCCGGATTTGTAAATCAAAATACCCTGGTGGTGCTCAGTTCATACTCTGGAACCACCGAGGAGGTGTTAGCGTGTGCGAAACAGGCGCACGAACGCTCCGCCTGTATTGTGGGTTTTTGTGTCGGAGGACCCCTTCAACAGTGGCTTGAGTCAAATCACTATCCTTTTGCAACTTTTAACGAACAACACAACCCTTCAAAACAACCTCGTATGGGGTTTGGATATACGATTGGAAGCACTCTTGGGATTTTGTTGGCATTAAACGCGTTTCAGGGCTCTTCTGAGGATTATCTCGACAACATGCGGCGTGATTTGGGCAACGTTGAACGTTTCGATGCATGGTATGGCATACATTGTCCGTTTAAGGAAAATTTGGCCAAGAAATTTGCCGGTGAGATTACAAACAAATATCCCTACTTTTTGGTGGCAGAGCACTTGGTGGGAGTGGGAAATTGTGTACAAAATCAAGTAAACGAAACAAGCAAGGGTATAGCATCCTTCCGGGTAATTCCCGAGCTCAACCATCATATGATGGAGGGATTGCGGTTTCCCGCAGAACACAAGTCTATTGCTGTTTTTGTGAGCTTTTTGAGTGGACTCTATGATGAGCGAATTAGGCGACGTTTCGAGATCACTCATGATGTAATTAAACAAAACGAAATCCAGGTCTTATCTCATAAACTGAGGGCCGAGACCCACCTTGGTCAAGTGCTAGAACTGCTGGTTTTTTCGTCGTATATGACAATATACACCGCGGCGCTTCGCGGTGTAAACCCCGAAAATGTGCCGTACGTAGACTATTTCAAAGCACAACTTAAAAAGAGTTCCTAATACTATTCATGACTCCTCACATGAAGCTTCACAGATTGAAGCCTGCGGTGTCTGAAGGGGGACAGAACCAGTTGCAGGAACAATTATTATCGTCGTTGGGAGCTACAAAGCGACAACATGCAAATCAAAGTCTCTCTGTGCTTACATACAATGTGTGTTTCAATAAAGCCTTGGTTGCTCTGCCCTCCATTATTCAATCACATAAGCCCGATATTGTTTGTTTGCAAGAGGTAAATCTGGGAATACCAAGTGTCTTTGACCGGTATCTTCCCGGATATGTGTTGGGTGCCACTTCCGATTCGTTCTATCGAATCAGGCAGGTGTACGGACTCGCAACATTCTACAATCAAAAAACTGTTTGTCAGATAGGATCTCAGGTTATTCCTCTCCCCAAGTCTATTTATGAGGTCCTTGTGGGTGTTATTACTCGAAAAGGGCCACGAAACGTCTTAAGAAGCACATATGTTCACGCGGGCGCGCACCATAAACCGATTAATGTGTATAACGTGCACCTCACCCATGTGGTAGCAAGTAATGTGGTCCGCCAAAGGCAACTTCAAGAGGTGTTTGATCAGTTTGACACAACACCCGGACACGCAACGCTTGTTTTGGGAGACTTCAACTACTGGTTTATGCGACGGGGACTTGAACGGCTTATTTCACAACACAATCTGCGGGAAGCAACTTCAAATCTCACATTCACAGAGCAGTCCAAGATGTTTCTCAATCACAAGTTTAAACTTGATTACATCCTCCATTCATCCAGCTTAGAATGTGCGGGAACACTTCGACTTGATGGGTATAAGGGATACTCTGACCACTACCCCATCTTAAGCAATTTCTTGTTGGACTGATTGTGTTTCTGCTCATGAAATAGAATGTATTTTTCTTGAGAAAAGAAACCAAAAGAGTTGTTTTGGAAAAAGCTCGGTCGTGATGTAACGACAAAAACCAATTGGTTCTCTTGCGCACATCTCAGAAGGTTTTCTAGTATAACAGTGCCCACACCCTTGCTTCGATATTCTGACATTACAATAAACGATCTAATCTCTGCAATTCTTTCTGAATATTTTTCCAAACACCCACACCCCACCACTTTATTGTCAATTTTTACCACTCTCCAGGAAGAAAGTCTTAGCTTGACCACCTCTTGCTTTGTTCGCGGAATAAGATGGGTGGGATCAGAGTTTATTAAGTCAACTATCTGAGCGACATCAATCATCTTTGGTTTAACCGCACTAAACTGACGTGATTTCTGCGACATAAGAAGCGGATTATACACGATGTTTCAACGCCTCTTGCATCACACGGTTCGCCACCTCAACCCCTAGTCTTGCCGCATGGTTGGTGCCTCGATCGTGAGGATATGTCATGTCCAAATTCGCAAGAAACAAACGGGGATGTGAAGTAAACATTTCAGGCATATTATTCAAAAACTCTGAATCAAAAATTGGTTGGGCATATCCCGCTTTCCAAAGATAAGATTCGCCCACCAGAAATGGATCTTTTCGAATGGTGCGGATGTGACCAAGAAACAATTGCAAAACGTCTTCCTTAGACAATGACATGATAGGGTCGGTGTCCTCATAGTAACCCGAAATGTACAACAAGTGTTTATTGTTGTAGTGTCTTTTATCGACAAAATTAGTGTGCTGAACAAATACAAGGTTTGGAAGGTCTGCAGTACAAACAGACACCCAATATTCTTTTGTAAAAACCGGGACATCTGTTTCGATGATTAAATTGAGTGCACTTAAATACTTGAGCTTGGTGAGCTTATGTATCTCTGGGGCTTGAAGAAGCGGTTTTGCAACAGACGCGAGAATGGGTGAAGGGAGTGTTGAAATAATAAAATCGAATGCTGTTTGGAGGTTGTCGCTTTCGGCAAGATGCAGGGTGATGGAGGAATTGTCATCATCCACCGGTGAAATCGATTGTACTCGAGCGTTTTTGTGTATTTGTACTCCCCGCTCAACACAATAATGCTCAAGATGGTCAATCATTGATTGAAATCCCCCCTCCATATATCCCAAGGCCTTGGTACGGGCGCGGATTCGAGACCAGATAAATGCAGCGAGAATATTTCCCGCATATTTACCGTATTTTTTCCGAAACATCTGGCCAAACAGTGTTTCGAAGTTGTTTTTGCCCATGGTTTTTGTAAGAAAGTTTTCGGTAGTCTCACGATCTAATAAAGGAAGATGTGGCATAACTTTAAGAAGCGCTAGGGCGGCACCCGACCTCAATCGGTCGAAAAATGAGATGAGGGGAAACTTGAGAAGGTTCAGTGGGGTGTCCAAGGCGTATGTTTCATAGCTCGACCCCCTCTTATAGAGACTGCTTGTGGTGGGTGTGGCAAAAAAAACACCTTTATATTTGGTGCTATCCAAAAGCTCAATAATGTCTGTATCTGTGCCAAAGATGTGATGATACGCTCTTTCAAGTGGCCACTCCCAGCCCTTTCCCCAAAAACCACCCGCAAGCCCACCCAATTGTTGACTTGATTCAAATATATGAGTTTCATAATCACCCAATTGAGACAGCCTTGTTGCCGCGGCGAGCCCTGCAACACCACCGCCAAGAATTGCAATTTTCATTTATGAGTGAAAGAATATTACCGCACATTTACCGCATAATTATCGCGTGTCATGCTTTGGTGTGGTAGATTTCGCGATAAATTGACTCCACCAAAACATACGTTGGGATAGCAAGAAGTGCGCCAAGAGGCCCCCCCAAGCGCATACCCAGTATGACAACGAGTATAGTGATAATGGGGTTTAGGCCCACCACCTTCTTCATTATATAGGGAACAAGAATATAATTTTCAAATTGCTGAACCACAAAAGAGACAGCAAGGGCGGCAAAACCCATCATGGGCGATTGTCCAAAACCAATAAATGTTGCGATTATGGCGGTTATTGTCGGGCCAATGTTTGGAAGTATCTCAAGCGCGCCTGAAAGTACCGCAAGAGGAAGCGCATATTTGATTCCTATCCAAGAAAATCCAACATAAGAAAGGGTGCCTACTGCAAACATGAGAATAAGCTCACCCCAAAACCATGCTGCCAGTCTCGATTGAGCGGCGTGCACGATACGGAGTGTCTCTCGAATCTTTTCGTACGCAAAGTGTCTTCCCAAAAAGTTTTTTATTATTCCTTCATCAATAATTTTCTCATTAGCTAACAAATAATAACTGAAAAATAGTGTCATGAAAACTAAGAGGGTGTTACTGAATATGTTTCCCAGGATGGAAACAAGTTGGTTCGCGAGTGCAGGCACATATTGAGAAACTTCTCGTATTTGGACATATTGTGAAACGGTGGGATTAATTGATCGAATGATGTCGGGCAGTCGTTCAATGAATATAACTGTTTCTGATAATACAGGTGGAATAATCGAACCAATGAGAAGGACAAAAAAAGTTGTGGTGACAACAATCACCAGTATCGATGCAATGGAGGATGGGATTTTTCTTCGTATATGAAGGTACAACACTATTGGCCGCAGCGCGCTCATCAGAATAAATGCGATAAAAAGTGCGAAAACAAGATCTCTATTCATCCAAATCAAATAAAGTATCGTTGGTACTAAAAGTATGCGAATAATGGTTTTGGTAGAGATTTCCATCGAGTATTTCATGCGCGTCGATTATACCAAAAATCAAATATCAATTACTTGACATTGTGGGGGTGGTGCGCGTACCATGTATGTGTGGATCAATCAAACCCTGTCGCTTCCGAGATGGCTGACCAAACTCTTTTTACGTGGAGCGCTCCCCTTCGACCATTCAAAAAGAGATCTACCACTTTGTTGCGCTTTTTTCTTGCGGTAGCGTTACTGATATCTGCAGTTGTGTTTTTCTTTGGAGATTTGGTTACTGTTGTTCCTATTTGGGCACTTTTGTTTTTATTCTATATATTTGCAATAACTCCACCTCCCATCATAGAAAATAGAATTACTGTGTTTGGTGTTGAAACTGCCGGTGTAATGCTCCGGTGGGACGCTCTTTCTCACTATTATTTTGACGAGCGCTTAGGATATCGCTTGGTTGTTTTGGTAACCCATGGCCCCTACTATGCGCATAGTTATCTGGTGATGCCAGATGAGGACACTCGCATAAAGGTTTCGAAAATTCTCAATCAACACCTTATGTGTTTAACCAACCCCCCGAAAACATTTACCGATAAAATCATAAGATTTCTGTATGGGCTTATACCTGAAGAAAGACCCTCTTTTTCTGAAGGACCAAGAAACACTGTGTAGCTTAAATAACACCCATTTAGGAGTTTGTGCCTTTCAAAACCTTTCCAAACGAAACAAGGTCCATCTCACGAACTCCTATTTTTCGTCCCCAGGAAACAACCCCCTCATCCGCACTTATCAAATAAGCTCCAATTTCTTTTGACAAAAATATGAGATCCAGATCCGCAAGACTGTCTACAAAACCCGTTCTTGTTGCGTTACGATAACGAGAACGCAGTTTTTCAATAATTGGTTGTAATGATTTTTGTGTTTCTTTTTTTGACAAATTGTCTCCGAAAATAGGAATTTTTGTCGTTTCGTGTATGAGTTCAATGGCGACATGAAGACCTTGTTGAGTTCGATCTCGATACTCTCGCACGAAATCATAGAGTGTTTGTGCACCAATGGTGTGCGTTTGTAGAGTGGGAGATTGCACTGTGGTGCTAACGAGAAGTTTTTGCACCGTAGACAATCTTTCCGCCTCAACGAGGGCCTGAAGCTCTTCCACAATACGGGGTGGCATAAAAAGCTCTATGTCATTCTTTTCTGTCGCAACAATCAACTGAGAAACAACCTCTTCAAGCGAGGACCCAATGTCGATGCCTTTTTGATATGAAAAAAATACATTAGTGTCTATACAAAAGCGCATGGGGTAATCTTATCAGAATTTGTGATTGTGTGTTCGGAGAATGTGCGGTAATTGTTCGGTAATTATTCAATCGGTTGAAAAAAACAAGCTATTGTAGTAAGATTCGCCTTGTCTTACGACAAAAGGAGCGTTTTCCCCTTTATGACAAAAAAAGCACACACCCCATCCAACCAGTCTGTCATGGCACAGCTTCTCGCACAACCATCAGCCAAACCGGTCTCTCTTCAGAAAAATACTGAACTTGATGCGTCTATTGTCGCAATATCAAAAAATAGTGCGTGGTTTGATGTGGGGGGGAAAGCCCTTGCTGTTTTGGGTAATAGAGAGGCGAAAGACATTAGCACCTATCTTCCCTATTTAAAACCGGGCGAAAAGATCCATGTTCGAATAATTTCTCCTGAAAATCGCGACGGGCATCCGGTGGTTTCACTCTCTCGATTTTTTGACACAGGAAAATGGAAAATTCTTAATGATAAAAAGTCGGCAGAGGAGGCGATTGAGGTTGTGTGTGGTGAATATGGAAAAGGGGGGCTCTTTGTTGATTTTATGGGCGTTCGTGGAGTAATACCCAAAATCCAACTTCTTCCTGAGTTTATGGACAACCCTGAAAGGTTGAGTGGCCAAAAAATAAAAGTTCGTGTTTTGGAGGTTGATGAACTCAAAAATCGTCTGGTTGTCTCCCAAAAAGCAGTAATAAGTGGTATGTCCAATCAAGATATTCTTAAACAATTTGATGACATTGAGGTTGGAGGAACATACGACGCTCGCGTGTTGGGAACATCTGAGTTTGGAGTGTTTTGTGAGGTGGGTGGTGTTGAAGGTCTTATTCACATATCAGAAATATCCTGGGAGAAGGTTGTTGATGCGGCTTCGTTTGTGACACCGGGTAAAACTATTAAGGTGTTTGTGGTTGAAAAGAATCGCAATGACATGAAGCTTAATCTTTCACTTAAGCGCCTTACTCCTGACCCTTGGTCAGAAATTGAACAAAGATATCCAAAAGACAAGCTGTTGGAGGGCGAAATAGTTCGACAAGAACGCTATGGCTTCTTTGTAAGGCTCGCTCCTGGGGTAGAAGGTCTTATTCACGTTTCAAAACTACGAGGAAGCGAGGGGCTTGGTGTCGGACAAAAAGTCCAAGTGTATGTGGAAAGAATAAACACGATAGAAAGGCGCATGAGCCTTGTTCTACCCGAAACACAAAAACCTGTGCTCTACAGATAGCGTTGACATTGTTTTACATTGAGGTCATTTCTGCTACACTGATGGAGCAATATGGAAACACATCCTATTCCTCGTCAGATCACCACATTTGAATTCAAACTCATAGGTTTCATGACGGTGAAACAGTTTGGATTTGTGTTGCTCGCCGGTGTATTTGGATATCTGATATTCCTCGCTATTCCTATACAAATTCTCAACATTGTGGTTGGGTTTGTAATTTTTTGTGTGGGTCTTTTATTCGCATTTGTACCTGTCAATGATCGTCCTCTGGATGTGTTTGTCAAGAATTTGTTTAGGCGCCTCAACTCTCCCACTCAGTACATTTTTCACAAAAAAAACAATGCTCTCCCGTTGTTTGACGAATTGTATTTTGATCAAGATCCCCACGTGGTTTTGGCTCATATAGACAGCAAGGAGAAGCTTCTCGCGTATGTAAATTCTCAAAAAAACAGCGTCAAAACTGTGGGGACAGAAAACACTGAGTCGCATAAGGGGCGCATTAGTAGTCTATTTAACTCTCTCGACACATCAATTCCCCACAAAACGAGCGCGCCTTCTATCGCCGAAACGATCCATTCTAAAAATACAACCTTGAAAAATATTGGGGCGCCCAAAGAGCAAAGACCGCTTAAACACCCTGTTTTTACCGGGGTGGTAATTAACACCAAAAAAATCCCTCTTCCTGGTGTACTGATTTATGTGCAGGATGCCGAAACAAAAAAACCGCTCAGAATACTCAAGACAAATCCACATGGTATTTTTGCAACATTCCAGCCCCTTAAAAGTGGCACATATGCCATTGACTTGGTGGACCCCTCAGGCAACCACATGTTTTCTCCGTCAACAATAACCCTGCATAATGACTCTCAAACAAGCTTCGAGTTTGTAAGCAAAGAAACTCCATAATGAAGCGCTCCGCTCTTGCAACCTGTGGTGGTTTGAACTAATATGTATTCGTTGTTTAGCAATATATGAAAAAACCCACATCACCCATAAAGGGTTCTACACAGGATTTTGTGGAAATTGAAGATTTGGTTGATGATGTGGTGCTGCTTAAGGGAAATGCGGCAGTAACCATCATTGAGGTTGGGGCGGTGAATTTCTATTTATTGTCTTCTGAAGAGCAGAGCTCAATCATATATTCCTATAGCAACCTCCTCAACTCCCTGTCTTTTCCGGTGCAAATAGTTATTTTGTCAAAAAAGATGGATGTGTCAAACTATCTTGAGTACGTACAAACTAAAATGCAACAACAGAAAAATCCACTCCTGCAAAAAACACTACAGAGCTATCAAGAGTTTATTCGATCAACCGTCAAAAAAAACAGTGTTCTTGAAAAGCGGTTCTTTTTTACCATACCATTTAATCCTCTCGAAATGGGTGCTTCGGGTATGCAAAAGTTAAGCAAGGAATATGTGGTGAGTAGGGCGAAGACGTCGCTTTATCCAAAACGAGACCATCTCCTGAGACTCTTGGCAAAAATAGGTCTTCGTGCAGAGGTGGCTCAAAAACAATCGGTTGTTGAGTTGTTCTATAACATTTATAACCCTTCCCCTGTGGGAAGGCAGCTTGCTCCTCTTGATACATATACAGGTCCAATCATGAGTCAGTAATTATTAAAGATAATATGGGTATATTTGGAAAAAAGAAGGCCGCTCGAGAAATCTCTAAGACACAGTCTGTGGGAAATCTAATATCAGAGGGTTCTGTGTCTCCCAAGGATCTTATTGCCCCCGCTCTTGTTGATGTCGATTTTAATCTCGTAAAAATAGATTCAAGATACTACAGAACTCTGTATGTGGTGGGTTATCCCCGATATGTTTCTGCAAATTGGCTTTATAGCCTTATTACATTTGATCATCCGCTGTTTGTCTCTATGTTTGTGTACCCAACGGAGAGTAAAGAGATGTTGAACGAACTTAAAAAAAAGATTGCTCAGATGCAAGCAACCATTGAGTCTGACATAAAAGCAGGCCATGTTATTGATCCAACGGTTCAAGTTCAACTTGATGATGCGCTCCTAATTCAGTCTGAACTCGCAAAAGGTGCTGAGCGGTTTTTTCAATTTGGTCTCTATATAACAATAGCGGCAGACTCAAAAGAGGAGCTTGACTCGCTGACAAAAGAGGTTGATTCTACTTTAGCTTCACTTCTTATTGTTGCAAAAAGCGCACTTCTTGAACAAGAAGAGGGTTTTAAGTCGTGTCTACCGCTTTTTGAAGACAAGTTGAGGGTTTGGAGAAATATGGACACCACATCCCTCGCAATGACCTTTCCCTTTTCGACGGCCTCATTAACCAGAAACGAGGGAATTCTCTATGGTGTTAATCAACATGATGGAAGTCTTATTATATTTGACCGATTCACCCTAGAAAACGCCAACTCAGTCATATTGGGAAAATCTGGTGGTGGCAAGAGCTTTTTAGTGAAGCTTGAGGCGACCCGACTGTTGTCTATGGGCGTGGAGGTGATTATTATCGATCCGGAAAATGAATATGCCAAGGCCTGTTCAAACTTGGGTGGTGAATTTGTGGAGTTTTCTACCGCATCACAATACAAGATTAACCCCTTCGAGATGCCCCATGATTCGGTTGAGCCCGACGAGCTTCAAAACAAAATATTAGATCTTCACTCTCTTTTACGAGTGATGATGGGAGACATTAGCCCCATACAGGATGCAATTGTGGATAGAGCCTTGGTGTCTGTATACCAAAACAGGGGAATTACCCCCGATCCGGCAACATTTAAAAATCAGGCTCCCTATCTTGAAGATGTGTACAAAGCCTTTTTAGGAATGGAGACCCCCGAAGCTAAGGAGCTTGCTGATAGATTGGAAAAGTACGTTAAGGGGTCGGCCGCGGGTATTTTTAATCAGCAATCAAGTTTTGATATAAAAAACTTATTTACTGTGTTTGGGGTAAGAGACTTAGAAGAAAATCTTAGGCCGGTGGCAATGTATGTTGTTTTGGATTTTATTTGGGGTCGAATAAGAAGAGAAAAGAAACAGCGTGTTTTGATTGTGGATGAGGCTTGGTATCTTATTAAAAACAAGGACTCTGCTGCATATCTTCGTAATTTTGCGAAGCGAGCACGAAAATATGGTTTGGGGATGACAACCATCACTCAAGATGTGGAAGACTTCCTTAGCACCGACGACGGCAAGGCAATCATCACAAATTCCTCACTTCAAATAATTCTTAAACAGTCGACTGCTGCGGTAGATAAAATATCTGACACGTTTTATCTTACTGGTGGTGAAAAGCATTTTCTGCTATCAGCGGGTGTTGGGGAGGGTTTGTTTTTTGCAGCACAAAACCACGTCGGGTTTCGGGTTATTGCAAGTGATGAGGAACGAGCGATTATCGAATAGCACCACTACTTGAGATGTTTAAGAATGGTGCTGGTGATCTGTGATTTGGCGGAAGCCCCCACGCTCTCTTGCACGACGGCGCCATTTTTAAAATACACAAGGGTCGGTATTGAACTAATGTTGTATTCTGAGGCAAGATCTCCAAGGGCGTCAACATCAACCTTTGCAAACACAACTGAAGGATATTCTTGGGCGATTTGATCAAAAATGGGCGCCATTATTTTGCATGGACCACACCACTGTGCAAAAAAATCAACAACCAGAAGGGTTTTTGTTGTGTGAAGTAGATCTTGAAAATCTTTTGTGGACGATATCTCGTGTACTTGGTTTTGCATAAGTGATAAAAAATGAATATTTGACTGTGTTGGCCATTGTACACGAACACATGTGGGGGGGCAAGTGTTTTCTGCCTGTTGAAAACAAGCTCTCTTTGTGGTAGACTATGGGCTATATGTCTTCAAATATCGTGTTGGGTGCCGAAATTGAGTCGTTTATTGAGGGCTTGCGTGTTGGTGGCAAGTCTCAATACACACTTGTGGCTTACAAAAAAGATCTTGAGCAGTTTTCCGAGTATGTTCTTTTAAAACAAAAGAGGGGGGTTCGTGAGATTCAAAAAGAAGATATTGAGACCTTTATTAACACCCTCATCGAGCAAAAAGGATATACGAAAAAGTCAGCTTCGCGAAAACTCAATTCTATAAGAACTTTCTTTCGACACCTGAAGAGCTCTGGTGTTGTTGTTGACAATCCGGCAATCGACATTACCCACCCCAAATACGAGCATGCTGCGCCACGCATCTTGTCTCGACTAGAGTATCGCGGTCTTCGAGATGTCGCCAAAGACGACCCAAGAACATTTGCCATCGTTGAGCTTCTTCTTCAAACAGGTATGAAAATAGGTGAGCTCGCAGGGCTAAAGTTAGAAGATGTTAAGTCTGCAGAAATAGTTGTTTGGTCGGGAAAGAACAGTTCTCGATCGGTACCTCTTAACAAGGCTGCAAGCGCTGCTCTTAAGGAATATCTTCGTGTTCGTCCTCCGTTTCCCGACACCCACATCTTTATTACAAGAACAGGAAGGCCCATGCTTATTCGAAATATTCGCCAGATCATCAATCGATGTTTCTCAGATATCGGCATCCAAAATGCAACAGTAAACGACCTCAGAAACACTTTCATAGCTCACCAGCTCACCAATGGTGCTAGTCTTGAATACATCGCCCAAATCGTTGGTCATCGAAGACTTTCTTCAACAGAAAGGTTCTTGAATCTCATCAAGTCAGAAGCCGACAAAAAAGAAAGCTTGGGGGAGCTGTGATCACAATTCTTACTCCTGTAGTCGCACTGGCATAATGATGTGCTGAAAAAACACACCTTCATGAGAGTCTTCTTGTCCTAAAGAACCAGATAAAAATAGAGTTGGTGAGTCCGACCTATTAAAACGGATCGTGATGTTTTCATCTTCAACAGAAGACAAAAAATCAAGCACATATTTTTGATTGAAGGCAATTGAGAAGTTTTCAAGATCACCGTGGGCCGTAAGTATGGGCACATGGGATTTGGTGTTTTGTCCCGCTTCTTTTTTTGGTCGAACAGAAAGTTGTTCTGGGTTAATATCAAACACCACAATATTAGAGTGGTCTCTTGCAAAAACTGCCATTGATTTTATGGCATGAGTCATTTGTTTTTTTGACAACACAACTCCTTTTTGAAATATTTTAACCAATACTTTTTCATAAGGAGGAAAATCTCCTTCAACCAGCTTTGTGGTAACCGTGGTTGAACCTTGTTTTATGCTCATGGTACCATCGGTATGCAATACAATGTCCGCATCTTCTTTCTCATTTAAAATAAAACCAAAAACATCGCGGAGAAGCGAGGCGGGCGCTTGTACATCTTTTGTAAGCGGCGATGCAAACGCCGTCTGAACCATTGATAATCTAAATCCGTCTGTAGTAATAAACATAACCTTGTTGTCAACTCCACCACAAATACGAGCAGAAGATAAAACTGGTCGAGACATATCTGAAGATGTTGAAAAAAACACCTGAGACAACGCTGTTTTTACAAGATTTGTGCTCACACGGACAACATCACCCTGAACCTCTTTTTGCTCAGGAAGGGTGTTTCTTATTGAAACCGGAAAAGTAGCGCTTGTATTCTCCGAAACAATCACAAGGGTGTTGCTCTCGTTCACAGAGACTGCCACCTGAGGCGAGAATACATTTTGAAGAAACTCTAGCATTTTTTTCATATCAACCGACATATAGGGTGTGTTTTCGTGGTTTATTTCTGAAAACAAAATCTTGTCGCGATACATTCTTGTTGGATGAAGACCCAACACAACAAATTGACCTTCAAGAATCTGAAAAAAAACTCCAATGTTTTCATTTTGTATTCGTGCACCAGCAACCACCCTAATTGCATTATTGGTAACACGAATCAGCTCGGGTGTGGACAGTAGATTTTTGTTCATGGGTTGAACGATATATAAAATAGTCGTAGTAGTAGGTGTGTGGATAAGTGTATAACACAAGCTTTGTGTTTTCAAGAACAGCCATCTGATGTGTTTATTAGTGTGGACGAGAATAGCTAGTCTGTGGGTAGGCTAAGGTTTTGGCATATCTCAACAATCTGTGACTTAAGTTGTTGGTTGTGGGCAAGCTCCTGTTTTATCCTTCTGACGCCATGTATTACTGTAGTATGATCTCTTCTTTTTGTGATACGCGCTATGGCTTCATAGTTTAGTTTCAGCTTTTCTCGAAGAACATACATAAGCACATGTCTTGCTCGGGCAACGTGCTCAATTCTATTGGGCTGTTTCAAATGTAGGGGTTTTATTTTGTAATAAGAGCACACCATATCAACCACATTTGTGCTATCTATAGAGGATCTTGTTATTTGCCTATCTTTCGAGTTTAGGACGTACCTCTCGATATCAGAAGCACCCAGTTTGGGTGGGGTCGCTTCGGTGTTTGTTGCTATTAGTTTTGCATAACATGCAAGAAGCGTTCCCTCAACAGCCCTATTGTCTTGGGAGATGAGAGCAATTTGCTTTGCCGCCTCAATATCCACATCGATTCCACGTTCCTTGCCCTTAATAAGAGCAATAGCGGTTTTGAGTTCGAAATCGGGGGGAGATATGTCAATGGTGAGCCCACCGCTGAACCTGGATCGCAATCTATCTTCAATATCGGGTATGTCTTGTGGCGGGCGGTCAGAGACGAGCATGACTTGGCCAGCGCGAGATATTATGTCGTTAAATGTATGAAAGAACTCCTCCTGAACAGCATTTTTGCCAGAAATAAACTGAATGTCGTCAATTATCAACACGTCAAGTTTTCGATATTTCAATCGAAATTTATGTGTGCTTCTTGTTTGAATAGCCTCAATAATTTCATTGGTAAACCGGTCACCAGGACAAAATGCAATTCGTGCATGCGGATTTATCTGGGCGATTCTTCGTGCTGTCGCTTGAACAAGATGCGTTTTTCCCACCCCCACACCCCCCCAAACAAACAAGGGGTTGTAGGTTTTTCCCACCTGACTTGCAACCGCCTGTGCAGCCGCAAAAGCCACATTGTTACAGTTTGAGACAGCGAAGTTCTCAAAAGTGTGTTTGGGGTTGAGCCCCATTTGAGCCAACAAGTCATCAAGAGAAGGCTGGTAGCTCATAATAGGAAGAGGCTCGTTCGTTTGTTTGTCCCGACGATCCCTTGGCGCCTTTTTTACCTCACAAAGGATTGAAAATATCGGGACCCTTAAAACTGCTGAAGCAATCGAAACAACCTCAGCCTGTTTGTTGAGTGCGATAGTTTTCACACCCACACTTGGACAAGTAAAGTGCGCGACACCACCATCCACACCCTCAAGCTCAAGTTGTTTAAGGGTTTGCGACCAAACGTCATTTTTTGGAGCCTTATCAATATATGAAGAAACAAAGTTTTGCCAAGAGACAGCCACGTCTGACATAAGGTGATTATTTTGTGGATAACTTATCCACAAATAATAAACATAATTTTCTAAAATGCAACACAAGATGTTTTGATATGCTAAAGAAGATGAATATGTCCACCGCCATATTCCCAGAAACCTGCTGTATTTGTGGAAGATTGGCGTGTGGGCTGTGTTTACGTTGTGCGTGTTTATTGACGCCCCTTTACACAATTGAGTGTCTAAGCTGTGGCAATAGCTCGGGTGATGTTGTATCCCCCTGCGTCTTATGTCACAAAATGAGAGAGGGCGTGAAGGTGTTGGCTTGTTGGAAATACGACAAAAGCATTGCGCGAGCAATATGGAGAGTTAAATACGACAAAAATCCGCAGATTATGACGCATCTGGCTAGACATATGCCGCCGCACATTCTATCTTTGTTGTTTGGGTTGTGTCGCACTCAACCAAATGTAGTTTGCACACCCATTCCCCTGCATGCAAAACACGAAAAGGATCGTGGTTTTAACCAAGCGCTCCTTATTGCGCGCGCCATTGAGCTGTTGGTGGGTATTCCAACGAAAGAAAACATCCTCATAAAGACCAAAGAAACTAAACAACAAGCACGAAGCGGAGCTCGACAAAACAGAATAAAAAACATTCACGGGGCCTTTCAAGCCTCTGACGCAGCAAACCACCTCAAAGGGGCCCTCTTATTGGTAGACGATGTTGTCACCACAGGCTCTACAATGCGGGATGCAATACGAGCGGTCCGTCAAAACAACAAGACAGTTCAAATAATTGCCGTAAGCCTCGCTCGAGAGCATGAATAGCAATCAAGATGAAGCACACCTCACAACATGCTATACTATGGGTATATGGGAGAGTTAAACAAGGTTGTTTTGGCGCTATTACTGCTCATTATTGTTGTTGGAATTGCCTTTTTTGTATTCACCAGATTTGGGGTTTATGACAAGATTGTCCCCTCTAATGAAGCAGGAGAGGTGAACGGTGAACAAACCCCCAATTCGCTTTTTGACTTTTTTTCTCAAAGAAAAAAAAATGATGTTCGTGAAGAAATAGAAATCACACCCACATCGGTGCAGGGTGAGAAAACCACCCCTTTGATAGAGAGAGTCATCACAGAGCCCACCCCCAGTCTGTCACCACAAACCACCAAACCCCCAAAAGAATTTCCGGCAACAGGCAACGCCCACCTAATAGTGTTCATAGCGGTTGGTTTAGTGGGGACAGGTTTGCGTGTGCTTGAAAAACCATAGGACATATTACCTCTTAGCCTCTTATTGGCCTTGAGAAGGTTCTTCGTATCTGCTAGATTGAATACATGCGTTTTTCAGATAAACAACTCCAAGAGATGGTTTTGAATGAAGGGCTCATTACTCCAGAACAGCTTGTTGAAGTAAACGATGTTCTTATAAACACAGACGCATCGCTTTATGATGTTTTAGTTGACAGAAAGCTTATCACCGATGAAAGGATTGGGGAGCTTGTTGCCAAGGCGTATGGTACGCCATTTGTAAACCTCACAGATATCACCATACCCGATAACCTCCTGCATGTGTTGCCAGAACGAGTCGCCAAAAGGAAAAGGTGTGTGGTGTTTGAGCGGGGTCGAGATGGAATTAAAATTGCGATGGAAGACCCTCAAGACAGACAAATAATTGATCTTATTCAAAGCAAAACAGGTGAGGCAGTTTTGGTTTTTTGTGCAACCCCAAAGGCCATCAACAAATCGCTTGATGTATACAAAATTGACATAAAACAAGCACTTGAAGATTTTTCAGATGATCAAGCTCAAGAAGAGTCAAGTGCAGAAGATGAGGAGGCTCCAATATCTCAACTCGTTGACATGTTGTTTGAGCATGCATTCAGAGAAAAGGCATCTGATATACATATGGAGCCGCAAGACAATCAAGGAATAATTCGCTATCGAGTTGACGGAATGCTTCATGACGTTGCTGTGTCATCCAAGGTTGTGCACGAGCGTATTATATCGCGGCTCAAGGTTTTGGCGCGGTTACGCACAGATGAACATCACAGCACACAGGATGGAAAGATTCGTGCACACATTAATGGGCAAATGGTTGATATACGCCTTTCAATTCTCCCTATTGTTGATGGGGAAAAGGCGGTGATGCGAATATTATCAACTCACGGAAGACCACTCACTCTAACTGATCTTGGCATGCGACCACCCGACCTTCACCGAGTCAAAACAGCATACGAAAAATCGTTTGGCATGGTTCTTTCCACAGGGCCAACGGGCGCAGGAAAGTCGACGTCCATCTACGCAATCTTGCGAATACTCAATGTGCGAGAAAAAAACATCACCACCATAGAAGACCCCGTTGAATATAGATTAAAAGGTGTAAACCAAATCAATGTTAATCCAAAAACTAATCTGACATTTGCAGCAGGTCTTAGGTCAATCCTCAGACAAGACCCCAACATAGTGTTTGTGGGTGAAATTCGAGATGGTGAAACCGCAAACATTGCGGTAAACGCAGCTCTTACGGGGCACCTTGTTCTTTCAACGCTCCATACCAATGATGCCGCAACCGCCATGGTCCGCCTTATTGAAATGAAAGTCGAACCCTTTTTGGTTGCGTCTACAGTGAACGTTATTATCGCACAAAGGCTGGTTAGAAAGATATGTAATAACTGTCGAAACTCCAAACGAATTGACACAAAGCAAATCACAGATTGTTTTGGTGTTGTTGTTACAAACAAGCACGTGACAAATCAAGAGCAGACAGAGGTGTTTGGTGGGGTGGGATGCAAAATGTGTGGAAACACGGGATACTCTGGAAGACTGGGCCTATTTGAAGTTTTGGTTGTAACGCCAAAAATTCGAGAGCTCATCGCTCAAAAGACCAGCTCTGATCACATAGCGCAAACGGCCATAGAAGAAGGGATGACCACAATGCTTGAAGATGGTCTCATCAAGGTTTTGCAAGGATTAACCACAATGGAAGAGGTTATTCGAGTTACCAAAACAGAAAGTGTTTAACAAGTATGTCTGGTTCACACATCAATCCAAAAACAATATCTTTATCCAACGATGAAAAACTGGTGCTTGTTGGAAATCTTGGCACCATGCTGTCGTCTGGCATATCTATCATCGAGTCGGTTGAGTCTCTCGCCGAAGATGCGAAAGGAAACCTGCTTGCCATACTTCATGCGTTAAAAGCCGACTTAGAACAAGGGTTACAAGTGTATGAGAGCCTCGGACAGTTTCCTCGTGTGTTTGATCCAGTTACCATAAGCATAATTAAAGCCGCAGAAGAGTCGGGAACCCTTGATAAAGTGCTCAAAGACCTTCGCGATACCCTCATCAAAGACATGGAGTTTCGTGACAAAATCAAAGGGGCAATGATGTACCCAATGTTCATCCTGTTCATCTTCTTCTTTGTTCTTGTGGGTATGCTTTACGGAATTATTCCAAAGATAGGCGGGGTATTTAAGTCGTTGCGAATACCCCTTCCTTTTGTCACGAAAGTTTTAATCGCAATGTCAGATTTTTTGGTCAACAACACACTGATTACGATTCTAGGTGCTGTTTTGATAATTGGATCATTATTGCTTATCTACAAGATTAAAAAAAAGCTAATATTAAAAGTGCTATTTGGGTTTCCCATAATATCAACACTTGTCAGGGACATAGACCTCACTCGTTTTACTCGCAGTATGTCGCTACTTCTTTTGTCAGGCATACCAATAACAAGTGCAATTGAGCTTTCTAAAGACGTTGTGGTCAAACCACAAGTTAAAGATGCCATTGAGGATGGTTATCAGGCGGTCTTACAGGGGGGCAAATTTTCATCAGGAATAGGAAGAAAGGGAAAGTTGTTTCCTGGCATCTTGCGAAAAATGATTGAAGTGGGCGAAAAGAGTGGCTCGCTTGACAAATCTCTTCAAGACGCATCTGATTTTTTAGATTATCAAACAAGTAAAAAAATCAAAGAAATGACCACACTGCTTGAGCCGCTCATGCTCGTTATGGTTGCGGTACTTGTGGGCGGAATGATGTTGGCAATTGTTGCTCCAATTTATGGTCTTATTAGCTCCATTGGAAGTAGATGAAAAAGCGACCGAGGGGTTTACCCTGATTGAGTTGTTGGTGGTGGTAGGCATTGTGAGCATGATGACAAGCCTGTTGTATTTTTCGACAAATACCGTCCAAACATCAACAGATGCACAAACTGCGGCAGACAGGCTCACGGCACACATCAAAACACAAAGAATATATGCGATGTTGGGGAGCGACCCAAATCAATCAAAAACCATACCCCATGGAGTTCATTTTGAAGAAGGATCTGGTGTGTACACATTATTTTCATGCCCCCATGTGCAAAACTGCTCTTACACCCCGGGAAGACCGGACAATGTCATAGAAAACCTTGGAAAAACACTGGTTTTTCGTGAAGTTTCACTTACTGGAAACCAATTAATATTTATCCCACAAAGCGGAGAGATACTCGATTATGACCCAGCGTCAAACAACGTTACCATTGAAAATTTAGTTGATAGAACTGAGCACACGGTTCGTTTGAATAGGATGGGCACTGTTTCTATAGAATAATATAAACTCAACAGCACAACATATATATGCTAATTCACAAAAAAGGAGAGTCTATTTTAGAAATACTGCTTGCTATTGCAATCTTTGCCATTGTGTTGCCTGGTGTTCTTTACACCATGGGGGCTATGGCAAGTAGTCAACCCGAAAGAAATATATTCTTTGACGCGATTGTGAAAACAGAAGAACTAAAAAATCGAATCCAACAAATTAAATCACGAGAGTGGAGCGCCATAGCAACAAACGGAGACTACGTGTTTGAATTGGACGCAGAAGAGAAAGATGTTCTGGTGCCCATAGACATCTCGCCCACACCCGACCCCCAAGGGCTCATGAGCTTTATACGCATACAAAATGTCTTGAGAGACGATGTTGGAAAAATATCCCCACAAGGAGAAAACATTGACCTTGCAACAAAAAAAGCATCAATATATATATGGTGGAACGAAAGTCAAACACCGCTTATCACTGACATATATCTGTCTCGAACCGACAGAATAGAGACAGACAGTTACTCGAATACACAAGAATTTGATGCTCCCGGATCTTCGTTTGCGGGGATTCGTGTCGATGAATCATCTCCCCAAACACACCTTACACTTGGGCCCGGTCAGATAGAAATACCCATAGGGCTTGCGGCGTGGTGGCAGATGTCTGGAGAGTTGGTGGGCTCGTTGTCAGAGTTAGACATATCTCCAAGCGGTACACACAATATGCAGCTACACGGCCCTCCCAATTTTGAGGTGGGAAGATTTGGGAACACGGCGCAACTTGCCACAATTTCTCAGTACATGACCGCATCATCTTCTGCGATGCTTACATCATCAGGTCAGATAAGCGTATTTACATGGCTAAAAACCAACTTAGTCAACCCAAACTCCGCGACGGTTGTGCACCAACAAACAGCGGAGGGAGAGGGTTATTCCCTAACCATAGACCCCGAAGGTTATCCTGTCGCAATGGTTCAAAACAGCTCCCAAACAATCACCACCGAACATCAGTCATATGTTGCAGATGGCCTTTGGCATCACGTGGGGTTTGTGTATGATGGCGAAAAACTCAATCTGTTTGTGGATGGTCAGTCCGGGCAAGATGTGGGGCAAGGCCTTGCGGTGCTCCCATCAATCACAGATCCGATATTTATCGGTCGCAACCCCAACTCACCAAACAAAAACTTTCAAGGATTTGTTGATGATGTTCAGCTGTATACCATTGCGCTTGATGAACAAGAGCGTCTTGGGCTTTTATACTCAACGTATACATCCTCCACAAAAGACATGGAAAGATCCGCCCTTTTTTACTCAATGCGTGCCGACATTCTTCAACCGGAAAATACGGAAATCAAAACACAAATAGCCCTTTTTGATGCCCTCAACAATAGTTGTGCCGGATCTCCTCATGAGTTTGTTGGGCCAGACGGCACCGCAAAAACATATTTCACAACCGCTTCTTTGGGAGGGCAGACAATTGCAGCGCTTGTTCCAAGCCAGTCGACGGAGAGCCTGTTTCAAAACCCTGCGCGATGTTTTCGTTGGAAAGCCTTTTTCTTCTCTCCCATGAGCCATGATGATCAGAACAACCCGAAACTATATAATATTAATTTTGTGTACTCGTTATGAAGTTGAGAAGTATACAAGGCACAACCCTGGTTGAGGTGGTGGTTGGCTCGTTACTGCTTGTTTCTATTATTGGGATAATCACACTTACCCTTGCCGCGGTTTTTGAGGGTTACGCTGCGACACAGGCGCGAAGTGCGGTCGATCAAGATGGTCAATACATTCTGGCACGATTTCGTTATGCAGCCACCCAGCAAAACCTACAAAGATTATATGGTCAATCTAAACCAAGAGAATTTGCCCACGAGGATGCCCTGCTGATCAATCTTCAAGAGGGGGAAACAGATGATGGTGGTATTTTTTTAGTGGAGGGTTCAACAAACGGAGAATACACATCGCCAATTATTTCGTTACCCCGCCCCACGAGCGTTGATTATTTTATTGCAACAACAAGAAAACCCACAGCCACCAGTATTACATACCAAATTGCAGTCGCTGAAGCAAGTGGCGGGTCGTGTGATCAGGTTGAATATGCATATGTGGGGCCAGGTGGTGATGACAGCACCTTCTTTTCGCAAGACTATTTTGAGGTCCCCAAACAGTCAGATGCTTCCACATACAGAAACCCTGGCTCATGTATTCGCTATAAATCATATTTCAATACGCAAACAACAGAAACTCCCACTCTGCAAGAAGTGGTGATTGGACGGTGGTGAAGTGTTGCAAATCAGAACAATCTATGTCAATATTGTAATCATCTTATATGACAGCGCCTTCTTATGCTAATCAAAATGGAAACAAAAGATTACTTATCCTGATTGTCTTTGTGGTAGGAGGGCTCATTACCCTATATGTGCTGCTAACTCAACCAACCAACAATCAAGACGTTTCGCTCGTAAACCAAGACACCAAACCATCAAGCAACACTATCGACCACCCTCAAACAAACAATAATCTTACTCAGCAAGAATCAGATGGGGTCACATCAAAAAGTGCTCAAATGACCGGCGTGATGCAAGATGATGAAACATCCCAAAATAATACCTCTTCGAGTGATACAAACAACAGCGGTTTGTCAGGTCGTAATGAGACCACTCAGATGTATCCGCTGGGGCTTGGATGTTTGTCGACTACAGAAATCACCTGTGTCATCACTACCGGCGATCCGCTCTATAAAGCGCTCGGTAAAGATCAAGCCGCCGGACTTTTGGTAAACGGGGTGAAAGTTAACCCAACAAAGATTATTCTTCAAACTGACTTAAACACACACACAGACGAGCCAACCCAAGATTATCAAGGCATTGTTTTGACATCGTCACGCAAAGAGTACGACTCTGAAACGGGCACGCTCACCCTAACTGTCGGAGCCAACGCACAATATCACAACGGATTAAAGGCGGAGGAACAAAGAGTCCTCTATATTGCACAGGTGGTTAGATCATTTATGGCGATGTTTGAAGAACCGACAGAAAACTATATTGAAGTAAACAGGGCTGTGTCTGAATTAGCTTCATGGCAACCAACGCTTACACAACAATTATGATGTTTCATCACACCGTTAATCGAATTCGCATTGCACGCCTAATAGGAACACTCCTTTTATTGATGAATGTTTATTTTGTAATAACGGGGCCTTCCATATTAGCTCAAACTATGTGCGCCCCCAACTCGCTGCCAAGAACCTGCTCAGGCTCTCAGGTGTGTACTATCGGAGGAAACTGCGGACTCCTGCAAACTATGTTTTGCTGTATTACCTCATCTGGGTTTCCCACCAACACACCGACACCACTGGTAACCCAGTTTCCAACCCCCACCAATCTTCCCACTTTTCCCCCCCCCACATCGACTCCAGTGCCCACCCCAACCATATATACAGGTTCGCTCACTCCATGGTACGTTCACAATCTCTCAGAATCGAAAGAAATAATTACTAAGGTCACATCAGACACAACAAACACCCATTTATATGTTGTGGGAAGATCTCATATTGGTGAAAATGGGGGCGGGTGGGAAGAGGGTAGTCTGGGTTATGTTAAGAAAATTCGAAAATCTGACAAATCCACCGTGTGGACAAAAACCATCGGACAATATCTGGGATATTATGTCGGAGCGATTCATGATGTGAAAGAAGATGGGAGCGGGTTGTATGTGAGTGGATATGTTGAATGGGGAAGCAAGCTATATGTTGCTAAACTAAATCCCTCAGACGGCACCCCAATTTGGGAGTCGACTGATGTAATCGGCCCAACCACAAGTTGGAACAAAAATAGGGGTTTGGGGTTGGAGATAGACTCAGACAGTGTATATGTGGTGGGAAGCGACACTCAAGTGAGCGGGCAAACAACACTTGAACGCTGGTATGTGGTAAAAAAAAGCAAAACGAATGGATCAACACAGGCTACGAGGGTTGCTGATTTGACCGGAGGCTTTGACATCGCGCGCGATCTGGTATTAAGTGGGGCGTACGCGGTGGTTGTGGGCGACAGAGACGGCACCTGGTATTATGAGAAATTAAACAAAAGCAATCTCACTGTAGCCTCATCCAGGACAAGTGTCTCCGGATTTGTTTCCACAGATTCTGTTGTTGCAGACAGCACATTTTTCTATGTTTCTGGACACCAATCAACACCTGCTGGCACCGGGAGAGTTCGTGTCGAAAAGCGAAGAATATCCAATCTTAACAGTGCGTGGTCATATACAGAGCCCGATCAGGGGACTTTTCAATCAAACGCGCACCCACTTATCAACGGATCAACCCTAGTGGTTGCTGCTAATAACGACTGGGAAAATACGGGGGGCACATGGCAAGATGCTAAAGTGTTGTTTTTAAATATTTCAAATGGAAACGTCACAAAAAACGTCACCTATACGGGTGTTGGAATGGTAGGTGGAGTTGGTGCAGACCCCAGTGCGCAGATGTTTTTGGCTGGCTCACTTATGGGCTACACAGATGGAGCATTGTTTTTGCTTAATGAAGTAAATTACACCCCGACCCCCACTCCCACCACCTTGCTTTTCCCAGGATGCACCGCCGTTTCTTGGTCGGCCCCTTACAATGTTTCTGTCTCTGCCAATTCATTTACTGGCACCACATACCCCGCCTGGAATTTTGAAAATGGAGCAAATGCGAATTTCTCTGCCGCGCAGGGTGCGACCATCGGTGGATATACAGAGATTCCCCAGCTAAACCCCAACTATGGAGCAATGTGGGGCATATCTGCCACCACAAGCTACGGTGGGTGGATCGACTACAGTTGGTATGCGCCATATTATTCGGGCAACGACATCTACATTATGCTCCCTGGGCGCTCTGCCATATCAATGGGGGTCGCAAACCCCGGGGACAGATTTGGCGTGCAATATAGCACAAACGGCGTTGCGTTCACCCGACTTCTTGCGGGTGAAACGATGTGGCAAACTATGTATACCACCGCTGATTTAACTCAAGAAATTCTGACGGGCTCTACACATTTTCGAGCTCGGGTTGCCGGCTTCTCCCAGATATATAGTGCATTTGCCGGAGGCAGTTGTCAGATGGTAACCATTCCCTCGCCCACCCCTATCCCAACCGGCCCTGTGGGCGGAACGTTGACACCATGGTATTCGGTTAACATTTCTTCATTTCCCGAATACGCAACTCAAGTTGTCTCTGATGAGTCTGATGAACATGTGTACCTCGTAGGCAAAAGCAACATTGGGGGCCCGTGGGGTTGGTTTCAGTCGGGAAATGGTGTTATTCAAAAAATAAGAAAATCAGACAAACAGTTGGTGTGGCAACAGAGCGTGGAGAGTAATTTCTGGATCTTTGGTAGCAGCGGCTTGTATGACATATTGGTCGATGGGCCCGATGTATATGTGAGTGGGTATACCTGGTGGGGAACACGATTGTATGTAGGTAAATATAACGCCTTGACCGGAAGTAAAGTGTGGTCCACCGAGGACAATCTGGGATGGACATGGTTTCCTTATGCAGGACAAAGCCTTGACGCTGATGCAGAGCACTTATATGTCGCCGAAAACCGAACATCAAGCGACTCAAAAACATATTTTAGTTTGGTAAAAAAATCTAAACAAAATGGCCAAGTTGTTGCTTCTCGGCTCATAGATCTTTCAGACGATTGGAATGCGGTCACTAATGTATTGGTTGAAGGAGATTATGTGTATGCATCGGGGTATCGCAACTATAACAATCCCCAGTGGTACATTGAGAAGCTCAATAAGAACAACCTTTCTTTAGTAACCTCCTATACAGGTATAAATGGAGTGGTCGATATGCATGGAATGGTAACCGATGGAACATATTTGTACCTGGGTGGATTTGAAAAAACCGCAGGAACAAGCATGTATTCAAGTAGTTTGCGCACCAGAATTCATGTTGAGAAAAGACGACTCACAGACTTAAGTCTTGTATGGACATATGATTTTCCACTAACCTATTATTGGCAGGGAAGCAGCGCCCTTTCATTGGTTAATAATGAAGTGATAGTAACTGCCAACGATCAAATGGATCGGGCAGGGTGGTTTGGAAGTGCATGGGTTGGTCAAAACTTGAGATTTATACGTCTCGGTCAGGTGACAGGCAACATGATAACGACCATGGCATATGGTGGCGTTGCCAATCTGGGTGGTGCCCACGTAAGTCAAGACGGTGATGTGTTTGTCGCTGGGTCAACCACCAACAGAGCGCAAACAGCAATTTTCAGACTGAATGATCTTCTCATTAGCCAAGGAGGCTTTGGTGTAAAAGTAACTCAAACAGTGCTCAACAACCCCATTGTACGAGGTGGTCCTATACAAATGCGCATTGATATTGAAAACGATCAAGATGCAACAGAGGCTGCCTGGGCGTTTGGATACGTCAATAATGTGCCCAATTCCATTATGGGTGTGGTGTGGGATTGTGTTGTGGCAAATACGGGCATCCCCACAGGAGACATGAGGGCTTTTCCGGCTCGTTGTGGGTTGGAAGATACGGGCACTGGCAACATCATTGCCTTTTCGCATTCTTCAAATGCAGACCCGCTTATTCATCCTGGTGGCCGCCTGAGTATTCTGGTAAGTGGTGTAATAGCCCCCAACGCACCCCCTCTTATTGAAAATACCGCATCGGTCGTGTCGTATCCTGGTTGGGAAGAGAATCATTTTTACACAGTTAATTTTATGAGCTCCCCCACCAATTACACCACACTTGTTGATGATGACATAACCAATAACACGTCAACGGCGACAATATATGTCGAAGATGAGGCGCCCGGTCCCGAGTTAAGCCCCACGAGTGCAAATACTCCAACACCCACGCTCACACCCACCCCACCTATTCCTTTTATCCCCTCATGTGTAGACCAATCACAGATTTTGCGTACCACCATACAAAACAAAGAACAGTACTACTGCGAAGACAATGATCCAACTGGCCACAATCTTATTATGATTATGGATGGTGTTATTGAAAAACTAAACTCACCCACCACAGTTGTTGAAGACGTTCGATTTGTCCACCAACCATCAGTCAATGGTCAGGAGCTCGTGACCATACAATTTGTGGTAAAAATGAGAAGCGCAGCGGGCATAGGTGTTCAGTCTCAACGAGCCAGAAACTATTCAATGACTGTGCGACTCCGTTAAGTTTGAAACTATAATCATGTATGAAAAAAACAAGTGGAAGCAGCCTCATGGCGGTCATAATCATTACGGTGGTATCGCTCACAATCATTGGCGCAACCACGATTTTGGTGAGTCTGATTTTATACTCCATGAGCGGATGGCAGCATAGTATATATGCGCAAATCGCAGCAGAATCCATCGCCGAAGACACCATGTTGCGGCTCATACGAAACCCCGAATTAACATTTTCATCAGATGACACATTGGAAATAAACGGAGCAACAGCGCGGGTGTTTTACACACCACCCACAGAATCAAACCAACCACACACCATCCATGCCCGGGGGACTTCGGGGGGATACGTAAGAAACATAAAAATTCAATATCTCATTCTTCATGGGGGTCCAAGCATTCTGAGTTGGCAAGCCATTGATTAATGCTTGGTACTTACGAGCTTATCTCGTATACTATTTACACTGAGCTTTTTCAGCAAGACTGTGTCACACGGAACCAATGCAAATACGAGATATGCCACCACCCTTTTTCAAGTCAAACAAAACACTTCCGGATCGCCCACATAGGCGATGTGTTGTTTTTATTGGTAAAACAAAAGTAACAGCAGTTACCATTCCTGATAAAGTAGTGAGGGACTATGTGTACCCACCCGACATGGTTATGGATGGAGACGTCTTAAAAAGAGAGGATTTTAGGGCTGCGGTGACCAAATGGATTATTGATTCTCAAATCCGATCGGCCGACACACTCTGTATTGTTCAAGAATCAGCAACATTTGAAAAAACCTTTCAACCATCATCAACGCACACACGCATCCTCGATCAATCAACCATTAACACATTTATTGAGGCGGTTCCGTTGCAGAGAGTTGTTGTTGTGCGACTGCCCCAAAAAGACTACTCCACCAAGGTTCTTGTCGCCAATAGAGATCTGCTCTCGACAATTTATCATGCATTTGAAAAATCCGCATTTTCTATGCTTGGTATTTTTCCCAATCTTAATCTTGTCTTAAACGAATCAGAAAATCCAAAAGGACAGTCTACAGATCTCATCGAAGAAACCAAAAAACACTTTGAATTCTATGCGTTAAAATCTATTCATCAACCCGCATTCGAACTCGATGGAAAACGCCCCACACATTCGCTTCCTCAGATTAATGTTGCAGAGGCTGCGCGACAGCCTGTGCAACCTTGGGTGGCGGTCGTCATCGTACTATTTCTTGTTTTAGGTGCGGCGGGCATATGGTATTTTCAATATCAAAGTGCACGACAGGATCAAATTGCGATTGCGCGCAAACGTGCCCAGCTTATTGCAGCCCATCAAGCAGCAGAACAAGCATCAGAGCAAGAGCAGCAAAATGTGGTGCCGGTTTCGGCCATAAATACACCATTAGTCGAACAAACTCCGCCGGTTGGTGAGTCGGCAACACCAGCACAATCCAAACTAATCCGCGTACAAATTATATATACGCAACAAACACAAAAACTGTTCGATGATGTGTACAACAAACTTCGTCAGGTTGGGGCCTATCAAATAAGCAATCAAATGAGCACGTTGCCCATTGCCGAAAACAAAATGCTCATCAGTCCAAACTTTGATGTTGAAACAACAACGCGCATTATTGATTTGGTGCAAAGCGTGGGTGTTTCTGCTGCGACACAAGAGGCGCAAGTTGATGAGTATGATGTGGTGTTACAGCTGGGTGCATATGCACCGTCGGCACCGTCCCAGACCATCAGCCCAACACGTACACCTTGACAGGAGAAATAATTTTCACTATCCTGTTAGTTGAAGTGTAAGTTTATCGATTTATTATTTTATTTTTATCTATGCAAAATCGTTCTCGAGGTTTCACACTCGTTGAGCTTTTGGTGGTTATTGGTATTGTGGGTATATTACTTGCCATTACGCTCGTAGCCATAAACCCAGCGCGTCAATTCAGACAGGCCAATAATGCAAAG
>JAKQDR010000176.1 GCA_029573715.1 bacterium | reverse complement strand
GCTTAAAAAATTGTTTAGCAGAATATCGAAGACCTAAAGATTCTGATATCTCTTCTGTTATGAATATTCTTCTATTGTTTATTTTGTCCACCTCCTTTAGAAAATGTATTATTATAATTTTTTGTCGGATTGAGGATATATTGTTAATATTATGGATTTGAACTTAGTGTTTGCAGCTGCAAAAGCACGTCTTATTTCACTTAATCCGGGTAGGTCATCAACCGTCAATGCACTTCCAGAGTCACTACTTTTCTTGTACTTTAATCGGGTCCTGGGTGTGGTGATTCCGTGGTTATGGTAGAAACTCCTGACCGTGGAGACGGCGGCTTTGACGGTAGATTCTGCCATCTCTTTGTCTTCGAGGTAGTTTTTATAGTCTTCCAGGCGTTGGGGTAGTTGGTGCAGCCAGGGTGGTTGTTCCCCTCGTTGTTCCCGCCACGCCTCATCCAGGAGCTGTGAGGGTGACTGGCCCTGGCTGGTGGTATAATGTTGTATGAACAGTTTAACCCGGTCACGTGTTCCGGGTGTGCGGGTGTTCAAATATTTAGTAAGTAATGGATCCATGGTCACGTAGACTATTATGTGGACCATGGCTTAAAATAAATAAAGGGTAGAAGGATCATAAACCACTAACCATTCTCATAGAGAAGATTGGGTGTTTTGTGATCTTTCTAGTAGGTCATGCTGGAGATGATGGATATAGTATTGTTTAGTATAGACAGGGTTAATAAATTTTAGATAAAAAAAATCCTCCCTACCCATAATTAAATTAGGTAGAGAGGAAGGTGTCAAGGAGTGACAATCATCGCAGACCGATCTTATAATAATAGATGCTCCGCCCAGCCGTGGCCTGGTCCAATACGGATGTAGGACAAGTGAAAGTTCCCTTAGTCGGATCCATTACAGTGTAACGACCATTAGTTATGTCTTTGATAACCGCATAATGCCCATATTGATTAATGAACCCGGAGCAACTGGCGTTTTTGGTCATGTAGTGTACCATCACCCCTTTATATTCGCTGATGGCTTCTGATACGTTCTTTGGTGTACGCTGCATGGCCTCCGCTGTGAAACCAACTTTAGGGGCGTTGTTGATTAGGTTTGTGGGGTTGGTTCCATTC
>JAKQDR010000217.1 GCA_029573715.1 bacterium | reverse complement strand
GAGGGTGTTGAAATACTCACTTATGCTGACAATTCCCGGGCAAAACAGGCATTTTTGTGAAATCTATGGCAAATCTTTGCTAAAAATCACGCCAAATTACCTCATTATTACCCTCTTTATTGCTTTTTTTCACTCCTTTTCATCTTCTATCACCAATCCGCCCTTGTCTAAGCTGTTGCAGCAACTGGCGTCTTAAACCCAACGCCAGTGAGCAGCTTAACCATACGCTTCAAGTTGAGAACTATAGCTATAAAGAAAGCTTGGATAGCAAACTTAATTTTGCCAACATAACGACAACGTCCCAGACCGTGGCTCTGTTTACCCTCACCAAATTTGCGCTCGATCTTGTACCTCTCCTGCAAACCTTGCTGATATTGGGGCGTCTTGACCAGATTTACCCATATTTCTTTGTGGTTATCTTTTTTCCCTAAACGGTTGCCTTTTAGATGAATTGCTGAATGCAGCCCTTTTAGCTCCAAGTAGAAATGATTGTTGCCGTCGTCATAACCTTTGTCGGCAGTATAGGTGTCTATCGGTAATTTTTGTTGCTGGTCATGCGCTACCAACGAACAAAAATGATGCCCATCCCAGGCTTCCCCAGAGGTAACTTCCAAACTGGTGATGAGCTCCGCTTGGCTGTTGAGACTCACATGAGCTTTATACCCAAAAAAATATTCGGTTTGTTCAATCTCTTTCTCTTCGGGTGTCTTTACCTTGCGGGTGTGTTTGACCCCCCAACGAGCATCTGGGTCATGCGGACCTTTCCCTTTTTCCGCACGCTTCTTATCTTTGGCAGTGTTTACATTGGCTATGCTGTGCACGCTGTCTACAATTTGTATCGCCCCAAATTGCACACCCCTTTCTAAAGCAAGGTGCACAATCTCGTCTAATATCTCTTCGAACACTTTCAGCTTCTTCCGTTGTATCAGTCGTTCCCGAAACACCGTCAGGGTGGAGTGATCCGGTGCTTTTTGGTCAACTGCTAACCCCACAAAGTATTTGGCTGGTAAGTTTTCGTTGATATAGACCTCAACTTGGCGTTCCGATAGATTGTAGAGATAAGCAATGAGCTCTACTTTGAGCAGCATGGCTGGGTCAAAAGGCGGCCGCCCCACTACTCCTTCCCCTTTGTATAAACAGATCAGCTTGCGGGTAAACCGGTCCCATTCGATAATCGCATTCAGTTTCCGGAGAAAATGATCTTCAGGTACGATCAAATCGTAAAGGTAATATCCATAGAAAGATTGTGTTCCTCTTTCAATAAAGCGTACAGTCTCCATTTTGTCTACCTCGTTTGCCAGAATGTCCTTATTGAATCACTTTTACTTCTTACAGTCAATTTGAAACGTGTTTTTCAACACCCTCATACCCATAAAATTTGATTTTTAACGCTTTGCCGGGTATGATTTAAGTGCTCAGGTCAGCTGGGTGAGCGCGCTGCTCCACAGAGAGCAGTGAGGAAAGTCCGTACACCATAGAGCAGGAAGCCAGGTAACTCCTGGAGAGGCGTAAGCTTCTGGATCGGGCCACAGAAACATTCCGCACGCTGCAAT
>JAKQDR010000215.1 GCA_029573715.1 bacterium | reverse complement strand
GTGAGCATGGTGAAAAGCGGAAGCGGGTTTGGATTCCACGAATAACGCGATTGCCAGACTTGAGTGGCCGAAAATCCGGTGAGCAACAGAAATAGCAAGCCGATTGATTTACCAAACAGTTTTTGTAAATACAAAAACACAACAACCAAACCGATGGAATTAATAAGTGCTATACCATAGGCGGGGCCAACCGGATGAAGCCCCCAAAGCAACATGAACGGGGCGACAAGATAATAATAAAATGGGCCGGTAAACACATTGCCGATTGAGGTGGTAGGGCCAACAAATACCAGTTTTTCAAGAGTAACCAGGCGTTTGAGCACAATGGCATCACGCCCCTGATCAGAAAGAAACATAAGATATTCGGGAAGCCGATACAGTCTCAAGAAGAATATTCCCAAAACTACAATGATTACAAGCACTGCCCATGCGCGCAAAGCATTTTGTTGATTGGGGGTGAAGAATTTGCGAAGCATGGTTAATCATTGAAATAGACTCCAATCTGCGATAGGCGCCTGATTGGTCATGATGAAATTAATGGTATAGAGATAGAGCATGGGCAACGCCAGTATGAGGGTGATACGCATCAATTTGCTTTCGAAAAACGAATGAAACCCGAGGAAAAATATGGGGGCGATGGGTGCTGCGAGGCGCATGATGTCAACTTGAGGGATCAGGCTCAGCATGGCAGTGTATCCAAGCGCAAACCAAAAATACACGCGGGGAAATCCTTTGGCAAGCTTGGTTATGAGCATAATCATGCCAATAAAGTAGAGTGCGGCAGTTTCCATAACATTAGTTCCAACCCATTTCTTTGCGTAATTAAACATAGAAAAGGGCACATCCATCCCCATTCCAACCATATTTTGTGCGACAAAATATGCGTGCCAATCGCCAAACTGGAAAAAGTAAAAGAGGGCCACCACTCCATATCCAAGAAGTGGGAGTCCTGCGCCAATGATCTCAGGGATGTGAATCTTTCGTTCACGTAGCGAGTGTTCAAAAATGGTTATGGCAAATACAGGCACGAGGATAATGGCTTGAAATTTCAAAAGCACCGCAACAATTCCCATTACCCCTGCAAACAAAGGTTTATTGTTTTGCCATAAAAGCAAAGCGGCAAGCATAGATGCCGTCAGAAGTAGTTCGGGTGCAATGACAGCCCGAAGCACCATTAGGCGCGGGGGAAATATGGTGAATGCAAAAGTAAGCCAGAGTGCATGTTTGCTGCGTGTGCGAATAAAAGAGTAAAAAATCAGATTAAGAATTACTCCACTTACGATTTGCAGCGCCAAGGCCGACCACCAATAACCAAATACTGGCGCCCCCGCGCGGATGAGCCACGAATAGAGAGGGAAATGAGCAGCGTAATATTCATTAGGACGGGTCAAAAAAGCTCTAATACCTATTTCTGCAGGTTCGTAGTTTGTGATTGCATTAAGCACATAGTTTGGTCCATCCCAATTTGAGTAGATTTGCTGCATGCCCGAATCTTTAAGTGGTATGCCCCAAAACGACGATGCGCGCAGGGCAAAAGGAGCATAAATCAACAGGGTCAATGCTATGCTCATGCATCCGGCAAGAAACAGGGGGGAGCGCAAATACTTGGCGTATTTCATGCTATAATTATAGGTGACTCATTCGTTAATGGGGGGCATTTTTTTGACAATATGACTAAACGCAAACTTATCATACTTTTTGGAATTCTCGCGCTCATTTCAGGTATTGGATACTATATGTATTCACAAAATTCCGCCTCGGCGCAACTGGGGAAAGGCATATCCGATGGTGAAACATTTACCGTTGCCAAGTCGACGCTCAAAGAAACGCTCACCATTTCAGGTCAAATTGACGCTGAAGAGAAAGTCACCTTGACGTTTCCCACGGGTGGCAAGCTCTATTGGGTGGGAGTAAAAGAAGGAGATTATGTTGAAAAATATCAGGGCATCGCATCACTTGACCAGCGAGATTTAGAGAAACGACTCGAAACGAGCCTTAATAATTTCATGATCTCACGGTGGGATTTTGATCAAGTAAAAAGCGACAATAAAGATGCTCCCTACAAAGACGGGGAACTTGGTGACAGAATGAAACGCATCATCGACAAGGCCCAGTTTGGCCTTAATAATGCGGTTGTTGCGGTTGAACTGCAAGCACTTGCGAGAGAATATGCATATTTATATACACCAATTGAGGGTGTAGTCACCAAAGTGGGTGCGCCATATGCGGGAGTGACGGTTTCAGCCCAAACGGTGTATGAGGTTATTAACCCAAACACCATATATTTTTCAGCTTTCGCTGATCAAACAGAGGTGCCGGATTTACGAGTGGGGCAGTCGGCAAAGATTATCATAGATGCATATCCCGATTCGACGGTAAACGCGACCATACGCTCTATTGCATATGCTCCTCGAGCGGGTGATGTGAGTACAAATTATGAAGTGAAGCTCGCACTCTCTAACTCTATTGACGTCAATGCATATCGCCTCGGCATGACGGGCGATGTGGAATTTGTAACCAAACAGAAGCAAAATGTGTATGCCATTCCCAGCTCGTATATCTTGACTGAAGAAGGCAAAAAGTACGTGTTTGTGCTCCAAGATGGCAAACCAAAAAAACAAGAGGTGAAAATTGGCGATGAGGCAGACACAGAAGTTGAGATTGTCAAAGGTATCTCAGGCGGTGACATTCTTGCTGAACCGAGCAGATAGATCGTGCTAAAAGACCTTTCGTTACTGTCCTTTATTACTTTCATATGATAGCCCTTCAAGAAATTTGGAAAGAATATCCGATTAACAAAGAAGAGGTGTTTACCGCACTAAAAGGTGTGTCGCTTTCAATTGCGCCGGGCGAGTTTGTCGCAATTAC
>JAKQDR010000211.1 GCA_029573715.1 bacterium | reverse complement strand
TTCCACTTATAATTCATTGAATGTGTGTGGCAAAAGGCGATAAACCAAAGGATGAATAATAATGTTCAGACAAGTAAAGCGGTGGAAAAACTTTTTAAATTTTCTCCGTCAAATGTTCAATAGTAGCAGTATTGTAGCACTTGCAGGTAACTTGCGGCTAACCGCTACAACGCCTAATGATATATAACACACACTCAATGATTTATAAGTGGAAAATAGACTTTGCAGAACAATACAAGTTAACACCTGACGGGGTGATGTATAACTCGCTCACAGGCCGCAAAATAAAGAAAACAGTAAACGGATATTCTGTCGGATATTGGATAGCAGGGAAGTTCTACACATGCGCACGATTAAGGTCGCATTTGTTGCGAATTAAATATAATAAATCACCATTTTAAAAAACAAAACAATGACAAAAAAAGGAGCGGCATTTCATAAGTCCGCAATGACAGTAACTAAAGATGGCCTGCAATGCACGCCTGACGGCGAACGCCACTACAAAGTGGATGGCCTTGTAATGTTATCACACCCAACAGATGACGAGTGCCTGGACATCATAAAACCCACACAGCACGTCAAAGACGGCATGTTAGAGTATCACATATACGATGACGACAGCGAGTGTGTGGAGGACTTCACGGATGGTTTTCTTGACGGATGGATAGAAACATCAATATACGGATTTGCTATCTTTGTAGGTGCGATGCTGGCATTAGGAATCTATAAAATGATATTCTAATGCGACGCAATCACGTAACTAATCCAACATTGGTGATAGAGAACCAACAGGGCAGGATACTTCACTCCGAATACACCTCCTTTGCTAAATGGAAGCTGCGTTATGTGGCGTGGCTGAAAGAGAACGATGTGCCGCACATTGTGTATCTTACTATTCGGTCAAAGATTAACGCATACAAGATTGAGCGATGCAGTTGCAAGATGCCGACATTTAGCTATGCAGCACCCGATGTGTGCGAGCGGTGCGGTGAGAATATTGAACGCAGAAAGTATGTAAAACGTTGACATAAATCAAGAAAACAGCGTATTTTG
>JAKQDR010000197.1 GCA_029573715.1 bacterium | reverse complement strand
GACAGATATTTATTGTCGCTATATGCGCATGCGCGGCATTTCGATATTGCACCCCATAGGGTTTGACTCGTTTGGGCTCCCGGCTGAAAATTATGCGGTCAAAACAGGGACCCATCCGAAAATAACCACCGAAGATGCCATTGCAACCTTCACCGCTCAAATGCAAGCTATTGGGCTCAGTTATGATTGGGATCTGGTTTTGGCAGCACACAGGCCCGACTACTACAAGTGGACTCAATGGCTCTTTTTGCTCATGTATCGAAGGGGTTTGGCCTATCGGAAAAAACAATCGGTCAATTGGTGCGATGGATGTCAAACAGTGCTTGCGAATGAGCAGGTGGTGGACGGGCACTGTGAACGCTGTGAAACGGCGGTAGTGCAAAAAGAGATGGAACAGTGGTTTTTGAAAATCACGGACTATGCAGAGCGCCTCCTCAATGATTTAGAAAAGCTTGACTGGCCAGAGAGCACCAAAGCGGGCCAGCGCAATTGGATAGGGAGAAGTGAAGGGATCAACATAGAGTACAGAGTACAAAGTACAGAGTACAAAGTGGAAGTATTTACAACCCGGCCGGATACGAATTTTGGAGCGACGTTTATTGTGTGTGCCCCCGATAGTGATTTTGTGAAAAAGCACACGTCCCACTTTCCCGAATCCGAAAAGGTCCAAGCATACTGTATTGAGTCGCTCAAAAAACGTGAGTTAGAGCGAGTGGGAACGGAACGAGAAAAAACTGGAGTTTTTACCGGGTGGTACGCACTCAACGAACTTAATAATGCACAACTACCTATTTATGTTGCTGATTTCGCGCTTGGAAATGTGGGCACAGGTTGTTTGGTGGGTGTGCCAGGACACGATCAGCGTGACTTTGAATTTGCCCAAGCCATGAAATTACCTATCATTCGGGTTGTGGTGGGGCCTGACGGTGACACGAGCGAAATATTGACAATAAAACAAGTGCAAGAGGAGCAAGGAACCATGATTAACTCTGGATTTCTTGATGGAATGGACATACATGAAGCGACGAAGAAGATGATGGATTATATGGAAGAAAAAGAATATGGAAAAAGAGTGACCCGGTTCAAACTCCGTGATTGGCTCATTTCACGTCAGCGGTTTTGGGGAGCGCCGATTCCGATGCGGAAGTCGCCAGTCGTTAGCCGTCAGTCGTCAGATCCAGAATATAAGTATGAACCAGTTGGGGAGAGTGAATTGCCGGTGGTTTTGCCGATGGATGTAGAGTTTAAACCCACCGGAAAGTCCCCCCTCACCGAACATCCTGATTTTCAAGATAGAGAAGTAGACACCATGGACACATTTGTGGATTCGTCATGGTATTTTTTGCGATTTGTCCAGTTGCTGTCTGAGGAAGCGCGAAAGAAGGCGAACGCAGGGACGGAAACCAACCCGTTTGACGATGAAACACTCAAAATACTATTAAACAAGTGGTGCCCCGTCGATTTATATGTCGGAGGCGCAGAACACACGGTGCTCCATTTGCTCTACGCTCGATTTTTCACCAAAGTATTGTTTGATGCGGGGTATATCAATTTTGATGAACCTTTTCTGAAATTGCGCCATCAAGGCATTATTTTGGGCCCTGATCATCGCAAGATGAGCAAACGATGGGGTAATGTCATAAACCCACTTGATGTGATTGCGCAGTATGGTGCAGATACTCTCCGGATGTATGAGATGTTTATGGGCCCCCTTGATCAGATGAAGGCATGGAATGTGGCGAGTGTGGCTGGCATTTATCGGTTTCTGTCTCGAGTGTGGAATATAGCAAATACAGCCATTCACAACACCACGCATAATATCTCCTCCTCGGATGAGGAGGAGTACCCGCAGGGGGAGATGGTTGGACCAAAATCTACCACCCCCAACCCCTCCTTATCCAAGGAGGGGAATCATGACAGTCTCAAACGGGCACTCCATAAAATGATAAAAAAGGTTACGGAGGATATTCCCGAACTTAAATTCAACACCGCTATCGCTGAGTGTATGATCTTCATGAATGCTTGGGAAAAGGCAGGAGCGGAAGCCCTAAGCAATGAGGATTTCGAGAAATTCTTACTCGTGCTTGCGCCGTTTGCACCGTTTATGACGGAAGAATTGTGGTCTTTGGCCGGGCATGCGGATTCTATTCATCACGCATCATGGCCTTCGTATGAGGCATCATTGTTAGTGAGTGAGACGGTGGAGATACCGGTGCAGGTGAATGGGAGAGTGCGCGGCACGCTCACAGTGGCAATAGATTCTATAGCGCAAGAAAATCTGATACTGGCGCAAGCAACCGCTTTGGAAAGCGTGAAGCGGTTTGTAACAGGCGATATTGTTAAGACGGTATATGTGCCGGGGAAGATACTCAACATTGTGTGTAGATAGAGTTTTGAGAAACGTAAACCACCCCTGACCCCTCCTTGACTAAGGAGGGGAAGTTATACCGGGTGCGCATGAGGTGACTGCTGGCACGCCCTGGTGATCTTCCCGACTTAGGAGGGGAAGTATAATGATATTATCATTCTGCACACGTTTTACTTGGTATAATATCGAGTATTTTGTGGTTGTATTGGGCCCATAGCTCAACGGTAGTCACCTCAACGATGACCCATCGAAGAGGTGAGAGCAGTCCCGTACCTAAAAAATTTGTGAGAGGGTCCGTAGCTCAATGGTAGAGCAGTTCCCTTTTAAGGAATTGGTTGAGAGTTCGAGT
>JAKQDR010000169.1 GCA_029573715.1 bacterium | reverse complement strand
ATAAATTAATAAATATACGGATGCAAAATTGCTGAAGCGTATAGTAAACGAGCTTGCTAGAAAAGTCAAGAACAAGCTAAAAACAGGTTCCAATTACTGCCCAATAATACTCCTAAATATTACAATATGTGTGGGATAATTAAGAAAGCGCTCATGCACATGAGGCTCTTTTTCTATGCAATGGCTCTATTCCTCACGGTTTGCTGAAATTGCGGTGTCGGCAACTACGTGGATTGTGGTAACTATTCCCCTCTGGCTTGCGCCGTTTCACCCGGCGGTGGTGGCCTATGGCATCATCGCATTCAATCTGTACTTTTTGACTATGGCAGGCCGTAATGCCATACGGGCAACCGTAGCATACTTGAAGATAAAGCAAGCCGAAAATGTGGACTTTCAAGCTCTTGTTTCAAGAACGCCCGCTCGATCGCAACATATCCATCATTTTGTGATAATCCCCTGTTACAAAGAATCTGTTGAGAAAATCAATGAAACAATAAACTGCATCCTAAAGTCTGACTACCCATGGCGCAGCAACCTCCACGTGGTGTTGGGGTTTGAAAGCAGAGAAGAAAACGCGCCAGTAAAAGAGAAAGAAATCGCCAACAAATTCGCTAATCAGATAGACATTATTACGTCCTATCATACGCTTCAAGATAACGAGGTGCCGGGAAAGGCAAGTAATCAAACCTCGGCGGTAAAAGACATTGTGGAGCGAATCATCAGCCCTCAAGGCTATGCGCAAACTGATGTGGTGCTTACCATATGCGACGCCGACAGCAAGCTTCCTCCCAATTATTTTTCATACCTTACCTACACCTATTTAAGCGACACCGAGCGGAACTTTCATTTCTACTGGGCCCCGGTACTGCTTTACAACAATTTTTGGCAACTTCCCTTCTTCATACGTATGCAGGCCTCGCTTTCATCTGTTTTGCGTCTTGCACACCTTGAAGATAAAGAGAATTTGATTCAAATTTCAACCTACTCAGTAGGTTTGAAATTGATGCACGACGTTGGATATTGGGATGTTGACATTGTCCCCGAGGATTGGCATGTGCATTTGCAAGCATTTTTCAAACACGGCACCCGAGTCCGCACCATTCCTCTCTATACCATCATAAATGGCGATGCGGTATATGCCGGATCCATGGCCAAAACATTTCTCGGCCGCTACGAGCAAGAGAAACGGTGGGCGTGGGGGGTTTCGGATATTGCCTATGCATGGCCCCGCATATGGAACACGCCCCATATTCCCCTCATTCCCAAACTAAAAAAAGTCGCCTATCTGAGCGTTAGCCATCTCCTTTGGCCGACATCATTTTTTATCCTCACCATATTTGCGACCGTAACCCCGATCGTAAACCCCATTTTCAAACGCACGGTGCTCGGCTTTATTTTGCCTCAAATTTCTGGCCTTATTCTCACCATGGGAAGTTCGCTTCTTGTGGTGTATACCATCATTGACATCCTCGTTCGAAATAAACTTGATATAAAAACCAAACCGCAAAACATTGCACTCCTCGCCCTCCAGTGGTACGTGTTGCCGATTGTGTCATTTTTCCTATCAGCACTGCCAGCACTTGAAGCACACACCCGGTTGCTTCTTGGAAAAAAATTGGTCTATAAAGTTACGGAGAAAAAATAAATGAAGCTTATCCTTGCATCACAATCGCCTCGCCGGAAAGAAATACTGCAAGAAGCGGGATATATCTTTGAGATAATCCCCGCCAACATTGACGAGAAATCCATCCGACATGACGACTATCATCTATTGCCCCTTCTCATTGCAAAAGTCAAAGCGCAACGAGTTGCAGAAAGTCATACTGATGCAGTCATTATCGCCGCAGACCAAGTGGTAGTGTGGAACAATCAGTTACGAGAAAAACCCCAGTCAAAAGAGCAAGCTGCTCAATGGCTTACACACTATCATCAACATCCTGCACTGGTGATAAATGGCATATACGTGATAAACACGACAAACGGAATGCATGCTCAAACAGCCGAAACAGGTATATGCGAATTTGCACCCATTCCTCAAGATATTGCTCACCACATCGCTCAAAAAGGAAACATGATGGACGCAGCAGGAGGGTTTAAAGTCGCAGACCCCGATGTAGCGCCCTATGTGCGTATCACCTCAGGCACCACGCTTTCATTTAAAGGCCTCCCCTTGCCGGAGCTTGAAGAGCTCCTTCGTGATGTCGGCTACAAACGCACATAAGCTAATACGGTGTGAAGTCAGCCTTGATGAATTGTATGATCGGCCGTGCAAATAGTGTCAATGCCATCGCTATGCTTAGTCCATGCCCAATGGTGGGGATGGTCATATTATGAGCGCCCTCAAGAGTGCTGGTATCTTGCGGCACCAGTTCATCACCAAAGCGCGCAGAGGCCGTCATGATTCTGTGTTTTAATGATTGTGAGATCATCGCTTGTTTCTGCTCGCAAAGCAAAACTGATTGTTTGAATGACTGACTCGTGGCTGACATTCGGTCAAGCGACCGCCAGGTATGTGTACCCGCGCGCAAACGTCCACAAATATTCACCGCTCGCTCCACCCTATCTGGCTTTTCAACAAGAATATTGAGCGCCGCACTGCCTCCGGCGCTTGTGCCAACAATAGACAACCTCCCCGTGTTAGCAAATGTATCTACATACGAGATGATGCGATCTAGGTTGGTGCGAATATCTTTTGACTCATCATGCCAGCCTACTCTGAGCACATGTGGCTCTAATCCCTCTTTCCTCCACCATTGAGTCACCCAAGCGATATGGCTCACTCTGTCTGAAAGACCAGGGAGAATAATTACGTGATGGTGTTGAGCGATATGCATAGTATGCAACATGAGAGAAGTTATGTGCACTCATAACTCTGAAAAGATCTCGTGTGTATTTCCGTCCGGGTCTGCAATGAATGCTGTGCGCTGATTCCATGGCATGTTTTCGGGTGCTTTAATTGGCGTTGCACCCTTTTGTATCAAATGGGCATAAGCAGAATCTACTTCGTGTGGTGATGCAACCGGAAATGCAAGTTCAAACGCTTGTCCCCCCTTCTTTTCATCAAAGCTCGCATGGCCGGTCGCATTCTTCATGACACTATTGGTCGTTATGGCGAAGCGCACTCCTTCCGACTCAAACTCAACGTACCCGTCAGTGTTTGTTTTGACCAAAAAACCCAGCACATCTCGATAAAAGCGGAGCATCTCTGGAAAATTGTTCGTGACTATGCTAATAAGATCAATTCTTGGTTTCATATTTGACAATCAATTTTAATGGTTGATTGATGTATATATGTTTTGATGTTATCTACCAAATGAATAACTGCTTAATCAGCATAGGTAATCTTGCCCTCCAGATAGCATGCAATACCCATACGACTTGCATCAAAATGTGGTGTCGGCAGATTACGCGGATCTGACCACATCCACTTTTCACATTTTGCTGGCTCAACCACACACAAGATACCTGAGTACTCCCGTGTCATGAGTATGATTGAAACATAGTGAATTCCCGAATCACGATATGTTTCCAGGTTGTTTGTGACTGCAATAACGCGCGGATTGTATATATCAAGATCAGTCTCCTCCTTTACTTCTCGTACAGCACAATTTTCAAATGTTTCACCTAAATCAAGATGTCCTCCCGGTATAGAGTAATACGGGGCGTGTGCAGATTTGCGTTTGCCAATAAGCACATTGCCCTCGCTATTTACGATAATTACGCCAACCCCTACTCGTGGCAAATGATTTTGTGTGGACATATTGATATATTGCTTTCACTCTCCAAACACATATCCCTTCTTTTCCAAAATTCTAAAGGGGTAGCCTCTCAAATCTTCCTCCCCTACTTTC
>JAKQDR010000173.1 GCA_029573715.1 bacterium | reverse complement strand
TGTCTTTAAGCCCGTCACGCGCCCAGCCTTTATATGTCAACAACCGCGAGGGATCATATAGTAGTTTTCCTCGTGTGTTTCCCATAATTTCTCCTTTTAGGGGGTCTGTTTGTGATTATTCGTTTATCACTTCCCTCACCAATTCGCATATCTTCTCAAGTTGTCTCTCTTCGCTGTGCCGTTCCGCAAACTGCCGATATTCCAAAGAGTCATACGGCTCATCCTTTATCATCTCGACGGCGCGTGATATTGAATTAAACACGTACTGCATCGGGTAAAACTCATCGGCGATGTAAAAATTGTGAATAATCGGCTTTATCCCTTTGCTCATCGCCTCGAGGATTGCCATCCCGTACCCTTCGTGCATCGAAGTCGATAGGAAATAATCCTTATCCTCGAGAAACGCATTTGTATCTACGTGTTGGTAGAGAAAGAAACGATCCTGTAAGCCCATTGCGTGTACAATATTCATTACATACGCATATAGCCGGGCATCCTGCATATCTCCGGCCCAGTGTAACTCGTAATCGCCTTTTTGAGTGTTAACCAGTTCGTGTAAGATTTGAACAGCGAGTGCGGGGTTCTTCTTTGTATTGAAGTTACCGACGAACGCGATCTTACGCCCGTGATGACGCTCCGAGTAAGTGTATTTATCCGTATTAACCCCATTACGAATGATCGTCACCTTATCCGCTATCTCCGGAATATCTACCATATTCATCACGTGGTCAGCTACAAAGAGATAACGGGATACGTTTGGATGATAGATGTCTTGGATAAATC
Source organism: bacterium (assembly GCA_029573715.1). Taxonomy (GTDB): domain Bacteria; phylum Patescibacteriota; class Microgenomatia; order UBA1406; family GWC2-37-13; genus JAGOLU01. The sequence continues at coordinate 1,828 of JAKQDR010000173.1, read as the reverse complement.
CGTTTATCACTTCGTACCCATGAACGCGAACAATGCTCTTTATGTTGAACCGTTTTGTTCCTTCGATCGCGAGCTCATTCCCAAACTCGTACCAGATCAGATCGGCATCTTGGATTCGTTCTTTGAAGTGAGCGAGATTCGCAACTTGGATTGTCTCAACGAGATATTCTTTGGCGAGCTCTCTGCGGATCCCGTGGATAAACGTATCGAGACCGGGCTTGTAAAGGACGACGATCTTCTTTCGTTTGCTGCCGAGTTCAATGCTCTTTGTTTTGAGCCGGGTATATAACGGCGAAAGGTTTACGCGTTCTTCATCCGATATTTCTATAAGATGCGGCAATAACTCTTCTACTAACTCATCGCTTATATTTTTCGTAAGGTGCATTACGAAATTATCTAAAAACTCGGCCGTCATAGCAGAACGCCTCACTTTTTTGAATTCCTCAACTGCTTTTCGCGTTGCTCCGATGGATATATAAGAAGCTGATAGTGCTATTCTGGCGATGTCAACATACTTGTCGCATTGAATAGAGCAGTTATAGGCTGAACGATCGAGCGTGGCATATTTGTCGTAATATGTCTCGAAAGTTTCGGCGGCTTTAAGATGGTCGCCGGTTGTGTGGTGCATCAACGCTTCAATTAAATAGGCGTCTGGCACATCCTCGTAGATCAACTTTGCGACGTCAATATAATCCGTTGCAAATTCGAATTCCCGCCGTTGTGTTGCCTGAAATCCTGCGAGGATCATCACCTCATACACGATATACGGCATCTCTTTCGCTGTTCGCAAATCGTCAAGAATTTCTTTCGCCATTTGATAACTCTTCTCGTGCTCAAAAGTGAATTTCATCTTATAAAGCTGGCACTTATAATATAGCCGCTCTATCGGCGGCAACTCCGTCTTGAGTATCTCCTCAATCAGCGGCATTGATCGTTTACGCTTCTTGTCAAGCAGTTCCGGCGTCCACATATAACCGTAATGATTGATTATTAGCTCGCTCCGGAAGATGTCTTTCGCAAATCTCGGCTGGTTGTGAATCGCATGCTCATAGTGAATGGTTTCACGTCGAAACACGCGTGGTTGTGACATCGTGTCGAAGGTTTGGCCGGTTACGTAGTTTCGCCCGACCATCATCACCGTGTTCACAGCGTCTGGTAATGATTCAAGCTCTGCTCTTAATCCGCTTTGAGCCTCTGGCGCCAATTCCTCGTCCGCGTCGAGTATTAGAATCCAATCGCCAGTACACTTTTCGATCGAAGCATTCCGCGCTTCGGAGAAGTCATTCTGCCAAGGGTGATCTGATAGCTTTATCTTCGGGTCTTCGTAAGCGGTTATAATTGCTTTTGTGCTATCAACCGAGCCAGTGTCAAGTATCACGATCTCATCCGCAATCGGTAACACGCTATCGAGCGCCCGCCGGATGTTGTTCTCTTCGTCCCTTACAATCATCGCAACGCTAAGTTTCATAGTCCCTCCCATAAAATTCCGCAACAAAAAAGGGCCCGGAGGCCCTTCTTCATATTTCATCCGCGGTATTATCATACCTGCGGCTATTGTATCAATACTATCACGTTTTTGTTTTTTTGTCAAGAGGGATCGGGGGTATCGTTTTTATCACCTCGATCATCCGGTCGAACAGAGTGACCGGGTACATCTTGCTTCGCCCAACCTCGCGTGATGGCTTGATTTTCAAGTGTTTAAGTATTTCGCGAAGAAGCTCTGCTGCAATCTTATTCCTGTTAGCGTATTCGCGGGCGCTTATTAGATCATCCATTGCTTTCCTCCTCCACCGCTTCCGGGATCCAAGAATAAGAAAATTCTTTGTTA
>JAKQDR010000168.1 GCA_029573715.1 bacterium | reverse complement strand
TTCTTCTCTGCAAGGTCTTCTACGAAACATTGAAATTTTGTGTAAGTTGCCATTTGTTACCTCCATATGTAACTAATATACTCAATGTAACTCTGGGTGTGCTTCCCAAAGTTTGTTAACTTTTTCCTCGAGCGCTGGCTTGATGGGTTCAGGCTGCCCAGTGAGCCCAAAGTAAGCCAAAATATCATCGCTCGTCCCATTCCAGCGGTCAAGGTCAACGTAATAGCTGGCAACGCCATACTCAGCCCCGTTCCCTTTCTCACAAGTCTGATGAATGAGCCATTTCTTTACGCCCTTCGGCAATGCGGGCGGCGGCGTTTTCTCTGGCGTGAATTGCGGATATGGCAACGCTTTTAAATAATGCGCAAGCCACCAGTCCACTTCTGGCAATTGCGATACATCCACGAATTGATTAATCCAGCCCGCACGGCTGTATATTATTGGATAGCGTCCAGTTTGCGCTTTCACATATTCAAGACACTGCACCAATGTATCTGTGATTTTCGTCTTTGTCTGCCCGTGATCCAGCTCTACATCCAGAACCAAGCGGTCGGTTGCGGTGGGTCTAACGATGTTCAGGAAGTGCTGCATCTGGCTAACAGCGGACTCCCCAGGATAGATGACGTGATACGCCATACGAGGGACGGTGAGGTTGTCCCAACTGTAGCGGAACCATTTATCCTGATACCCCCAGCTTATACCCGCTCGCACAGCCACGAACTCACACTTTGCATTTATGATGTCAAAATTGGGCTTGCGCTTGCCGTCCGAGCTGAACTGATAAGCCGATATGTCCACGCCTAAAGGAAAATCCATATTGCACCTCCATGCAAATTATACTCTAAAAGACATAGTTACATCAATCCAACGAAAGTAAACCAATAATAGCCGTCGGCATTCATTGCGGTATGATTGCAAGTTACACTATTCTTGTCACCAGTAGAATAAACACTTAACACAGTGGCAGCATATTGCGTTGCAAACGAGCCCGTCTGCCCTTTACTAACCGCGAATGGCAAACTAAATATAGTAAATTCTCTATCACCAGAGCCTCTCGTCAGTTGACCAATGCCAGTTACTATAACAACGCCCCCAATCATAGCAAATACAAAGTCGGTTGTGATACTGGTCGGGTTTGTAGTTCCGCCAGCATAAGTTACAGTTGGAGTATAAGCAAATCGTTCTGGGAAGCCCTGCGGCGCTGCTGCATAGCTATACGCCTGCCCACTGATATTTTCATTGGCTAAATTGTAATCTGAGCCACCAGTAATGGTGATTGTAGTATCTGTGGAGAAAGCAGTTGCCACTACATAGAAATATTTTGTGCCGCTGTTCGTTAATTTGATTTTAGTGCCTTTTGGGAATTTATAACGAACGTCTTTGCCTGACACCTTAAAAGAAGTGGCGGACACATAAGTCCAAGTGTCAGTATCATAACACCAGCCATCACGCAGGTCAAGCGCAAAGTCCTGAACAGCCATCATAGCGTCTTGAAGGTCATTGATATGCGCTGCCATAACAGTATCAACGCCATCAACTTTGGTGGTATAAGTGTCGGGGTTTGTCGGGAAATTCGTAGGCATAATAACCTCTCATATCTTCATAATATAAATTCTCTGTATGTGCAGAGGAACGCTCGAAGCACTATTGGTGTTAGGGACCGGGTGTTCGTGCCCATCATCAGATTGGATTGTAATCGTAGCAGGGCCATGACCATGATCAACTGGCGGGGATTGTTTATACATCGAAGTGTCAGTTGGGGCAGAAACAGATGCAGTTTGAACAGAAATTGTGGCAGACGCACTTCCGCCATGATTATGGGCAGGATTTGTACTGGTATTGGGCTCAACATGAGTATGAGTATCATTACCGCCAGTTGTCTTTAATTCAGCATCGGTTTTAGCACCAAACACAAATTTATTTATCAGATTTGGCGTCCCATTGGTACCATCACACTTTGCCCAGCCAGATGGGATTGTAGAGCCATATAACAATAAGATTGTTCCAGAAGGAAAAGTGATCATACCAGCCTCATTATATAATACAACTTGACATAACTTGGCAATGAATCTGCTAATTCAGTATCACCAAGCGTATGAATGTGGTCAGGCTCATCAGTGGTAGTAAAACTGTAATCATGTACATGCTCCTCACCGGGGGCATTTATTCCAGTTCCAGCAGTAATATCGTTCAGATAGTATGAAGAAGTTACTACATTTGTGGTTCCAGTCTTGGTGTGTCCATGCCCACCACCAGCTCCAACAGAACCATTTACATGCTTATGATCTTTATAGCCACCGCTTATGCCAACCATATCATCATCTTTAGCGCCGTAAACAAACCTATCTCTAATATCAGGGGTTCCATTCTGCCCATTACACACAACAAACCCAGACGGAAAATAAGAAGGGGCTTTCGAAGTCATCACTATACCATTAATTGGGCAAACAGTGTCAACTTTGGCTCTAATTAAATATAACGCCATATATGAGGGCAAATTATCGACATTATCAGTGTCGCCAATTGGATGATCGTGAGATGCGCTCGTACTTGTATTTCCAGAACTTATACCATGAGGATGGGTTGGGGTAGTAAATCGGTTGGAATGACCAGTACCACCAGCACTCTTTAGTTTTATTGCAGTGCCAGTAGCATTTCCAGTATTACTGGAGGTAAAGGGATGAGGATGTCCAGCCACAGATGTGCTATTCGGTACATTATGATAATGCTTTTCATTCCCAGCAATAGTATCACTGGGAGCAGAAGCTGCTCTAACATAACACTCTGAAAATGAGGTGTCCAATTCATAATCGGCAGGGATATCATAAGCATTGCCATACCAAAACACTTCACCTCCAGCTGGGACGATGTAATCATAATTTAAGCCACTTCCAACGGGTCTTGGTGGTTCAAGCTTAATTGTAGTTCTAATCAATGACCCATTTGCGCTAATCCATTCATGCTCAATTCTGATAATCTGGTAAGTGTCATCAATGCCTATTCTATTGGCTATGAGATGCACTTGTTTCATTAATTCAACGCCAAATTGTAGGTCAGGTCTTCCTTCTATTACAATCGTACAGATGTGAGGCTTATTCTGAAAGTAGTCAGAAAGTATCCCTGCGTATTCTTGAGCTGCAACAGTATTCTGCAACCTAAAGTTATCAAATATCAGCACTTTGGGTATTTCATTGCTTATATCATTCTCAATTCCAATCTTGTTAGCCTCATTCAGTGGCTCACCATAAATTCTTGCAAGAGTAACAATTCCATCAACACCAGAATTGTTGACCAATTCGAGAATTGCAGTAGTTCCACGGTCTTCAAAATCAGTTATGTCAAAACTTATCGGATTTCCATTGGCATCAGTCAGTATAACATCTATGCCATTAATTGGTGTTAGAACGTGATATGACGGCTGCATATATTGGCAAATTAATTTGATACTCTCACCAGCAGCGATTATGATAGGCTTATCAAGCGACCAGATTACTTGTGACGCTTGAGCATCAAAAGACGACACATAGATTTGCAGCCTGCCAATTTGTTCTTCCCACGGGAGCGATCTCCTTATATCCTTGAGTAAGTCAGACTGAGTTATATTTAGCGGGGTTTCTGTGTGCATTCTATTGAATAACTTTAGCGTTCCAGAACTATCAATAAACACACTGCTAAGGGCAGACTCAGCTAACTTCTCAATTTGATTTTTTAGCTTATCATTAGCTTCCCACCAATACGGCATATAAGTGAGCGTGTCTTCGAACGAAGTGGAAATATCAAATCCACTTTGTTCCAATAACTCTGATATTGCATTACTTGCTTTTATGTTCTTGACAGCAGAATGATACCCTTCAATATCGGCTAAGCTTTGCCACAGGTCATTTATTACCATATCAGCAGTTTGATTATAGCCGTACACTCTCAGGTCTGATACAGTTCCGTAAAACACATCGTATTGAGTTCCGGACGTCCCCTTTTTAACGATGATTTTTGCCTTTCTTCCGGGATAGAACTTGTTGTAAAGTGGACTTGCTGGGTTATAAGGATCATACCTGCCATCAGAATTGTCAAGTGTCAAAGTTGCTTCACCAATGTTCATGGTCTCCAAACCAGTAAGACCAGAATTTACAATGTTATTTCTTCCACGTATGCTTCGAAAAGAGATAACATGCGATGCTTCATTTTCTCCAGTAAAATAGCCATCACCGTCCCAATCAACAATAACACCCCAAAGCAGATTATCAATAGTGGGGCCACTGCCATATTTGAATGAGCCGTATTTAGCAATTCCGTATCGCATTAGGAAGCCATCGCCTTTCTGACTATATTAGTTACAATCGGCTTTAGCCTTGCCTCAGCATTGTCTATATCTGACAATGAGATGTAAGACTGGTCGGTAATATTAACTGAAACCATAATTGGCTGCATAGTACTCGGAGATGACGCATTCACAGTCAGCCCGCCGATATCACCATTCACTTCTTTTAGCGCACTGGCAATTCCACGCAAGCCAAGCTCGAACGGCGTAGGCGACCCCGGGGTCAGCCAGTCAGGCAGCTTAAGATTATCAATCTTATCTTTCAGGTCTTCAAACCATCCAATCACATTTTCTATCGCCCCACCAATTGCATCAAATGCAGGCTGTAGATGGTCAGATAGCCAACCAGCTAATTTGCTAACAACACCAACAACTTTGTCAAGTAAATCAATGAGTGGGGGCAATAATAGCTCAATTAGTGGAATAACAATATTGCTTAATAAAGATGTGGCTATTGTCAAAATTGGCTCAACAACTTTCATCAGTGAACTAAACAAATCAATCAATGGCGGAAGTAAGGTCTCAAGCAGGGGCGTAAACTGGTCTATCAAGTCAATTAATACTAAAACAAGTGTGTCCAGCACTGGGGCAAGCGCTTCCATGAGGTTTGAAGCCAATAAAGCAAATAAGCTAACAATAGATGGCAACAGGTCAAGAATGGGGGGCAATAACTTTTCTATAAGCGGAAGTAAAGCAGGGATAACATCACTAGTGATTACTCCACCAACTTGACCAGCTACATCAACAAGAACAGGTCCAATCTCTTGGATTAATGGAGTTACAGCCTTAGCAAGCTCTCCAAGAATGGGCAGCAATGCAGTCCCAATACTTATCTTGAGGTTTTCCAGCTGCGCCTGTACTTGTGCCATACTGGCAGCGGTTGTGCCAGACTGTTCACCGATTTTAGCCATTGAGGTTTCACCCTGCTCCATAACAGCCTGCATAAAGGCTTGCTCACGGGTCAGGTTCTGGTCGGCAGCCATAAGCTCATCAATGCGAGTACGAACTTGCCCTGAGGAAATGCCGAAGTTATCTAAGCGAGGGATGGCTTGGTTAGCCAGCATCAGGGCAAAGTCTTCCATTGATGCTGTAGCATCCATGCCCATTGCAGAGCCAAGCTGGGTTGCCATTTCTGCTAACTTTGCAGCTTCTTCAGAGCTATCTGCCAAGCCCATCGACATGAACTTATTCGTGGCTTGCATCAAGTCGGTATCAGCAACCATCCCCCTTGTGGCTTGACGCAATTCTTCGAGCATCGGGGCAGCTTCTTCGCCAATCGAGGCTGCAAGGTTTTTGAATGTATTGGTCACTGCCTCTGCGGGCGCAGCAGACGTCGCCAGATCGCCAGCAAACTTTACAACTGCACCACCAGCTACACCAAGAGCACCACCGACAATGCCAGCGGTTTTGCCAAGTCCACCAAGCGTCCCTAAAATACCACTTAGCTTGCCACTGGCTTCATCTTTACCAGTAATGATAACTTCGAGAATGTTTTTCTCAGCCATTGTGCCCAGCTTTGTTCATTTTACGTATGACCTCATCTCGGCGTATTATCATTCGGTGAAACCATTCTGGTGTGCATCTTTCCTCAAAGTCCCACGGGGCAATGCCATACGTCTCACTCAAGTCAAGCACAACAGCCCAGTAAGGCGGTTCATCACCGAACCCTCGCATCCAAGACTTATATCTTAATTGCTCGGGCTCGGTGAGGTAGGGTTTTGGTTTAGTCCACCAATTTGCGCAATGATTTCACCAAGCTGTGCTTCAGAGGCGTCCAGCAATTGTTCTCTGGCTTCCTCTCGGTCAGCGGGCTCAATGACATAACCCAGAATGAACTCTATCAAATCATCGATGATATTTGGGTTGCCTTGCGGGTCAGCAGCCTTCTGCATTAGCTCGATGCTTTTCTTCGCCCTGCGCAAGAAACCGGGCGAGTCTTTGGACGGAATTTCTATCTTGATCATGGTAAGCTCGCTAACTCGTTCACTACGATAATCTCAGCATACTTTGCAGCGGTTGGGTCATAAGCAACTCTGAAATCACCTTCAAGCACATCGTTGCCATTATTCTCACCAAGTTTTTCAAACTTCTCCCACATACCAGCCACATTGACTTTTAGCGTTTTCTTGGTGTAAGTCGTTCCAGCAGTTGCAACAGCCGAGCCTTCGCTCTTTAGCTGAATTAACTTCGGTGTCAATGAACGCCAAGCAGCCTTCTGGTCTTTAGAAGTGGCATTGTGCTCAAATACTAAGTGCAGCTTTAGCTCTGGGGTCGAGGCGATAATCTTGCAGTAACCAAGCGAGCCACTGGCAGCATAGAGCGCTTGAAAACCAGTCGTAACATCAAGGCTAAACTCATATAACGTGCAGCCAATCTCAGTTGTTCCAAACGTTCCACTAATCAAATCAATGTAGAGTTTTGCCTTCTGGAAAAGTATCTCTTCAACAGTCGGTAAGGTCGCAGCTGCAGTAAAGCCTCCAGATAAAACACTAACATCACTGCCAATCAGCGTGGCACTCATCATGATTGGCTCTTTCCTCTTGCCACTTAGCTTGAAGCTCTCGGCAAAGGCATAAGCCATCTGCTCGACTTGCTCATTATCACCGCCCTCGATTGTATAAGTCTTGGGCGTCTTGACCGCAGTCGTTGGGAAAGCATAAGTATATATATAACCAGTGCCAGTGCCATCTTTTGTTCCTGATACAACTCCATCAACGCCCATTGCCAAGATATGGGGCAGCTGCTCGAAAGTGGCAGGGACTTCATCCAAATCTAACTGCCCTTGCGTGAACGGGAAAAACGCACGGTTCACTGGCACAACATAGCCAATATCCTCATCTGGAAAATAAGGCTCACGCTTATCCTCCAACGTTCCAGTTCCACGCCAAATTGTAGTGGCTGGGACTGGTGTGCCAGCAGTCGTCTCTTTGCCAAACTGCAATTTGCGTAATCGTTTTATACCA
>JAKQDR010000166.1 GCA_029573715.1 bacterium | reverse complement strand
AAGGTCAAGTGTTATGGAATTTGTGTTATAATATCTTCTGGTTGTGAAGCTGAGCGCGCTCATGCAAGAGCGCGTTTTTCTTGAGAAAAGAAGCTAAATGTTCGGCCCGCTCGTGCAAAGTTAGGCAATCCCATAGTCCTTCTTCTTGAAGTTTTCGAATAGCCTTTTGACGATCTTCGGCAGGATAGCGAGTTAATTCGATAAGCAGCATTTTGCGCCTCCTTAAACAGCATCGTTTGTGAAGTGTTGCGTCTTGTGATTTCCAAGAGCCGTCGTAACTGATCAACTTTAGCGAGTGGGTCATATAAAGACAAATAGTAATTAGATTTTTGATTCTCCGTGAGGATGACGGCGCAAAGTTCTAAAATTTCAGAAATGATTTTATCTTGCGCTTTATCAATCGCCCTCAATATCTCCGCGCCTTCGGGATAGTGTTCGTCGAGGTGGATTTTCAACTCATCTTCGACTTTCTCGTACTCTACCCATTTGTTCTTGAGGATTCGGATCACTTCATCGGCGTTCCCGATCGTACCGATGTTTTCACCGAGGGCCTGGAGGTAATGGTCGAGCTTGAGCCTAACGCTCATGTTTGTGTGGTGAGTGTTCATGGTTTCACCTCCATTCTGGTGCCGTTTGTTAGGCCGTGAGGTACAGTTCAACCTCGTCAATGCCATTTTCCCGGCATATTTTTGTTATCCGTTCACCGCGGCGTTGCGCGAGCCGCGCCTGATAATTGTTCTTGATTATCCGGCTCTCCATGTCGCGGATGTATGCACGCAACAGGTCTTTCAGAATGTTGTTCCATTCCATGGTTTTCCCCCTCCTCTCTTTGTTGTTCCCGCTCCCAGCAAATGATCCGGTGAGCGAGTATCTGAGCGAGCTTTTCTTTCGTCAAGTTCATCATCTCCTTTACGGTGCTATTCAATTTTCAAAGACCCGACAAATCAAAGTGCCGCGGCGTGGTTATAACGTGTTATTGTATTTGTGATTCGTTGCCTGAAAACGAGCGCATAAACGAGTAGAAGTCGCGCTCGGATACATTCAAAACGGATGCGAGTTTGATAAGTGTTTCGTAAGATGGTTTTCTGTTGCCGGTTTCGAGATAACTTATGTGGGCCGAATCAACGCCTATCATACTTGCCAGTTCCGCTTGTGTCAGGTTCTTTTGGAGTCTCAATTCTCTAAGAGTCATAACGTCACCTCGTTTAACTATGAGCTATTATACTATACTTTTAACCAATAGTCAAGTATACCAATTTATTAGCTTTGAGCTTATTAACTTTTAGCCATATGGAGTGCTACGATATGCTTATGTCATTTGATTCAAAGATATTAGGCAAAAGAATTAGCGAGCTTAGAAAGCGTGATTCTATACAGCAGGAAAAACTCGCGGAAGCGTTAGAAAAATCCGTCCCGATGATTTCGTATTACGAATCCGGTAAACGTGTTCCGCCTCCGGATGTGATATTCGTTATGTGCAAAATCTTCCGTGTTTCCTCCGATTATCTTCTCGGGCTCACGGATAACCCGGAACCAAAGGGTGACATTCCGAAGGAGTACATCCCGCCCGACTACGCTCGCCTAAAAGCAATCGAAGCGGAGCTTGAGAAGATCGACCTCGCGCGGATCATCGAGATCGAGCGGTTGATGCGGAAGGGATAGAACGCCAATTGAACGCCAATAGAACGTTTACCACGCGGCGGTTCT
>JAKQDR010000149.1 GCA_029573715.1 bacterium | reverse complement strand
TGCGGGAGTAGCAATACAACTTTAGACTATTACGAAATTTCCTGCCCGCAAGAATTAGGGACAATTGTTGTTTGTAATGATTGTGGGGCATCTGCAAAAAGTATAGTCGACTGGAACACACGCCCCATCGAAGACGCGCTGAACGCCCGCATCGCCGAGCTTGAGGCGGAAAATGAGCGGTTATCGCAGTTGCTTCATGATGAAATGAGCCAACTTGAAATTGCGACCGATTTAGGAAACAAGCGATGGACTGCCCTCAATAAGATTTACGAGCACGGAGAAAAACATAACACGAATTGGTGCAAGCGCATAGCGCAGGAAGGGTTAGGTATCAAATGAGTGAAGAACTTTATAACTCCAGCGACTATTGTTCGTTGGCAGAACAATACGAAGAACTAAAAAAAGAGAACGCCGAGCTTACTGCAGATAAAATTCACCTGATACAAGCTGCAATGGATGGCGGGGACAGATATCACTACACCGCACATGATATTGGTTATAGAGACTTGGAAAGAAAAGTCAAAGCATTAGAAGCAGACTGCAGTATTTCAAATCGTGAACTTCTGATTTTGAGTGTCGAACTCGCCCGCCGTGACGAGATTATCGCAAGGCTGAAAAATGATACTCGGTTGCGCCGTGCTGATGATTGGGCTGTTCGTGTTCGCCGCCGCTGGGTTTTCGGTGGCAGGATGGAGAGGGTAAGATGAGCGAAAATGTTGCCATGAAGCCAGAGGAATTAAAAAAATTCCTGCGTGATTATGCGGTTCAATGTGAGGCAATTTACACAACGGGGCAACCGGAAACGATGATAGCTGGAATATACATGCAGTTTCGGAACCAAGGTCTCGATGAGCGAGACCGGCATACTTTGATCGCATATCTGTTCGACTTTGACTCTCCGGACGTTGCGGGATTGTCAAAGTTGAACGTCTGTCAATTGCGGGCGTTGCGAAAATGGATTGGTGCAGTTCAGGCAATTACAAACAACGGCTATCATGTATTTCTGCCAAGAAACGAGTTTGCCGATGAACTGCGATGGGC
>JAKQDR010000145.1 GCA_029573715.1 bacterium | reverse complement strand
TAACTCAGGGCCATATCTTTTGTATACCAACGTCCGCTGTCAGAGCTTACTTTCAAAAGCGCATGAGATGGGAATTGCAATAACACGAAACACCATAAATGCATCGATTCTTGATGAGGCGCTTGACACCCCCTTGCTTCGCACACTCACCCAATTCCCCTATGTGGCGGCTCAAGCGGCGCGCCTGTATGCACCGCATATTATGTGTACGTATTTGCATACTCTTGCACAAGCATTTAATGCATATTATGACAAAGCTCCCATACTGAAGGCAGAAGGTGAACTGAGAAATCTACGGCTTACACTCGTTGAAAAAGTACATGATGTGCTCACACGCGGCATTCGATCACTCGGATTTGAAACAGTGGAGAAAATGTGATGCATTAGTGTCCTATTATTCGTTTGGACTCACTACCGCGACTGTCCCGATAACTACCGCTCCGCATCTTTTATTGACACGATCTGATGTTGGTTCTCGGCTAGAGCCTACACACTCATCTTTAATCTTAAGATGGGACTGTAAATCGGGAGAGTTAATGGTAGTCCGAGCTGCTCTGCAATATTCATATAGAATTCTATCAACACGCTCTACTGCACATTGAGCACCTTGGCATGGAACACCCATTCCATCAAATTGTAAAGTGCTACGCGTTGCAGCCGAGGGCTCAACAGCCCTCGGATAGCTGCGGGTCAATTATAAGTCAATTTATGCATATATTTTATGAAACCTGAATTCTACTTGGAAGTGCACCACTTAGGTTTGTAGGTTGGTTTGTATTTAAGAAATTGTAACAGAGATTCTTTGGGGGTTAGATAGTTCAAACATTTCCTCGGTGTGTTGTTCATCATATCTTCTAATCTTTGAATATCTGCAGGTGAATATCTATCAAGATCAGTTCCTTTTGGTATATATCGTCTGATTCTCCCAATGGTGTTTTCAACCGTACCCTTCTCCCAGCTGTGATAGGGGTTACAGCGATATACCGGCAGACCCCAATCAAAACATCCGGTGTTCTCAGACCCATTGTCGATGGTGACTGATCTCACGAGTCTATCAGGAAGTGGAGCAAGTGATGTGTGTACCGACCTGTTCTTTTCCCCTGCTGTTTTATTATGTATCTTTGTAATGCGTACATATCTTGTTACTCGTTCAGTAGATACGCAGAGAGCTACCGGACAATCTCTCCTTGATTCCATCAGATCCGTCTCCCAGTGGCCAAGAGACTCCCGTGTGTTGATCTTTGTGGGCCTGTGATCTATGAGTATGGCAAAGGGTATTCGAGGTGCTTTTTGTACTGATCTCCCTGTGAGCCTTCTCCTCTTGGTGTGGGCATGGGTCAGGTACTTTACAAACTGCTTTCTTCTTTTGGCTGTTTGGTATATGTATCGGTAGATAGTCTCACCCGTGATAGACTCTCCCGGTACCTCCAGATACAGTCTGCCTGCTATCGTCTGGGGACTCCAACCTCTTCGCAGATGCTCTCGTACATAGAGGTATACTCCGGGGTTCTTCAGAGGTCCTTTCCTCCGTTGACGGACAGTCACTCGCTCATATCGAGCTTGTGCCCTACAGGGGATATATGCTCTCCCATACTTACTATTTCGTTTAATCTCTCGAGCGAGAGAGGTGTGACTTCTGCCCAGCTCTTTTCCTATGTTTCTGAGCGATTTACCTTGTTTTAACAGTCCAAACAGTCTCTCACGCTCCACAAGAGACAGGTGACTGTATGTTGTCAGTGACATACCCATAGTTAGATTGTTAAATCAACCTATTCTACCATGGGTGGTGCACTTCGTTTTAGAACTCACAAAAACCTCCCCATATGGTAACCATGCTCACTCCCTTATTGTAATTTTATCGTGTATGCCGGATAATGCCTCATATGTCATTTTTCATCTGTGACCAATGTGGGTATGGTTCTGCCACCTTTATCGGCAAATGCCCCGACTGTGGAGCGTGGAATACGCTCAAACAAGCCCGTGGCATTGAAGAAAAATCCAAACGCAAAACCGACAAAACGGCCCCCTTCACCACCACCAACCTCGCCGAAATTCCCAAAGATGAGCGTGCGCAGCGTCGCCTGGTCACTGGCATTGGCGAGTTTGACCGGGTGCTTGGCCTTGGTTTT
>JAKQDR010000140.1 GCA_029573715.1 bacterium | reverse complement strand
GGCGGGCGAAGTGCTACGAAGCAAGCGAACTGCTGATGCGGTTTATGTTTTCAACCGTGCGCGAAGATTTAGGGCTTGGGCCGTACACGGTGCTTGATTTTTTGGAGATGGAAAGAGAGAACGCAGAGCTAACCTGCTTGCGGAATAAGAGAAGGATCAAAGACAATGACACAAGAACCTGAAACCGACACAACTAAAGTAGTCAGCAACGTTAGCAAGTCAGCGTTGAGCGACCTGTTATATGTTAAATATATAAAAATACTCCAATGGCTTTGCAGAAAGGAACTAAAACGCATTGCCGATAAGTATCCACAGACGCGAGATGAACTTATAAAGTACCACGACTTTATGGCAATAGAGTGTATAAATGCTGAAACTGAAACAAAAGATAGAGTGCTTGGTATTTCAGTTAACACAGCCAGGATGCTTGAAAACCCAAACATATAACCCAAAGGCTCACGATTTGCGAAGCAATATCGTGGAGCCTGTTGTTGGAAGTCTGAATCTATAAAACAAGGAGAAGGCAATGAAACAGAACGAACGAAAAGCGGTTGCGATTGGGAACGATAGCGCGGTGATTCAGGAGTGTAGCAACAACGAAGCGCGGCCAGTCCCGCGTCTTATATTACACAGTGCGCAATATGCGGAGGAGGGCGTGATGTTCCCTGCCGCATCAATAATGTTTTACGGCGCAGGTGTGCGAACGCTTTACGAGTTCCTGCGTGATTACTATTCCAACGCGGTGGTGAGTCTGAGCCACCCGAAAGGAAACCATGAATAAAAAAGAAAACGATAGCGGGGTGGCGATAGACTCCAGCACCTTGTTGGATGAATGTCAAAGAATTGCAAACAACGCCATATTTTTCGATGACAAAAGCGATTATCGATCTGCTCTTTTGGAGATATGCGTTACGTGCGGAATGGATGTGGACGAGATCGGAATCAAATATATTGAACCCAACGCCGATTTTGAGCGGAGCGACGGTACGCTCCAAGATTTTGTTGGCGGGGACCTCCCCGCAGAAAGGGGGTGATGCACTGTGGGACAAACGGTTATCACGACGATATGCCTATTTTCGGTCCTCAGTGGTCACGGCAGGGGGAACGGCGTTGCGCATCCTGCAAGTTCAAACACGCATACCGCCAACG
>JAKQDR010000139.1 GCA_029573715.1 bacterium | reverse complement strand
GGGCACAGTCAATGATTTGGTCGGAAATTATGGCCATATCATCGTTGATGAATGCCACCATATATCCGCAGCCAGTTTTGAGCAGGTGATTCGGCAAGCAAAAGCCAGGTTCATTACCGGTTTATCTGCAACCGTCACCCGACAGGATGGTCACCACCCGATCATTTTTATGCAATGTGGACCCGTCCGATACCGGGTAGATGATCGCCAACAAGCCGCCGCACGCTCATTTACCCACAAGGTTATTGTCCGTAGAACCAATTTTGTTTTGCCAAGTCGAGCGGACAATACTCCAGAACCAGGCATTCAGGAAGTATATGCGATACTAGCAGCGGACTTGCACCGGAATCAAATGATTGTTGATGATGTTGTTGAAGCCGTTCATAATGGCCGTTCGCCCGTATTGTTGACAGAACGCCGAGAGCATCTCACGTATTTTGCAGATACCCTGGCTGATAAAGTGAAAAATATCATCGTGTTATCCGGCGGGATGGGTCGCAAACAACGAATTTTATTGATGGATCAATTAAAAAATATTCCAGAGGATGAAGAACGTTTGATCATTGCCACCGGAAGGTATCTGGGAGAAGGGTTTGATGATGCTCGCCTTGATACTTTATTTTTAGCATTGCCAATTGCCTGGCGCGGAACGGTAGCGCAATATGCAGGTCGACTTCACCGCAATTATGACCGTAAAAGTGAGGTGATCATCTATGATTATGTCGATGACCAAGTGCCAGTATTGGCTGGTATGTTTGGAAAGAGGAAAAAGGGGTATAAGGCCATTGGTTATGAAGTTTAATATAGCCCAAAATTTGAGGATATTCCAGAAATTTGTAATTGATATAACGTGTGTAGAAAAAATTATTAGGCCTTACAAATACCTTTCAACCTTGAAAAATATAAAATTGTCCCTGTCGCGATTTGGCAAGACAGAAAACGCGTGCTATAATCAAATTACAATTGAATGAGACGCAATGGCGTCCAAAAAAATTAAACGATAGCTTTTTTTTACACCGTAATACTGAACGTTAGCCTGTTTATTTCCGCCCGGGTGCAATGTTCGGTATTTTTGTTTTAATACGCAAAAACCGAACCGGCACAACCAGGGGGAATGGATCGCCGGCATATGTTGCTGTTCGCGTGAGAATCCCCAAAAGTTGACTTTGCACCCATCATCTTCCCAAAGCGAAGTGCGCAGCGGGAGCCGCTCAACAGAGTCCAGTCGATCTATTGAGTGCACGGCAGCGAGATTTGACCGTACTCTTGCTGGTCCGTGGGCCTCACACCAAACGGTCACCCTGTCCGATGGATAGGGCGCCCATCCCTGGGTGTGCAGCCGAATCGGCTGTCTGAACGAGGCAAGTACAACAAAA
>JAKQDR010000135.1 GCA_029573715.1 bacterium | reverse complement strand
AACTCCCGCAGACGCCTCAGGATTGTTCCGTCCATAAGGTACTCACGGCCTGTTATTCTTCTGACTGAGCGCACCAAATCCAGCACACTGAAGATATCCCTTTGCTGATTGAACGCTAATCTCGTGGCCTCGTAAACGGTGACATTACCAATGGTTTTAATCTCATTGAATCCGTAGATTATGAATCCTGGCCCGCCGTCGAAGTAAACAGCGATACCGGCAGCTTGGTCAGGATAGTTTGTACTGGTGATGACATCCGCCAGCCCCTCTCGGCCCTCATTCGGGTCGCCCTGTTTGGTGATGATTACACGTTGCATAGTTACCTCAGTTTAGCATAAGCGGTTAATACTTCTTCTGTCAAGATCTCCCTGCAAAAGTCAGCAGACCTTTTTAGGCTTTCCTTGCGAGCATCAGCAGCATAAGCAGCATCAGCATAAGCAGCATAAGCAGCATAAGCAGCAGCATCAGCATAAGCAGCAGCAGCAGCATCAGCATAAGCAGCATAAGCAGCATCAGCATAAGCAGCATAAGCAGCATAAGCAGCAGCATCAGCATAAGCAGCATAAGCAGCAGCATCAGCATAAGCAGCAGCAGCATAAGCAGCATAAGCAGCAGCATCAGCATAAGCAGCAGCAGCAGCATAAGCAGCAGCAGCAGCAGCAGCATAAGCAGCATAAGCAGCAGCAGTAGCAGTATTTAATTCATCTCTATTAATTTCTCCGTTGCCGTATCTTTCGGCAGCGTCAAGAGCCGCAATGCTTCGCGAATCTTTCATCAAGTGCCTAACTTGATTGGCACATTTAAATTTCGCTAATGTCAATTTTCTGTCATCAACATCCAATCGTTTGGCAAGCCACAGCATCCAGTCACCACGCTCACAATTTTGCCATGCCTCTTTGTAGTTCTTTTGAGTTGCAACCCATTCTCTTGCCTCACAGCAGGCGTTGATCTTTTCAAGTTTCGTTGTTTGCATAGTTTGTAGGTTTTAATTATAGGTGCAATTTACGAACGATAAACGGCCAAATCAATGATTTATGTCATGTTTAACGTAATAAATTACGCCATTCGTCAAAAAATATAGAGATAAAAAGCAAGAAGCCCCTTTTTCAGAGGCTCCCGTTACTGTTTCTACGCTTGGTAGATCAGCTGTAAAAGCATGACATCAACCTTTCCGCATCTGCCGTGATCGTTGCCACGGCGAAGACTGACCAATAACTCGGATTTATGGTCACTTACCGAAATCGGGTTATGCTTCCCCTGGGCCGCCTCCCGCTACGGGGCGATCCTCTTTAGTCACGCTGATGCAAATATAATAAATCTTATTCAGTCATGCAAATAAAAAGAGGGGCCACCCTGAATGACCCCTCGACAATTAACCCTAACCTGAACATGAAAAAACCTACTCTACAAAGATAACATATTTTGACGATTAATACAATTGTTTACCATTGTAAAATAAAACATAATTACCGACTTCACAAGCACCGATGTCGGGTGTGCCAGTTATCTTGTGGCCGTAGTAGTCATAGTCTAATCCTACATCTATTCCTGCATCAATACATGGAGAAGATGATTTTAACCTCCACGTACTCTCTGACTTAAATTCCGGATCATTAGTAATGTTATTCTGCTCCTTTAAATTTGATATTGTACAACTTGTATATACCGTATTATCATAATCACAATCATTCACACAATTATTCTCTACATTAATTGTGTTTCCTATAACTCCATTTAACCATATCCCTATTCCATCTCCATCATCAACTCCCTTTATTATATTATTTCTTATATATATAGAATCATATGTTAAACCTGCTAATCCATTTAAACGAATTCCACTTGTTTGTAAACCTGCACCATTATTTACGATTGTATTATTTAGTATATAAATATTATTTATGTCTATGGTTAGTGTGTCCGAATATTTCCCTATTATAACTCCACTTGCATAAATCTTTTCACTTGACATATCGCCAAGATTATGCATTATGTTATTATATATATATATATCCTCTGTAACCCCCGAATCCGGATTGACAAAGGTAATTCCACCCCTAACATTCTTAATTATATTATTATAAATATAAACCCCTCCTTTTGTTTGTCTTTCAAACGTAATCCCATACGTCTCATTTGTAGGTGAACTATCACTACCTATCACATTATCATATATCTTTACCGCGTATCCATATCCCTCACTGTCGTCAGTTCCAAATGAACCCTCATAATCACTAAAATCTATAACACCAGATTTTATCCTATTGTCATAAAATTCTAACCCTCCATGACAACCAAATAATTCTATTGCAATATGCCACTCATCATATTCATCTCCGGCTTCACAATCTATCACATTGCCATAGATTTTTAACCCATGATTATCCCCTCCAGCCAAATATTTTATTGCAAATCCTGCTCTATTAAATCCCGGTCTCTGTGGCTGGTATATATCATTATTATATATCAACATCCCATCCTGTCCACCTATTTGTATATCCCCAAAACTTACATTTGGTCCACCACAATTATGAATTGTGCAATACGATATCTCATTCCCAGTTGCATAAATAACTGGTGGAATTGCGCCTCCTCTAAACCTTATTCCGTAATAATGAAAATTTTCCATTGATACATTATGTATCTTTACATCACTTCTCCTATATATCATTATTCCCCCATCTGCAATAGTATCATTCCCATTCATATGCATATTTGATATACTTTGTGATCCAGATGTCCCTTCCGCAGCTGATTCTAAATTAAAAATTGGTGAATATCCATATAGATCATGTGATCCTGATGCAGTACTGCTTAGTATTGTTGTTGATCCTTCACCCATTATATTAATTCCAACCGCCACATCAATTGTTGCATTAATATTATATGTTCCACTAACTATATAAACCGTATCACCTGACGAAGCCTCGCTCACTCCTTTGGCAATGGTGAGATACGGTGCACCGGCGGACCCGTCGCCAGTACCATCATTGCCCGTGGTAGCCACATACAACTTTGTCGCCCCCAGCGTCAGCGAGAGCAGCAGCAGCGGAAGTATTATTAGCCTCTTCATTTGCGCCTCCTTCTTCTAAATCCAATAACAAAAAGCACGGGCAGCATCAGATTTGTTATCCTTCGCCAGCCACCACGTACCGCATACACCGACAAATAGGCTATCCCCGTAACGGAGTTGATGTAAAGATCTCCGACCTTATCAGGGACCGGATAAAGGGATGTGTCCCCGGCAAATGAAATAGGTTGAGTAAATAA
The DNA here is from genome assembly GCA_029573715.1 of bacterium. Taxonomy (GTDB): domain Bacteria; phylum Patescibacteriota; class Microgenomatia; order UBA1406; family GWC2-37-13; genus JAGOLU01. The sequence continues at coordinate 3,860 of JAKQDR010000135.1, read as the reverse complement.
TGTCGCAGCATCATCACGCATTGAAACAGGCGTATAGAACAAGGTGCTGTCACTGCCCTCAATCCCGTACACGGTTGTGCCGGACACGGTAAGATTATCCAACTGATAGGTCGTAGAGCTTCGCAGCGTCCCCGTTGTCGGCAGTGTGACGTTTGTGGCCGCTGTAGTATTGAGAATAAGTGAATCATGCCCCGACAACCTAATCATGTCAATGTCCGCTGCATCAAGTTTACGCCAGTTGCGGTTAAGTTTTATATATCCCGTGCGAATTGGATCACCCATACCATCATTTGCAGTCGTCCCTACATTTACAGTATCATAGGCACGATCATTGCCGCTGTATATCTTCCGGTTACATGATGATAGAATCATTATCAAAATGCCCGCACACATTAAAAATGTAATTATCTTTTTCATTCGTTGTAAATTTCAATCCAGTTTTCCTCTCCCCTTTCTTCGGCCTCGGTAAGTTTTTTGTTCAGCAGGTCACTCCATGCACGTGAGTTAATGAGCTTGCCCGGCCTCGTGTTTTCCCCGACCAATATACACCCCTTTGTATCTTCTGCTGAATTGCCGGGGTGAATCATCACATACTTAAAACCAGGTACATCCTGAAGGTACGGCATAAGTCGGTTAAAGTTCTCTGACATCTCCATTTTTACCTGATACTTCCCCGCCGGAATAGCCGTCTGCCCGTAAACCTTGCCTTCACCCTCATCATTGAAATCACCATCACCGTTCAAGTCCAAAAGTTCACGGACAGGATCCTCCAATGTGTCACATTTGCAGTCTGCAAAGTACAGCCGTCCTATTGTGTAGGTGACTTTCTTTGCTATCCGGTAGAGGTAAAGGTTCATGTCACGAATATTGCAATAAAGGCAGCGACAACACCCAAGAATCCAAATACGATGCTTGCCTTCTGCCAGTTGTTTAATGAGTTCTTTTCCTTGACTGCCTCACCCGTCTGCATCTCCGCCCTGAAAATCTGTAAGGCATGAATTCCGGTTAACAAGTCTTTGACATCACTTTTCATGTCAGAGACATCCTGCTGCATCATTTTTTGATTCTGCAAAATAGATGCAACATGTTGAACAAGTCCGTCCTCTCCATTACCGAAAACAGCCTTGCCCAATCTATCAATCTCTTTTTCCTTCGTGCAGACGTGCGGAGGCATAGGTCAAAACGTGTGAGAAATTCCCCAGAGAATAAAGTAATTGGCCTTGAAAGGACTGTCTTTCACGAAGTCGTACCCGAAGCCGATTGAAGGACTGAGGCCGTATAGGTCGAAGGCACTGGCCGAAAGTATCAATCCCATATTTGGCCGTTCAATCGTCGCCAAGCTCAGTTGTGCAGCGAAGGAATACACATTGTAAGGCTGGTCATTGACGAGCTTATACAGGCTGTACGATGCCCCAAACCCCACACGTGAGGCGAAGGATACATCAAAGCTCGAAAACTTCCCGTCAATGAAAACAGGTTTAATCACGTTACCGGCAATGGTAAACTCAGGACGTATCAGGAAAGTACCTGTAAGTGCCTTTTCCCCTTCACCCCTCAACTGGTCAGCAGTTACAGGAGTGAAAAACGACTGCGCACCGACCCCTATCGTCAGGGCCACAAGTGCGAAAATCAAAAGTAGCCTTTTCATTTCAGCTCCTTTGTAAGTATGTCGCCAGTACTATTGGTAAAAAAGTTCTTAATCAGGTAGGCCATAGCAGCTGAAATAGCTGAATAGACAATAGGCTGGAATGTCAGCCACGTGAAGGTGAATGGCCCCGCCTCAAAGAGCTGTATCAGCCCGGTAAACAGGGCCGTCAGGAAAGCAATCAGCAGTCCCTTACCGAGGTCTGCAACATTAAGAGCTTTGTAAACACTTCTTTTCATAATGATATTTTTTGTTAAACCTTAAAAAGTCAGTCAAATATAAATCTTTTTTATATAAATATCAATTATGCTGGTATCTTATCCAGAACCAAGCTTAACATATCATCAGGTAAATGAGTATCAAAATATAGGGTTTCATCATAGCCGTCAATCTCATCACCACTCTTATCAATCATCCTGGAACCATGCGATGAATTATGTAACATAAGCGTCTGATTTGACCCTATGACTTCATTTATCCTATCAGACGAACCCATGATGTTTGGCCTCTGATCAAATCCCCATTTGATTATTAGTCTTGTTGCCTCAAATGTCCACTCCCCCCATGTCATGCCCTTTCTGAATGCTTCACGAAGTGCGCACGATAAGGCCCCCATATATCGGTTGTAATTAGAAAAATAGGCATCAGCCGAAGTTTGATTTTCCTGACTTCCGCTTATGAGAATACATCGAGTCTCAGTGCTGGCAAGTGCCCTCTTTTTTACAACCATTTCAGGTGTCACCTTTGGATTTGGCAAATATCTATTTTTTATCCTGTAATGATCTGCAACGATGTTCATCCCAAAATTGCCCCTTGTTATAGTACCTGAATAGCAGCTATCGGCAATAACTACAACCGTAGCCCCTGATGACAGTGTTGATATAGCCCTTTCCGCACGGTCAATGTAATTTTTGACGGTTACATCATAATTGAAGTAACGCCTTACATCAATATCAAATACAGCCTCCAAAGGTTCAGGCATATAAATTGTGTCATTAACACATCCATTTAAGCTATTGCCTCCTGAATATTTGTTCCTCCCGTTTGAGATTATTCTGAACCCCACCGGAAGATATTCTGCTTCTGTTTTTTTAAACCAATTTCCACACATAGTCATACTTTTGAGAATAAGACAATAGCCAGCACTACAACAGCACCGGCCAGTAAAGCGATAAAAAGCTCATTACGGCGGAACCGGGCAACGGCCCACCGGATATACCTTGCCGACTGAACGGCATGATCCTCATCAATCTCCTGGTGCATTTTTTTCATTTTTTGTTCCATGACTAAACATATCAGACAGTTTGTGACGTTTCATCCATCGCCATATTTTTATCAGCGATATAATGTTGACTTTAAACGTTATCTTAGAAAAATCAATCATAACCTTATTTTTACTCCTATCTGAACACTTTTTGCATCTGCAAAACTGTAAATCATCGGAGGCTTTTTAAATATCTTCAGCGCCGCATAACTTAGCCCCGCACCGATTACACCTCCTAATGTTGTCGCTGCTATGTCCATCGGATCAAATGGGTGATGTTGTTTCATAATTGCTCCATCCAGCAAATCAAAACACTCTTTTCCGATTCCCGCAGCCAGTCCCGTAGCGACACCCATTAATGCGGACTCTTCAGGTGACAGTTCGAGGGAGTTACCCGCAAACGTACCCCATACCCCGGCAAAGGCCCCGCCTCCGATGTGCCACTTCTTGTCAAGGGGTACGGGTTCAAATATTTGAGCCTGCATTGTTGCGACAAAAAATATTGCAGTTATTGTTAATTTAAGTTTATCGTTCATATAAAATAGCAGCAGCAATTTCATTTAATCGATAATTATTGATTCGTAAGAGGCGACAGTTTTGCCGTCAACCATTACATACACTTTGGAATTTAATCCTGCAAGCATCGATGCATCATTCAAATACAATAGGGTTACCCAATACTTATGAGGTTTTTCAAGGTCCATTCTTGCCCCAAATCTCGGGTCAACAATAAAACCCTCGGGTACCACCTCATGTAAATAGCCCTCAACTATTTTTACCGTCTCGGCTTCAAAGATCTCTGTTGTCTTGTTCCCGCCTTCGGGATAGTGAATTACTTTTACTGTTTTCATTGCCTTTCTGTTTTTACTGTTAATACTAATTCTGTTTCTATTGCTGCTGCTATTCTTTAATAACCCTCTTTCTTATTTAAGTCTGACAGCGACTACACTA
>JAKQDR010000115.1 GCA_029573715.1 bacterium | reverse complement strand
TCGTCAATAACAAAATTTGTGAACTGGTATTCACGATCTGGCCCCTTTCGTAGATGATGTTGCTGGATAACGGGACGCCAATCAGTGTCTACTACGACTGTAGGCTTGCCGTTAAGTGATGTTAGCCAGTTTTTAATTTCTTCTACATTAGGCAGAGTCGCGGAGAGGGTGATTATCCGTGCTCCTGGATTAAGTTCAGCGAAACGAGTAAGCCCGACCTCGAAAGCATCTCCGCGCTTAGGAGCACCGAGAAGATGTGCTTCATCACAGACAATAGCATCTACTTCCATAAGCCAAGGTTTTGCTCCACGAGATCGACTATCGAGAGCTTCAGTTGTCATGAGGATTAGTCTCTCAGTAATTGGTCTAGCACTCTTTTCGTGGTCAGATGTAATAGCAACTACATCGAGTCCAAGACCTTTCCATGCTTCATATTTCTCGTTGGTCAAAGCTTTAAGCGGCGAAAGGTAAAGAGCACGTCGCTTGCGTTCCAAGCAAGGAAACATGAACTGTTCAGCAACAATAGTTTTACCAGATGACGTTGGTGCCTGTACGACTACGTTGCAATCAGTTGAGACATGTTTTATTGTTTCTTGCTGCAATGGGTTATAAGTTATGTTTTCATGCATTTCTTGTCCTCCAAAACTAGTCTTAAGGTCTGCAATTCTTGTATAATAGCACGAAAGACACATGCTCTATGTCCGTCTATCCACCACTCGCAATGTTCAGCTTCGCACCTACGCCCTCCTTGATCTTTAGTTAACTTAAACGGACATAAAGTTTTTAGCTGCATTTTACATCCTCCATACTTATTATTACGCATAGATTGTTAAATTATTCCACACAGACATTAATTTTTTCTTCAGTTTTTTGATGATACGTTTTCTTCTATCATATACAGCCTGTCGAGTAAAATTGAATCGCTCTCCAACGGATGAATCTTTTATATCATCTCGCATGATGGTATTTTCCACAATGTACTGATCTATTTCTCCCAAAGAAGCTACAACAGAACGGACTTGTTCTTTTATCTGTTGGCGATGTAAAGCATCGTCATAGTTTGGATTCTCAAAGCATTGATGTTCAAAAAGTTCTTCGGTTCGTATGTATGCATCTTCTACTTTGCTAGCTTTAGCATAACGATAATGCGAAAAGTTTACAATAGGCAATGTTCTATGATAGTTTGTTATATGTAGCTTTATATAGTAAAAGGCAATAGGTTTTAAGCGATCAGCTTTTCCTGTATCAAACTTATGAATAGCTTCAATAAAACCTAATAAAACTTGTTGTTGCAAATCACGCCTCCATTCTCCGTGATACTTGCGGAGAAAACTGTTTAACCAGTTGGCATAATTATCAATAAGTTTTTGAGTAGATTCCTTGTTGCCAGTTTTCGCTGATTCTATTAAAGCCAATTCTTCTGAGATAGTCATGTTGTCTCCTACTAAAGTGCAAATTGAATTTTAGTCAAATGGTCATATTTAATCTCGTCACCTCGTCAATCAGGTCGTTGATGATGCGTCTGACAGTATCCATCTCATGAACCTTGATGGCTGTTTCCTTCCATACCCTAGCGATGTACCTCTCCGTGATAACCGAGCGGTCGGGCTCATCCTCCCATCCCTCCCTGATGGCCTTGCAGATAGCTCCATCACAATGCCCTTGGGCCTCAACATGATTTTCAAGCAGGAGAACACGGGCTCCAAGCATTTCGTCTTGGAGCGCCTTTAATTGCAGTTCC
>JAKQDR010000113.1 GCA_029573715.1 bacterium | reverse complement strand
CGGAAGCCCTCACGGAATCCACCACGGAAGCCCACTGTTTTAGCCAAGCAATCTGTTCATCCGTCACCAGCTCAACCTTCGGCAACCTAAACGGATGGACTATCGGCTTGACTATCAATGGCTCGACCACCTTTTTGAAGTTAAGTTTGCGCACCCATTCTTCTGCCTGTATTGAGTCATCAACATCGCTGTTTATTTGATCTACTTCGAACTCGCCTGTCAATGGGTTGTACTCGTACTTGTTGCACTTGTCCTCATTCAAGCCAAAGTGTTTTGCTATGGTCGAATGACTATCAGCTTCTACCTTCAGGTCTGCTTTGCGCATATTCCAATCGAAGTAAAAGCGCTGTCCACCGTGCTTGTCAGGCTCGGTATTGAAACTGAAAAACTCACACATTATTTACTCCTTTCGTTTTGTTCTGGTGCTGGTGGATACTTGAACCACTTGTCGCCCATAATCCTCTTACGCCTCAACTCGCTCATGCTGTGACTGTCAGCGATAAGGCGCAGGGCTTTGTTCTCGGATTCAAGGGAGGCGATGCGCTGTAACAAATCTAATATCCGCTCTTGTTGTTGCATAATGATTTTCGCTTCTGAGCCTGGCTCGATATAAACATACGCACCCGACAACTGTGTATTAGTTATTCCACAATTAGGGCATTGCATACCCGTATTTAACGGTGTTCCACATTTTGTACAGTTATATTGATTCATTATTCCTCTCTCATTATTGCCGAACAAAACTTTTTGTATGATGCAAGTTGCTTTTCAAGGTCGGCAATCTTCGTTCTCAATTCCACTATCTCGTCAGCAGCATCGTCTAAACTACATCTGCAATCATCATAAAACTGTCCGCATCTTTGACAAGTACAGCATGAACCGTGAGTTGGCTTTCTAAACCTTTTGTGCATACAATCAAGTTCTTCCTCCAACTCATCAATCCGTTTCTGCAACGCATCTTCGATAGGGCGGGTATTCAACTTATTAATTAAATCTTCCTTATTCATCTCACGCATAAGCGGATTCGCCCATAAATATCCGTCATTACTTAAAGGGCAATCCTCATTATCAGGAACATGAACAGCGTAATGTATATTAAAAGTGCTATCTATTCGTGTTTCTAATGCACTCCCACAAAACGGGCAGGGTTTCAAGTCACTCATTCTTCACCTCCGGCGGTTGGGGAAGTGGCATCCAATGGGTGACATTATCATCACCCCAAGACGCTGTGTTTTCATCGCCCCATATACCATATAGGTCAATCCACATATT
>JAKQDR010000083.1 GCA_029573715.1 bacterium | reverse complement strand
AGTGATTCGGTTTGTTGTTCAAGCAATGATAATGATGTGTAGTACTCCAGATTATCGATTCGCTTTTCCAGCTTGCCGATATCGCGCATTGTATACCGTTTATTATCAACCATTTCGGCTCTGACATTGGCGATATCAGTGCCAAATGTGTATGGTTGAAGGGTTAAATTATACAACACCATACCAATAGATGGATCTTCCGCATCACTTGGATTTAATGAAGCAACACCATCAATTGCAAAGAAATCACCGGCAAATGAGATTGCTATCTTTGATTTTCTTGCAAGATAGTATCGATAATCGGCTCGAACATCAAGACCTCGTTTTGGGACAAGAGCCATTGACGCACCAGCATTGATAAAATTGGAGCCATCATCAGAGATTCTTGGTCTAAAATCAATACAATCTCTTAAAGGGATACCATTATAGCTAGGAACGTTTTTATAACTTATAGCAGTTGTGTTTGATGTATCAGTACTATAGTCACCATATGAATCAACCGTGAAATAATCTCCATCGGTATGAGTGAAATAATCGAAACGAATCTCAATTGGAGCGGTCGGTGGTGTAAATGACGCCTTTAGCTTGATCCTACCAATATCGTAATGAGTATCACGCTGACCATTATCAAATTCATACCGTTCAGTGATATCAATTGAGTATGTTGCTCCGGGCGAAGCAAAGGTGCCGGTCTTCATCTTAACCGAGAATAGTCGATAGCAGTCGGCTTTACCTAGCAGAATTTCACTCGCTGTGGCATCGGCTACGGTGGTTTTAGTGATTACTGTTTCAGTGCTAAGCGTCTTATCTTTCTCAGTTAGAGTAGAACCACTCTTATTTACGGCCGCGATAACAGCAATACTCTTTGAAGCATATGTGTCTGGTAAAGTGAATACAGCGTTGGTTCCATTAATGCTGATATTACTTGGTTGAATTACGGTACCACCAGTTCCAACACTATTATCAACTACAATATAGTTGTCCGTCTCGGCTGCCGATGCAAAGGTACCATTGGTAGTTGATAGTGTTAACGTACAAGATCCACCAGACGCCGCAGAAGATGTTCCGCTATACCGCTCATATACAGTATATGTTGTGTCATTCGTATTTAGAGCACTCCGAACCGTTTTGATTGCGTTATATGGGAATCTGAATACCAAAGAAAGATTCTCTGGTTCTCGAATAGTTGTGCTCAGTCTGGTGATAGTCGATCCGGTTACAGTTACAGACGAATCGACTGTGATTGAGTTTTGAGACACAATAGTCACAACTCTACGGTAGTTACCACCTAATGACACATAGTCGCCAACTTTTAGATCGGTAACAAACGAGGTGCCCGAACCGGTTACCGTTGTCCCAGCTGCCGTGGCCGAACCGATCAGTCTAGTCTCAATCGGAGCAATATTAGCTGTGAATGAGGTGCCAGCATCTCCAGTCGAAAATACAAATGATTTTACGTCGCGATTGAAATTAAACCCAACGTTTAGTTTAATATCAAATAAGCTAAGCTTATAGATAGCAGAAGACGTTCCAATAGTGCCATTATCCCACTCAATAAATCTGGCCCGTGCTGTACCAACAACAGTTGCGCCAGCTGGTGCTGTTCCATTTACTGAAATCAGTCTATTATAGAGTGTGATAGTCGCAAATGAATTTACCGGTGGAAGATTGCGTACATTGGTCACCAGAACAAAGTTACCAACAGTTGCTGGGATAACAGCATTGTCGACCTGGACTTCGGTTCTGGCTTTATTTACAGCAACATATTCAGTTGAAACTTTCTCAATTTCATACCCTTGAACATAAGCCTTACCGGGCGATAGACCGACAGCTAACTTTGACTCAGAGCCACCCTGTTCAGGCTTATAGATGCCCCGGTTATAAACTGGATTTTGATCATATTCCCATTCAACACCAGTATTACCAGGGCCGTCAAATGCGGAACCACTTGAGTGAACTGGTGCTGTGTTTAATGATATACCATTCTTCTTAGCGACATAAAGAATGTTATTATTGGAAACAATATCGCCGATTAGATATTGGGTATTAGCTAACCATTGCCCACGATCATTATTGCGATGTTCTCTAATGTCTGCGATGAATGGTCGAACTGTATAATTTCCAGATTCGTCAAATGTACGACGAGCAAGTGTGTTCTCTAGAACCGAGTATTCAGTCTTATTGATGATTCGTTGGATCTCACCATTTGTAAGCTTCAGCAACTCAATGAAATTAGAATCAGCGGTAGAATCAAGTGGTAATTTAGTTAGCTCTAGACCAATATAGTATCGATGTGCCCCTGGTGCCGAAAAGTTATAGCTACCCTGAGCATTGTCCAATAGAGATTGATCTTCTTCTGGTACAACAATCTGCTCATCAATACGAAGCCCGATTCGATATGACGGCGAATTTGAATATTTGTCTAGAATAATTGTCTGATCATTAGCTAAAACAAAATGACCATTAACGAAGTAAACACCGCGTTGAATTGATGCAGCAGACGCTTTACCAGTTACGTCTTGACCCACAATCTGTGCTAAGACTCGGACAGAATACGCTAGATCATCACTTGTTAGAATCTCACTATCAGTGAATGTTTTAGTTTCGCCAGATGTACCAGAGTCTAAATATTTTACATATAGAGTAGTCGGATCAGTTTCAGTCGGCTCAGCATTATTGACAACTATAGCCCTAATACCGGTCGTTTGACCAACTAGAGTTTTTCCAATGAGTGCGTTTAGATACAATGATACTGGCTGAGAATTATATGTGGATTCGATTTTCACATAATGATACTCTAGATCATAGCCTACTTGACCCGGGATGACCATTGCACCATTTTCAAATGTATGCTCGCCGTGTCGCTTGATCTGATTCTGAAGAATCGTTTGTAGTTGAGTTAGTTCACGGGCCTGGACAGCGAGTCCTGGTCTAAACAATATGCGATGAAATCCATTATTCTCATTATAGTCATCATTATACGGCGCAACTGAAAAGTCGATCATTTGATTGTCCTAAAATCCAATTAAAACTCTATTACTGTTCTCAATGTCACCCTTTGTTCGGATGATGGTACAAATGCAAATTTATTATCAACAAATAGCATATCACCAGAATATTTATCAACATTTGGAGCAGTAACGGCTGTGACTATAAAAGAAGATACACCAAGAGAAAGAATATTACCAACACTGGGTTTTGCATTATCTAATGATGACACCAGCATAGATCTCTGAGCCTTTGACACGATCTTAAATCTATCACCATTAGCGTTCGTAATAATATCATCAGTATTGAAATTGGTTAAATCGACTTGGCTATCTAAAACCCAACATGGAGTCGCCAGTTGTTGGGTAAGAGACAGGGTAGATTCGTATTTCTTAAGGCCCTTTATGATACCAACTTGTCGATAGTCATTGTCTAGTGCAAAACCCTGATTTGTATCCAAAAATACATTTGACACAAACATCAGAGTTCTAGCATTCAAAGCCTTGATAGCTTGTTTTCCAAATCCACCATATGGCGATAATACGGCTCTCGCTTTAGCCCCATAACCATTGCCGTTAATGATGATTCTGGCGTTTCTATAACCCTGACCATAATTGGTAACATTAATCTTGACAATTCGACCATTATTAACAACGGCTTCAGCTGTGGCACCGGTACCATCACCATCAATAATAACCGTCGCATTGCTATATCCGTATCCAGATGATACAATTGGAATATTAACGATCTGACCATCGACAGTTAAAAGTTCTATAGTCGATTGGAGAGAATTTATATCACCAATAGACAGATTGGCGACCAATTCGGCGTCTTCACCATCACCAGTAACACCCAATACAGCATACGTATAACCAATGCCACCGTCAACAATATTTACAGCAACAATTTCGCCGTCCTGAATAATTGGGACCAATCTAGCTTCAGATTTTACAGATTGGATTTCAATTGTAGCAGATTCTGTAAAACTACCGTCTGTAATTTCAACTGTTGGTGAAAAAGAATAGCCTGCCCCAAATTTAATGCGGGCAGTCGCTGTTGCTCTTTTACCAGCGTACTCAAATGTAGCTGTTCCATTTGAAGCGGATCCAATCGTGTGCGTTGGTGGTGTCGAACTAGTTGTTCCAGCGACTGTTACAGTATATAGATTATCACCATAAAAATACTGATCGTTGATATTAACAGATTGGGCGGCTTGCCATTGATCACCAATTATTATTGATGGAATTGCAGTAAAATCATCCCCACTATTAGAAATAATAATGCTTTGTACAGACCCATTATCAATGGTAGCAGTTGCTGTAGCACCAGACCCACCGCCACCAGTGATATACACATTAGGCCGATTGATATAACCAGATCCGCCACTTAAGACATTGATTTCTGCGATATCGCCATAAAGAGTGAAATCTGCCACTTCACCACCAACAACGGTAACAGTTGCAGTTGGTATTTCGCCGACATATGTTAGTGTTGTTGTTCCATTTGCTATATTTTTCTCACGATGGGTAGGAGCAGTTGTTCCAAGTGAACCAGACTTGACAACCTCATAAATTTTGTTTAGATGTCTAACCTTAGAACCTACTGATACCAAACCACCAGATGACCATAACTGAGCACCAGAAAATGGTG
>JAKQDR010000072.1 GCA_029573715.1 bacterium | reverse complement strand
TCATGGTGTTACAGTTGATGGTGAATACGGTAAGGTCCTCAATTATTTAAAATCAAAAAAACCACACATGAGAATACTCGGATGCACTGCCACTCCGTACCGCTTAGGTCATGGAATGATCTACGGTTCGGCCTGCGTCGCTCCGGAAAAAAACCTGTTTGACAGTATTTCGCACCGGATAACCTATCAGCAACTACGCGATGGTGGTTATCTGGTCCCATTGCATGGCAAGGTCGCCCACGCCGATAGTTTAACCAGGGATCTGTCAACGGTTTCAACATCTGGTGATTATGTTTTAAACCAACTCGGTGAGATTATGTGCCGGGAAGTTCATTTGTCAACAGGAAGGGAAGCCATTGCTGAATTTTGTAAAGAATTTAAACGAGTATGCGTTTTTTGCTGCACCATCGATCATGCTGAAAAGCTGAAAAAATTAATTAATGAAGACGAGCCTTGCGTGACTGTTCATAGTCAATTATCACAACTTGAACGAATAATTGCCCTGAATACATGGAAGTCGGGAAATGCCCGAATTTGCACCAGCGTCAATATCCTTGCGGAGGGCTTCGACTACCCCGCTTTGGATTGTCTGGTGTTCGCAAGACCCACACTGAGCGCCCGCCTGTTCGTTCAGGCAATCGGCAGGGTATTGCGTACCAGTCCGGGCAAGGAAAGCGGCTTCCTGCTTGACCTGACGGATAATACAGCCAGATTTGGGACGGACATCGATAAAATCAAGGCGGATATCCCAAAACGTGTTATTGAAGGCAAGGAAAAGAAAGACGCAATATGGAAATTCTGCCCGCAATGCGCTGCCGAATGTCATCAGTCATTGCGTAAATGCGAGTCATGCGGCTACGAATGGCCAGCCCCGGAAATAGTCGAAGCGGCGTTTGTGCCAGAGATGAAGGACGTTTCGTTTGAACCTGATCCGCCGGTAGTTGTCCGGCCCGATGAAATCTATATGACAATCCACCAATCTAAAAACGGGAAGCAGTTAGGCAAATGCTCATTTATCTGTAATCGTTTCCGGTTTTTGGCGGTCTGGTTTTGCATGGAAGATTATTATAATGGCTATGCAGTGACGGCTGGAGCAAAACGCTGGAAGAAAATGGGCGGGCTTGATCCGTATCCGACATCGTGCGAAGAATTCGAGCGCCGGGCGGTCAATGAGTTTGTTGTCCCGATGGAGTTAATAGTTGATATTAATGGGAATTATCCTGAAATCAAAAATATCATACAACATGAAGACACCGGCGTTGGATTTGGATGTGAAGATGTTCCGTTGTTTGAGGATGATTGCCCGTTTTAACAAAATTAAAGGAGTAAAAACATATGGAAAACGAAAAACAATGGTACACGACAATGGAGGCAGCAAAGGCTATTGAGGTATCACAGAGCTGGATTATTAAAATGATCCAGGACGGTAAAATCCCGTTTGTGTGGTTCGGCGGACGGAGAAAAATAAAGGCGGAAACAGTCGAAGAATTACGCACAAATGGGAGTAAATAAAAATGAAAATATCTCTATTCCGTGGTGGTTTTGCTACTCTTTACAGCACTGAAATAATTGAAACATGGGACGAATTTGTTGATCTGGTTGCCAAGCCGGTTATTGGAATTAAAAATGGCGATTATTTTGTGCGTGGGTTTTGCGACGGGCCAAGAGCTGATCTAAACATGAAGTCAATGGATTTGATTATCATAGATGGCGATCAACTCGAAAATGACGGCTCATCTTGTTGCCCTCCTCAGCCCGTCCATGCCGCAATGGTCAATGCCGGAATAACTCATGTCATTTACACCTCATATAGCAATGACGTTATAAACAGCAGGCATAAGTGGCGATTATGTATTCCCTGTAATGATTTGACAGACGCCGGAGATTTACGCCAAGGAGTAAACGAAATAATAGGATATTTACACCGTTCCGGCCTGCGTGTGCGTAACGTTGTGGAGAATATGACATTATCGCAGCCGTGGTTTACGCCAAGAGTGCCTGCCGTATCTGTTGATGATTTTTACGCTAAATGGCAT
>JAKQDR010000065.1 GCA_029573715.1 bacterium | reverse complement strand
CGTTCTCGAGGTTTCACACTCGTTGAGCTTTTGGTGGTTATTGGTATTGTGGGTATATTACTTGCCATTACGCTCGTAGCCATAAACCCAGCGCGTCAATTCAGACAGGCCAATAATGCAAAGCGCACCGCAGATGTGAACAACATCCTCAATGCGGTAACGCAATTAAAAGTAGATTCACGAGGATTGCTTCCCACCGGAGTGGCCATACCAACCGGCACAACCTTGTTGGCGAGTGCGGTTTCCGGTATGACCGAGTTATGTAATGCAGTGGTGCCCACATATATTGCCGCTTTGCCCGTTGACCCGTTAGTGGGAGCATGGACAGACTGCAGTACATTTGACACTGGGTATGAAATTGCTCAAAGTGATGCAGGAAGAGTAACGGTAGCGGCCCCTGAGGCTGAAGCCCCTGATGGTGGCACACCACCCGTGATTTCAGTATCACGATAGGCCCAAAGAAAACGCGCCAAAACAAATTATCTATTTGAAATTATTAGCATGGGACATACCAGAGCATTTACCATGGTAGAGCTATTAGTGACAATTGGAGTGGTAGCGATACTCATGAGCATTGTGCTTGTTGCGCTTAATCCTGAAAAGCAATTTCGAAGTGCACGAGAGGCTAAACGCATGGCGGATGTGTCGGTTATTTTAAACGCAACCTCACAGTACCTTGTTGATCACAAAACCCAAGATGTGCTCCAAAAAGACAATATTTCACGCTATATCGCCGCGGGAAATTACAAGGGCAGATGGGACTTGTCTCCAAAGCCAGTGCAGGAACCCAACATCAATTTGTGTGAAATTTTGACTCCACGCTATTCAGCGAATTTGCCCTCCGACCCGTCACTTGAAACAGAGGTTGAAGATTGTCAAAATTACGACAGCGGATACATGCTGACAGTAAGCCCGTCGGGTAGAGTCATTGTTTCGGCCCCGTATTCTGAGATTCAACCAATCGTACTTATTAGGTGACAGGAAAAATTATGGAGCAACAGAATAACCTGGTATGCGTAGAACCTGCGCCGCAAAGAAGCTAAAGATAAAGACGGAAAACAGCACAAATAGCACGCCAATAACCACATTGGTCAAGGATTTCTTTGCCTCGTGTATCTTTTCTGCATCACCTCTACTGGTTGCCAGACGTAAAGCCGCCCGCATTACCAGTATAAGTCCTATCCCTCCCGTTGCTGTCTGCACGATACCCAGTAGTTTTTTTACAACATCAGTTGAAGCATTGGGGCTTGTAAAATTTTCACTTGTTTCAAAACATCCCAAATCAGAGTACACTCTTCCTTCCTGAGGTTCGTTTTCAGGCCTGTTTGTGATGGAGTCTATGATGAGGGTGTCACAGCGTTTTTTTGAAGAAGTGCTATTTATAAGTGCAAACCCATCCTCTGTCGCGCTATAAAACGCAACGTCCCGATTGACAGGCACAGCATCAAATTCATCACAGTTAGTGGGGGGCTGGTTTGGATATAAACAAAGAATACATTCGCTCCAAGAATCTGGCTGAATATACACCACATCGCCTGGGCCGGTGTTGAGACCAGAGCTTCGACAGGATGGACTAGTTGTATCACCATTTATACCCCTATCAGGATTATCCAAACAATTTTTCGACATCACCGTGTGTCTACAAAGTCCACATGCGTCACATTGCGCGTAGCGCACAGCATACAAATCCCCCCCGATCACAAGCCAAGCACACGTCACTATTGCAAAAGTAATACCGAAACACCTCATTTTACTACTATACTGTCTCTGTGTATCAAACTCAATAAGAAGCGCACATTTGTTACAATCAGTGCATGCGCAAGATAGTAATTTTCCTACTGGCATTTATGGTATGTGTGGCATATACCCCCATTGCAATACGTGCCGATGAATATGATCAAATAACCAAAGAGCTCGAAGACACTCGCAGACTTTTGGATATGTCGGTATCCGCCACAAAGACAAATGAGCAGCAGATGAACAGTCTCAATAGCAAGGTTGCCGATTTGCGCGCCCGGGTGCAAGCGTTAGAGCAAGATCTCGCACAAAAATCTGCAGAGATAGAAGATGGCAACGAAGTGTTTGCCCAAACCGAGAAAACACTTAGCTCAAAGATGAGCGAGCACTACAAACGGCTTGTTGCACGCAAAACAAGCCTGCTTCCGATGCTTTTGTCGTCTCGACTTTCTTCAGCCATAGATGCTGCGGTGTATCAGCAGCTCGTGGTTGAGAAAGACCAAAAACACATTGTTCGGGTGGCGCTTCAAATTAACAATCTCGAGTCTGCGCGGGCGACCATTCAACAACACAGAGCTCAGCTTGAAGGCATTAAATCCGAGCTTGCACGACAAAGTGATTTCTTATCTGGTGAGGTTGCCTCAGCCAAAGCATATCAACAATCGCTCACTCAAAAAATCGTCGAACTTTCCACCAGACAACAAGCGATAATCGCCGCCAGATCAGCCCAAGTTTCAGCGAGCATCGGTGGTGATGAACTTGAGTATGATGATTTCAATGCATCTCGCGAATACAGCCCCCCGTTCTCTCCGGCATTTGCCGCATTCTCAATTGGTGCGTATACCCACCGAAATGGCATGAGTCAATATGGTGCGAAGGGAAGAGCAGAAGCAGGACAATCTGCGGAGCAAATTTTGGCCCATTACTATCCAGGTGCCACACTCAACAAAAGCTATGCATCCCCCGACACCATATCTGTTGACGGGTATGGTATGCGAAGCTTTGAAGATGAGTATATGAAACGTATCTATGAAATGCCCAACTCATTCCCGAAAGAAGCGCTGAAGGCCCAGGCAGTTGCTGCACGCACGTATGCCATACGCAGAGGTGGCTCTATTTGCGCCACCGAATCGTGCCAAGTGTATAAAGACCAAAATAAAGGAGGTGCATGGGAAGAGGCGGTTAATGAGACTCGTGGGTGGGTGCTTGAAGGCGGGCCCTCAGCTCAATATTCATCAACCACCGGTGGTTACCTTAATACATCTGGCTGGGACACCATTGACGGAAGTGGAAACAACTTTTTGGATAATGCGTGGGAGCGAAAAGCAAAGTCGCCCTGGTTTTACAAGGCATGGTATCGCATCGCATATTCCAATGCATCAAATAGTTGTGGTCGAGCCAGCCCCTGGCTAACTCAAGAGGAATTTGCCGACATACTTAATGCATGGCTCGTTAGGTCGAACGGTTCAAGCGAGCAGGTGGCACGCATTGTACCAACTACCATTAACGAGTGTAACATCGGGGGATCGGGGGGCAACCCATTCAGCATGGGTGAGCTTGCTCAGCTTGCCGACTCATACGGGGGTCGCTTTCATACCATACAGAGCGTATCAGTGCAATTTGCATCAAATGGATCAGCAGGCCAGGTGGTTATGGAAACAAACAAGGGCCCCATCACCATTTCTGGTAGTGACTTCAAGCAAATATTTAACCTACGCGCACCGGGATACATCTCTATTCGCAATGCGCTCTTTAATATCGAAAAGAAGTAGGTCACCTTATCCTGGAGTGGGGGTAGGAGTCGGGGTGGGCACAGTTGCCGTCAATGTTATGTTTTTAACATTGCTTCCACCCCAAAAGATTTGAAGATAGTTGGTGTTCACTGTCGAATAGGTTGGAGCGATTTGGACTCTTACACATTTATATGCTCCATTAGCAATGGTGGTTGGTGTGTCAATGATACACACGCCGTCGGGCACAATGCTATATGGATTACTACTGCCACCTGTGGCTAGCCCAATTTCCGAGATGGTGAGAAAGGTTGTTCCTGTGTTGTACAGCTGAAATACAACGGTGGTTGTGGTGCCTGCCAATACACTTCCAAAATTGTATGAGTCAACGCTCGTCACGAGATTTGGTGTGGGAAGAGGTGTGCTTGTAGGGGTGTTGGTGACCGTGCCGGTTGGCGTCATGGTGGGAAGCAGACCACTGGTTGGTGTGGGGGTTGACGTAATGGGGGTTGGGGTGCGTGTTGCCGTGGGTATGGATGAAGACTGAGTGGAGGTTGGAGTTGGCGATGCCCCCTGAGTTATCAAAGGTACTTGAGCTTGTTGGGTTGGTCTTCTGGTTGGGATACGGGTAAGGCCAATGGGAGGTGATATCTGCGAAGTAATGGGGGCGAATGAATCGGGCACTGGAGTTTTTGTGGGTGCACGCGTTGGGAAATTGGTCGGATTTGGTGTTGCGCTATCGATATAACTCACCGAAACACTCGTGGTTGCAGGCCTGCTAAGCCGTTGTGATATCACAAACCCAAACACAACAACCCCTAAAACAAAAAATACCGCCAAAGTAATGAAGACCGCCTGCCAGAACTTTTTTTTCTCCTCCATTTCGTCTACATAAGGCAGAAACTCCACGGGGGCGGCCCCATCACCGGGAGATTTTTTAGCGATAGGTGGCGCAGAAGCCGTCTTCTGATCTACGGGAGGGGCGGGATTTGTGTTTTGATCGGTTGGCATACTATCACCTCGTAACAAACAGTATAGCAAAGCACAAGATACAAGCGTATCGGTATTTTTTTCTAGACGCTTCGCATTTAAGGCTAATCAAAAGGTACACATCGTGGATCGTATTATCACTAATATTTCACATCGAGAATTACAATCTCTCTTTCTCCCTGTGGTGCGCGAATTACGGCAACATCTCCCTTTCGCCTACTCATAAGCGCCCGCCCTACGGGGCTACCCACCGATATAAATCCCTGAGAGATATCTGATTCTATCGTGTCTACTAGGGTGAAGGTGTGCACACTTGAGTCAGAAAGATATTTAATCTGGATACAAGCGCCCACACTCACCAATCGCGTGTCTTTGGGGGCTATTACCTCTTTACTAAGAGATGTGATTTTGTGTATCCATCTAAGCCGCGCATCGATGCGTCTTAATTTTGATTTCGCTGCACGATATCCTGCGTTTTCGCTCAAGTCACCTAACTCTCGCATGCGAACCATGTCAACCAGTGCCTCAGCACGCTTTTTCTGTAATTCGCTCTTTTCATTAAGAAGCGTTTGTTTGCCGCGGTGAGTTAGTGTATGCATAGGGTGTATGTTATAGTAGTGGAGTATAAACCATATGTCAGCAGATACTTATCGCCTATATACAGATGGTGCTTGTTCGGGTAATCCGGGCCGGGGAGGGTGGGGCGCTATTCTCGTTGATCCAAGCGGCAAAAGAAGCGAGTTCTCAAGTGCATATGCACACACCACCAATAATAGAATGGAGCTTCTCGCTGTGATAGAGGGACTTGTTCATACTTCCGCTAACTCGCATGTTGTGGTAACCACAGACTCACAATATGTTGTTAATGCATTTGTCAAAGGATGGCTCACCGCTTGGCAACGCAAGGGTTGGCGCACTGCCCAAAAAAAACCAGTGGCCAATAGAGATTTGTGGGAGCGGCTGGTTGCATTGTGTGACAGTCGTCAAGTATCCTTTACCTGGATAGAGGGACACGCTGGTCATCCGGAAAACGAACGCTGCGACACGCTTGCGGTTGAGGCATACTCACGTGGTCCGTGGAAAGAGGACAAACCCCCATCAGGTATAGAGCAGCTGTTTTAAGAAAGTGTCGCACGCACATCATAATCAAGCGTGTATGTCGACGAGTTGTGGCTCAACGATTCGCACATAATCTGCACACAACATCGCCACCGACACACTGCGGTCTCCTGCATTGAAAATTATCTTTTCATTCGACAAAAGCGTTTTATCAACATACACCGGCATGTCAAACAGGTCGCCAAAAGGAGGCACTCCACCTCGCTCCACTCCCTTCGTCTGTGTTTTCACTTCATCTTCTGTCGCAAAACGGAATCCGCGAATATGTAAGGCAGATCGGACTTTCTTTGAGTTTAGTTTGAGATGAGCAGGGAGTACGAGCATCACCAATCCATAGCGACCATCTTTATGTTCTACCTTGACGATTAATGCTTTTGCTCCTTGTTCAAGCGTATATTCTGGGCGTACCCGTGCTGCCTCTTCACTTGTTGTCACCGGTTCATGGGTGAAAATCTCATACCAACACCCCTGAGTAAGTAACATATCAATTATTTGGCGCGTGACAGGATGTGCGTACATAAGGGGTAAGGCGCCCATTATATCAATCAAATCCCTAGTATAATCATGCCATGGATGTACTTATACTTTTCGCACTCATCATCTTTAACGGACTTTTTTCAATGGCAGAGATAGCGATTGTATCATCTCGAAGAGGAAAGCTGAAGACGCTTGCACAAAGTGGCGATAAAAAGGCGATACAAGCGGCCGAGCTTGCCGAAAAACCGGCGGTATTTTTCTCTACGGTGCAAATTGGTATTACGCTTGTTACTGTTCTTGCGGGTGCATTTGGTGAAAGTCGCTTTGTTGCCGGCCTCTCAGAGTTTCTTGGCCGAGTGCCATTTCTTATGTATGCACGACAAGAATTAGCCTTCATTATTGTCATTGCGGTAGTAACATACCTGTCAATTGTCATTGGTGAGCTGGTGCCCAAACGAATGGCGCTGAGCAACCCCGAGCATATCGCGCGATTAGTTGCCCCCTACATGTACGCACTCTCACGACTTACTGGGCCAATCATACGCTTTCTGGAATTATCTACCAATTTGGTGTTTCGACTTATTGGTTTTAAGCCAAACCCAACTCCTTCGGTGTCTGAAGATGAGATAAGAACACTTATTCGAGAAGGGGCAGAAACGGGGGTGTTAAGCAGAGCAGAAATCAGGCTAATCGAGCGGGCATTTGTTTTGGATGAACTGAGGGTAAGCCTTCTTATGACACCCAAACATCAAATGACGCTCATCAATGTATACGATTTTATCAAGGACCCACAAACACATCTTAAGGGATATCCCTATTCTCGCATTATCCTTACTGAAGGATCTCAAGATGTGGTGTTTGGGGTAGTGCATGCCAAGGATCTGCTCACATTTTCGTTTGAAGAAGAGGAAGAGCTTTCTCTTGAGAAAGTGAAGACTATCACTGTGCAACCGCATTTGGTTCCCGAGTCTACCCGAGCAACAAAAGTGCTCGAGATGTTTCGTCACTCAGCCATACACATTGCGCTTGTTATTGATGAGTTTGGAAGCATACAGGGCCTTGTAACATTAAATGATATTCTTGAGGCGCTGGTGGGAGACATTCAAGATCAATCATCTCCTCTCAAGCACATAATACGAAGAGAGGACGGCTCGTTTTTGGTTGATGGAGGCGTATCTATTTACGATCTTAAAAAGAAACTAATAATACAGGCGCTTCGTTCCAAAGATTTAGCCCTATATCAAACCGCTGCAGGATTTATGATTGCACACCTTGATAAGGTTCCGACAGAGGGAGACTATTTTGAGCGTTATGGATATCGATTTGAAGTTGTGGATATGGACAAAAATAGGGTGGATAAAGTATTGGTAAGAAAAATAGAAAATTAACCATACATGAAAGCTTCTCGTCCGTCATTGACACCATTTATACTTCTTTCTGTCTTTGCAGCCCTTTCTACTATGGCGCTCAAGTTTAGCGCATATGTAATTACAGGTTCAGTGGGGTTTTTCTCAGATGCGCTTGAATCTGTGGTTAATTTGGTGGCCGCGCTTTCCGCATTTGTCTTGCTTCGTATCGCAGAAAAACCGGCCGACGATTCTCATCCCTATGGCCACACCAAGGCAGAATACTTCTCAAGTGTCATTGAGGGCACCTTTATTTTGTTTGCCGCACTCAGCATTGGCTATGTTGCGATAGAGCGGATCATCAACCCGATGCCAATCCGCGACATCACTGAGGGGAT
>JAKQDR010000057.1 GCA_029573715.1 bacterium | reverse complement strand
GTGAATCCGCTAATTTACTAAGAACCGATGGTGGTGCACTTGGTGATGACGTAATGGCCCCATGAAGAACTTGACCATGATCCATCGCTTTCTGGAAATGAGAAGCTTGAACCGCTGGGTGATGAAGAACCGCGGTCTTATTTAGATTATGTCCTTTATCAAATACTGAGTGAAGAATGTCCGCATTCGCTGAAGGGTGCTCAAGTATGCTATCATTATATCCAGTTAGTTTATTTTCCGGGTTGGTAACGAAATCGTGAATTGCTGCCAGATGGCCCGGCTTTAGATTTTTGTTATCAAGTAGTGACCCAATGACCCCAGAATTATTTTTATTCAGAGAACCAATGATTCTGGTTAGATGCTCACTAGATGCCTTTGGTGAATTTGCGACATGATACAAAAGAGACTTAGCAGCATCTGGCTGATCCTCTTTATGAAAATCGTGGGCATCCAGCATCCGACCAACATGATCTTTTGTCATGAATCCAGATTTGACAATATCACTTAGTTCAACGCCCATCGGTTTCCGCAATGCTTGATCGAATACTTTATCGCGGCTCTCTGGTGAAATATTTGGTGATGCAAAGAGTTTGCCACCCATATGAATACCGTCTGTTCTCTTGCGGTCAAGGATATTACTCACATGGTGATCACTCAATTGGGTGTGCGGATTTTCAATTAGTTTCTCAAGAGCATATCCAGTGGCGTGTTTGGCTAGATGATCAATAGTATCTGGATGCAAGTCTTTTCTGCTAGCAAAATCAGCATTATATTCACCACTAGCAAGAATTTGTTTCTGACGCTCAGGTGTTAGAGTGATACCATGGTTCTGAGAAAGAGCCTTATGAGTATTCTTATCTTTAATTAATTCATCAATGTGATGCTGTTGAAGATTTGGATTTTTTGCTAGATCAATTGAGGGATTAACTCGGTCTTTTAGTGATCCTCTCATCGATATCAAATGTTCTAGATGTTCACCCTTAACCGCTTGGTTGCCCATCAATTGAGACATAAATGTGTTACGATCGTCTTCATTGGTGGTTGCTAAAAGTTTACCAACTTGACCGTGAGTTAGTTTTTTATTACTACCTAGATTATAATTAGGGCTTTCTTTATTGCCCCAATAATCTGTATATGATGGCAGAGCTTTGATTCGATCAAAGTGCTCGTCGCTCAATTGTGCGTGTGTGGCGATTGATGCAATATGCTCGTGAGATGGATGATATCGCATATCTCGAGCTTCTTGCTTTGTTGATGCAGCTTTTTCATATTGAGATAAATGATGTTCAATTTCTTCCGGTTCATAATGCTTA
>JAKQDR010000050.1 GCA_029573715.1 bacterium | reverse complement strand
ATGAATTTGATGATACAAAACAGCTTTTAGTCCTAAAAACTGTTTTTAAGAGGCGAAAATGAAAGTTGTCATTGCCGGTAGTCGAGACATCACTGATTACGGCATTCTACTCAAAGCCATCAAGGAATGCCCATTTCAAATCACCGAGGTCATTTCTGGTTGTGCCAGGGGTGTTGATACGCTCGGTGAAAAATACGCTGAAGATTATGGTCTAAAGCTGCATCTATTTCCAGCCGACTGGAAAAAATATCGGAATGCTGCCGGACCCATCCGCAATGCTCAAATGGCTGAAGTTGCAGATGCCGTTCTTTGTGTCTGGGATGGCAAAAGTTCTGGAACTAAAGATATGATGAATCAAGCTAGGAAGCGCGGGCTTCCGTTGTATGTCTTTAAAGTTGACCCAGATACACCCGACTTACGCGAATTCATCGATTAAAATTAGATTAAATAGAACATACAAGGGAGCTCTTCTGCTCCCTTTTCTTTTGCTCGTGAGTTACACTTTTATGTGTACACATTTGATGACAAGAATTAAAATTATTATTCACGAGTTCAATCAACTAATGCTAAGAATACGCTAGGGTCACCCAGAGACATCAGAAGACATTCTTTTGTTTGGGCAATATGTACATATATCCATCACCTTATTTTGTCACTGGCGTCCTCTAAAGCGAGGAGATAACATGAAACAACTTATCATTATTGGAGCATTTGCTCTGGGCTGCACACCCAGCACTATCAGCACAACATCAGCAACAATCGTTCCAAATGTGCATTTTGCTAAAATTGAAAATATACCTATTGACCATCAAAGTGTTGAAAGGCTCAACGTTAAACAAGTAGACCCCATTTCAATCACTGATAAAAACTTCAAATGTCTGGCTAAAAACATCTACTATGAAGCTGGTGTAGAAGATTGGCACGGCAAGATTGCAGTTGCCCAGGTGACATTTCAGCGTAGAAACCTTGGTAAATGGGGTAAAACGATATGCGACGTTGTCTACGCAAAAAATCAGTTCAGCTGGACACTAGACAAGAAAAAAGCACATGTGATTCCAAGCGGACCTCTCTGGGAAGCCAGCGAGAAAGCAGCAAGGGATTTTCTCGCTGGCTATCGTATTAAGGATTTAGTAGCTGATCACTACCATGCAGATTACATCAAAGAACCAAAATGGGCAAAGAAAATGAAAAAGCAGACAAAAATTGGCCGACATATTTTCTATGCAGCATACGTTAAAGACGCCACGCCGAAGCTATGAAAGCAAGATAGTTTGACATAACGTTGCCAGGAACTTTCCACAGTTGAGCAGTTT
>JAKQDR010000043.1 GCA_029573715.1 bacterium | reverse complement strand
GCAGGCACTTATTTGGGTCGCTGGATGGATATGAACATCAGGAAAGTCTATAAAACAGGAACAGCTGGCACATTCAGTGTAGGGTGGTAACATAAGCCCCATTTTCGGGGCTTTTTAATTCAAAATATATGCCGGGAATAGCTATTGGAAACTGCATACCGTTCAACCGAGGAGGAGTAAATTGGAGTTCCTACTGGGCGACACTAATTTCAGCAACGGTTGAGAATGCTGCACCTACTCATGTGGTGTTGACATTTCCAACTGCTCAAATAAGTTTAGATGCAACTGATTTTACCATTGCGGGATTTACTGTTAGTTCCGCAAGTTGGACGGGAGCAGTGCTGACATTGGTTGTTCACAGACCTGTTACTTTTCTTGACTTATCTCTTACGATAACTTTTGTAAAGACGGGTACAACAGCAACCGTCACTAATAATGTTGCAGGCACTAATTTATTGGCTTATTATGACCATGTGCAGGGGGTTGATCCAACCAAATTATATGATTTAAGCGGCAATGCAAAACACGGTACATTATATGCAACCGCACCACCGAGTTTTACGGCATTAGGTACTGTATCAACGGGAACAGAGAAGATTGATCTTCCTGCACTATCGGGAGATGTGGCAGCGCATACGATCATTGTTGGTTATAAGCAAACCAATAAAACTGATACAATGGGGCAACTGCTTGTAAATACTGGCTCTGGTAACTTTATGAATTACTTTTTTAATACCGCACCCGGATTAAAGAGATTTTATCATGGTGCAAACTATACAACATATTTAAATTATGTGCAATCGCCAATAACTGATTGGGAAATAATATCATTTGTAATTGATCACCCCGTTATCACGGTATATAGAAATGGAATAAGAGTATCACAATCGGCATCTGCATACAATATAAAAATAAATTCAGCAGAATTAAGCAGGATAGGATTTAAGGGTATAAATGGAGTAACCGCATTTTACAATAAGGCATTAAGTGATGCGGAGCAGTTAAGTGCTTACAGAAGCCTTGCTGCGAAACTCAGGGCAAGGGGCGTAACTAACACTAATGACGCATATAACTCGGTAATATGTGATGGGGATAGCATAACCTACGGTTCTTATGCAAGCGATTGGTATCATTCTTATCCAAATCAATTACGAACAATTAATCCGTCAATAAGCGTACTCAATTTAGGCGTAGGCGGTCAGCGTATTAATACTATGCTTACAAATGCACCTACTGTTGTTGACCCACTTTATATGTCAACAGGAGTAACCAAAAGTGTTGTTGTATGTTGGGGTGGATCAAATGACTTAGCAGTATTTGGAAGAAGCGACACTGATGTCTACAACGATATTGCATCTTATTGTAGCGGTAGGCAGACGACAGGATTTAAAGTTATAGTCTTAACGATTTTACCAAGAACTGACTGTACTGCTGGCGAAGAAACTTATAGACAGTCTGTGAATACATCTATAAGAGCAAACTGGGCAACGTTTGCCGATGCACTTGTTGATGTGGCAGCGGATACAAGGTTGGATGATTTTAATGATACAACGTATTTCTATACAGATAAAATTCACCTAGTAGATGCAGGATATGCTGTTGTGGCATCACTTATAAATGATGCAATAGAGGCATTAGTGTAGTAGCGAATAAACGACATGAACGACTTAGGCAAACACTTTTTAGCAGGGGCAGCGATAGGCACGGTGATGGTACTGCTGGGCATAGCCCTATTTGGTAAGTATCTGCCTGACTGGTATGCTGCCATAGCCTTCCTGATGCCCTTCTTCGTGGGTGCGATCTACTAGGCTTATCAGTATGTCAGTGGTGACGGCACGGCAGAGGTTAAAACAAGATTGGCAACTATTATAGTGTAGTCGCTGTCAGACTTAAATAAGAAAGAGGGTTATTAAAGAATAGCAGCAGCAATAGAAACAGAATTAGTATTAACAGTAAAAACAGAAAGGCAATGAAAACAGTAAAAGTAATTCACTATCCCGAAGGCGGGAA
>JAKQDR010000025.1 GCA_029573715.1 bacterium | reverse complement strand
AGCCCTTTAAACATACTATTCTCCTGTTAGTTAATCTTGGCGAGACTGTCAGCATGGGCTGGCTGCATCATCTCCGCGCAATTCAGTTAATATGCCCTGTGTAGCTTTGCTGCCCACGCGGGTCACATTCTTAAACTGCCTACTTACTTATATTGCCTTGGGGGGCAACCTTGCAAATATACCACACCTCCCTTGCAGAATGCAAGGGCAAAATGGCAAGATTTTTTAGATTTAGAACAGTTCCTAAGATGTGAAATAGGATCACTAAAAAGGCTAAATCTGATTTACCAATAAGTATACCGATTATTCTTTAGGTTTCGGCGGCTGTGGCGGCTCTTTTCCTTTTTGGGCTTTCGCGGACATTTTTGAAATCAGATGTGTAATTACGACCCCAAGGTCATAAATATCAAGTGCGCCATCCATGTTCGGATCCCTCAGGTCTAATGTGCCCTGCATTTCATGCACGCGATACGACAGCTTCAAAAACTTAGAAAGGGCAAGTTGCGGGATGTCGTCCAGCCGCTCTGAGCCATACCATTCAAAGATGTCCCGGTCTCCCTTTGATGAGTTACACTTTTTACAGGCACAAACACAGTTATCCGCAGAGTTGAGCAGTGCCACAATACGCGGGTCGACCCCTGCTCGGGAAATAGGGATAATATGGTCAGTGCTCAACCCTTCGGTCGCTCCACAATACACACAGACCCTGCCTTTCTCTAATTCCTTTTCATAATCGCGAATGGAAGAGGACCAATTCATCTCACCGGACACGAGCTTTTTATAGCGGGAAACCACAAATCCCCAGTTATTTTCAAAACCAGCCGCCTTGGCAATCAGCTGAGCATATTGCCAGTAGATGAAGCGCCGCACGGTATCAACGTATTTTGGAGGCTTAAGAGACATTGCTGCCCTCCTTATGAATTAATTATAGCTTAGGATTTTAGAAGGTCAGAGTAATTTGGTTGATGCAATGAAATTTACTCGTGGCTGATACCAAATAACTCCTCTACCAAGGCATCATTTTCCTTTTCTAATTTCTTGATTTCCTCGTCTTTGCCTTCAAGTTTTAATTGATGGCATTGCTTAGATATTTCAGCTAATTTCAGATGGAGCGCATTTTGGGGATCAAACTTGGGAATCCCGACATG
>JAKQDR010000007.1 GCA_029573715.1 bacterium | reverse complement strand
CCCCTCCGGCATCATGATTTTTATAAACTCGTCCAAGTCAGGCGGCACTTCTGTTTTTTTACTTGCGCGCCGTCTTTTATTTATTGCGCCATAATACTCCCCGCACATAAAATATAAAACAGCGTATGCCATTTTTTGCAGGTCAAGCGGCTCATTACGCCTTTTTTTTGTATTCATAATTTTATATACGGTTTTTCCGGTCGGTGTTGTTGTCTCAATCATGTCTTCGGCGGTCAAGCCTTTGAAGTATTCCTCGCCAAAATCTTTTGGAAAATGGATATACCCGCGTTTGTACTCGTTTTCCCGTTCGATATATGCGTACACCAATCGTTTGAAGTGTTGGTCGTTTATTAACACCTCTGGCGTGCCGTTATCTGTTGGCATGATTTTATAGTTGCGGCCCTTTGCTACATAATCATCACGGCCGAACACCGGGTATACGCCATCAATTACGCCGGGAGTATACGAGTACTGCGAACAAAAGGCGCGCACGGCGTCGGGCCTAAACCCTGCATCGACAAACGAAACGACAGGGCGTAATATTGTGCCATCCTCGCGCATATATTCAGCCTCGATTTTTGACGCCAGGTTTTCCCAACAGATATTTGACGGGTCGGCAGTATCACCTGGTAATGTCCAATAGTTTAGCACCCATGACTGGACGTTTTGACCAAACCCGACTAGAGACGCTTCCAGTCTGTCGCCTTGCACGTCGCACGTTATGACAATAAACGCAACGCCGCCGGGTATTGTTGTATCGGCTGTTGACCACTCCTCACGCCTTGACATTAGGACATTTGGTTCCGGTGTTGCGACGCGGGCTTCGGAACATTCGGCAAGTACGTCATTGACAAAATCGGGGTACAACATGGGATCATCTTTAACCCGTTCGTACTGTAGGACAATATCTAACCATGAGCGAAAACCATAAAATGCGTTTAGCTGGTATGAGCGTATTCCGGGGCGTTCCGGTTTTTTTGTGGGTACCCATTCTGCGGTTCCACCGGATTTGTAGTCAAGTAGTAGTTTGTATTTGTCGCCATTGACTATTTTGTGTTTGCATTCTTCGTTTTGGCATTCGTACCATACGGGGTCGTTTGTAACGCGTCCGCGGTCGTCAATGTCAATTTTGGGACTGCCCGATTCTGTTTTTTCCCATCTAAACCC
>JAKQDR010000003.1 GCA_029573715.1 bacterium | reverse complement strand
GAGCGGTGTTCTATCAATCGCTTTTGAATCAATAAATACCGTCGCTTCCGGCGAGGAGTTGACCCGCAAAAGTCCCAGTTGAGCGGCTTGCGCATCAAACACATAGACCTTCACCACAATGCCAAGCGCCGCAACGCCCATCAAAAGCAACATATACAATAACTTGTGTCTCATGGGTATCTATTGTAACATCAGCACAAAGGAAAGTTCGACCCTGCGATTTTTTATTTTTCGGTATAATGCGTCAGCTTATGTTCACTCACACCATTCAGACACTCATACAGCAAGCCCTGCAGAGCCTCTCAATCGAAGCTCCCATTGTTTCTGTTGAACTGCCCACCGACAGCAATTTTGGCGATTACACCTCAAACGTCGCACTTGCACTTGCCAAAACCAATCGAAGTAACCCGCTTGATCTGGCGCATCGCATCGCTCAGGCGATGCCACCTCATGAAATTATTGAGCGTATCGATGTCGTCAAACCGGGATTTCTCAATTTTTTTATGAAACCATCGGCGCATCTGCGCTCCGTTTACGAAAACGATGTGCACATTGTTGTGCCGGATCTCACGGGCAAATCGTTTACGCTCGAATACACCGATCCCAATCCGTTTAAGGAATTTCACATTGGGCACCTATACTCAAACACCGTTGGAGAGTCTTTGGCACGACTTCTGGAGACGGCTGGGGTTAACGTGCGCCGAGTAAACTATCAAGGCGATGTGGGCATCCATGTAGCATGCAGTGTGTGGGGGATGCTACAAGCAGTGCAAAGTTCGAAGGAAAACGCACCAAGTGAAATGTCCCTGTCATTAAAAGATGTTGAAGAACTACCACTTCCGCAGCGTGTGAAGTGGCTTGGCCAATGCTATGCCAAAGGTGCCACCGCATACAAAGAAGATGCAAAAGCAAAAGAGGAGATAAAAGTACTCAATGCGCAGGTTTTTATGGCAGCGCAAGCAATGTGGAAAAGAGAGCGACCAGCATTTGAACCCCAAGTACACTATGAATCACTCATCGCTCAACAGGTATTTCCTCAAAAATTGGTGCAAGAATATTATGAGAAGGGCAGACAATGGACACTTGATTACTTTGAAACTATCTATAAGCGCCTTGGCACCAAATTTGTAGACGACGGATACTACTTTGAAAGCTTCATTGGTGAGCTCGGCCACGCACTCGTACACAAGCACCTGACAGACGGAGTTTTTGAAAAAAGTGACGGCGCAATTGTGTTTAAAGGTGAAAAATATGGACTGCATACGCGTGTGTTTATTAACTCTTTCGGACTCCCCACCTACGAAGCAAAAGAAATTGGCCTGAATCCCACAAAATTCGCAGATCATCCATTTGACACATCACTCATCATAACCGCTAATGAAATCGAAGAGTATTTCAAGGTGGTGCTTAAAGCCATGAGTTTTGTGGCGCCTGAAGTGGCCCGACGCACCGTGCATATCGCACATGGGGTCGTCAAACTCCCCGAAGGCAAAATGTCCTCACGTACCGGCAAAATAATAAGCGGTGAAGATTTGCTCAACGATGTGCGCGACAGACTCTTGAAGCGTATGCGTGAAAACGGAAAACTAGCCGGAGAAGAGCTTAAACAGACAGTTGAGAGGTTGGCAGTCGCCGCCATAAAGTACTCATTTTTACGATCAAATGTCGGCAAGGATGTGACGTTTAATTTTGAAGAGTCACTTTCGTTTGAGGGTAACTCAGGGCCATATCTTTTGTATACCAACGTCCGCTGTCAGAGCTTACTTTCAAAAGCGCATGAGATGGGAATTGCAATAACACGAAACACCATAAATGCATCGATTCTTGATGAGGCGCTTGACACCCCCTTGCTTCG
>JAKQDR010000156.1 GCA_029573715.1 bacterium | reverse complement strand
CTGTTAACGTCAAATGTTAATAGCCAGTCGTGTCGGCCAACGATTGTTTCTTTTACATAAGCTCC
The DNA here is from genome assembly GCA_029573715.1 of bacterium. Lineage (GTDB taxonomy): Bacteria > Patescibacteriota > Microgenomatia > UBA1406 > GWC2-37-13 > JAGOLU01. The sequence continues at coordinate 1,738 of JAKQDR010000156.1, read as the reverse complement.
CTCGAATTCCTGCTTTGGATAATTCTTGCCAGGTGGAATAACAACCTTTTCTTGCTTCAACTGTCGATGAATCAGTTGATCCCAGATTGCAGTGGTTCCAAGTGTATCATTATAGTTTACACCGGCTTTATAAGCCATAGTTAAAGCTAGTGTGATTAGAGCAATCTTATCTTCCATTCGCTTAACAAGAATGGTATCTTTTAGACAGTAGTCATTATAAAGCTGAGGATTTTCTCGGTAGAGATTTGTCAGAGTACCATATTCATCATATGACATTTTTTCTTCACCGAGAACCGCAACGGCGATTGTGTTTAGCCGATAGTTTTCCTGTGGACCGAATTTCATACCAAACTTCTTGAAGATATCCAAATAGTCAAGCTGAGCAATACCGCTGATGTCATACACCTGTACAACACCCTTCAGCATATTAACTTGTTTTTGCTCAACATGTCCCCAGGGAGAGATTTTATTGACATAATCTTCTCCTAGCAGCCGATTAATTCGATTGACGAGATATGGAATGTCAAAAGTGCGGATGTTCCATCCGGTGAGAATATCCGGACACGTGAATTCATTTGACCAGAATGAAATTAGCTGTTTCAGCAGACCAATTTCGGTGTCAAATTTAACATGTTGAATATTGATACCCTTGTGTTCAGATAGCTTCGGATCGTAGTCGCTCAGAGTCCAGACATAGTAGATATCAGAGATACTATCGTGAAGACTGATTGCTGTCACTGGGTGTTTGGCCTCTTCAGGCTTGGGAAAGCCACCCCCGGAATCCCCGGAAAAAATTTCACAGTCAAAAGTATGAACTCGAACTTTGCTTCGGTCAAACTTAATCACTCCAGGGAATTCATCAGCGATGTACTGCATGATGTAGTTAGTATGACCATAAACGGTAAAATTCTGTACGTCACTATACATCTCTACGAACTGCTTGGCTGATGCCATATCATCAAATGTGATTGGGTCAACCTGAGTGCCATCCAATGCATGATACTCTGACTTAGAGCCTTGTTTTGCTTTTACATATAGCGTTGGTTTAAACTTTATCTTTTTCTTGATCCGGCGACCATCTTCATAGCCGCGCATCAGAATGTTGTTGCCGCGACGGAGAACTGATGTGTAGAAATAAGTCACTAGTACCTCTCAAAATGAAAAGGGGATGATACTATAATATCATCCCCTCGGGTCATGCTAAATCAATTGATTAGGATAGACCGGCTAGAGTTGCAGCCGATGCAATCTGGATCCCCGAGCCAAATAGACGAGACCATTCATTTTCAAGTGCGCTATCAATATTGCACCGGGCGGCAATGGCATTCTTGAAAAGAGTGACTCGACCGCTTTCGGCAAATGGGGCCCAGGGTGCTAAACCAACTCCCATCTTGCCGCTTTGATCTCGTTGAATCACAATAGCCGCTGGATGTTCCATCTCAATAGCTTCGGTGGTTTCATTTAGAACTTTACCGATTAGATCATCTCCGCCAATCATCTTGATACAAATCACATCATTTTGCATTACAAATCTCCATTATTAAAATTAGTCTTCGGTTAGAAGCTGTCGTTGGCTAGTTTTTTCACCAATTTCGATCTTGCGTGGCTTTTTATCTTCAGGCACAAGTCGCTCCAGAAAAATTGAAAGAAGACCATTAGTGAATTCGGAACCGTTCACCACAACAGTATCATTTAGCATGAAACTGCGCGTGAATGCTCGCTTTGAAATACCCTTGAA
>JAKQDR010000286.1 GCA_029573715.1 bacterium | reverse complement strand
TCTCTCGTATCTCGCACGCTGATAAAAGCCGTGTTCGGGCACATCTACGAAATACACACGACGCAATTTCTCACACTCAAAACGAAAATCATCCCCGACCTGCTCTCGATTATGAGCGAGAAGCGCACGATCACCGCCGATATGGTGGGGAAATCGGTAGAGGTGTTCATCGGCAATCGACCGGAGACGATTACCGCGGCGGACAAAATCATCGACGGCGAATCATACAAGGTGCTCGAGGCCGTGAAACGGGAAATAAATAAGGCGTTGAAAATAATGCGGGAGACGCTCGATGAGTAAAAAAATAACAGTTACATGCCGGGCCGCGGACACGTTACCGATTGACGTGCTCGAAGAGTTTCAGGGCGGGCTAAAAAAAATAACAAAAGCCAATCTCGAAAAACTGAAAAAGCGCATTATAAAATACGGCATGAACGTTCCGTTTTTCGTGTGGCGTGTGGGCGACTGGTGCCGGATACTCGACGGACATCAGCGACTCAAGGCGTTGTTATCTCTCCGTGAAGACGGATATGAGTTGCCACTCCTCCCGGTAGCCTACATCGACGCCGACAATGAGAAGGATGCGCGCGATAAATTGCTTGGCATAACATCACAATACGGAGAGTTTGAAATCCAAGAGTTGAGCGAATGGATGCGCGATCTTGACGACGGCGTGGCAGACACGCTGAGGTTGGCGGGGAGTGAAATAAAACCGAGCCTTAAAGATATTGATTTTGATGATTATGATGATGGTGAAGCTGAAAAGTCACAGAAAAAAATTAAATGCCCAAAATGTGGCTATGAAATATTGAGGCAATCATGAAGATAGGTGTTTTATTATTTTACGACAAGATCAACAGGGGAACTCGTGATAATAGTTTCGACAAGCTACCCTATCATGGATTTAAATATATACTTTCAGAACTTGAACACCCGTATGAAGTTATAAATATATCACAAATAAAAGAGTGTGACTTTGTTTTATGTTCACTCACGTCGGTCATGGACATCGAAAACCTAATTTATGCATTTGAAACATATAAACCCGACAAGGGAAGGTGTAAAATAATCGTGGGCGGTTTTGGATGTATTAACATCGCGTCAATTTACGACTATATTGATATTGCGGTCTTTGGTCGGGCAGAAGAGCAAATTAACGATATAATTGCGGGTGTTGAATTTCCAAACGTGTGGCGAAAAGACAGAGATGTTGGCCTTGAAGGGAAATACATAATTCGTCAGCCCGATGCATTACTGCCTTTCGAGTCAATGGTCGGTTGTCGCAATAAATGTTACTTTTGCCACTACTCTTGGACCCGTAAATATATCGGAACCGGAAATTACGATCCTGTCAATGCCCCATTTCCCGAGGACGACTGGAGGGGATTGAATGTTGAAAATTCAGGCCGATACCTCACCGCATGGGATGGACTTTCAGAAAGTACAAGATTCAAGGTGAATAAAAAAATTAGCGATGACGATATACGAATCAAAATAAGATCATGGTATGATTTCCATAGAGAGGCCGCGGTTAATCTTAAAATATATAACATCGTTGGGTATCCGTGGGAGACAAAGACTTCAATCGGCGACGACCTTTATAAAATTAAAAGCATATTCAAGGAGTGTGACCTTCGTAAAGGCGGCGCAGGCAACCGTGTCTTTATTATGATGATGTTTACCCCCTTTAGCCCTGAACCGTTTACCCCTATGGAGTTATTACGGCCAAATGTTGATATCATCTGGCGAGATTATTTCGAGGAGAGGGGGCGACAAGTTTATAAAGGTGTTGATGTTGAATGTTTCATATTGCCACAAATAAATTCATCCTTCACTTTGGCAAAGCGTGTTATGATAAATAGATGCCAATTACAAGACAGGCGTTATATTCAAAATGTGCTAAAAAACAAAAAAATAGATGCGCTTAAGTCGTCACAGCAAATAGCGCAACTACGAAAATACAATGGATTTCCATTTAGATTATTTAATGAAATAGATGCGCCCCCGGTTCAATATCTTGAAACATTTGTTAAATATAAACACATCAATGCTGACTAAACCACTTCCTATCCTTCAGTCAATAATCAAATCTGGCGACGCCCAATCCGCCGCGCGCGCTACGCATATCGTGCGCGCGATTATCGATAAAAAGCCAGACGCAATTCTTAAACAAGAGGATTCGCGGCTCGGGCAATATGTCGAAATTTATAATCGTTATGCAAGCCGCACCATCGACGAGCTAAAGTCTGAGCTTGAAAACATAAATTCATTGCCCGCGATTGACATAATAATAATACTCCATCTGATTGAGTCATTTAAGCGGCCGTCTAAAATTCAGTGGCCTGTATTTTTGCGGCAAAAAACCAGGCAGCGCCTATACCTGGACGACGATCTTGATTTCATGGACGCCCTCAACGCCGAACTCCCCTCATCGCCGCCGCCCCGGTTAATCAGCGAATATATCCACGGCCGGCGCGTGATGCCCGAGAACACCCC
>JAKQDR010000281.1 GCA_029573715.1 bacterium | reverse complement strand
ACTATTTCACAAGATGAGCGAGCTGTAAACATAGGCAAGCAAAATATCCGCTATCTATCATGGAAATCCCGAAAATCCAATAAATTCCGTCGAATGATTTTTGTCCATCATAATGGACAATAGCTTGCAAATTATGGTTTTGTCCATCATAATGGACACTGGAGGCGCACCCTAATGAACATCATTCCTCGCCCAAGGTATATTGACAGAATTCGCCCTTACATCGGTACAAAACTTATCAAGGCGATCATTGGTCAGCGGCGTGTAGGGAAAAGTTATATCCTTCTTCAGCTTGCAGAATATCTTCGCAATGAGCATCCTGATTGGTTCATACTGCATATCGATTTGGAACAACTCGAATGGCGGCATCTCAGAACAGGTGAAGACCTTGTCCGAGAAGTCATGTCGAGGATCCCCTATGATGCTCAAATTGGCCGACAAGTTTCGATCGCGCTTCTTCTTGATGAGGTACAGCAATTGAAGAATTTTGAAATTGCTGTACGCGGATTTGCTGCGGATGATCGTTTTGATGTGTATATTTCTGGATCGAATGCTGATCTGCTTTCAAGCGATATTGCAACATTGTTTGCAGGAAGGGCTATCCGCATCGAGGTGTTCTCCCTTACCTATGATGAGTTTTTGACTTTTCATCGTCTTGAAGACAATGATCAGGCACTCAATAAATTTTTGTACTGTGGTGGCTTGCCATTTCTTGCAAATCTGCCGTATGACGATGTCGTGTTTCGCGAATATTTGAGCGCAGTGCTCGATTCTGTAGTATTGAAAGATGTGGTTGACCGTTATGGTATAAGAAGTCCGTCGCTCCTAGAAAGGATTCTTGAATTTATTGCAGACAATATTGGAAACCCCACCTCGGCGAGGAATATTGCCAATTACCTAAGAAGTATACGGATTGATGCGTCGCCACAATCGGTGCTCGATTACTTGGGATATCTTACTCGATCGTTTGCGCTCCTGCGATGCCCTATTGAAAATGTGGGCGGCAAAAAGGTACTTGAAGGAATCGCTAAGTATTATTTTCAAGATCTAGGATTGCGATCAGTCGTCCATAACAGCACAAGCTCAGATATCAGCAAGATCATTGAAAATGCTGTATTTATAAGGCTCCTTGCGGATGGCTGGAAAGTCTCAACGGGTCGAATAGGCGAGCGCGAGGTCGATTTTATTGCCGAAAAGGGACAAGGGCGCTGCTATATTCAGGCTACGTATCTCATGCCAGACAAAGCAACTAAACAAAGAGAGTTTGGAGCGCTTGCAGAGATTGAAGGCGGCTGGCCTCGCTTTGTAATTTCGATGGATCCTATCGTCCACGATTGGCAGGGGATTCATCATATTAGGCTCAGAGATTTTCTACGCGATGGACTCTTGGCAAATCGATAAATATACTCTTACATGCTCGATGACCGTGAGAGTCCCAGAAATCAGATCAGTTTGGAGTTTTTACATCTTTAGCACCGAGAGCCCTTTATTCCAATATCCCAAAATTGTGTCCATCTCCTTGTTCATTATGGGATCAGGAATTTTCAATTCTGGGTGGGCATCGAACCAAGCAAGCGAGTGCCGAATGCCCTCTCTAAAAGTAATATGCGGCTTGAATTCAGGGACGAATCGCCTAATCTTGGAATTATCGAAGAGCACTGATACAGCCTTGTCGCCAAGGAGCCCCGCTCCGCGCTCGGGA
>JAKQDR010000259.1 GCA_029573715.1 bacterium | reverse complement strand
ATCCAGGCAGCTGACTCCGGAGGAGAATCCCAGGTGTGGGTGGCAGATAACCCCGCCTCCTGGAATGATGCCAATTACACTGGCTATACCAACCGCGGACTGATGCATCGAGCCAACGGCTACATGAATAAAGCCCTTGCCGGTGCCGGTGCTGAGTTTGTTCCATCTGAGGCCGGGATCTCGGGATCCGGGACGGGTACTTACTATTGTGACTACTTCTACACATCTATACCTGCAAGTGGTACGAGCTTAAGGATGCTCGTTGTCGGCGGCGGTGCGAAGTATGGTGCGAATGGCGGGTTCGTCTGCTCGGCTTCGGGTATCGCCCCGTCGGAGGCGTATGCGGATTTCGGGTCTCGGCTTCGCTTTGAATTGGGTGCGTAATTTAATATATAAATGATGAAAACAAACAGTAACATACAATTCCCAAAAACCGCAAGGTGGAAAGACGGAGAGACGGTCATCTATGTCAACCACAAAGACAATGGCGTTCAGCCTGCTGGAGAAGAAGGCAAACGTTATGAGGCTGATTTTACCATTGTAAAAGATACAGATGACATCACGGGAGCGATTGAGGCGTTTACCCGCATGACAACCGACCCGGTGCAGGATCAGTTGGTGGTTGACAATATTGAGATAAATGGCACACTGGCTATTGACATAAAAAAGGATTACCCGACAAAAGTTTCGTCAACAATCTTTCCGCCATTGCCGTCATCCGGCACATTAAAAGTGGGGGAAATATACTCCTATGGCAGTGGTGCGGTAATGGTTCGTCAATCACATGAAAGGACTATTTACACACCCGAGCAGACACCTGCCCTGTTCAGTTTTTATCGTGACAATGCCTCTGCTACGATAGCATGGATGACAGGCGAAAAAGTAGAAAAGGGGTGGAAGAGAACTTATAACGGGAAGACCTATATTGTGTTACAGGCACACATGACATTAAACGGGTGGGAACCTGACAAGACCCCTGCTTTATGGAAAGAGGATATGGGAGAAGAGATACCTGTGTGGGTTCAACCGACGGGAGCGCATGATGCTTACCGTCTTGGTGCAAAAGTGCACTTCCCGACAATCACCGATCCGGTGTATGAGAGTTTGATTGACAATAACTCGTGGTCACCAATAACCTACCCCGCAGGATGGAAGAAAATTTAGTGTAGTAGCGTTCAATATAACTAAATGAAAATATCCAAGAAGATAGGAATAAAAGAAAACCCCGCCAAAGTGACGGGGCAACACCTCAAGGATGTCCAACTCCCAATAATGGGATTAGGACAAAGATAGTAAAAATAATGAGTAGTAGCAAATAAATAACACAATGAATTTTAAACTTTAAAATATAAGACAATGTTTGTATCAGAAGAAATGAGGATGAGCAGGATCGTCTCGGGAGGCAAGGTCGCCTCTCTCACGTCTGCTTTTGCGTTAGAGAATGACAGGCCGTTCTCTATATTCCTGAAGCCTGACGGCAGCAGTGAGACGTCGCAGGTGCTGAGCGTAACTCTCGCAGGAGCATCAGAGCCTTGTGATTTCCCGTTCGTCGTGGAAGAGTGGAGCCCCGTGCTGATCAAGGCTATCAATGCCACCGCAGGTGAAGCTTCGGGGTACGATATCTATTGGGGCTCGGGAGAGGTTGCGTCGGTGGAGGAATAAGCCATGAGTGACCTGATGAAGCATTTCATTGCCGGGGTAATTATAAGCTCCGCTGTATGCGCCGTTACATTGCTGATTCTCGGCACTGACAAAACCGCGTCTGATTGGGCTATTGGATTAGCGTTCTTGTCGGCTTTTGGGGCCGGGCTTGCGAAGGAATGGTACGATAAAAAGCATGGTGGCACGGTTGAGGCCGCAGACGTTACTGCTACATGGATGGGGGCGATTGTTCCCATGGTCGTGTGGGGTATATTGATGAATTACATTTGATAAATTGAGTCATGTCGGGGGAAGAGACACGAAGACGAGAGACCTATAGGGACAAATATCTTGAGCAGAAATTCAGGGGAGTCGAGGATCAGATAAAGGCGATTCCAACGCTAATTAACGCTCAGTTTTTGGCCGTTGACGTTAAGCTCAGCAGGATAGAGGATCATGTCGAGAGGACTAACGGGCGGGTGAATAAGCACGACTCTGAGATAGAGGAACTTAATGAGCGGGTTGATGGGACTCTTGAGTGGGCGCATCACGTTGTAGATACTCGCCCCTCGGGATGCCCAAGTTTTGAAAGCATAAACAAAGTCGCAGAGCGTGTTGATAAGCTTGAAGACAAGCTTGAGGATGCTATGTTTTTTGTGCGTCACCCCAAGTTATTTGTGGCAATACTCGTAGGGGCCGTTCTTTTTATGCTCGGGATGTTCATTGTGAACACTCATAACATTCGCAATTTCAAGATTGACACCCAAGAACTCGTAGAATCTTTCCATGAGGCCGTAAAAATAATGTACCATGTGCTTTAAAAGTAAACCGATATCGTGGGAGTATAGCAGCAGAGTTGCCCTGTTGTTCGGGTCGAATTACCCGGGCACCGATCATGAGCTCAACGGATGCCTCAATGATCTCGCAAACATTCAGCGCAAGCTCGAGCCGTTAGGGTTTCAGATACGCAAAATTACCAATAATGCGGTTACCCGAAAGAGACTAAAAGCGGAGATAGCCTTTGCTTTTGCTCATGCGCTGCCGGGTGATGTTATCTACCTTCATTTCTCGGGCCATGGCACTCAGGTAAGAGATAAAAATGGGGATGAGATCGACGGGTATGATGAGGCCCTGTACCTCACTGATGGCGTATTCACTGACGACGAGTTCAACGCCCTCCTGAAAACCATTCCCGTTGGGGTTCATGTCTTCGTTGGGCTTGACTGCTGCTTCAGCGGCACGGCCACCCGGTGCGTGGCATGTACTCCGAGATTTGTGCCGCCTAAGAACATTGATAAGATCAGGCAGATCAGGGTCAAGCCGGTCATTTCTCCTGCTGTTGCGAGCCTGAAAGGGGTGATTGTTATCAGTGGTTGTGAGGAATATCAGACAAGCGCAGATGCCTGCATAAACGACGTTTGGCAGGGGGCGTTCACCTTCTATCTGATGCATACTTTTGAAATTTCCCTTACATATATCAAGTGGTTTGAAAAATTACGTTTATATTTACCTAACAAAAATTTCGACCAACGACCCACAATCGACGGAGATGAAACCCTTTTCAATAACATAGTGTTCACTAACAATCAAGATTATGCAACTTAAAAGATCATTGAAGGAGTACAAAGACACATGGATTCAGACCGCATCCTTGATCGTGGCTCTTCTCTTCACCATTTTGGCTTCTTTTGGGGTCATTTCACCCACTGACTCTGCCGATGCTACCCCAATAGTGGGAACGCTATTCGGGGCGATATCGACTGCCATTGTCAGTATCATTCAGCTCATCGGAATATTCTTTAAACGGTAAGTCCGATGAGGGTGATCCTTCCCCGGCGGTATGACACCAAAGAAACTTTTGGGGGTCTGTTTGTTTTCGACGAAGACCGGCTGCTGCTCAGCGTAAAAACCTTGGAGCTGCCGTACCTCGAGAACCATCAGAACATTAGCTGCATACCGCCGGGAGAGTATCCTCTTACCCGCATTCATCACCGCAAATTCGGCATTTGCTTTCTCGTAGAGAATGTTCCCGGCAGATCGGGTATCATCATTCACTCAGGCAATTTCGCTGCAGAGCGGGAGAAGCTTGAGCGAGCGATAATGAAAGATCGAAAGGTTGACACCCTTGGCTGCATCATGCCGGGGTTGTATTATTCCGACCTGAACGACGATGGCATTCTCGACGTGGCCGAAAGCACTGATGCTATGAACCTTTTGCGGGCTATCCTGCCAACCAAATCAACACTCATAATATTATGAAAAAAGCACTTATTCTTTTCTCCGTCATGCTGCTTGCGAGCAGTTGTACCTGTTTGCTTTCGCAGATTCCGCCACAATACATTATTGTGGATGAAAACTGTCAGGCCCTTCTGCCTGATTACATACCTCAGGTTACCGTGACAGACAACTGTGCTATAGCAAGCGTGGTGCAGACTCCTGAGCCGGGGTATGTTCTTGACGCGGCCAATCAGTCGGTCGAGGTAAAGATACGAGCGACCGATGTGTTCGGGAATTTCTCTGAGGTGAGCTTTATGGTTACGGCCAAAGACGAAACGCCGCCGGTCATTACGCCTACAGGAGATTTACTTACCGATAATTGGCTGAAGATAAATAACATGTATGACAAAGCTGATCAGATGCTTGCTGAGCAGGAGGCCTTCTTCGATGCCAACTTTGATTGGGATGCGGCGGGGATACCTGAAGACAAGCGACCGGCAAGTCAATACAACACTAAGGTTCTTAACATACTGACCTCTCCCGGCCATGCCCTTACAGGGTACGGCGGGCGTACGTTTACGTTTCTAAGCAATAACGATTCGTACATAGCAAAATGAGGACTGTCCTCTCTTTCTTCTTTCTGTTGCTTTTCGGCGTGGCCGTGGCGCAAGATACGATACTCTATGAGGGTCGCACTTATGTGGATACCCTCTGCGACGTGTCGTACGGCGTCACGGTGCCCCGAAGCAACCCGGCAAAGTTCATATTCCGAAACAATTCGGTTACCGGCTGTAATGTGCATGGCTACATGCTCGAAGCAGGACAGGAGGTAGTCACACAATACACCAACAACCTTCGGGGCGCTGAGATCATTGGTAATAAATTCACATGGGTCGGATGTCAGGATTCAAACACAATAACCCACGGTATTTTCACCGGGTACAATGCTGACGTGAAGATCATGTATAACTATGTTGACCATGTTCCGATGAGTATCATACGCAAGTCCAACGGCTTGACAGATACTGCCGGCGTGGTGGCATATAACATTATCGTCAGCCCTCCCGCAGTCGGAGTGGTTGTGAAAGGCATGAACGGCGTCAGAATATACAACAACACGTTCTATAGTGAGGACTCCCTGTATGTAGGGCCCGGTATTGGTACATGGCGCGGGCTGATCGACGTTTACGAGAACGATAACCCTGTGGGAAGCGCGAAGGGCGTGAAGATCAAGAACAATATTTTTTACACCAAAAGACGCATCACGAATATCAACATTATGGATGTCGAATGCCTTGAGGGTTTTGAGTCTGACTACAATGTGTTTTGGTGCGAAGAAGGAGAGCCGATGTTTGCTATTGACGGTCAGCGCCTGACCCTGACACAGTGGCGAGAGCGCGGGTATGACCTGCATTCCTCAGTTATGAACCCCTATTTTCGGAATCTTGTTGATTTCGTGCCCACCTTCAGGCTCCAATGGGGTACCCCTACAGAGTTTGACATGGGTATAGCCGCGAGTGACTATTGGAAGGAGGGCTATGACATGAACCTCGTTAGGCAAGATGGCTATTGGCAGCAGGGCGCCCGGGTGTATGAGGGAGACCTTGTCGTCTTTTACCGGAATGGCCGGCTGATCGAGGGCGATTCGTTAACCGTACCCCTAACCACGGGGAAGGTCGTTATAAAACAAGGTGAAATAAAAATCGAACAATGAAAAAACTGATCATTCTATTCATGCTACTCATCCCTGTGGGGCTGAGTGCTCAGGGCTTTTTTAGTTATGTACCAACCGCACCCGACTCCCACCTCCGTAGCGACGGGTCGATGATGTCATGGGCCTTTCGCCCGGCGGCTACCGTCAGCGCGGTGCAGCTCGCGTGGGATAAGGAGGCCAAGACATTTACGAGCTCAGGCCTATTGGCGTCTGCCGGCGTTGGGTTTTCTATAGCTCATTTCAGAAACCACGAGGGAGTATACAGGTCTGATTATGGGTTTAACCTATTGTACCTGTTTGACACTCGCATTAACGGAGAGCCGATCGGCAGCTCTGTTGTCGCGGGCGTTACCGCGTTTGAGTCGATATCTTTTGGCGCCGGGTATAATTTTGGCCTGAGGGCGCCCGTTATTCTCTTGGGAGTAACGTATAATTTTAACAGACCGTTAAATTAGTCAAACATACATTTGTCATCTTTGAGGGTGCCCGGGCCGGGTGCCCTCTTTTTATATGTATGACATAATAAGGGCCGCCGGGGTGAGCACCCGCACGCAAACGGGTAACGGGGCCTGTAATCTGCCTCAGGTACCCGGTTTTTTGCCTCAGGTGACCGCCGGGTGCCGGGGCCGGGTCTTCATGCCACCGGGGCGCCTCAGGGCCTTAAACGGCCTAAAACAGGCCTAAACAGGGCGCCCGGCCAAATAACCCTATATGCTATACATAATACATATATCATAAGGCTATATTTTAACATTTTTTAACATTTCAGACCCTTGTAACTGACTGATTTTCAGTCGGTTGAAAAATAATTGCAAAAAAATTTGCAAATAGATATTTTTAAGCTATATTTGTTTATCGTTCTTTGACAGTCTGACCCCCGAAAAATCAAGCTAAACAGTTGATTTTCAATTACTTAGTGTACCCGTGAGGGTGCTATAAGGCGCCACCGGGCGCGACTGCAGCGACTGCAGGCATAACCGGGTAAAGTAATTGGCTGAAAAATAGAGACTTAGCAAAAAGTCTTAAGGTAACGATAGGCAGGCACCCGGCAGGGCACCTGACCGACGACACCGGGCAAGGGCGGGCAGCATCATGCAGGCAACCACACAAGCCGGGCGACCCCTAAACAGGGCCGGCAGTGGTCAGGCCGGGCGCCAAAAGAGACAAGGCCCGGCGGGTTGTAAAGGCCGCAACCGATAAAATACAGGGCAATTCTTTGAAATTCTGACATTTAGATGCAAGTCGACCGGGTGACCCCGGGCGGCAGTCGAAAGGCGCGCATGGCCGAAAGGGTAAGGGGCATAATCCTTACAGACCGTTTGTCTGTATGGTGGCCGGTAACTCGCTGAGTTACAACTAAATAGCATGTTCATATAGTATCGGTAAGCCATGAGCTGAAGCGTGGCGCGCAGGGCAGGTGAAGAATTAAGACGATCCGAATGTCAGTATGGTTAACATGACTTTATGACTTTGAACAATGTTATGGCCGTTTCAAGTCGGCTAAATACAGAGTGTCTGAGGGGGTGGTTTCCCTCAGATTAATGTAACCAATTAAAACAAAAGTCATGAGCACATTGAAAAAATTAACACAAACAGAAAAATTGAAGATGATCAAGCAAATCCGTAGCATGATTGAAGACGGCGTGAACGGCGTTGTATGCGAATATCGCAACGGCGACCCCGCGACTCTTCATTTGATCGTAGTTGAACCCGATCACGGTACCAACTGTATGTTCCGGGCTGACGAGATCATGGCTATTGCGGCCGCGTTTCGTTACCGCACCACGTATTTTGTCAGATACGGGCACACAATGGCAGACGCTCCGGGCAACACAGAGCCGCATCTTCATGTTGTTATCAAGGTTAACTGATGAAGGGTCAATCCCCGAAAGCGCCCGGTCGTGCACCGGGGGCTATTAACCAATTAAAAACAAAGTCATGAACATTGCAGAAATTAAAGGGGTAACTCCCGCAGACGTCAAATTCTTTGACACAATTATCAGGCCGAAAATGAGGGCCGACAACGTCACCGTGGTCAATCCTCTCTCAGGTGTCTCGAAAGTTACAACCCCTGAGGTGGCAACCCTCACCGATTTTGTGTATGAGTTGGGCGATTATTCATGCGCTCCTTTCATACTTAAAAAGTGGGGTGTGCCTGCCGGGCGCGCTCAGCAGATGTTTGACCGGGCACGGTATCTGATCCTTAAACTCGACAATGAGGTCTATATGGCCGTCATTGACTAATCAGGTTACCTGATGAGGCCTAATGGCCGAAACGGGGCGTCGTGCACGTCCTGTAGTAACCAAATAAACACAAAGTCATGAAAAACAAAGAGTTAGTTTACAAACTTGAGCAGAGGGGTTTCGACTCCCTGTCAGATCGTGAGGTATTAAGTCTTATGGCCGATACCAACGACCCCGAGAAATTCAAAAATCTCGATCTCCGCGATCTTGCAAAGATGAGTATCACTGAATTAATTGCCGCCGGGCTGACCAAAAGAGAGGCGCAAATTGTTGCATCCGCTTTTGAGGCATCTCGTCGTCGGCAGGCCCTCTCAGCCCTTGATGCGATTCAGATACGCAGCAGTGCATCCGTGTTCGAGTATTTCTCATCCCTGCTTTCAGACCTGCCGCATGAAGAGTTTCATGTTATGTTCCTCAATCGTGCGAACAGGGTAATTAAGTCTGAGCGTATCAGTCAGGGCGGCGTCTCGGGTACGGTAACAGATGTTAGGCTTATCCTGAAGACGGCCATTGAGTTGCTTGCGAGCGGCATGGTTATTTCACATAATCACCCGTCAGGCAACACATCCCCTTCAGATTCTGACATTCGTATCACCCAAAAGATCAAAGAGGCCGGGGCGTTACTCGACATTCAGCTCCTTGATCACATTATCGTTGCGGGCCGTGATTATTACAGTTTTGCAGACAACGGCGCAATGTAAAGTCCACCTGAAGAGAGGTTAATCCTCGAAAACGCCCGGTCGTGTACCGGGGGTTAGTGGTCAATTTTGCCACAAAACCAAACACAAAGTCATGAATGAGTTATCTAAGTTGATCCGTTTCGGCAACCGCAAAATGCCGAAAAACGTTGCAATTTTTAACATGGCCCCGGCATTTGAGTGCCCATCCGAAAGGTTAGGTATGTGCAAGATACCCGATAAGTGCTATGCAAAAAAGGCAGAGCGGCTTTATCCTGAGGCTTTGCCCTTCAGGCGCCGTCAGCAAGAATATTGGCTGAGGGTCTCCCCTGAGCGGTTTGCCTGTGAATTTATTGCGGCTATTGCTTCAAAGAAAACAAAGATCGACTTTCTCCGCTTTAATGAATCCGGTGATTTTCACTCTCAGGCCTGCGTTGATAAGGCTGAAGCTATTGCCAAAATCCTGAAATCAGTTGGTATTGTTACTCATCTGTTTACCTGCCGTGATGATCTTGATTTTGACAATGCTAAAAACCTTATCGTCTCCGGGTCGAATTGCATAATCGACAATGGGTTCTATGCGGTCAAAGACGCTGAGGCGCATGTGGCTCAGGCCCTCCGGGCCGGCTATAGCGCGGCGGTTTGCCCGAAGAATTGTTCCAAGTGTGGCATGTGCCACCGGGCTGACAAAAAAATGATCTTCGTTGAGATGCATTAGGTTACCTGACGAGGGGTTGATCCCCGAAACCACCCGGCGCGTCCGGGCGGTAGTAACCAATTAAAACAAAAAGTCATGAGTAATTATCCTTTAGGTGCAAATGAAGACCCCCGTGCCCCGTGGCATGAAACAGAGGTCAAAATGAAGGTCTGCGAAGCCTGTAACGGCGTCGGCTGCTTCAATGAAAGCGATTGTTGCGGTGCCCCTATTAAGTTCTCCGATGTCTGCTCAGATTGTGGTGAACACTGCGGGCGCGCGATATGCGATGAGTGTGACGGCACGGGCAAGGTTCCTGATCCCGATGAAGAGCCTGATCCTGACATGTATCGCGACGAAATTTGAGGTTAACCGATGAGTCGTTAATCGACGAAACGCCCATCCGTGGGCGTCTTAACCAATTAAATACAAAGTCATGAGCGTATTAACTATTCCCGAGGTCAATGGCCTCATCAAAATTCTGAGTTCAACCGGCCAAATATTTACGGCTGAGTTCATTAAGAAAGACGGCACCGTCCGCGTTATGAATTGCCGTACGGGCGTCAAAAAACATCTCAAGGGCGGCAAGCTCGCCTTTGATCCTGCAAAGTACAGGCTGCTGCCGGTATACGACCTGAAACACAGAGGTTACAGGTTTGTAAACCTGAAGACGCTGAGAAAAATCTCCTATGCGGGGTCAGTTCATTACGTTTTCAAAGGTTAACTGAAGAGCCGTTATGCGGCGAAACCTCCCGGTACGAGTTGCC
>JAKQDR010000248.1 GCA_029573715.1 bacterium | reverse complement strand
ATTTCTCACTCGAATGATTCATATTGAGAGAGCTTAATAGCTAGGTCTTAGAATATATATAACAAACTTGTAGACTGTATATTTTTCTACAATCTTGTGGTGCATAAACGTATTATTGAAAAGAAAAGTTAACTAAGCAGAACGTCTTAAAATAGAGTATACTTCGAGCACAACAAAAAATCCCTTTTGTCGCTTTAACAAGCAGCATCTCGTTTAAAAATTCATGAAGAAACAGGAGGATGCTCATTATAGAAGAACATAATAATTTCCCCCACCAGCATAAGGAATGGCTCTGCCAAGCCATACCTCTTGCACCGTATCCAGTTCACATCACATTTTCACAAATTTGGAGGCAAACTTATGAAATCTAGAACAGTCAAGACTTTAGCTATTATGATAGCTATTGCCATGGTTGTTTCTCCAGTGAGTGCGGCGATTGCGCCCACACCTGTTGAAGCTCGTGGCAGCCTGCCCTCCCGGAACGATCTGGTTCCGACGGGCTCAACCTCGCCTGATAAATTCACAGCCGAGGAAGCAACCAGCCTCGAACAATACGTCGTCAATAAAGACGGCACACTCGGATATATTGTCCTGTTTGAGGGCGATTCATTGGTAAAAGTTAGCGGTGGGGCACAAGGAACTGATGTCAACACCATCGCGAGCCAGAACTACTTAGCCAGCTTAGCCGCAAAACGAAGTTCGATTCTCAGCCAAGCCGAAAAGGAAATCGGACGACATATTGAGGTTAAGTATGTCTATGATGTGATCCTCAACGGCGTTTCGGTTAACCTTACCCCTGAGGAAGCGGAAGCTTTGCGCGGCTTGCCGGGCATCAAAAAGGTCCTCAAGGATACCATTCACAAAGTTGATACCGATGCCGGCCCAGCCTGGTTAGGTGCGCCGGAAATCTGGGATGGCACAGCCGTTCCCGATGAGGTTGGCACAAAAGGGGAGGGCGTTTTAGTCGGTATTCTTGATACCGGCATCAATTTCGATCATCCCTCGT
>JAKQDR010000243.1 GCA_029573715.1 bacterium | reverse complement strand
GAAGAAAAATCCAAACGCAAAACCGACAAAACGGCCCCCTTCACCACCACCAACCTCGCCGAAATTCCCAAAGATGAGCGTGCGCAGCGTCGCCTGGTCACTGGCATTGGCGAGTTTGACCGGGTGCTTGGCCTTGGTTTTGTTCCTGGCCAAGTGGTACTTCTGACAGGCGAGCCAGGTATCGGCAAATCTACCCTCCTGCTTCAAGCAATCCCCTCACTTAACTCACTCTACATTTCAGGAGAAGAATCGGCCAACCAAATCAAACACCGAGCTGACCGACTCGGCACATCACTTACTCGATGCACCTTCTCCGATACGCTTCAGATTGAAGGTATTACCGATGGGATAGAGCAAATGAAAATACCACCTGACATTATCATCGTCGATTCAATTCAAATGGTGTACTCAAAAACGCAAGAAGGAGCACCCGGCTCGGTTGCTCAACTGCGTGAGTGTGTATTGCAACTCGTCCGTCTTGCCAAAGAAAAGCACATCGCCATGATCCTCATTGGGCACGTCACCAAAGATGGCGACATTGCGGGGCCTAAAATTGTCGAGCATATGGTCGACACGGTGCTTACGTTTGAGGGTGAAAAAGTATCGCATTTTCGCATATTGCGCGCCACCAAAAACCGCTTCGGCTCAACCGATGAGATAGGTATTTTTGAAATGCAAAGTGCGGGACTGGTTGAAGTAGACAATCCTCTTGTGTTTGTTGCCCAAGCAACGTCAGATGAGCAACCCGTACCCGGCCGTGCCACCGCAGGCATCATGGAGGGCAAGCGGCCGTTGTTTTTTGAGGTTCAAGCCCTTGCCACCAAAACCACATTCCCCTCACCGCGCAGAGTTTCTAATGGCATTGACTACAATCGCATGCTGCTTCTTTTGGCGGTCATTAAAAAACATATGGGCATTCATCTTGATGGATACGATGTGTATGTGAATATCGCAGGAGGGGTGAATGTAAAATCGCCCGCTGCAGATTTAGCCGTGATTGCCGCCATAGTATCATCCGTCAAAGAAGTGGCGCTCCCCCCATCATCTGTGTATGTGGGTGAGGTTGGGTTGCTTGGTGAGGTGCGAAAAACGATGGGGTTTGAGAAAGTACTTGCCGAAGCAAAGCGTATTGGGTTAAGCAACCAGTATCATCCCAAAAATATCCGCTCATGCAAAGATTTGAGCCAGAAAATTCACAAGGGGTGATTACTCTGCAGATCTTCCCACATACTCGCCTGTTTCAGGGTTTATGGTGACGACTTCCCCCGCTTTTACAAAAAGAGGTACCATCACTGTGGCACCGGTTTCGGTTGTTGCAGGCTTGCGGGCGTTAGAGACAGTGTCACCCTTCACGGCATCTTCTGTGTGGGTGATTTTAAGCCGGACGGTGAGCGGTGCCCGAACCGAAAGCGCCTTGTCTTCTTGCATAAACACGTAAAGTTTATCCCCTTCTTTTAAATATTGTACAAACCCTTCAGCCATACCCACCGGCACGGCAACTTGGTCATATGTTTGCGCATTCATAAAGTAGAGAGATTCCGCATCCTTATACATATATTGCATCTCAATACTGTTGACTTCGACCGTTTCAACATCTTCATTGGATTTAAACGCATAGTCAACCGTCTTACCCGTTTGCACGTTTTTGAGCTTCGTATGCATAAGCGCCGATCCTTTGCCCGGTGAATAAAACTCGGTTTTAATAACTTGGTTAATGCTCCCCTGATGAATGATAAAATCACCCTTTTTTAAACCGCCGGCGTATGTTTTCATATATTTAGTTTGAAAAGTAATTTTTTAATCGATTTCAATAAGGCGAATATCAGCAATAGATGCAACATCTGCAAAAATCATGCCCAATCGCTCAACCCCTATCGCAATTCCTGCACAGTCGGGAAGTCCGCGCTTTAAGACATCAATAAAACCCCAGTCGGGGACATGGGCAATTTTACCAGACGCTTCTCGCTTTTGCTGTTCTTTCACCAAGCGATGATGTTGCAACTTCCAGTCACTCAACTCTCCGTAACAATTTCCCAGCTCGACACCCGCAATATACATTTCAAACCGGGCGGCAGTCGTACCGTCTGCGTTTGGCTTGGCAAGACTTGCAAATTGGATGGGGTAGTCATACAAAAGTGTGGGGTGCCCCGCAGTGCCAAGATTCTTCTCGATCTCATTTGCATATATTTGCGACCAAAGATCTTCATACGAGTAGGTATGTTCACCCGAGCTGTCCGTGCGGACTGTCTGATATCCCTTTTTACGAACTGATGCGATAAACTGCTCTTCATCGAAAAGTTCTTCAGCACTTATTTGAGCATACCGCTTAAATGCTTCAGCCACCGTGAGCTTCTCCCATTTGGACAAATCAAAAGAGATGCCCTGATATGTGCGCATCATCTGAGAGGAAGTGTGTTTTGGTCGTGTAGCCACATGAAGCGCCTGAAGCATTTCAAGCACTGTGTCGGCAAGTTGTAAATAGTCCGCACCAACCTTATACATTTCCAACATGGTAAACTCCCCGCGGTGTTTAGAGCTCTCCGGCTCACTATTTCTAAATGCTTTTCCCAGATAGTAGCAATTCCCGACTCCATCAACAAGAAGTCTTTTCAAGAGAAGCTCTGGTGAGGGGGCCAAGTAAAAACTCCGCCGGGTGTCAAAGTATCGATACTCGGTTTCAAACACTTCCAGATAACTTTCCGGGATGAGCGCAGGAAGCATCACGGGCAAATCCACTTTTAAGAAATTGTTGTTGTGCAAATATGTTTCTATCGCTTGCATCATACGAAGGTACGTGCGGTAGTGCGTTATGTTTTGAGGGAGTGTGCGCATACGTGTGGTGCATGTGATACAAAAGCTATCCGATTTCTTTCCGCAAATCTTCAAGTAGTTTTTTCGCTTTTGCATTCATGCGCTGAGGTACGTGCACCTGATACGTCACATAAAAATCTCCCCATTGATTGCGATTGGGGTAAGGAATGCCTTTGCCGGTGAGTCGAACCACGCTTCCCGATTGAGTTCCAGGGCGAACTTTTAAATCAATATGACCTTCAATAAGAGGCACCCGAACAACACCGCCTAAGGCTGCTGTCGTGAATGGTACATCCATTTGATAGTACAAATCCTGGCCTTCACGTCGGAAATGAGGATGTGGCTTTACATGGACGACCACATCAAAATCACTAAAACGTATCCGCATGCCATTATCCACCCCCGCAGGTATCTTGATATCTTTTGATGCTCCGCTTATCACTGTTTGTTTCGTCACTCCGCGCACCGCCTCATCAAAGGTGAGTGTCATCTCATACACACCGCGTCTGGGGCGCGCACGCCCTCCTCCGTAGCCTCGTGCACCACCAAAGAATGTTTCAAATATATCCTCAACCCCGGCGCCACCGAAATCAAACTCGACATTAAAACCACCCGGGCCCCCGGTCGAGTATTGGTAAGCTCCTCCCGGCCAACCTTGGCCCGATGATGCAGATGTTGGCCCACGCTTTTCATAATTGTCATGTCCAAGCTGATCATACATGGATTTCTTTTGCGGGTCTGAGAGCACCTCGTACGCTTTGTTGATTTTCTTAATCATCTCCGGGGCTTCTTTACTTTTGTTTCGGTCCGGATGCCACTCCACCACCTTCCGCTTATATGCGGATTTTATCTCATCTGCCGATGCAGAGTTTGAAACTCCTAGGGTGGAGTAGTAGTCAGACATATATCAACTTGCAAAATAATCATTGTTAGCATTTCTGTCAATGAGTGCATACGCCTGCCTCATCTCTTCTGGTGAATTGAGATAAATAACCCGAAAATTCCCAGATGTGGTCTGATTTTCATAATCATGGTGCACATTGAGAATGTGTATCAACCCCCAATACAACCATTTGTCATTTATATCTTCTACTAAAAAGTTGCGAACGGGAGGAATCTTATAGATCCGAATTCTTGACTTGTTTCTAAAAGTAAATATTTTATCTTTGACCACATCAAAACTAATTGGCTTTACCAAATGTTTTTTGATTTCAAGATCGGCAGGAAACCCCTGTGCTTTTGAAATACGCAGAGTGTCATTAATTTCTATGATACCTCCCATATGAAATGAAATAAACCTAGGGCACGGAAAAACCCTCACATTTATAAGCAAACTTTTCCCTTGCTTATCCCACCACTTCGCCCTCTTCAACTTTCTTCTCGTCGCCTTGGGGAGGTTTTGCTCCTGCATCAGGCTGAGCGGCCCCCGCTTCTGGCTGTGCCTCTCCACCTGTTTGAGGTGATGCTGATCCCAGCTTGGCAATTGCCTGCTGAAGCTCATTGGATTTTGCGTCCAAATCTGCTTTTGTGCCAGATTCCAAGATGTCCTTAAGCGCCTTTATCTTGGCTTCAACATCTGTCTTAACCTCAGCCGGAGCTTTTTCACCTGCTTCTTTCAAGGCTTTCTCTGCCTGATAAATGAGAGTGTCTGCCCTGTTTTTTGATTCTATCTTCTCGCGAGCTTCTTTATCTGCGGCCGCATTTTGCTCCGCTTCAGATTTCATCTTTTCTATCTCGTCTTTTGAAAGGCCCGTTGATCCGGTGATTTTGATGTTTGCTGTTTTGCTCGTGGTTTTCTCTTTTGCAGTCACGGTGAGGATACCATTTGCATCAATATCAAAGGCGACTTCAACCTGTGGCACACCGCGCGGTGCGGGTGGAATGCCGTCAAGTGTGAAATGGCCAAGTGATTTATTATCTCGAGCCATCGGTCGCTCACCCTGCAACACATGCACCTCAACCGATGTCTGATTGTCTGCTGCAGTTGAGAATGTCTCGGATTTACTCGTTGGTATGGTGGTGTTGCGGTTGATAAGCGGTGTCATAACGCCACCAAGTGTCTCAACGCCAAGGGTAAGTGGGGTTACATCTAAAAGCACCACATCTTTTGTGTCGCCCAAAAGCACTCCTCCTTGAATGGCGGCACCTATGGCCACCACCTCATCCGGATTGACTCCCTGGTGTGCTTCTTTGCCAAAGTATTTGTTCACCTCTTCAACCACTTTCGGCATGCGGGTCATGCCACCAACCAAAACAATTTCATTGACCTTGTCTTTGGTAATGCCCGCATCCTGAAGCACTTTGGTCACCGACTCGAAGCTTTTTGCGATAAGCCCCTCAACCAGGGATTCAAGCTTTGCACGGCTCAGTGTCGTTGCAATATGCAGTGGCCCATTGGGTCCTGCCGATATGAATGGAAGCTGAATCTGCGCTTCCATGCTTGAGGACAGCTCAATTTTTGCCTTTTCTGCTGCTTCCTTGAGGCGTTGAGTGGCCTGTGAATCAGCGGTAAGATCGATTTGATTTTGCGCTT
This sequence comes from bacterium, assembly GCA_029573715.1. Taxonomy (GTDB): domain Bacteria; phylum Patescibacteriota; class Microgenomatia; order UBA1406; family GWC2-37-13; genus JAGOLU01. The sequence goes on along the minus strand of JAKQDR010000243.1, from coordinate 747 downwards.
TGAATTCATCGACCAAGTGTTGAATGATGACTTTGTCAAAGTCGTCACCTCCCAGGTGGGTGTCGCCGCCTGTTGCCTTCACCTGAAACACGCCATCACCAAGCTCAAGCACTGTCACATCAAAGGTGCCTCCACCCAAATCATACACAATGATTGTTTCATTCTTTTTCTTATCAAGCCCATACGCAAGAGCAGCTGCCGTAGGCTCATTGATGATGCGCTCTACGGTGAGTCCTGCAATCTCTCCCGCTTGTTTGGTTGCTTGTCGCTGTGCATCATCAAAGTAGGCCGGCACCGTAATGACTGCGCGGGTGACGGGTGCGCCAATATATGCTTCAGCATCTGTTTTAATCTTTTGCAAGATCATCGCAGAAATTTCTTGAGGAGTGTATTGCTTGCCCTCAACTTCAATAACTGCCATGTCTTCTCGACCAGCTTTTATAGTGTAAGGAAGCCATTTTACATCACTTTGCACCGTCGCATCGCTAAATCGATGCCCCATAAGCCGCTTGACTGAAAACACGGTGCGCTTGGGATTCATTACCATTTGTCGCTTTGCGACATCTCCTACAATGCGCTTCACCACATCAACCACTGAGGGTATGACATTGCGACCCTCTTTTGAATGAATCACTTTGGGCGATCCGCCCTCCATCACTGCAACACATGAGTTTGTGGTACCTAAATCAATACCAATTATTTTTGACATATGAGTATATGTAAATTATGTAATTAAAAATTGACAAT
>JAKQDR010000228.1 GCA_029573715.1 bacterium | reverse complement strand
TAAAGTCGTGGCGTTGCCCAACAAAGCGTGCACTTGACGGGTGGGATTCTGTGCCATTTTCGGGCTTTTTCTACACCCGAACAGAATCCTGCTCTCAAAGTTTTGTCCACGCCCGCCCACCCGCAAGTAACGCAAACCGTTGGGCGCTTCAAGCAGAGAAAGAAGTATTGATTGTTTCCATAAAAAACCGCACAAGATAGCATTCAGACCCACAATTATATTTATGAATTCTGATTAGGAGAAAACTTGGACACTTTAGCATTAATTTCATACTTGGTTTTGTTTTCCACTTTTACTGTCGTTCTCGGTCGTTTACTTCGCAAGAGTGGACAAGTATTCCTAGATCATATCTTCGACGGAAATACTCAAATGGCAGTAGCAACTAACTTCTTGCTAAATATCGGCTTTTATTTACTTTGTCTCAGCATGATGTTACTCAATATTGCTATAAGCCTCCCTATTGACAGCCTTGCCGATGCGATTCGATGGGTGGCAGTGCGTCTTGGCATATGCGTCCTTTCAGTGACAATTTTTCATTACTGCAATCTCGCATTGCTTGCTTTTATTGTTATGATTCGCCGAGGAATGTCGAATTCAACGACAAAGAATTCAACAACAAATAATTCGACGACAAACACCTGATAAGATATTCAACGGGAAACGCTCGGTAAACATGCGATATCGCATTTTTCATTTAAGGCGTCTTGCGTTCAGTGAGCGCGCCCAACAAAGCGTGCACCTGACGCTGGGGATTCTGCGACAATCTCAAGCAGTTTTCTACGCCTTGTCATTTTTCTGGCTGGACGGCTTCGCCGCCCCCGCCCCAGCGCAGGTAACGCAAGCCGTTAGGCGCTATCTGGCGCAATCAAATCAAAAGGAGATAAGGTCATGAAAAAATCTATTGGGTCAGTACTCTTTGCGTTTGTTGTACTAACGGTTTTGTTGAGTGGGTGCGCTCCTGCTTCAACACCTGCTCCAACGTCTGTTCCATCAACATTTACGCCATCACCTATTCCGCCCACATTTACACCTGAACCAACTGCAACCGCCACGCTGATTCCGTCGCCAACGCCTTTGCCTGGGTCAGTTGTAATACCATTGGATTCATTTGATAAAAGTATTCCCTGGTTGCCATCTGATAATTCCGCCAGACCTGGCGTTTACTATTTCTACTTCAACTTGGAAAAGCCGCCATTCAATAGCGTATTAGTGCGTCAAGCCTTTGCCGCCGCAACTGACAGGGAAGCCCTTGTAGATATTGCCATAAAGTACGGCGCAAGAAATCCAACACCTGCAACGACGTTCACGCCATCAGTAGCATTGGGCAGAGATTTATATAACGAAGTTGGTATACCTTTCGACTCTGCACATGCCAAAGAATTATTGCAACAAGCGGGTTACACAGACCCAAGCAAATTTCCGCCTGTTACATTATTAAGCAGTGCGGGCGGTTCAGATATGCCAGGCTTTCATGTCAAAATTACTGAAGCGATGGTTGATATGTGGGAGCAAAATTTGGGCGTTCAGGTTTCAATTGAAACACTCGATAGAGGAACTTTCTTTGATCGTATTGCTTCCGACCCATCAGAAATATTCCGCTTGATAATTCTCTCTGATGTTAGGGATCCCAATGATTTCCTGCCGATTTTCAATGATGGCGCAGAGTATAACTATGGCGGATTCTCAAATTCTGAGTTCGACAAACTGATTGACCGTGCGTCTAAAATCACCGACCCAGCACAACGCCAAGAACTTTATATTCAAGCGGAGCGCATTTTGTGTGAAACGGAAGCCGCTATATTACCCATATTCCATGCTGATTATTAATCGGCATCCCTGATTATCACGTGTTGCACAATTAAACTGCGCCTAACAAAGCGTGCAGTGGATGGTGGGGATTCTGCGGCTTCGAGAAGCATTTTCCTCGCTTCGGGTTTTTCTTGCCCTCAGGCATTTTCCCAGCCCGCCCCACCACCACTAACGCA
>JAKQDR010000213.1 GCA_029573715.1 bacterium | reverse complement strand
CAGTAAGCCCAGCACCAATCCAGACGAAACTTGGACGTTGCAATGGTGTCGGCTTTGTAACCATCCTTAGTCATGATCTTGGCGACATGAGCGGCAGGAACTTCAACCTTTGAACCACATGCGGCCAGCGAAACAGCCAGCGCCGATACCACGAGAGCATTACGAAATTTCATTTTCATTCCTCAGAGAACGTTAAAAACAGCAGCAAGAGTAGTTACAACACCGAGAGCAAAATAAGCAGCCCGACCAACAACCTCAAGAACAGCGGCATGGGTGACGTGATTCATAATGATTCTCCTTAAATTAACATTGATGTGACTATTATATCAAGTCTGGTGAAAAAGTAAACAGTTAGCAGAATTTCTGAGTGGCTAGCTCTTTCAAAACCTGAACAAGTTGAGGGTCTCTGAATGAATAGTCATCTTCCACTGGAAAGATATGCACATTTGCTCTTTCAAATCCATTCATCTCAGCGCAATCTAACAGTTCATTCACAACATCAAACTGCTGAATATCGAAAACGACGATATCATCTGCCCAAGCAACATGAGCCATATCAATGGGGATCAGGGCAAACTCTTTAGCGATTCCAACCGCTCTTGTATTGAAATTGTATGGCGGTTGAGAAAGAATTTCTGCCAGAGTCGGCGAACGAAGTAGCCCGGCAGAACAAACGCAGAGGACGCGCTTAAAATTTCCTTGAAACCTGTTATTGACGTTACTAAGGCGATTACGATAGATACTCATAACTAAATCTCCTTTAACCCTCTAGAACAAAATCCGGACCCAACATCTTCCCATTTTTGGTGTTTTCATCCCAGTAATACCAAACTAGGTCACGTTAACAGGAGTCATCACGATGATGATGCTTTTGGATGTATGCCAGAACATCCATTAGATTATCCGATTTATAGACTACCGATTCACGATGCCAACGGGTGACGGTTAACTTGAATGATTTGACATCATCTTCATATACACGAAGGCTGTATGACCCATGTTCACCC
>JAKQDR010000201.1 GCA_029573715.1 bacterium | reverse complement strand
CGTTCGCCTTAGCATATCCCTGCTGCGGCTCACGCGCTCAACTATCGGAGGGCATTGATACATCTAGACTCGTTCCTCGTTAAGATGTATCAATGCTGGGAGACTTGGATTCGAACCAAGATAAACAGATTCAGAGTCTGTTGTCCTACCGTTAGACGATCTCCCAAAGAATGTTATTGTGTTCCGGACAATGATCTCGATAAAAGAACCAAGCTATCTTTAATCTTCCCTTTCAAAACCTCTTTTCCGTATCCTGACTTATAAAAAAGCTCTTGTCTTATACTATCTTCTTCAGACAGAAAAGCTTCATAGAATATCAGCTTATACGGCCTATTATCTCGAGTATATTTCCCTCCTATTCCTTTGTTATGTTCATCAAAGCGACGCCTCAGGTTGTTTGTACTACCAACATAGAGTCTATTGTTTTTCACGCTCATCAAGACATATGTGTAATACATATTCAAATCTAACCTCGCTGTCCCTGCCTCTCCGGCAAGTCGCCGATGAGGCGACTACCGTTAGACGATCTCCCAAAGCGTCCAAAACTAGTGCAATTATACTCTAGCTATTGTTGTTGTGACGCGTTAATTTGTGAGAGAATGTGTTCCACACAAATAGCAATACGACAAGTAGCAGATTGCGTGTTTGTGGTTGGGTGAGCCAATAGTGATCGAACATACCAGTGATACCAAATACCGCAAGCATGGCCCATGTTTCGGTTTGGAGCTTGGTAAAAATGGCAAATATCTGTCGGAAAAACACCACTCCCAACATAATTCCTCCAATTCCAACCTCCGCAAGCGCAAGCATGACCACGTTGTGTACCGGCTGATACAGAGGCATGAGCTTCGGAGCAACGGTCATCGCAGATTGAGCTATGGTATATGCGCCAAGACCCGTTCCCCACCATGGATAGTTTGCAAATACGTGTAAGGCATTACCAAAAAGAGTCATGCGCTTTTCAGCGCTGAGCGGATCTCCCATGGGGATGCTAAACAAAACGAGGATCAATCCCAGTACAAGCGTCCGTGCGACACGGCAAACCATGCACCCTTCATAATCTTTCCCGCTCCACACCGTAATCATAACTCCCACCACAAACGAGAATATGACAATCTTTGAAAACGACGCGAGCATGATAAGCGGTGAAATCATCATGCCAAAAAGGGCAGCCAATCGCACCTTTTCCCGCGTGAGAAACGGCAGTGACCAATTCAGAAAGAAATAGAGCAGAGCAAAATATCCAGCCATTGTATTGGGATGAGAGAATGTGCCATAAGGGCGAAAGTATTCGCGTCCACCCACAAAGACTTTCGCCACATCAGGAAGCGACAGCACGAGCCTTCGTTCTCCAAGCCAATACCATACTCCCTGAAGCGATGACTGTGTGTGCAATTGGCCAATGACCAATATGAACTGAATTAGTGCGCCACAAACCAACCCAACCACCAATGCATCAAAAAGCATGTGTTTCGAACGAGAGAGCGTGTATATCACCAGTACATGTAAGACAACCTTGCCCCACGCAACAAGTGATAACAAGGGAACTAAAGAAAACAGGGTATTTAGAGCAATGAGAAGCCCCAAGATGTAGAACACAGATGGCCTTATCTTTGAAATTATATGTACAAAATCACGCCAAAAGAACGCCAGAACAACACATCCAAACACGTCTAATAATGAGACGGTAGGCGCGAGATAATCAAGTCGTACACCTTGTACGTAGCTCCATGAAGGCCAGAAGTGTTTTGCAAGCTGAGTAGGAAGGAGGAATACATATACCCCAGAGAGCATATATGGTAGTAATGATGTAAGGCGCTTGACATGGGAGAGTGTGCGCATATGGGGGTATTGTAGCGCATTGAGAAAAGACCATCGCTCATTTATAATTCACTCAGGCTTTGGAGCACTTTTAAAAGTATTGATTTGTTATTACACCAATCCCTGGTAGCTTTTACCTCCCGCAGGGAGGTAACGGTACCTGCCTCGCGGCAGGCTGGGAGCAGAATGCTAATATGAGCATATGTATTACGTGTATGCACTTAAGAGTCAAATAGATGGCAGAATATATGTGGGATTCACTTCCCATATTCAAAGAAGAATTACAGAACACAATTCTGGGTACGTTTTTTCGACAAAAGGATATCGTCCGTGGAAATTGATATACCAAGAAAGCGTAAATTCACGTATTGAGGCTAGAGTAAGAGAAAAATATCTAAAGAGTGGTATTGGCAAGGAACTCTTGAAATCCATATCCCTGGTAGCTCAACGGTAGAGCAGGATGCTGTTAACATCAAGGTTAGAGGTTCGAATCCTCTCCGGGGAGC
>JAKQDR010000196.1 GCA_029573715.1 bacterium | reverse complement strand
GGCGTTTCCGAGATGATTGGACAAGTTGACTATGTTATTCCTGGGGCGTTTTCGGCAATTGCTGAGGACGAGCTAATAAAAACCTTCCAGAAATCTCATAGCGTCTGGAGAGGCCGCCCTGCATATCTGGTATGGATTGGTAACATTGTTCAGGTTCTTGATTCAACCGTGCAGCCCAAGATTAACGTGACTATTAATGGGAGTGCCGTTTCTACTGACAACGGTGGAGATGGAATTGCGATTGGAGTAGTTCTTCAATCAACATCTGTGGGGATCAACCCCGCGACTTATAGGATTGAAAACGGTGATGTTATCGAGGTTACCACAACCCAGGGTGGTACTGGTGATGCGTCTGATCTTACGGCATTCTTGACGTTCATATCGGAGAGTTGAAAATGCTTATCCGTAGACATTTCGTACCGAGTGCGGGGGTACCAGGTAATTATCCACCGGTATTAACCAGTCTTACCCCGGATCTAACCAGCCCACAAACTTCAGGGGCGACCATAAAATTTACAGCGAGTGCAACGGATGTTGAAAGTGATCCTATAGAATATAGGTTCTATTTAGACGGTGTTCCTCAGACAGAGTTTTCATCAACCAATTATTGGGAATGGGTAACGGATGAAGATGACGTAGGTCCGCATACTGTTACTGTGTATGTCCGAGACAATAATCACAGTCCAACCGGAGACGATTCAGAAACTGTAGAATATTCTGTTTATGGATATTATGCAGTATATCCACAGGCATTCGATGAAACCTATGTTAAAACCACTAACCGGTGGCTAGAGTTTGAAGGATTCAGAGCTGTAGACCCATCTCTTTCGTTATCAGGTGGGCGATATCTGAATAGCTGGACAACTGAAGATGGTAACATTGGTTCCCAAAGGTTCCATGTAGAGTTTACCAGCGCCCGTATCATAAAAAGAATCAGATACTGCAATAGCCATCATGACGGATATGAAACCAATGTTGGCGTCAAGGATTTCATCATTCAGGGTAGCAACAATGCCGCTGCCTTTGCTAATCTCACCTATGCTGATGATACCAATTGGACAACCATCGCCACCGACGTTTCGACCATGGTTAAGCATCCAGAAGGCTACGATGGAGTGATCTGGAATACCATCAACCTTACAAATGATACCGCATATAAATATTATGCCATAAAATGTGCAAATAATCATGGCAATACACATTATATTGGTATCAGGCGATTGG
>JAKQDR010000183.1 GCA_029573715.1 bacterium | reverse complement strand
CGATGCGCTGTGGGCGCTCCGGGCGGTTCCGGACGAGCAGGCCGCCGAACGTGACAAGCTGGCGCGGCTGTTCGCCTGCCAGTGCGTCCGGCAGGTGTGGCACCTGCTGACCGACGAGCGGAGCCGCACGGCGATTGAGGTCGCCGAGCGGTATGCGTTCGGCGAGGCGACGCAGGACGAGTTAAAAGCCGCCGCCAACGCCGCCTACTCCGCCTACTCCGCCGCCTACTCCGCCGCCTCCGCCGCCTACTCCGCCTACGCCTACGCCGCGGCCGACGCCGCCCGCGCCGCGCAGGAGGCCAAGTTTCGAGAGATGTTCGGATAGGAGGACGCATTATGTGCCAACCCGCTTCATTCGTGCTTACGAAAGATGCCGTGTTTTGGAGTCGGTTCACCGACTCGCATGAAGAAATTATCAAGGAGTCCGGCCTTCATGCCGATGGCGCGAAAGGGCCGAATATCCTACGGGTGGAGGTCGTGCCGCCGGGTTACGACACGACGCGCACGCCCTGTTTGAACAAGGTGAGTTGTTTAAACATGAACGCATATACATGAAGTTAAATAGGATACTATTCGGATGACGCACTATTTAATTGTTGGATCGTGTCATATTAAAGGACATCGAACAGACCAAACTAATGTTTGCAATATATGTGGCGGTACGTGGTGGTTTATGTCGGACAAAACACGCTGCCATATATGCAGAAAGCATAAAATTAATACGTACTTTTTAAATAAAACGAACGGTGATAAATGGGTGCGCGAGCCGTGCATGGATAAATGGTTGTCCATGTCCAACCATCTGCTTGACAAATGACCGCATTTATGCTAATATAAAGCCATGCGTAAGTCATCAGTAGAAAATTTGGCGTTAAACAAGAAATGTTGGCTGTGTGAGAAGCCGATTGTAACGGTGCCTACGCCACAGTGGGACTCCAATTACAAAGTGTATTTGTCTCCCGTGCATGTTTGCAGTGCATGTTTTTCAAAACGAATCAATAGAACGTATGACAAGGTGTTTCGCACGTGCGCACAACTTATAGAAGATATACTAGGTATTAACAATGTTTAAAGAATCCGTCAGAGCGTGTGCGTTGTGCGAATTTAAACCGCCTAGACACATGCTTATGTATTTTTTGGAACACGAAAAGGTGTACGTGTGTTTGGAGTGCCATCGGTATTTTTGCGATGGTATAGAAAAAAGAAAGGATTTTGTAGAGCATTATGGGCATCCGTTGGAACACGACGAGCTTTCAGCAATTTTATTTGGAGAAACAAAATAAGTAAATATTAGCATTTGACATAATAATTATGATGTGGTATAATATATCTATGAAGCGCACTAAATTACATCTGGAGCAGCCCAACATGAAAGCAAACATGGCTGGAACGGTAAGCACGCTGGAAATTCCTCTTAAAGACATGCAAACATTTACGTTCAACAAAGTGAAATATTACTACACGCAGCAGACGATGCACACACCGTATCAGATTGCTCGATGCGAAATTGCAGGAAATCCTGCTAAGTTTGTCATGTATTTGATTCACACGTTTGTCCAATCATTCCAGATCATAAACTTTGTGTGTTTTTACGATATGGGTGCTATAGATCCGGTATGGAGTTATGTCGGTTCCTATCCGTGTGGGAACAAAGTGCTTCATGTGTTCAAGACGTTTGGACTGGAACCGCCTACGCTGACAAATAAAAAACAGTAGGTGATGGTTGCATGGTTGCAATGTGTCCATTATGTGACAAACCGCTATCTGTTCCGTGTAAAAAACGAATTGGCGGAGTGTCTTATTTTGTGTGCAAAAACTGTTTCGTAGAAATGCATAAATATAATATGATGAACGTAACTGGTATTTACGTGATTTTACAAAAGCTAATATTCGGTGAATAATGATTATATCTAAGTGTACGGTATGTGATAGACCAATAGACAGAGAATTCCTACTTGAGAATGTATGTCCAAGATGCGTTTACAGGTTGGTAACTAGGTCTAGCATGAAAACTAAAGAATTTGTTAGGTCCGCAATAGCAGATTATGACGGAGAGCTATTTATGAGTAGGACTAGATTTAATGTTTGGGTTCAGCTAGGAGAAATACTATATGGAAAAGAGCAGCAAAATTACTGAAAGTAGCTTAGATTTGTATAAGTGCTATATCTGCGGGTTGCCAATCATCGCGGAGAAGGCGCATAAAACAAAGCACGACTATGGCGAAGTGCTGTGTTACGGCTGCAAGAATAGGATAGAAGCTGTAGACAAAAATCATGTGCGTGACTATTTGAGTAGCCTAATTGGATTACGTCAATAATTATGGTTAATATTGGCATGAAAACAAACGTTTCATACATTGTTGCAGTGATAGCATTTTTTGTCGGCACGTACTTAATATTTATGCTGACCGATCCAATTATAAACGGATTGCACGATTATGGTGTATTAGCAGAACAATCTGTTGAAATACACGCACGATTAGACATATTCGATAAGAAAAACGCATCAATAGACGCAAATACTAGGCTGTTTATAGAAAAATATAACGCAAAAATACTAAAATTCAGGGCTATGCAGAAAAAAACACCGTCTTTTTGGCAAAAAGATTGGTATTCGTTGCCTGTTTTTGTGCTAAATTCGCAAAAAACTAGGGTTGTTTGGGTCGATTATAAAGGTAAAATCGGTAGTAAATTTAGTAGCCTTTAGCGCAATTGAGCCGTGTGACTACCGAGCGGCTCACTTCTAAATAGGAGAGCATATCATGGGACAGCTTATTCCAAAGTTCGTGTCGTATAGTGGGTATAATGACACGGAGAGCTACGTACAAACGTCAGGGTGTTCTGGCTATAAGGTTTTGGATAAAGAGACGTTACCACCAAAATGCTCGTATTGCGGCAACTGGTTTAAAGACATCTACAAGAAATGTGCGCATTGTGGCGCAGCGTGGGAAGGTAAATAACCATGAAGTTAGTTATTTACTTTTGGATAATGACAGTTATCGCTTATTTGCTCATGTGTTTCTGTAATAGTGATACGAGCAAAGATTAGCGTTTTAAGAACGACAACGCCATGTTGGTTTCTTCTGTTCTGGCTCTAGTAACAACAGACAGCCCAAGTTTGTCACATACGGTCAATAATTCGTGTTCCAGCCACACGAAGCAGTGGGAATTTTCAGGATAGTCGTTCCATCCATAGCATCTGTATCTGGTTTCTTCAGTGGTGTGCTTTTTGCTCCAATCCATAATGTAACTAAATTCGGGTGTTCTGATAGTAATCTTTCCGCCTTTCTTTAGCAAGGCAACCATGTCTTCCAAGAAAACCAAAGCGTGCGGTTTTGGCATGTGCTCCAAAATATCCGATGCAAATATTTCGTCAATCGTGCCGTCCAAATATAGATCCTTGCGCACTCTGCGCACATCGTGTTTGATAAATCGCGCTGTGCTAGGCGGAACCAAATCCCTAACGTCAATGTTATCCCATCCATCTTTAGACGGAAGCCAATGCGTGCCACAACCTAGATTCAGTTTTCTCATGTTAATATCCTTAAAC
>JAKQDR010000143.1 GCA_029573715.1 bacterium | reverse complement strand
AGATGGCGGTGTCAATGGTCGAAAATTCACATTTCCTAAACCGTTCACCTGTTTCGGCGTCAAGAAAATGAGCAAAAAAACCTTTATAGTGACAAGTGTTCTGGAGGAGGCTTCTTAGTGTGCCAGCAGTGATCAGGCGTGCAGTATCCTTCGGCATTATACTTCGCTCCGCCGCAATCACCCAGGCTGTAAGAGCATAGCCTACTGAGGCAATCGAAGCTCGCTTAGGAGTCTTGGTCGAATCGGCTGTCATCCCAAACCCAGTGCTGCCTGGTTTCAGATTGGTAAAATCGAGGAAAAATGCGACCGAACGTCGAATTTCATCTGTTACTATTTCTTCCAATTTCATATTAATTGGAGGGTTCCCCCAAATTCGAATGATTTACAATACGGGAGGATTCGCGCTCAATAAGCTGCACTGGAATACGTCCAGGTTTAATTTGAATACCGTTAGCAATGTAATTAATGAGTTGGCTGGCTGCCTGCTGACCCCAATTAAAACGCGAGTAACCAACAGTTGTAAGCGAAGGTTGCATATATTGTGCGATGGCAATATCATCAAACCCTACTACAGAAACTTCTTCCGGAACATGTATTTCGCACTCGTGCATTGCTTTAATAAATCCAATAGCCATTTGGTCATTAGCACAAAAAATTGCCTGTGGAAGATCATTTGACCGTACGATCAACTTGCCAACGTCATAGCCAGCCTCTTGAGTAAAGTTTCCCGTAAAGACCTGAATGATAATCCCTTTCTTTTTCGCTTCCTTAACAAAAGTGCGCATACGTTCTTTGTTGTCAAACGAATCCGACGCTCCGGTGAGATAATAAATTCGTCTGGCTCCTTGAGCGTACAGATGCTCAAAAATCGCTTTGGCACCATTTTGATTGTCTAATAACATGGGGTAGATATATGGAGAATCAATATTACGGTCTAGTACAACAATGGGAAGACGCTCAGAAGCGATTTTTAGCAATAGCTTGCTGCTGATTTTTGAGTCGAATACGATCGCTCCATCCACTTG
>JAKQDR010000163.1 GCA_029573715.1 bacterium | reverse complement strand
CCGACTTGCTGGTCCAGATTAGCGCATTGCAAAGTAGTGCCAGCATCAAGCACCGCAACAAACTTTTCACCCTCCATTAATCCGGCGTTTTCCTGCAAAAACTCATCTCTAGCCACACTAGAAGCATGAGCCGTTGCTGTTCTAACTAAAGCCTTAACCTGATTTGCTGTTCGGGTATTAACAAGCTGATTTATGTTTCGTGTAATTTGCCCGCTTGTTTCTCCGCTTAGAATACCACCGACTATAGCGTTCTTTATTCCTTGCCTATTCGACTTGCTGAACTCGCTGATTAATGATTCAAGTGTCGCCTTCTTTGTTGAATGTCCGGCAAGTAGCTCCATTGGCTTAGATTTAATCGCTATTGCCATTTGCTCAACAGCCGGTGTAACTGTATTCACGGTAACAATCTTATCAAATAACTTAGCCTGAAACTGCCCCTCATATTCAGCAAATTCAGTGAGCTTTTTAAACATGGCCTTGTCCAGCTTATCAACGCCATACAGAATTACATTGTCAATATCTTCAAGCAAAGCAGTTAATCTGTAACGCTGAAAGCTCGTAGTGGCTTCCGGTATCTTAGTTAATAGCTTCTTTCGCATATTGGTAAGGATAGGCTTCAGCTCTTTGTATAAGCCATTAGCATATCGCTCAACTAAGATGCGATGACGAATATAGGCATTTTCTAGATATTGCGTTGCTTCCAATTATATCTCCAAAGTTAACTGTTGTTTGTGGCGGTTAAATCGGTCTAAAGCCGCCTTATAATAATCTTCGTCTTTTTCAATTAAAATGGCGTTACGGTTTGTGTTTAGGCACGCAATAGCCGTTGTTCCGCTTCCTGCACAATTATCAAGCACCGTGTCGCCCTCATTCGTGTAGGTGCGAATAAGGTATTCAAAGAGGGCTACTGGTTTCTGTGTGGGGTGTTTGCCGTCTGCTTTTTCTTTTGAATTTCCGATGACATCGTTTATTTTTATTACGCTTATTGGATTTCTGTCTGTATAGTTTTTCCTCTCTTTGTCTATGTTTTCCCTCTCAACTCCGATTATACTA
>JAKQDR010000150.1 GCA_029573715.1 bacterium | reverse complement strand
TTGAATTTTCATCAGCTCAACATCACCCTTAAGGAATTCATCCATCTCGGACTTGATAGGTTTATTGCCTTGCCATTGATTCCAGCCAAGTTCGGATAGTTCTTCACGAGACATTTCTCCGCGATAATATCGGAACTTGTTTTTTCTCAAGGTAGCATAATCAATGTTCAGCTTGGTGTATTTGAGTTTAGCTTCAGCAAGGAGTCGAATATATTTCGAGTGAAGCTTGGGGGAATTGGATGAAGATTGGTCAAGATGATTGTCATCGATCTGACTATCCGTTTCCCACATTTCCAGAATTTCATCAAGAGTTGCCATAGCGATCACCTTAACATTGTGTTGATCTATTTATCAACGAAAAGGGGGGCCGAAGCCCCCCTGATTTCTATCATTTCATCTTAAGCGAATAGTGGTTTGATGTCCTCTACGATTTGATTTGCAACGTCATCATCCAGCATTTCATCGAACCAAAAGATGAACACAGCCTCAATCAATCCAATTTTGTCATTGTAGTCATGCCATTGAGTTTCAATGTCACTCGCTTCCAGACTATACGCAATATAATCCTCATGATCAACCGCGATATACATCGGATCATGTTTCGCGAGAATCAGAGCGATTTTTTCATCAAGGGTTTGTTGCATTTCAGTCACCATTGTCATAATCGATGTGACTATTGTACCATCAGTCGATCAAAATGTAAACAAGCGGATCAAAAAAAAAAACCTTCGACCATCGCCTGCTTAGTATCCGGTCGAAGTCGATGAGTGCCTTTGACAAACGCTGTGATTACGTTACTCTGGGCGTCGGTGTTCTTGTTGATTGTCACAGATTGATCGTGTTTCTTAGATGTCACTAGGTACTTGTCAGCGGGCATGTGTTTTAGTTTCTCATGGGCATTACCAAGAAACTCATCCCAGTCGGACTTGTTCATATCACCATGCCTAGCCGTTGCCTAAAAGCGGCATGCATAGTGATTTGGTAATGGTGTCCATCGATAGTTCGATCTTTGAGATTAGATTGCTTTGCCTGTTCTATCTCAGCTCGATGAGCGTCTTGGCGGATTTGAGAAAATGTTTTCATAGATTACCAACTCTTACATGCCCAATATTCTTTAAATGATTTCATTTGAATTTTCTCATTAGTTCTTCAGCCTTAGCTCGGACCTGAGGGTCTTGGTGCTCTGCTGCACGCCGAGTTGTTTCATTATCAGCTTTAGGATGATTCAATGCTGCTAGAGCAACTTGAGGGTCTTGGTGCTCTGTTGCACGCCAAGTGGTCCCTTTATCAGCTTTAGGATGATTCAATGCTGCTAGAGCAACTTGAGGGTCTTGGTGCTCTGTTGCACTCCAAGTTGTCACATTATCAGCTTTAGGATGATTCAATGCTGCTAGAGCAATTTGGGGATTATGATTTCTGGCTGCACGCCAAGTTGTCACATTATCAGCTTTAGGATGATTCAATGCTGCTAGAGCAATTTGGGGATTATGATTTTTGGCTGCATACCAAGTTGTCACATTATCAGCTTTAGGATGATTCAATGTGGTCATAATAATATGACTATGTGGATTTTGTAATAAATGTTTTTGATATTTTAAACTGCCCATTGCTTTATCAATTTCATCTTTGGTAAGATCATGGTCATTCGCCAATCTATGAGCTAGTGGGTCATAATGTTTTCTAATAGCATCAATAGCCGGTTTTAGTCTAGCTATCTTTGGATTAGTTTCCAGCTGAGTGTCAATTTCTTTATCACCATCATTATGCCGATTTGTT
>JAKQDR010000131.1 GCA_029573715.1 bacterium | reverse complement strand
GGGCTGGGGGATAGATTGTCACAGCCAAGATAAAGCATGTCGCCAGTTGCGATTGGATTCGGTAAAATATCATAAGGCAGGGGCGACAACATAAGGTTTGTGCTATAAGTCCCCGTAGATGCGTCATAATAAATGGCGTGTGTGATGTTCTGTTGTGTATGTTTGTTGCAAATAAACACCGATAAATCATCGCACGTTGGTTCCATGCCATAGATGCTCCATCCGCCCTCCAGTGTATAAACCCAAAGTTGGGGTGGGTCATAGGTGGCATCGTCGTATGATGCAATTCTACGAAACGCATTAGGGCTTGATGCGTTATCGTCAAAGAATATAACTAGGTTTTGTGGATTAGGCGCCCCAAATACAATGTTATCAATGTAAGATTGAACAACCGTTGAAATATCTGGCGTCCATCCAACTGTTCCGGCTCCGGTAAAGGCTGGAACCGTCCACGATACTTTTGTTGATGATCGTGTTCTTGCCGCAAAATCAGCGTATGTGCTAAACGTATTAACTGGAGTGGACATTTGATGGCTGATGGATATATTACAATTCACGTTGGCATCGGCGTCAAATTGAACATAACGGATATAAGCCTTAAGGATAACCCAACGCGTTGTAATAGAGCCAACAGACTGAAAACGCATCCCAGCACTTGTGGAGAATAAGCCATTATTACCAAGCAGAAGATAATTTGAGTTCAGTGAAATTGCGGTCCCGGACACATGAGCATCGTCCGTGCTTTGTTTGACATCGTTGAACTCAATCTCTGGAGCGCCATATTGGTTTGAAATTCTGACGCAATCCGCAACGGTTTTCGGCTTGTAGCTTGTCCAAATTCCATGTTCTACTTGAATATCCAGGTCATCCATGGCAACCATGGAACCGGCACTAAAAGGAGGCTCGTGCGGGTTGGCATCGTAGGGAACAGAAATATCATAAACAAGCGCGTACCTTGTATTTGTTTCGCGGTCTCCCCTTGCCTCAATCCATACCGGGTCGGAT
>JAKQDR010000126.1 GCA_029573715.1 bacterium | reverse complement strand
AGCACCCTGATATTTTTTCACTGACAAAATTTTTGAGTAACGATAGTTCTTCCAAATCATTTTATCAGTCGGCACAGGAGCGCTATGCCACAGGAGTGAAAGGACAAATTGAAAATGTAGAAGACGGCATAGCAGTAATTGGTATGAGCGGAAGATTTCCAGGAGCTAAAAATGTAAATGAACTTTGGAAAAATCTGCTTGCCGGAAAAGAAACAGTTTCGTTTTTCAAAAAAGAAGAGTTGGATGCAAGTATCAGTGCCGAAGATAAAAATGATGTTTCTTACGTTGCAGTGCGCGGTGTGATTGAAGATGCCGACAAATTTGATGCTCCGTTTTTTAATGTTAATCCACGTCTTGCAGAAGTAACCGACCCACAACAAAGAATATTTCTTGAAATAGCATGGGAAGCGTTTGAAAATGCAGGATATGTTCCCGGAAATTATGACGGGCTGATTGGAATTTTTGCAGGAATGGGCAACAATACCTATTTTCCGAATAATGTTTTCCATAACAAGGAAGCCATCAACCGTGTAGGCACATTTCAAACGATGACTGCCAACGAAAAAGATTATATTGCTACACGTGTTGCTTATGAGTTTAACACCAAAGGTCCGGGGCTGAGCATTCATACTGCCTGCTCTACGTCTCTCACTGCAGTTGCTATTGCTTACGAAAGTTTGCTTAACAAAGAGTGCGATATGGCTCTTGCAGGAGGAATTACCATTACAGTACCCGTGAACAGCGGACATATTTATAACGAAGGTGGTATGTTCAGCAAAGACGGACACACGCGTGCGTTTGATGCTGATGCTACAGGAACTGTTTTCAGTGATGGTGCCGGAGCAGTTATTCTGAAACGATATAAAGATGCATTGCGTGACGGTGACGAGATTTACGCAGTGATACGAGGTGCTGCTCTCAACAATGATGGCAGCGACAAAGCAAGTTTTACCGCTCCCAGTGTGGAAGGTCAGGCGCAAGTAGTGGCCATGGCACAGGCAAAAGCCGGTGTT
>JAKQDR010000116.1 GCA_029573715.1 bacterium | reverse complement strand
CCTGAGAAGCGACAAGGTAGACGGGAATGACGTTGACTTCAAGGGTAACTATCCCGCTGTAGTAGAGTAATATATATACATATACATGAGGCGCAGGACACCTATAGATACCACACCCTCAAGATGGCACTGGTGCCTCTCCCACGGGCGTAAGGTGCTGCCTGAGATGTGTCTTGAGTATTACAGGCTTGGTGGCAAGAAGCACGCACAGTGCAAGAAGTGCAGCGTGTGTAAGGAGTTAAGAAAAAAATGATATGGGTAACTGCCGATCAACACTTCGGACACAGGAACATTATAGAATATTGTAATCGTCCATTTACAGCCCTGGATGGTATGCATAATGCAATCATCGACAATTATAACAAGCTCGTACAACATAATGATACTGTATACTTTCTTGGCGACCTTGCTTTTTATGATAACCCTATCTTTTACCTGAATAAAATGCATGGTCATAAAATATACATTAAGGGAAATCACGATGTACGACATCCATTCAAATACGCCCCTGATGTATGTATAGTCTTTCGTGGTGGAAAAACTATACAAATGACGCATGATCCTAAACATCTAGCACAAGGATATGATATTAACCTATGCGGTCATGTTCATGAAAAATGGACAACACAACAAATGCTAATGACTCAAACTAAAGCACTAAATGTTGGAGTTGATGTGTGGAAGTTTAAGCCAGTCGCCCTAGATTGGATCATAAAACATTGGGATAAAATATAATATACGGGGGTATAATGTGCCACAGGATCTCATAGAAAACAGCAAGCTCTCATACTCGAACTTCGCACAGTCACCATTCCGCCCAGGTCAGCGTGAGGCTATAGACTTTATATATAACAGCCCCAAGAAGATCGTGGTGGTGGTGGCCCCGACAGGATGCTTAGCGGCTGATACTGTTATACGATATAACAGGGCTAGGCTTGGCAGAAAAATGACTATAGAAAACTTATATCTCAACACAAACGGCTTACGCAAAGGTAGAGGATCGAGAGGATGGAAACGAGATATACCTACTTACGTAAGATCTTATAATGGAAAAACAATACAACTACATAAGGCAACAGACTTTATTCAGAGTGGATTGCGACCAGTATGGTTATTGGAACTTGAGGACGGCAAAACTCTCAAAGCCACACCAGACCACATGATATTAACTCAGGCAGGATGGAAACAACTTCAACACCTTGTCCCGCTCGTGGATTATGTCTTATGTGATTCGCCAAGAGCGAAAGTTACAACAGGAAAATTATTCAAAAAAAATGATCTTAATCTTGCATGGATACCAAACCATCCATTTGCCAGAAAAATTAAATCTAATAAATCTAAACATGGATTCTATAAAAGCATAGAAATGCATAGAGCTATTTATGAAGCACATATTAACAAGATAACCCTAGAAGAATATATTAATATTCTAAGGGAGCGATCACAGCGATGGAAATCTTTGAGATTTATAAATCCAAAGAAATATCACATCCATCATATAGATGGAAATCATAATAATAATTCTGTAGACAATCTAGAGGCTCTTGGCGCACGAAAGCACAAAAGGCTACATGCTCATCCTTTAAATTTTGGACAAGGTATTCCTGTGCCGGTAAGAGTTCGTAGTATATACCCATGTGGTGTTGCTAATACTTACGATATTACTACACCAGACCATCAAAATTTTATAGCTAATGATATGGTTGTACATAATAGTGGAAAATCTGTGCTTGGTATGGTAGCTGGTAATTTATATCCAAGATTTTGTTACTTGGTTTCCTCTAAGCAACTACAAAATCAAATAGCTTTAGATTTTCCAGAATCAACTTTAATGAAGGGGCGGTCGAACTATCTCTGCTCAAGGTTCGCCAACATAACCTGTGCAGACTGCTCCCACTCAGATTCATCACAATGCAGCTTCAAGCACAATGGCTGTCAGTATGAGAGAGCGAAGCACAGGTGCCTTAAATCCAACCGTCAGATCCTCAACTATCATTACTTCATAACG
>JAKQDR010000136.1 GCA_029573715.1 bacterium | reverse complement strand
ACGTATTGTGCGCATTTTCAACACCTATGGACCACATTTGTCTCCCGCTGATATGCGCATGATTGTTAATTTCATCCAACAGGCTCTGCGCGGTGAGCCTATCACCGTCTATGGTGATGGCACGCAAACACGAAGCTTGTGTTATGTAGATGACACGGTTGAGGGCATTGTGCGCCTCATGAACTACGAACATACCACGGGTGAGGTGGTCAACATAGGCTCATCTCAAGAATTCACGGTGCTTGAATTTGCACACATGGTAAAACAACTGACCAATTCCCCAAGCCCCATTGAGCACACTGAGCACCTTCCCCAAGATGATCCCCACAAGCGCCGTGCCGAAACTTCCAAAGCCCAAAAACTTTTGGGCTGGTCTGCTCAAACTAATCTTGAGAGTGGGTTGCGCCATACAATCGAATATGTGCGCTCTGTTATAATGAGCAGTCGACCGACAAACAATTAATCACACGACACTCATACGTATGAAAAAGGCAACAATTATTCTCCCCACCTATAATGAATCGGCAAATATAAAAGAGCTTATCAAATCTATCGTCTCCAAAAAAGAAATGGTCAACGGATGGCAACTGGAAGTACTGGTTGTTGACAGCACCTCACCCGATGGCACCGCAGATATTGTTCGAGGCCTCCAGAAAGAACATGAGTCAGTGCACATCATCATGACGGGAAAAAATGGATTGGGGCAAGCCTATCTTGAGGGCTTTGCTTATGCAATCAATACGCTGAAAGCCGATGTCGTGTTTGAGATGGATGCCGATCTTTCACATGATCCTGCAGATATTCCCCACTTTATAAAAGCCATTGAGCAAGGTGCCGATATGGTTATTGGCACCCGCTACAGCAAGGGTGGATCTATCCCCGCCAATTGGGCATTGCATCGAAAAATCCTCTCTATCGCCGCCAATATCATTGTACGAATCGGTTTCATGAACCTTAAACAAACCGAGTGGACGGGTGGGTATCGGGCTATACGCAAATGGGTTGTCCAAAAGATTACCCCCCGCATGAGTGGGTACACCGGCTACGTGTTCCAAGTGGCTTTTTTGGACAAGGCTCTCAAAAGCGGCGCACAGGTGAAAGAGATACCTGTACATTTTGTTGATAGAACAGCGGGAGTATCAAAGATTAGCACCCCTCAATACACGTTTCAAACACTGTGGTATGTGTTCACTCATTCAAGCTTTATCAAATTCGCGTTGGTGGGCGTTATGGGAGCAGTAATTGATTTTGGACTCGCATACACGCTGCGAGCCGGCGGCCTCATGATACTGCTTGCAAATGCGATAAGCACTGAAATCGCCATCATCTCCAATTACCTCATGAATAATTTTTGGAGTTTCGCACATAATAAAGTGCAGGGAGGAGCTGTACAATTTATTTTGAACCTTCTCAAATTCAACATCATATCTGCAGGAAGTATTGTGATACAGCTTTTAGGCATTCGTATTGGCATCGCACTCGCAGGAGAAAGCTATTGGATGGTGTATAAATTCCTTACCATTAGCTTTGTCGTCATCCCTTACTCCTATATTCTCTACACAAAAATCATCTGGAAAAAGCGATAAAAACCTATAGTACTTGACAAAACTCTCTCTCTGAGAAAATTACACTATGGCAAACCCAACGATACCAGGCAACCCCGAAAGATGCGGTGCACCTACAGCAGTCCAAATAAGATATCCTGTAAAAAGATATTTTGGTGATCTCCCAGAAAAATGTTTCGCTGCAGAGCCAACCCAAGGATCAAGCATAGGAACGACATGTTTTATGCATGGTAAAGATGGGACTGTTATATGTGGAACCGTAGGCTGTAGATTTAATGTGCAAGAAGAAGCAAAACCAAAACTTCGTCGAACAAGATATTATTAACCCGCAACCTTCTTGTGTTTGTGATTATCACAGCTCTTCAACGTCGCCCTCTCCCTCATATACTTTTTTCACATATTCACTGCTCACCCACCCTTCTTGCCCATCAGTCAGTTTGATATTCGTCCATCCGCCTTCCTCGCCCAAGTATGTATATGTTTCTCCCGGGCGCACTTGTGCAATCTCCCGTGCTCCAAATGTCCCTGCCTCACGTACCCGCAAAAAACCTGTGGGTGTTTCAAGAATCTCCACTCCTGCAACTTGTGGTGTCGGAGTCGGGCTTGCGGGTGCGACGGGCACATCAGGAAGCATGGCGCTTCGCGATGCTTCAAGCGCATCTGCAAACGCAAATTTAGTGGCATACTCACTGTCTACACCCAGTGAAAAGGAGGCAACAGTGGTGTAGCCACCCGGCTGAACACGCACCTGTGCAGTGCGCCGCCTAAAGCGAGGAGCGTAGACCGATATCTCATGCACGCCAACAGATGCATTTTTTATAAGATACGGGCTCACCCCCACATCCTGCCCATCAAACGAAACAATGGCGCCCGTGGGCTCCGTTTCAACCAGTATCTCCCCCATGCCGGATCCGACCGGATTATCCGATCGTTTAACCGTAAGAACTTCCCCTGCCGATTCCACTTCAGTAATTCGCAGTTCACGCCGAACGACTGTCTGAGCAAATGCTTGAATGCGCACTGTGCCTTCCCATGGCACGCCAGCACCATCAGTTATGTTCCCATCTTCAGCCAACGGAATAAGTTTCACCACATATTCGCCTGGTTTAAGTGAATAGGTGAGCGGTGTTCTATCAATCGCTTTTGAATCAATAAATACCGTCGCTTCCGGCGAGGAGTTGACCCGCAAAAGTCCCAGTTGAGCGGCTTGCGCATCAAACACATAGACCTTCACCACAATGCCAAGCGCCGCAACGCCCAT
>JAKQDR010000103.1 GCA_029573715.1 bacterium | reverse complement strand
GGTAGCAGCACCGTTCAGCAAGTCAGTAGTCCACACACCAAGTTCTGTTGCAAGCATTGCCTGCGTGTTATCATTTGGATTAAACAATGCCCATCGAATTGGCATATCAGGAAGATTTCCTTCTACGCTTTGCCAGGTTGTTCCTCCGTCTTTTGTTTCCCAAACACTGTTTACTCCGTAGTTGGAATAAGTTACCAGCAAATGATTATCGTCTCCTGTTTCAACTTCTATGCAGGAAATACTTCCTGTAGGCATACCTGCACTGGAATTAATCTGCACTCCGGCCGAACCTGATGGCACTGTGTTAGCATTATCCACTCTCACTACTCTTCCACTTCCTACGCCCATAAAAACTCTGTTGGGAGTGTTAGGCGAAACAGTAATTGCACGGATGGTTCCAGTTAGTCCGGGTGACAACGCTACCGTTTGAAAAGTTGCTCCGGTTGTTGCATTAATCCAACGCACATAGGTACCACTGGATGAATAAGCATACATGATATTGGCTGCATTATCATAGTCAGAAGGATTTACAAAAGAACCTCCGCTTGTGCCAACACCGGTAAATGATGCACCTCCGTTGGTAGAACGGTAAAAGTTATTATATACATAGGAGGTAAACTGATATTGCGGTTGATCCTGATCAATATGTGTAAAGCATCCATCTCCTCCGGTTACTTCTACTGTTGCATTGATACCTCCTGAATTATACTGATGTGAGCCATTGTCCTGTGCTCCCGCTAAAAAATAATTGGTATAAGCAGTAGGATGAATAGCACAGGCATAGAACTGAGTTACGTTATAATTATCGCTCTTAAATTGTATTACAGGTGATGCAGCTGCTGCATTACTACTTCGGTAAACTCCTCCATCATTTCCAAAATAGATAACATTGGAATTTCCGGGTTCGTAAATGGCTATATGCTGATCGGCATGTGCATACTGATAACCGAAACCACCATACCAGTGTGCAACCTGTTGCCATGTATTTCCACCGTCTGATGATTTAAACAAATCCACTCCACCTACATAAAGCGTATTGCTGTTGTTGGGGTCAACGGCAATACTCATGTCATACCAGTATTGAGTCCTTGTAATATCATTTCCTATACCTCCATCAGCATCTACCGGTTTAGGAAGCAAAGTCCAGTTAGCACCTTCATTGGTTGTGCGATAAAAATTTACACCTCCACCTTCAGCAACAAATGCATAGCAGACCTGTGAATTGGAAGGCGCCAGTGCAAAATCAATTCGCGAAGCTCCAGTAGC
>JAKQDR010000068.1 GCA_029573715.1 bacterium | reverse complement strand
CACGTTTGAAAGCTGGAGAAGGCTGTTTGAGGAAGGCGTATTCGTCAACCCGGTTATCAGCCCGGCTACCTCGCCAGGTCGGCAGCTGCTGCGCACTAGCTACATGGCAACCCACACCCAAGCGCAGTTGGAACACGTGCTAGACGTATTCGCACAGGTTGGCAAAGAACTTTCACTCATTTAGGGAGAGTGCGCAAGTTGTTTGACTTTTTTCACACATGTTAATATCATCGCGCAATTGGCGAAGTAGGTCAAAGGTGGAGTAGCGGACTTATAAGCCATTGGTTAGTTCTGGGCTCAAATCCCAGCCTCGCCATTCTTATTGGGATCATAAGAGTGATTAATAGTTTTGATTTACTCAGACCTATTATCCTTGTAGTTTATTCGAATATGATCGTGTTCAAGCCTTCAGCCCAGAAAGTGAGTTCGAAACCGGGCAAGTAAGCGTTGAACATTTCCTCATTCCAACCGAGCAGGCAACGGTCACAGGCTTGCAGGTCCGCTAAGGATACGTATAAGGTAAATCCGTCTTTTTGGATAAAGGCTATAGTCCTTGCCATAGGTTTGATTGAAACTGAAGCTAATACTTTATTAAAAGGGACGCCTGTTACCTTCATATCGCCTTCCATTGGATGTTCTAAAGTGGTATTGACGACGCCGAAAGCAATTAAATCATCAACTGTAAGAGTTTTTTCATCATCTATCAATCCGATAAGGGTTACAGTAGCTTTGTCTGGTCCCCTCACCGCTGGGATTTCACCCATAGGGGCTTGTGTTTCAGTCGAGGTCTTAGCCCTAATCCCAGTTGGGAAATTGATAACGATCTTAGAAATTCCGCCCACCATTTGTTTTTTGCTAAGGTACGAACCAACTAAGTGCAGGGGGAAATCTTCTCCCGAGAGGTCTTCTCCATCCATATGGTTAGCCACAATGATATTATCGTTGCGCATAACCGTACGGGAATCCAGCGTTACCTTGTAACCATTAGCCGAGATGACATCAATAGTGTAACCTGCTTGGGCTAAATCATCACGGAAACCATTCTCTCCGTGTTTTTTATCATCATCTACACGTCCAATGAGATAATAAAGCGGGATACCACTCCAAAAGTG
Source organism: bacterium (assembly GCA_029573715.1). GTDB lineage: Bacteria > Patescibacteriota > Microgenomatia > UBA1406 > GWC2-37-13 > JAGOLU01. The sequence goes on along the minus strand of JAKQDR010000068.1, from coordinate 2,263 downwards.
ACCTTTGTCGTCCGTCCAGCTTGCCATATGGCAATATGGTGCCGCGCCGGATTCAAAGGTGGCGAGGCTCATAGGCTCAGAGACCGCACCGATCAAATCCACAGTCCAGCCATCTCTTTCTCTTATTATATCGAAGTACTTCAGTTTAAGCTGCGTGATCCCTTTCACAGACATGTATTCATCTACCACTTGCAATGGAGTTTCGCTAATCATAACTAAACGCAATGGGCCTTCAGATTCAAAACTGAGTGCCTGTCCTTCACGTTCATAAGCGACAATGGTTAGCAGCGTGCCATGGGTTTCAATTTCATCGCCTGTGGTGACATCATAGGTGATGTAATTCCCATCAAATATATCGCCTGGATCCAAAGTAATAGCATATCCATCTTCATTGAAAACTTCTAAACTACGGCCTTGTCCAATACCGCCATTCTGATTTAATAGCGTTCTCAGTGGGACACCTTTATACCTAGTCGGAGCGGTAATTACACCATCGCTGAATCTGACTCCACTCCAGCCTTCGACGGCTGGTAGAGCTTTGAGCTGATCCATAGTCAAGGAAACGACTTGGTCACCATTGACTAACTCCAGAACTGTTTTAGGGGCTTGCGTGCCTGTTGAACAGGCGGATAATAATAAATACACCCCCAGGAGTAAAACGGTCAAGAATTTCTTCATCTCATTCTCCTTTCCAAAAGGGAAGCGCTGTTGCTTGTAGCAGTTCTATTGAGCATTTAACCGGCGAAATCTGCCGGATTTTACAGCACAACTACCCAAGTCTGGCGACGAATCCTAGTGAGCGTAAGAATCAGATTTATTATAATACTAGAAATTAATATTATCGAAAAGAGATGCTTAGATGATAAACACGTTCATACCGGAGGGTTTTGCAGGCCAATTCCATAATTGTCATTTCGATTGTCTATTCCATCGCTCCTAAACAAAATACAATATGGTCAATTCTATTTTTACTACTTCAAGACATTATCACTTTGCCTTTACACTTTAAAATCGCCCTTGCGAATTAACGAAACTTTAGGTAAACTTGAAAAGTTAAAGATTTAGATAGGAGCGCAAGATGACCCCATTACCAAAGAGAAAGTCCACTTCCGGACGGCGTGACCGCCGGCGTGCACACGATGCCCTTAAAGCTCGCAATAGCGTAAACTGCCCAAATTGTGGCGAACCACGCTTACCGCATCACGTTTGCCCCAACTGTGGTTACTACCAAGGTAGAGAAGTTTTGATTATCTCCAAAGAGTAACCGCGATTTATTTATCAGGTAGAAAAATCCACGCAGTTTGCGTGGATTTTTTATTATTCTCGTTTGAGTTGATAAGGCGCAAAAAGGCTTACCAGTTCTTTAGGTATATAACCGCTCATGCGGATCCCATCTGCAGTGGACTCAGTGTGTTGTACTTTTCCCCTTTCATGGAAAAGTGAGCGTAATTGCCCTTGTTCGAAGGGCAGCATGACCGTGATCTGGGTATATTGACTAATCAACTCCCGCTCGATAGCTGCTAGAAGCATTTCGAATCCCTCACCGGTTTTGGCGCTGATGAAAATTGCTTGTGGATCGGCAATATGACGCATTTCCTCTCTTGCTGGTTCATCTAAGAGATCAATTTTATTGAACACTGTTAAGATAGGAACATCCCCTGCGCCAATTTCATCCAGCGTTCCCAAAACAGTTCGCTGCTGCTCTATGGCATTTTCATGCGCAGCATCAACGATGTGCACAAGCAGATCGGCTTCGGTAATTTCTTCTAATGTTGCCCGAAAAGCAGCAATTAATTGGGTGGGCAGTTTCTGAATAAACCCAACAGTGTCTGTTAGTAGAACAGCTTGCCCGCTGGGTAATTCAAGCTGCCGAGTTGTGGGGTCTAACGTAGCAAACAGCTGATCCGCCACGTAGATCCCAGCATGTGTTAGGCTGTTCATCAGGGTGGATTTACCGGCATTGGTATATCCAACCAACGCCACCACCGGAATATTCGTCTTGCGCCGATGCGCCCGGTGCTGAGAGCGTTGTTCTTGTACTTTTTTGAGTTCGTCCTTGATGCGCGAAATGCGTTTTTTAATTTCTCGCCGATCCAACTCTAACTGCTTTTCGCCTGGACCGCGTAAACCCACACCTCCAACCCCGCCAGCTCTTCCGCCACCACCACCAGCTTGGCGTTCCAAGTGGATCCAGGCATGCGTTAAACGTGGTAGCCTGTACTCTAATTGTGCGAGCTCCACTTGCAGCATCCCCTCATAAGTA
>JAKQDR010000062.1 GCA_029573715.1 bacterium | reverse complement strand
CTGTCAGGAGATTGCCGAAGCGTCTACAACCAACGGAACATACTTGGCGTTTGATGTCGTAAGAACACAGTTAGGAGTATTTGAGTTTCAGACTTTTATCAACCAGAGAGGAATCAATCACGGAAGAGATTCAGGTGATATTCGATTAGTCGGTCGGGATTATGGAAACCTGTTTGAAGCCAGTTATGCTACCTTGCACAATGACGAAAGGAATTATGTGTATGTCGGTGGGCAAGGCGAAGGTGCGGAAAGGCTTGTAGTTGAACGGTCTGATAGTGCAAGAATAAACAGTTCAAAATGGAACAGGCGAGAGTATTTTAAGGATGCCAGAGATTTGGAGTTACAGGAATCGTTGGAAGCCGAAGGCGATGCCGAGCTTGCAGAGAAGAAACCAAAACAGATTATGACCGGAAAGCTGGTTGATATTCCCGGTATGCGCTATGGCATTGAATATGGATTTGGTGATATTTTGACCGTTCAGGCTTTCGGGTTTCAGGTTGATAGTCACGTGTCAAGCGTCAGTATGTCATTCAGTCAGGATAAAGGCGAAGACCTTACAATCTATTTGCGAGGTGAGCTATGAATGAGCAAAGGCTGATTTTAGAGATTGAGAAAATGAAGCGTGATATTGAAAGGTTGAAAGTTTGGGAAAGACCGTTTGGTCTGATAAGCTGGAAGTCGCACTTGTCGAAGGATTATACGTTCTTGGACACAAATACTTGGTATGACTTAACTTTTGATACGAAAATCGCCAACGAGTGCAATGGCGCAATCAGCTATTATGACGAAGGTGGTGCAGGCGAGGACAAGTCAATTATCGTTATCGCTAATTCAACCGATTTGTTTTATGTTGGTGGTTGTTTGCATCCCGAATATACTGGACTTGCAAATGCTACAGTTCTTGTGGCGTCAAGGATTTTATATTCTACTGACTTGGGTAGTACTTGGGTCGAAGCAAGATGTCTGCAATCTGCCGATATGTTTAACAAGAACAGCGAGCAAATTGGCATAATGCACTATATTGGAAGTCTAAGAGCCGATGGTGAAACTTGGGTGAAATTGCAAGTCATGACAAATAATACGGATATGATATTGAGTGGCTACACAGGGTTTGATAACCCGGTATCTGCAACGATAGCTATTCACAGTTTAGGATTATGAGGAACAGAAATGCCAAAACCAACTAATTTTGTAACACCAGAGATGCAAGCATCAAAGATGCAGAGACAGTTCACAAGCCACAATGTAATGAATGTTATGACAAGAACGCTTGGTTTGCAGTCACTCATTCAAACGGATGTCCTGCTTACTGATATGAGCTATTGGCAAGGCACAGAGATTGATTGGGATTTACTCTGCGCAGAAGTAGATGGATTCATATTCAGAGGAATGTATGGTATTTGGAAGGATACTTTGTTCGATTGGTATTATGAGGAAGCTACTAAGAGAGGGAAACCGGTCGGAGCTTACCATTACATAATTGGAAATTACTCACCGCTTGAACAGGCGCAAATGTTTAAGAATGCAATCGAAGGCAAGGAGTTGAAACTTGGCATTCATCCCGACATTGAAGATACACGTTCTGGAACAGCACTCACAAGGCAGGTGGTTGATTCTTATGTTGAGAATGTGGCAATACTAATCGGAGTGCCGAAAACGATTTATACCGGAAAGTATGCTTGGCAGACGATAATGGGAAACACGAGTTATATTGACTTTGACTTGTGGGTTGCAAATTATGGAGTGCCAAGTCCTGCGTTGCCTTATAACTGGAATGAATGGAAAATGTGGCAATATACCAGTTCTGGCTATTTGTCTGGATTTGCGGACAGGCTTGATTTGAATTACTTTGCTGGCACGAAAGCAGACTTTGCGAACTGGATTGGTGAAGTCTATCAGCCACCAGTAGCAGAGAAACCGCTCTATCAAGTTGAAGTAATTACAGCAGGTCTTTATGTCCGTAGCGGTGCAAGTATACAGCATCCGATTATCCGCTCTGTAAAGCGTGGTGATATTCTGGATGTGTATGAAGAAGTCGGCTTGTGGCTTCGTATCGGACAAGGCGAGTATTGCTCTGGCAACTCGGCTTATGTGAGAAGGGTTGAGATGTCAGATAAAGAGAAACTTGACACGCTTTGGGCGTGGTATGAGAGGGAAAATGGCTAACTGGGCTTTACTTCAAGAGCAACTAACAGGCAAGCCAGTGGTAAAACGCGCGAAGCACAGTATCCACTTCGACAAGGGCAATGGCGAAATCGTTGCCAACTTCTCAGGCAAGCCCTGTCATTATCAGGACACCGATGGATTATGGAAGCCGATTGACACGAAGTTGCTGTTACTACCGGACGGATTCTATGGCAGCCCACACTCGGACGTGAAAATCCACAAAGACGGGCGCGTCAAGGCTGGTGGTTATCAGCAGAAGTCAGCACTTGTTGCTGCCAAAGAAGGCGTGGTTGATGGTGACAAGATTGTACGGGAGTTCAAGTTTGGCACTCAGTACCTGTATATGAAAGAGGACGGGTTCAGGCAGGAAACGGTTATTACCAGACCGCCTACAACAGCAGAGGCTAAA
>JAKQDR010000060.1 GCA_029573715.1 bacterium | reverse complement strand
GACCCAAGTTACTCCGTCAAACCTCCACTGTAGGTGGGTTGCGGAAACCTGCCATTCGATCAATGAAAAATCGGTTCCGCCAATCTCTGCGAGAGAGACTAGATCAGTCCATTCGGTATCCTCGGTTTTCCACTGCAAGTGTGTTGCCGTAGCTCGAAATTGGAGGCCCGAAGTGCCACCCATTGCTGCAATCGTGCTAGCGATCGCCTGATAATTTGTAATTACGGTTGTAGCCATTTATTCCCCCATGATGATAACAAGATTTGTATTGACCCCAATGCTAGTAATATTTGGTCGCATATAAGTCCAACCCGGTTGAATAGTCACAAAACCAGTATCGTCGGTGGTCGTAGTATGTGTTACGGTCGCAGCTTCAATCCAATGCTCTGAATCCATTGATACTTCAATCTTATATGCGGCACCGCCAGTACCTTTGACATATGACTGAACGACCATTGGATACGCTAGTGATCGCGGAAGACTGTATGATCCAATTCCACCAGTCTGCCCTGGCAAGAATCCGTCGACGTGATATTGATAGAAATTACCTTTGGTGAATGTACCAGCAATCGTGAATGTAGTCGCATCAACGACTGTAACAATACCTCTGACAGAATCATACGCTGCATCAATGTTATGAGCCGTTACTGTGATTCCATTATAGAGTAAGTGAGGTTGAGCTGTTACAATTGTTAGATTATCCCCAGTCCAAGAGAATGATTGAACCGAGAAGATTTGTCTTAGCTTGCGGGTTTTTGATGAACTCATGAGTGTATCCTATTGATCATTGGAGACTGTTTTATGTTGAGATGTGGTTACCTATTACCTAGTGATGAAACAGTCTCCAGGATGATTCTAAGCGTTTCCAGATATGTTTATTTATAGTGCCCTGGTTACTTCTTAACTGAATCCTTCATCGAATTCTTGATAGCACCCCATTTCTTTTTTGTTCCACATGAGGTTTCATTCATTTTGTCGTCTTTATTACACTTAGTTTCTTCATTGACTACGCGAACTCCGTCAAAATGAACTCTCGGCTTTAGCCCATTTTTAACGAAATGATCTGCTGCTAAGTTACAAGCATGATTTTTACTCGTTGCGTCAACTTCAACACGCTGTTCCTTATGCCCACCAATAGAATTGGTCGCGACCGTGTATTTGGCTGTTTTATTAACGTCGGCCATACTTAAGCGGCGACCCGGCATATGATCTACATCGTAAGGAAACCCCTCATCTAATTCAACCGATTCATTTCGCGCGCCACGCCTAACCATATCTTTGGCGGTACTGTGGGCGTCATCTTTATCATTAGTAAAATAATCAGCCGGCTCATAGTGGTTACCACCTTTGAACAGCTTTACGTGATAGGGATCACCTTCATTATGTTCGCCGGATAAATGATATACTTTGGCGGTATGATTGCCGTTGTCGTAGGTTCCAATAAGTTTTTTAGCTTCATTCAGACCACCGATGACTTTGTGATCATAGCCATGGTATTTTACTAGCTCTTGGGCTTTCTCAACATCATCGTGATCAACGTGAACTGTATTACCCATAACTTTGGAATTGATATCGTTGTCGGCTAGGACTTGATGAATAAAATCTGCCGACTCATTAACAGCAGTGAATAGCTTATGCTTATTTGCATTAACAAATGAATTTGCTGCGCGGTCAGCATGAATTGGACCAAGATGTGCGTAAGCTTTTAAATATTCATCGGCATGACCTTTGGCATCATCTGGTGTTTTATAAGAATGTTGAGACAGATACATGGTGTCACCTGTATCTTTATGTTTTACTAGTGGGCGAAACCCACCAAACTGGCTGTTTTCTGATGTAGCATGGTAGTCGCTAGTATTAATGACAGCTTCATTAACCGATGACTTGAACATATTCTTAGCGGTTTCGATGCGCATGGTATCAAGTCGTTCGGCAACTCGACTCATAATAGCATCTTGAAAGTGTTGTTGAATGACAGTTGAATTGCCCGATTCAATTGCGTCAATTAGGTCGCGAGTGCTCATTATTGGTTTTCTCCTTGATTTTGTTGCATCATTTGCATTTGTTGAATTTGCTGTTGCATTTGGACCTCTCGATCGAGTTCCATTTCTTCTTCCATTTGTTCCATTTCTTCTTCGGTCTGCATTAGAATATTCCGACGAACCCAGGGAGTTGAATAGTATTTACCAATATATGGATCAATCTGCTGGAGCATTCCCATTCGATTCATCATCAGCTCAGCATCCTTCAGCTCAGTGAAATGGTTATCCCGCATGAAGTCGAAGCGGACCTGAGAGATAAAATCATCCCATTCTTCGGCGTTGATGATGCCTTTGGTAATTAGTTGAATACGCAGAGCGTCTTTAAAGATCCCCGAAAACTTTTTACGAAG
>JAKQDR010000059.1 GCA_029573715.1 bacterium | reverse complement strand
GATTCGAGCTAGAAACAACCTTTGATTTTAACGTTTAATTATGGAGTAACTTATGTCGACCACAAAACGAATTGAAAAGCAATTCACTAACAAGTTTGGCCACCAATTCAAGCCAGGCGATCCTTGTATTACTGTTACGGTTTCGACCGGCAATACCGCGATTCGCCGAGCGACTTATCTCGGTCTAGTTCCGACTAAAGAATGGGACTACAAGACCAAGACCTATGTCGATAGCGGACGAGTTCAAGTAAAAGCTAAGTTCAATTGTTTCTGTTCAGTATACACTGATACCGGTGAACGGGCTATTTGGCCATATGATCACGCACGTCCCCGTGAATACAAATCCATTGTTATGGAAAAAATTAGTACTCTATGGAATAATAACATCCTACCAGATACCGCGACAGTTGATGATGTCGCCGACGTAGTTTAAATTTGAGGTGAAAATGAACGTACAACCACTACGCAAAAATGTTCTTGTAGCAGAGAATGCAACGACATACAAAACAACTGAGTCAGGTCTAATTCTCGATGGAGTAAACTCAACGCGCGATTCAAAGACCGCGACTGTGCTTGCAATTGGTCCTGACGTGACTCAAGTTACTATTGGAGACAAGATTCTTCTTGACTGGACTAAGGGTGCCGTTGTGAAAGTTGGGGACGCTCAACGTGTTATGATCGCAGAAGATAACATCATTGCCGTTCTAGAAACGTAGCATCTGTTACAATTCACGTGTTTACAGATGAGGCTGGACTTGATAGAATTATCATATCAAGTCCAGTAACACATACACAGGAGTGAATAATGATTAAGTTTGAAGATGCTTGTCAGCGAGTTGGTTATGATCACAATGCAAAACGACCGGAAACCGCCTACAAGTACTATGCCTATAAAGATGGTAAAGCTCATGAATTTGCCACTCGACAAGAAGCACAAGCTTTTTCTAACTTGGTAGAGTACACTGTCTCCAACAAAGATGAAATTCACGCGTTTCAAGACAAGCAAACCAAGGGAGAAATCGCCGCAGCAGAGCTCTGGCTTAAAGAACTGCGCGACGATTATCCCGAACTAACGGATAAGCAGTTTGGTATCATCTATGATAAAGCATATGAAGATGGCCACTCGGCTGGATATGACGAAGTGGGTCTTCATTTTCAAGATTTGTTTTATTTTTGCATGAATTTTGTTAAAGCCGGAGAATAACTAATGCGCAAACTTGCTACTATTCGTCGTATTGCAGAAATTCGACCCATTGAAAATGCTGATGCCATTGAACATGTTCGTGTTGATGGTTGGTGGGTCGTCGGCAAGAAAGGAGAGTTCCAGGTCAATGATCTTGCAGTTTACATTGAGATTGATGCCTGGTGTCCCCATGAATTAGCCCCCTTCCTTTCAAAGGGTAAGGAACCCCGTGAATACAACGGTGTGAAGGGCGAACGTCTAAAAACGGTAAAGCTACGTGGCGCTGTAAGCCAGGGTCTTCTGCTACCTATTCCCACTGAATTGAATGACCCTACACAATTCACTGAAGGACTGGATATTACCGAGCTACTTGGCATTCAGAAATGGGAACCACCGATTCCGGCTCAGCTTCGTGGCAAGATTGTTGGCAATTTTCCTAGCTGGCTTCGCAAAACCGACGAGGATCGTATCCAAAACTGTTTTAAAGATGTATCACCTAGGCTCAATGAATCATGGGTCATTGAGGAAAAGGTTGATGGCAGCAGCATGACTGTCGGCTATCGCAAGGGTGATTTCATTCTCGATAAAGACGGTCAGCCGATTCCAGAAGAGTTTGTTGTTTGTTCACGCAATCTATCGCTGAAACTGGAAGACGAAGGCAACACTTTTGTTCGTATTGCCAAAGAATCCGGCATTCAAGATGCCATGAAAGCATATGGTCGTAATCTGGGCATTTCTGGTGAGCTCATTGGTGAGGGTATTCAGGGCAATAAGTATGACATCAAAGGCCATCGGTGGCTAGTGTTCAATATCTTTGATGTTGATACTGGCA
>JAKQDR010000291.1 GCA_029573715.1 bacterium | reverse complement strand
AAATGACCCACACCATTGACGTTTATCAAGAACCAAAAGGCTTCCTGCTCGTTGCGAGTGGGGATTATTCTGACATTGTTTCAAGACTGTCGCAGTATCAATACTCTAAGTATTTCAAAGACATTGCCAAAGTCAGGGCGTATGCCAAGAAGCTCGCAAAGAGAGTGAGAAGGGATTACAAAAACAAGGTAGCAGTTCATTATATTGAGCATGTCATATAAAATCATAGTACTATTCATACTCTTGGTTGCCTCTGCGTTCTATTTAGGAAGCGTTGAGCCGAAGGAGTATCCCGCCCCACCCCCTGCTGTTCTTGATGATGTGAATGAGGATACGCTGTTTGTTCACCTCAACGGATACCGAGGGAATAATAACCTACCCATTCTTATCAAGTCTGATGAACTTTGTTCAATCGCACTTATCAGATTAGAGGACATGCAGACAGACTTCTCACATGACAAGTTTTATGAAAGAGTGGCATATGCAAGCTATACCAAAATCGGTGAAAATCTTAGTCGTGGGTTCATTCATGAGAGTGAGATTATGTCCAAATGGATACACTCTCCCTTGCATAAGGAAAACCTTGACTATCCGTATACTGAAGCATGTATTAAGTGTGATACACCATATTGTGTTCTATTACTCGCCCACTAATGGACATTGAATCCCTCTACAAAGAAGCTCACTCACTCAAAAACAAAGGCTTTAATCTTCACGAGATAGCCTCACGCTTGAAACTTCCTCCTGTGATTATTCGGATTTGGTTTAAGAGGGTTACTTTGGACGGGAGGTTTAAGCGTAAATCTGCGTAGCGTTCTTTGTCTGATATTCTCATTCTTAAAAAAACTGGTTTAATAGATAAGACAAAAAAATACCCCGCCGTTAAGCGGGGCTTGAATGCGTAATAATGTGTTTCATTTCTGAGGAAGCCTCCCTACTGTTTGCTGTAGCGTCATTTCAAAGGAGCCATGATTGGTGGCTACCCATGTTGGTGATACTACGATGCGGAAGCCATGCTTCTCGCACAATGTTTGGTAAGCGTCAACAAAAGACTGAGCTAGTTGAGCTTCGGTCTTTGGAGTCTCTTGAACCTCAACCGTATCTGGTTGTTTGTCCATAGTTATAAAGAAAATAATAATGGTAACTATCCCTTGACAACAGGTAAATACCTGATATAATAGAGATATTATCAAACATATAAAGGAGCAATATGACCTGGGGAACACCACGAGAACCACACGCAATACAAAGGCTTTCTAGCTACATTTCGGGAGCTGGGGTAGAAGTCTTTGAGTCTGAACAGTATGACGCTTTTAGTGATGACTGGTATATCGTTGGAGACTCATCGGATAACCGTGACCTGATTATGACCAGAGTACAGCTACACAACACGGAAGTAGAAGGAGGGCATAAGGCATGAAAGTAGGAGACACAGTATTACTAAAGGGAAGGGTCATAAAAACTCAGGATAACTCTGATTATAATGACCCGCACACTGCCTCGTTGGTCATTTTTGAGCATGACACCGATAAAACTCACAGGTTTATTGAGCTTTGGTTCAATGATGTATTTTTGACCAAAGATGAAGAAAAAATCAATCAGCTCAAAGATGAGTTCAAAAAGTTGTTTGCTGATGAGGTTTACGGGATAGACCCAGGACAACCTCTGTTTAGATTTAGAGAGTCCAGTGAAACATTAGCAGAGGATGTTTTTCGCTGGATTATGGAGAAACTGTATGAGTAAAGGAGTCTACAACAGCCAAGGTCGCAGGGGAGGTGGATACAAAAAAACAACCATCACTGTAAG
>JAKQDR010000054.1 GCA_029573715.1 bacterium | reverse complement strand
GGATTGCCTTTAGTTGTGCCACCCTCCGTCCCCACCCGTCCCCCGTCAATCCACAAGCCAGCCACGCCCCACGTGAGCGCATTGTTGACAAACGTGCCGTCAATCGGCTTCATCGCCACCACAATCGGCTCATGTGCAGGTTTCAACGCAGTGCCCCAGCCGTCCCAGAGTTGCGCTTCGGGGGATACCGGATTATTAGACAATTGTTTGCCAGAAAAACATCCAACTGTATTGCCACTTCCACCTGATAAACCGCCAGTAGGCTCTACATAACCCCTTTCATCGCAGTTGTCTATTGCAACCCAATCATAAACATTAGATTTTATGCCAATGACTTTTTTCATTGTTGCCCACTTACCGTTTTTAGGTAAGTTAGAAGACCAATAATCCTTACCATCTGTTTTTGTATACGATGTAGCAGTAAAGCCACACTCATCATTTATTTGCTGTTTTGTTTTTCCGCAGTTTTCAATTTGAGTTGCAAGCCACTTTTTCCACTCTGTTACTCTATCAGCCATAGGTTTCTTGTCAATCCCCTTGCCGATGTCGTAACTTTTCGGGAATCCGCTCCCGTATACCCAAGCAATAGTGTCGCGGATTTCAAAGCCAGCATCCTCAATCGCACAAACCATTCTGTGATAAGTACGAGTGCCACCAAACGCAAGCAGAATCGCGCCTGGTTTCAGTACCCTGAATACGGCTTGCCAAGTTTCAGGCTGGAACGCCACACCGCTTGAATCCCACTTCTTGCCCATGAAGCCAAGCTCGTAAGGCGGGTCAGTGATACAGGTGTCCACACTGTTTTCGGGTAAGGTGCGCATTACTTCTATGCAGTCGCCGTGATAAATCATAAGTTTCTCAATCTATTCCAATCCACATGTTCATTCAACAGCCAGATGTAACCATCCCTGACGATCACCGCGCCTAACTTGTGGCTGTTACGCCTTGCATCTCTTTGGGCGCAATATGCAAGCCTCTCCTCGTCCACAACGTGGCCCATTTGCACAGCCGCGTATTTTCCGCTCACATCCCAATCGAACATCATCTTGTG
>JAKQDR010000052.1 GCA_029573715.1 bacterium | reverse complement strand
AAGGCGCGGCATCCCGATTGGCGCTTACCACTACATAACAGGGAACGTGAGCGCACAGGGGCAGGCTGAGGCTTTTCGTGATGCTGTTGCTGGCAAGATGCTAAATCTTGGGCTTTGGGCGGATGTGGAAGATATAAGGGATGGCACGGCGCTTACAAGGCAGCACGTGGTGGATTATATGACTATCACTGAAGGGCTTTTAGGCACGCTGGGGATCTACACCTCACGCGCTATGTGGGCGGCTATTATGGGCACTGGCTCACATCCTTACGGCTCGCGCAAGTTGTGGGTGGCTAACTACAAAGTGGCTGCACCTGCTCTGCCGGTCGGGTGGACTTCGTGGTGGCTGTGGCAGTACGCATCAGACGGCGATCTGCCTGGCTATGTTGGCAACTTAGATATGAATCACTTTTGGGGCACGGATGCAGACTTTGCCGAGTGGGTCGGGGGTGAAGTGCCCGAGCCACCTGTGGTTGAAGAGCCTATCTATCAGGTTGAGGTTATCGCTGGCGCTCTGAACGTAAGAACAGGCGCAGGTACTGAATACCCAGTTTTATACGCAGTCCCTAAAGGCACTGTGTTAGATGTGTATGAAGAGGTCGGGTTGTGGCTACGAGTGGGGCAGGGGAAGTTCTGCTCTGGAAATCCTGCGTATGTGAGAAGGATAGAACTGACACTTGAACAGCGAGTGGCTGATTTAGAACGCAGGGTCAAGATTTTAGAAGATACGGCTTATTAGGAGGTAACTAATGGCTAACTGGGCTAAATTACAAGAGGACTTGGTCGGCTTACCCGTTGCGAAGCGGGCGCGTCACGGCATCCATTTTCAGAAGTCGGCTAATGAGTTCGTGGCGAATTTCAGCGGGAAACCCTGCCACTACGAGGACGGTGGTATCTGGAAACCGATTGACACGAAGTTGCTGGCTACGTCCGGCGGATTCTACGGCTCACCTCACAGCGATGTAAAGATTCACCCGGACGGGCGCGTGAAGGTTGACAAAAGCGATTACCAGCAATTCACCGAGTTACCATCTGCGAAGGCTGGGGTATTGTCAGGGGATAGGATTATCAGGACGTTCCCTGGCGGTGAACAGCACCTCATTATGAAAGAGGACGGATTCAGGGAAGAGATTCACGTATTCAAGCCGACCTTCCCGCTTGAGAAGTTTATTGCAAAGACACAGGGAAGTTTGCCGAGTAAATACAAAGCGCACCCCGTAACGGCAGAAGACGCGGACGGGAACACATACGAGTTCACGGGTGACGTGGCGGCGTTTGGTAAGTGGCTGGACGCGGCGAAATACCCGGTGGTGATTGACCCGGACTTTACAAGCGCAACTGGTGGTGGCGGAGATACAGGGCTTTCGCCATTCTCCCCAACACGCAATTATGGGACAGCCATAACTATGGGTACTGGAACAGTCCAAGGTGCGTGGTTATTGCGCTTCGACATATCAGAAATTGCCGCTGGTTCTACTCCTACTGCGGCAAGCCTGAAAATTACTAAAACATTCGCAACCAGTACAGGCGCAAACACCACATCTATTTATGGTGTAAAGGCGGCGAATGGAGATTGGGTAGAAGGCACAAAATATCATACTGACGCTGGTGCGGGGGAACCGTGCTGGGACGCAAAAAAAGCCGACGGGGCTGGCGGGGTAACAACCGCTTGGGCTGGGGCGGAGGGTTGTCAGACCGCGGGGACGGATTACGAAACAGACGCTTATGGAAGTTTCGACTGGAACAGGGAAGACCTTGACGGAACGCAGTACACAATCACATTCAACGCCGCGGGGATTACTTGCGTTGGAACGTGGTTTGGGGCAAATACTTATAATTATGGTTTGATATTTCCGACATCAATACGGATGTCTTCCTACGGTCGCTTCGCAGCATCGGAATACGCCACCGAATCCTACCGCCCCGTTCTATCCGTCACCTACACCGCAGGGGGGGTTCCTAAACACTATCTGCATTATGCACGATTGAGAGGTTAATATGCAATTTCTAAAACAATCAACAGCAGCGACAATCAAACTTGGTCCATTCGTGGACGACACGGATGGCAAGACCGCCGAAACTAGCTTGACTATTTCACAGGCAGACATCCGCTTATCAAAGAATGGCGGTGACATCGCACAGACCAACAATGAGACTGGCGCAACGCACGACGAGTTAGGCTATTACAACGTTCCGCTTGATGCAACCGACACCAACACTTTGGGCAGGTTACTGGTTGCAGTCCACGAATCAGGGGCGTTACCAGTCTGGAAAGAATTTATGATTGTGACTGCTAACGTTTATGACACGCTATGCTCAACTGACAGCCTTGACGTAAATGTAACCAGCCTTGCAGATGATGTGATTACTGCGGGTAAGTTTGACGAAAGCACCGCTTACCCATTGAAGTCAGCCGACACAGGCGCAACCGCTCTGGCACGCACAGGGGCGGATTCGGACACGCTGGAAACGTTGAGCGACCAGATAGACACCATTGATTCTTCAGGTGTTGCTGCAGCGGTTTGGAGCAATCCCGACCGCACGCTTACCCAAACGGCAACCAGCATCACGTCTTCAGTATCAGGATCAACCATAACAGACGTGAGGGGTGATACCTGGTCTATTGATATAACCGACTTAACGCTTGATACTCATAAACAGCAATTCGCTATCAAGCGACACGCTGGGGATGCGGATTCAGCTGCTCTGTTATTTGTTGATAGTGATGACGGCTTGCTCTATATATACGGGGCGGCAGGAACGGCATCAGATGCGAGCCTGGTCTATGCAGGCACAACCTTGACGCTTACTGTCAAACCAGCAGCAACCGCACAGATACCGTCCGGTACTCACAAATACGGGATCCAGTCTGTCACGGCTGCGGGGGTGGTGAACGAGGCGTATGGCGGATCCTTCACGGTCCAGGCGGATGTGGTGAAGGCTACTTCATAAGGGGACGCGCAGGTATCGCCTTGCACAAAGTCTGGTTTTGAGTTATAATAAATATATAGTATCCGTGAAGCCTCTGTACCCATAGCACATGCGCAACCTCACGAGATTCACCGACTGGTAGTATACGCCAATGTTCGGTAAGCAGACAGCCTCTAATATGGTAGAGGCTGTTTGTTTTATGTTTTGGACACCTTTTATTTTATGTTTCGGACTTATCGTTTGTGTAACATAAAACAGATAATATGTTATACAAATAAAATTATGTATCATGAGCGTTATATAACGACTACCATTATATTTGATGCACAGAACAGGAGTTTAAATAGGACAATAGACGGAGATTGTCTATCAGGCGATATAGTTTTAACTGTAAAGGCGAGCCATTATAGATAATTTACTAACTTTTTTCGACATGTTTTTTGGATATGTACACTTTATAATCGTGATTATAATCACGAATCGCGATTATGATCATGATCAGATCGTAATGCGTCATATTCACCCTAAAGTGACGCATTACGATACCATAGATTTAGCAGAATTTATGGAGTTCCGTTCCATAAAGTTATCAAGTTTGTATACATAGTGAAATGAATGCATACAAGTTTTTCAGTCTATCACCGATAAACCGCCGATAATCCGCCGATATTCAGCCGATAACTTAAATAAATTCGGTCCAAACTGTAAAATAGCCATTTACAAAAAGCACCTGTTTTTGTAAAGTGCGCACAAATCCGCAAAACGAACGCAGGATTACACAGTGCGGATATATGTTATACTCAGTATCAAATGGAGGTACAAAGCATGGATATTAATAATGATAATTTGTTAGATGTTGTAGCAGATAAAGAACAAAGTATCGATGTAAAGCAACTTGCTCTATTGATGATGATCCGCAATAATTTGGTATCGATCAAACATTGGGTTGCATTCTTTGGTATTATCATGATTCTCTATCTTATCTTTTCAATATTTGGACTTCTACTGCCATAAGCCTATAAACCCCAATGCTCGACCGGGCTCGCACGGCGATGCGCTTCTCGTATGTCTGACTGCGATATTACCAAATATTGCCTAACCATATCCAGCGTAGTATGACCGAGCGTTTCTTGCAAGGTATAAATATTAGGGTGATTCCTAAGATATTCGACTGCAAAAGTATGCCGAAAATCATGGGGAGAATATAACGGAACACCCGCTTTCTTGCATAACCTTCTCAGTATTTGATTGATTGCATTCCTGCCGAGTGCATGATTGTGATCATCTGTGAATAAATATTCACTCGGTATTTGTTGTGGCCTATATCTCCAGATTGTCTGGGCTGTTCTTGTACTAATGCTTACTATCCGTTCTTTGTGACCCTTACCGAACAATTTTATTATCAACTGTTTTAGGTCCAAGTCAGCGCACTTCAATCCAACGAGTTCACTTACTCTCATTCCGGTATCTAATAACAAAAGTATTATGGCCTGATTTCTTTTAGCGCTCGGTATTGTATGTGTGCAGCTGCGCTGACCAGGGCGTTTATATGGCGCGCTTCTATCAATAGCTGCAAGGATCAACTTTATGTGCTCAAAGGGAATTGGTTGAATAACCCGTGTTTCAGGTTTTGGCCTCTTGATACCGAGCATTGGATTATCAGATCTGAGAGATTCCTCTACAACCCACTTGTAAAATACAGACAATCCAATATGGTAATTCAAAAGAGTTTTATTTGAAACCTTTCGAGATGCCAAAAATTCTCTAATTTGAGTGCGCGTTGCTGTCTCTGGATTCGTGAATGACACAAACTTATACAGAGTGTTCATGTAGTCTGCTATGGTGTGATCTGATAATTTGCGAGCTCTGCAAGCTAATTGAAATCCTTCTATCCATGTGTATGTTGGTTGCTCGGTATTTGTCATTTTAATGAACCAATGGATACACGGTAAGCAATTTTGCCATTCCATGTATCCACTTGTCGGGGCGGGCGGATTTGAACCGCCGGCCTCACGGACCCGAATAGTGAACATATTTTGAATACCAGTGGTCTCATGTTTGGCTCTGTATTTTTACCGTGTGCTTTGCGGTTTTGCGTTCCGTGTATCTGCAGGTTATCTCCTTTTATTTGTTATTTTCCTTACTTGCATAAATAGAATATATGTGCTAATATACAAGCAGGAGGAAACGCCATGAACATAGAGGCGATTATTAAAGATCAACCAGGGCTATTGCTCAGTATAGCATTGACTGAGGATAGTATCTGCTTCAGTTTTTCTTCTCTTTCTTGCGGTGACAAATCCAATAGATCATCTTTCATATTATCTAAAAGAGATAAAATAAAAGTTTTGTCTGATTCTGAAAAGCCCTCCAGGGGGACATCCGGACGGGGATAACCCAAAATACTCAGTATTTCAAAATCATTCAGCTGTTCACCTATTTGATAAGCTGTTTGCATCGTAGTGCTTTTACGCCGACCATTCATCATCTGGTTGAGATAAACCTTGTCTATACCAAGAACCTCAGCCCATTTCGCCATACTGATCCGGCCGTTTTCCTTCTGCCAGTCCAAGTATTTTCTCTCAAGCCAAGCACTTAACAACTCCATAATTCCATTATAGAAACATTTACAAATAATTTCAATACTCTTGACAAATCGTTAGCAATTGTATATACTATTAGCAATTACTAACACAGGAGAGCTTATGGCCAACACCATACCAGAAATTGTCAAGAAATACCGAGAGACACATCGGAAAACCTTACGGGAATTTGCCGAAGCCATCACCGAATGCTGCGGTGAAGGTGTTACCTATCAATCAGTGCATAACTGGGAAAACGGCGTGACCAACCCTAACAAGTGGCTTTTATGTCGAATGATCCTCAAATGCTCTGGCGATTGGCGGCATGAGTTTGCGTCTGATTGTTTATCAGTACTTGACCCCAAGGTGTTCGCGGAGCTTTCTGAAGTTACATCTGTCGATTAGATAAATTTTGTAGATAAGGAGAAAACTATGTACGAAAAAGACGGAGAAGACAGGATGCTTGAGGCGATTGCTTTTCAAGATAGCCTGCCAATATTTAATTGTCCGAGGTGCGGCGCGCAGTGTGAACAGGAAGTTGTGGAGCGCCCAACCTACCTGGGAGAACCCATTCACGTAATGACAAATATTGACTACACCGAAACTATGGTGTGGCACTGCCCGAACTGTGACAGGCGCTGGGCAGTCGGTGAAATTCCATTTTAGACAATTATCAGGAAAAGGAGAAATTCCATGGATATTACTACTGCTGTCGTTATTTTTGTAATCGCAGTTGCATGTGTAATCTGGATACAAAAAGACAATAAAAACTATGAAAAAGGAGGCAAGTATTACAAAAATACCGAGCAAACCGAACATACACATAACTGATAAACCAATAAACCGAACATTCTATTTTTTCTAAGGAGTAAAAATGCCTAACCAAACTTTTGTTGATCCCTTCTCATCCGCTGATAATGCCGATGAGCGCCAATTCACCAATGAATATTGGGGAGAGGTGATTGCCGATGCTTATTTTTGCGTGCTTGAGAAAGGCGTGGGGAAAGTTCCATTTGATTCAAAGATCCACCAGCTGGATAAGCGCCTTACGGCCGTAAAGCTGGAAGTCATTCCCTTGACTGAGATGAACCTGAAATTCACACTGCAGCGTGAAGTGATTGCAGAATTCAAGGATTGGACCGCGGTGACCTTGCCGTCTATCAAGAGGCTCAGTATTAGTCTGCGAGAGCTGAATGGCAAGTTTGTAAAGTGCAAGCTATCGTCCACTGGTGAAACCTACGTTGCAAAAGACGGTACTGAGAAGGACCGCACCGGAATTGAATTTTTGCATGTTTTCAACAACCAGGCGGAATGCGAGGCTGATTTTGCCGCTAATGGCAAGTCTGCAAAACCTGCGATGCCTGGACTTACTGACAATGGAGGTGAAACGAAAAGCGAAAACAACAATGGTAATAAGGATCCTGACAAAGAAACCGCATTGAAGTTCCTGAAGTCTATCGTTACCCAGGCTGCATCTGGAGAGTTGGATGTGGCAATAGTGCAAGCTAAGGTTGCGGAAAGTATTGCCCGCATGCCCTTGATCAATAAGCACTTTACCGTTGATTCAGTTGAAACCATGGCATTGATTGCCGAAAGCGTAGGTGCATAAATGAATTCAGCCCACCAGCAGTCTCTGGCCGGTCCCTCGCTGTTGGTGGGCGCCTGCGTGGGTCTGATCGGGTTTCCTTTCTCCTTTCCCCGATTGGACTCACTCAGGTGCAGTCTGATTTCACTGCACACGTTTCACTCCCTCCTTTCGAAGCGGGGCCGTACTATTATCGGGATTTTGGTACGGCTCCAACGAAGGGAACCATATCTTTTACGGAGTCATCATGATTGAAGCCATCATAATTGACACACGCGAACCCAAATGGGTACAGGAGCTAAAATTCGGGGGTATTCCAACGAGTACAGCGTTTCTTGAACAAGGAGACGTTATGCTTGCAACAGACTCCGGAGAACTGGTTCTAATTGAACGCAAGACTCCATCGGATTTCTTGAATTCCTTAAAAGATGACAGGTTATTTTTACAGCTTGCGAATATGTTAGTAGTGACTCGCTGGTCTTATCTTATGGTAACAGGAGAATTCAGACATGGATCCGGGGGCAAGGTTATTACAGACAGGATCACTGGATGGGATTGGAACGCGGTACAGGGGGCGTTGGTAACCATTCAAGAGCTCGGTATTGTTGTTATGTTTTGCGCCGATGATGATGATTTTGAGAAGGCGGTTATCCGCCTGGGCAATCGAGACCGGCGCTCGGTAGTGGATATCCCGCCGGCTAAAAACCCCCATATTTTGAGTGTCCCTGAAGTGATCATTGCCTCTTTGCCTGGCATCGGTATTAAGCGATTGAAGACTGTTATGGACTATGCCGGCGGGATGGCGGGGTGGGCAATAACAGGTCTGACAGATCCCAATACGCATTATCCAGGTGTGCCAGAGAATGTGAAGAGAAGGGTAAGAAGAGCACTTGGGTTGAAAGATAACGAGGTTTTACACATTCTAACGAATGATAACAATCATAAAGAACAAAATTTAGAAAAGGAGTAAGAAATGTTTAGAACTGCAACAAGACAAGCAAGTAAACTGCGCATGACCATTGATGGGCCGGCGGGGTCGGGAAAGACCTACACGGCTCTGAGATTTGCGCACGCGCTGGCAAACGGGGGCAAGATCGCATTCATTGATACAGAGCGGGGATCTGCGTCAAAGTATGTGGGTGAAAATCCAGATGGGAAACCCTGGTCATTTGATGTGCTGGAGCTGACGAATTTCAGCCCCGACCGCTACACTGAATCGATCCAAGCAGCTGGTAAGATGGGTTACTCAGTGTTAGTTATTGATTCCCTTTCTCACGCATGGGAAGGGCAAGGCGGCGCATTAGAGATAAAAGACAAAGCCGCGGAGTCAAGCCGTAATAATGCCTACACTGCGTGGAGAATTGTCACTCCCCTTCATAACAGAATGGTTGATTCCATTTTACAGAGTCCCTGCCATGTTATTACGACCATGCGATCAAGAATGGATTACATTCAAGATGTGGATGAAAGCGGGAAAGTGACGGGGATCCGCAAGGTGGGTATGGCGCCAATACAACGACCAGGGATGGAGTATGAGTTTGACATTGTGTGCGACATGAACTGGAGCCACGTTTTGACTATTTCAAAATCCCGCTGTTCAGCAATCGCGGACATGAGTGTGGAGAAGCCGGGACCTGCTTTTATTCAGCCCGTTATCGAATGGTTATCTTCGGGAGTGATAGAGGCACCTAAACCCGCCTTTGTGACCGCGACAACCAGTTTAGATGATCTGCTTGCTAAGTATGGAGCTGAAAAGATTTTGGAAGTGAGCGGCGGGAATCTGCCAACGACACAGACAGAGATTGACGCACTTGCCCGGAGCCTCGCATGATCGAACACCTCTCCTACTCCTCAATAAGCAGTTACCTCTTATGCGGCATGGCATGGAAATTTCACTATGTAGACAAAGTAGACGTCCCAACGTCTTCAAATCTTGCGTTTGGGAGTGCATTCCACAACACAATAGAAGCCTTTTTGAACGGGCATGAAAAACCAATGCATGAACTATGGGCGGGTGAATGGCAGCGACAGGCTGAAGGAAAACAAATTGACTACGGGAGCTCTTCAGAAGCAGAACAGTTCAATCTCGGTATCAGAATGCTTACGGATCCGGACGTGCAAAAGGGATTGGTTGACACCTTCCTAACGCAAGAAAAGATGCCAAGCATTGAAACCTATATTGAGTTGAGAATTCCTGGTATTCCGATCCCCATTGTTGGTTATATTGACATAATCACTAGTGATGGGGTGCCAGGTGATTTTAAAACCAGTGCTCGCAGCTGGACACCTGACAAAGCGTACGAAGAGATGCAACCATTATTTTACCTGGCAGCTCTTAAACAATTAGGACGTCCGGTGAGGGGTGGAAAGTTCCGCCATTACATATTTGTGAAGACCAAAAAGGCACAATTTCAAGTGCTTGAATCCGCGCATAAAGATACTGAGCTGGACTGGTTAGCGTTCATGGCGAAAGGCGTTTGGAATGGAATCTCAAAAGAAGTATATGCCCCGAACCCAAACACCTGGAAATGCAGCCCGACCTATTGTGAATACTGGCACCTTTGCAGAGGAAAATATGTGTAAAGAATTCGTTGTACATTTCATAAACGAAGTGCCCAAAGAATATGTGCTTTATCCCTTTGATATGAAATCAGAGCAAATCAAGAAGGATTTCTATATTAGAGAGGGATACATGCCCCTTGCCATTTTCCGCTTTACGAACCCAACCGGCAACTGGCAATTCACCGCAGCCGAAAAAAGAACTAAAGATGATACGACAGCCGTTTCTCTTTAATGGCATGGCTGATACAGCCAAGTGTAGAGTAGAAGCCGAGGGGAGCAATTCTCTTATCTTCTACTCTCCTTATCATCCCACGATGGTTGCCCAACTAAAAAACCTGATTCCTTTTGCGGATCGCAAATGGGACCACGACAAGAAAGCCTGGTTGATAGCAGCAGGCAATGAAAAAGTATTGATAGACCTCGCGTGGGCGTACTTCAAAGAAGATCTCTACATACCGAGCACAAAAGACTCAGTAATTCCTACTGTTTGGGAAGTTATTGAAGTTCGATATTTAGGGCAAACAAAAGAACGTGATAGTGGAGAGCGAACTGCTTTTGCATATGTTGACCGGGAATGGAAAGTAATTTTCCCGGAATCGGTTTTGAAAGACTGGTTTCAGGTTCTCCCGGACATACCTGGGGGGGATAGCTCATTATATGCTGTGTTAGGGATTAGAAAGGCAGCGACACTTGAAGAATTGAAAACTGCCTTTCGCCGATTAGCCCGCCAATGGCATCCGGATGTTTGCAAGGAATCTAATGCGCATGAGGTGTTTCAACGCATAAACCATGCTTATCAGACGTTATCAGACGAGAACAAACGAGCTCGTTATGATGCGGGGTTGATGTTATCAGCGAGTTTGGATGCTCAATACTTGCGAGAGCCCCCAGGATACAGAGCACCCCTTCGCTGCGGAATGATATTCTGTGAAGGGGAGTATGTGTTAGGGAGATTTGTTGTATCAAAAATTTTTGACTGGGTAGATATAACTGATTCGGAGGGGCGGGTATTAGTGACCTCGTGGATCATGGGAGATAAAGAACCTGTGGAGAGGTGGGTATGAACATAGAGAGTGTGTGGATACCGCTCAAGGCTGAATATCAGCGAAAGATGGAAGATACCAAAAATAACTAAACGCTTTCGCTGTGTTGGCTTTTTGTTCCAGGAGCGAACATCTATTGAGGATTTGTGGGATGCTTTCGACTGGCGCGATCGTGAGTTTCTGGGTGAGGATTTAGCGCGTGAATTAGGGCATGGATGCCATCCAGACGGGATGCTGATAAAAGCCGTTGACGGTGACAAGATCGGCGTAGTGCTGAATGGCGAAGTGAAGGTGCTGGCATGAGAACTTGTATCAAGTGTAAACGTACGCTGCCACTGACAGAGTTCAGGGATTACTGGTATGCAAAGACCAATATCTGCAATGAATGTAAGAAGCTACAAGCAGAGGCAAACTATTATGAACGAAAAGCAAGGAGGTGAAATAATGTTCTTTTTAGGATTGTTAGCAGGCTTTGTGTTGAGTTCGCTGGTAGTGGTGATAACGGTAAGCGCGTGCATGTTATCAAGCCAGATCAGCCAGGCGGATGTAAAACGAGCAGCAGAGATGCTGAAAAAAGATGAATTGTATGGAGGTGAAGGATGAGTGAAGAACTGAAACCCTGTCCGTTTTGTGGAAGTACAGAAATACGTTATGGGTATGGACCTTTATTCCCTGTCGTATGGTGTAACAAATGTGATGCGCAGGTACAGGACGTAGATGATGTAGATGACGCCATTAAACTCTGGAACACCCGACCCATTGAGGATGCTTTGAATAAGCGTGTTGCTGAACTGGAAGAGTCTGCTACTAAAGCTAATGAAATATTGGTAGATTATATGGGTCAATGGGCAGGTGTTAATGAGCTTTACTTGCCAGAGAATATACTTCCGATTTATAACGCAATTTGCATATTGAGAGGTGAAGGATGAGCAAGAAAATTAGGACAATCCCGTATAGTGAAATATTGCTAAAAACAGAGCGCAAGAAACTAAAGGAACTTTCAACTCTTTACACGAACGCAGTGTTATATTCGCACAATCTGCAACGCGAAAACAAAAAATTCTACCGCCGATATTACAAACTGCTAAAGAAATATAAGAGGCTGAAGAAGGAATTGAAAATGTGTGAGGCACGCTGGAAAATAGTTGAGCTACCAGTGCGATTGTCTAATGCTGTCGAAGACGTGCTGAAAAAGGAATGGGACACGCCAGAAGAAGACAAGGCGTGGGAATGTCTTCATGATTCATCAAGCGAGGACATCAATGCCAATTAAGACAGTTTATATCGCAAGCCCATACACAAAAGGCGATGTGGCAATTAATGTTAGAACGCCAATTCTTGTTGCAGACATATTGAGAGAAGCGGGCTATTTACCTTACCTACCGCTAATGAGTCACTTCTGGCACATGATTTCGCCGCACCCTTACGAATACTGGACCGCTATGGATATGGAGTGGCTTTATGTTTGTGATTGCATCTTACGCTTGCCAGGGGAATCAAAGGGTGCCGATGCTGAGGTCAAAAGAATGATAGAGCTGGGGAAGCCTGTTTTTTATAGCTTATATCAATTTCTAAAGGATGAAAACAAATGGAAACAGGCGACAGTAGCTTACCTCATAGAGAAACGGGATTGTAATATATCAATTTCTAAAGGATGAAAACAAATGGAAACCATTAACCTAACTACCTATAAAGGCTCCGTTCTCGATATTGCTACAAAGAACGGAAAGAGCATTGCGGAAACATTTCTAAACTGTGATGTTGTAATTATTATTGACACTTCTGGCTCCATGGGAACCCATGATGATGACTATTCTGATTCTCGGTATGAACGCGCCTGTGCAGAGCTGGAAACCCTTCAAAATAACATCCCCGGGCGGGTCGCGGTTATCGCTTTTTCTGATGTGGTGATGTTCTGCCCGAACGGGAAACCCATCTATTTTGGCTGTGGAACTGATATGGCAAAGGCTCTCCTCTATGCAAAGATTGCCGATGTGCCAGGCGTGCGCTTTATTTTGATCTCTGACGGGCAACCTTACGATGAGAAGGAGACTCTCTGTGCAGCTGCTCAGTATAAGAACAAAATAGATACTATCTTTATTGGCTCTGAAAAACACCCCGAAGGGATGGAGTTTCTAAAGCGCTTATCAGCTAAAACCGGCGGCACATTCGTCCCAACTTACGAAGCAAAAGAACTACAATCCGGCATTGAGCAACTTCTCTTGGCGGGGTAAAAAAATGGATAAACCTATGGATGCACCTCAAACAATAACCTCTTTTGTAAATGCTCTATTGAACGTGGGCATCCCCCGTGATGATTGCGTGCTGCTTGATACCTATTATGGAAATGAAGACCACCAAGCTTTCATTGATGATCTCGAGCAGATCGCCGTAACAATCGCTACTAAGACTGCCATGCTGGGGCAAAATTCGCCCTCTACAAAGCCCTGGGTTGATATTTGGGCAAC
Organism: bacterium; assembly: GCA_029573715.1. GTDB lineage: Bacteria > Patescibacteriota > Microgenomatia > UBA1406 > GWC2-37-13 > JAGOLU01. The sequence continues at coordinate 7,219 of JAKQDR010000052.1, read as the reverse complement.
TATGCTGCGATTAGTTCAGGAAAAGAACCTTGACTCGATGGATGCCTTCTCTGAGTCAATGAATGGCTTTTCAGAAGAACCTGAACTGCAGCTCGTTATTACGAATGCGGTCGGGCATCGTTACGGCATCGCTCTGGATTACGAACGTGAAAAAGGCAGTCGCAAACACATAAAGACCAAAGACTACGTGAAGGCACTAAAAGACCTGGGGTATTCATTCCGTCTAAATGCTTGCAACGACAAAATCGAGGTGAACGGCAAGCAAATAACAGATACTCTCGCCGCTAAGATTCGCACCCAGATGCGCGATGCTCAGTATTATCGCGTGTATGAAATGGAAGACGCCTACCTGGCCGAGTCCAGGGACCATCAATACCACCCCGTGCAGGAATATCTTGAAAGCTTGCACTGGGACGGCATACCGCGGATAAACGAGCTGACCGGCTATTTTACTGATAAATATAATATGTTCCCCACCTGGATGCGCAAATGGCTTATTGGTGCTTGCGCAAAAGTATTTGAAGCGGAACAAAATCCCATGCTTGTTATTGATGGACCCCAGGGGATTGGAAAATCAGAATTCGTGAAATGGCTTGCAAAACCCCTGATCGAATATTTCGTAGAAGCGCCAATCAACCCGGCGGATAAAGATACAGAGGTTCGCCTTATCAGTTATTGGATTTGGGAAGTATCAGAGCTTGGCGCGACCACCCGTAAAGCTGATTATGAAGCTCTTAAAGCATTCCTGACAACCAGAAAAGTTACAGTCCGCAAACCTTACGGCAAACATGACATCAGCAAACCCGCTATGGCAAGTTTCATCGGCACGATCAACAATTCCTCTGGTATCTTTTCAGATCCAACCGGCTCCCGCCGCTTTATGGTTTCTCATATCACCCATATAAAATGGGAATATTCAAATGATTTCAACCCAAACGACATCTGGGCGGAAGCAATGGTCTCTTACCGATCTGGGGAATCATGGCTCCTATCTCCCAATGAATCGATCAAATCTAATGAAATTAACGACTTTTACGGCATCGGTGATCCTATAGAAGACTTGCTGCAAAAGCACTTCGAATTAGACACAACCCATCCTGATTGGTGGATGGCAACCTCTGATATTCTCGATATACTTCAGGACCCACTAAAAGGTGGATTGAAGGGTACTACCCGCGGTAACGCCATGGGGGTTGCAGCCGCCCTTACTAAACTTGGCCACGACAAAATAAAAGGCAAAAATAGCCTCGGCCAACGCGTGTGGGGCTATACCGGTATCAGATTACCAAGCATTTTGCCATGAAAACAACCAAAAACACCCCAAATCACCCAATGTGTCCAACCTGCGTCCAACCTCAAAACCGAGGTTGGACAGGTCAAAAACGCGTAGAGACCCACTTAATAATAGAAGAGAGCTTACTCTGTAAAATGCAAAAACGTCCAACCGTCCAACCGTCCAACCTTTTTTCTATTAAAGGTAGAAATATATTAATTAATAAATGCAATAGTGATTTAAGCATTTAAAGGAAAAGGTTGGACAGGTTGGACAGATGCCCGAGGTTGGACAGGAGAAACAAGACAAGATGAACAATACTGAGCAAGGAATGATAGGAACGAACGTTGACCAGGGGACAAGCCCAGCACCTAAAAGACATTTGCGACCAAAACCCTATAAGCCATTATTTGATATTTTGCAAACCGCGCTATGGTGGACTGGCAAGGGGCAATCGGTAATACCGATCCGTTATAAAGATAAACGCCCCGATGTCTATACGTGGGAACCATACAAGACCACCATTGCAAACGACTTGCAGCTGGCGGCTTGGTTTGGCAAGGGGGATCATAACATCGGTGTTATAACGGGATTTCGCAACCTTGTGGTTTTAGACTTTGACAACATGGCCAAATATACCAGGTGGCTGTTTTACACCAAGGAACAGGGTAAGGAGTGGCTATGCAAGAACACGTACCAGGTCAAGACTTCGCGGGGAATGCACGTATATTTCAGGCTGCCGTATCCGCAACGGACGTTATCGGTGGAGGGAATTGACATCAAGGGGCGGTACGGGTATGTGCTTGCGCCCCCATCGGTACACCCAAGCGGGGTGCCTTACATAGAACAAAACAGATTAGCTGTGCAGCCTATCACGTCTTTATCTGATGTGCTGCCGCCGTCTCTGCTTGCGAGAGATGTGAGTTTACCGCCGGAGATCCGCATGCCGTTACCGCTGGTCAATCCCATCAAGTCCACTTTAGATCCATGGGAGACTGCTGACAATGCTGGTGAGGCAAGTGAGAGTGTGATCAACAAGATAAAGCGCCGCTATAAAATAACGGATTTCTTTATCAATACAGAGAAAACGAGCACAGACGGCCGCTGGCTGATTACAAGATGCCCGTTGCATGATGACCACGATCCGAGTATGTGGATCGACACAGCACAGCAACTGTGCGGCTGTTACGCGGGATGCACGCCAAAGCCGTTGGATGTAATCAATTTGTACGCCCGCTTGAACGGGTTATCGAACAAAGATGCGATTCAGATTATGCTAAGAGGAAAATAGACCATGGAAGAAGATCAAAGTTATAGGTGTGTGCGCTGTGGTACGGAACTCGGTAAGATCATAAGTGATAACCTGCTATGTGTGGGAGGGTTGGTATTGACCACTGCGCATGGGTTTTGTGCACAGTGCGGCCGCGCTTTCCACTACACGACTACGGAGAAACAGCTCGAGCAGTTAATTGCCAAGGTCCTTGCTGACTGTGAAAGCTACTGCAAATAAGTTCCGTTTGTGATAAAATTGAACAGTAATTTAATAGGGAATTTCAGAGCTTACCGCCTGATCATCATTGGATACCGATGTGATTGGGCGTTTTTGATTCCTTTTGTTCTTAGGAGGCCACATTGCCAGAAGCAGTTGTCAACGCAAAATTGAAAAGAGAAATTATCAGATTGAAGCAGTCCGGGCGTTCGTTTTCAGAGATCGGGAGGGAGTTGAATCTCGCCCCAGGAACCATCAAAACTCATTACTATTTAGCAACAGGCCAACCCAGTGCCCCACAGCGCATTCCAGAATCGCCGTACATCCGCTATGATGAGCCGCCGATATTGGAAGGTGATGCGCTTATTCTCCCCGATGTGGAGATTCCATTCCATCATGCGGAGTTTCTGAATCGGGTGTTGGACCTTGCCGATGCCTGGGGAATAAAACAGGTCATCTGCGCGGGAGATCTGCTGCACATGGATTCGATCAGTGGTTGGGAGCCGAACTGGGTGCCATCGAGAGAAAGAACAATACTGAGCGAAGAGGACGAGTCACGGTTGTTGGCTATTGCTCTCTCCCTACCCAGAAACAAGCAGCAAGCGATCATTGACATTATTGGGGAGAGCGCCGGCTTAGATGGTAAGGATTTTTCAGCTGAAATGGGATTCGCCCGCAAGGCCCTGATGGCGCTTGATAAGTGTTTTGAGCGGTTTGTGTGGGTGCTTGGGAATCACGAAGGGAGACTGCTGCGGGCTATAAATTCCCCCGTCAATCCTTCAGAGTTATTGAACTTAATGCGCCTTGATAGCGGGAAGTGGGAAATAGGTCCCTACTACTATGCCATACTACGGAGCGGTGGTGAAGAGTTCCGTATTACTCACCCCAAAAGCGTGGCCAATGGTGCAGCTCGCGGGCTGGCAGCTCAGTATCATCAACATATCTTGATGGGACACAGTCACAAATTATTTATGGACTTTGACCCATCGGGCAATTATTGGGCGATTCAAATGGGACATACGGTAGATGAGCAGCGGCTTGCTTATGCCGCGCAACGAGATGCAAAGCGGGACTTTCACAAGCTCGGTAGTGTGATCGTTATGGACGGACGGCCATATCTGCTGCACGAACATACGGATTGGGAGAGGATGAAGAAACTGGCATAATTTAAGGTTGACAGCCTTGACTTTATGGTATAATTCATTTACTGAATATTGGTTTCAGTAAAGACAATTTTATAGGGAATTCTGGACCTACCACCAGTCATGCTCTCGAAAGGGGGCGGGCTGGTGATTTTTTTTTGGGGCTGATAGGGATGCGCAAAGTGAGATGTCTGAGTAGGGCAAATGCTTGCGAAACGTGGGTTCAACTCCCACCAGCTCCACTGTCCTGACTGCTTCGGCATCAGGCTAAATCCGCGAAAGCGGTGGTTGCAACCGGTGGGTGGGTAAAAGTGAGCAACGGCTCCACCTACCCACCATAGTAAATAGATTATAGACTGGAGGTCTAAATGCAAGGGATTTTATCGTTATTCAGAAGCAGAAAGTTTTGGCTGGCCATGGTTGGCATAGCGCAAACTGTGCTGTTCAATCTTATTCCCGATTTTCCACCTGAAATTTGGGAAGCGATCAATGTGCTGTTACTTGTTCTTATTGCCACCTACGCATGGGAAGATGCAGCCGCTAAACGAACAGCTGGCACTATTGAACTGGCTAAACGAACAGCTGGCACTATTGAACTGATAGATACTAAAATAGATACTAAAATAGATACCGAAGAAGAGCCTAAAGGCTAACCCGCATGAGTTCAGAGCAGATAACCGCCATCATAATAGCAATTATCGGGAGCGGTGTATTATCTGCTGTTGTCACGTCTGTTGCCAATCGCAAGAAGACTACCGCAGATGCGCTTATGACGCTTCAGACGGCTTATGAGGTAAGACTGGATAGGCTTACCACGCGCGCCAACACGCTTGAATCAAAGGTAGAAATACTTGAGGGGCAAGTTTCAAGCCTGAAATGCCTGTTATCGGACAGGGAGGCAACCATATTGAACTTACAACAAGAAAATGCCGATCTGCAAGAAGAACTGGCGAAAATGCAAAAAGCGGTTGCGTGCCGTGATAAGCGCATTAGGGACTTGGAACGCCAGGTTGCTGAATTGACAGCGCGACTGGATGCTATGAACGGAAACAGTGATGGACCCGGCGGATGAGCTTCGGGTGCTGTTAGCGCGCCTTCATGCGGTAGAAGTCGTTCTTATCGGCCTGGGCGACAGGATAAGTGTGTTGGAAATATAGACGATCAACCACGAAAACCGGCTGCAGCAGATAGAAGAGAACTGCGACAAAGATGCTTATATAGAGAAATAATGCATATATCGAGCATCGTTGATTTCCGCACGGACACTGTTTGTTGGTGGACGTGGGAGCGATTATGTTTTAAGACCAAAGTAATTTGGGAAAGAGATGACAAACAACAAAACTACAGAGCAACCAATAGTCGATGATAGTGGATTGTCGAATGATCCAGTTGTTGAAGAACTGCTGAGAGATATGTCCCCGAAAAAGAAAGAAGACACTACAGAGCGCCCGCGCGGTGGACCTGGCAAGCCGTTTGTGAAAGGTGATGCGAGGATCAATCGCAACGGGAGGCCTCGAGAGTTCAACAGCCTGCGAAAGTTAGTACAGCAGAAATTGACGAGTCCTGCCATGGATAGCAACGGGGATCAAATATTCATACAAGGCAGGCCCGTGACTGTGATCGAATATCTAATTCAAAAGATGATTGAGAGCAAGAACACAAAAGAGCGGCAATATCTTTTTGAATTAGCGTATGGCAAGGTCCCGGACGAGATCAATTTGGGTATGCAGACCGGCACGACAATCGAGGTCAAGCTAACCGGCGATGATTAGAATATATGGCTACAGTGAAGATCAATGTTGATAGGGATATATTCAATCATATTTATCTGCCTCACTTAGACAACATGTCAAGGACACAAATATTTTATGGCGGATCCGGATCCGGGAAAAGTGTATTTCTGGCACAGCGCTGTGTGTTGGATGTTCTAAAGGGCAAGCGAAATTATCTTGTTGCCAGACAGGTCGGGAGAACTATCCGCGGCTCAGTATTTACTGAAATATTGCGTGTTATCAACCAGTGGAAAGTAAGTAAACTTTTTACGGTGAACAAAAGTGACATGCTTATTACTTGCGAGAACGGGTACCAGATCATATTTGTCGGACTGGATGATGTCGAGAAGATCAAATCATTGGTGCCGGCGAAAGGTGTTATCACGGATATTTGGGTAGAAGAAGCAACCGAGACGGAATTCAATACAGTAAAGCAGCTGTACAAGCGACAGCGGGGTGGCGATGAAAGCATCCAAAAGCGCATGATACTGAGCTTCAACCCCATTCTCCAGAGCCATTGGATCTACGAGGAATATTTCAAAAAAGCGCATCTGACTGACAGTCAAACAGAATATCGAGCGGACGATCTGAGTATTCTCAAGACCTGGTATATTCACAACCGTTTTTTGACCGCTGATGATATTGCAGGTCTTGAGAATGAGACGGATCCTTACTATCGGAATGTGTACACGCTTGGGAATTGGGGCGTATTGGGGAATGTCATATTCACGAACTGGAGAGTTGAGGACCTATCAAAGATGCAGGACCAGTTCACAAATCGCCGGAATGGGCTTGATTTTGGCTTCTCCGCAGATCCAGCCGCATTGCATCGCTCTCATTATGATAGGAATCATAAGACAATTTATGTATTTGAAGAACTTTACGAAACAGGCCTGACAAATGATGTACTTGCTGCGGATCTAAGGCGCATTATTGGTGATGACTATGTGATATGTGATAGTGCTGAGCCAAAGAGCATCCAGGAGCTGCGTAACCATGGGGTCAATGCCCAGGCAGCGAGCAAGGGTCGGGACTCGGTACTGCATGGGATCCAGTGGCTTCAGCAACAGACGATCGTTGTTGATAAAAAGTGTGTAAACGCGCGTAATGAGCTTGCGCAGTATAAGTGGAAAGAAGATCGGAATGGGGCGGCCATGCGGGTTCCGGTGGACAGGAATAATCACTGGGTAGATGCCACGCGGTATGCGTATGAAGAGGATGCACTTGGGTATCAGCTCGTTGCAGTGTGCAATCCATTTTATGACTAAGAGGTAAGTATGCTTGAGGTGACTTATGGGATTATTTGACAGATTACGCGATTGGTTTTGGCAGCCGCTTATGGGTGATGCGTGGGTTGAGCGCAAGACTGACCTGAAACTGCGCTCTGATTACAGACGTGGTATTCAGCGCTTGCCGCTAAAAAGCAAGGATGATTCAATCATTGTCAATTTTGTTGGCTTGATTGTTGATAGGGCTGTTTCAATGCTGTTTGGCAAGCCGATTGTTTTTGACTTACCAGCCGAAGCAGATTCACCTGAGCAGA
>JAKQDR010000023.1 GCA_029573715.1 bacterium | reverse complement strand
TTAACGCTGCCGAACGTCATGACCGCAAGGTTGCTTTTGTAGGTACCAGCATGACCGAGAATGTCAAAATTGCCAAAAGTCTCGGGTACCTGAATATCAATGAATCTGTCGTGGTACCTGTAGACAACGCGCTTTCAATGAGGGATGACAAAATTGTTTTAATGGTCACCGGCTCACAAGGCGAACCTTCATCTATTCTTGGCAGGCTATCAGCAGGCACAAATAAACGTTTTGATATCAAATCCGGCGATACAGTGATTCTCTCCTCCCACCCCATTCCAGGCAATGAGGAAATGGTTTACCGTGCGGTGAACAAACTGCTCGACCAGGGGGCAGATGTAATTTATGAAGCTATTGCACCTGTACACGTATCAGGTCACGCCAGCCAGGAAGAGATCAAGCTCATGCTGCACCTGGTCAAACCCAAATATCTCATACCCATCCACGGCGAAATGCGCATGCTCAAACAGCATGCTAAAATCGCAGAGACTGTCGGCATTGATGAGAAAAACATCGCTATTGTGCAGAATGGACAGGTTATCGAGTTCACGGACGGCAAAATGAAGTTAGGACAGCGTATTCCTGGCGGGTATGTTTTTGTTGATGGCAGCGGTGTGGGAGATGTTGATCGATCTGTTATGCGAGAACGCGAGCAGCTTGGGCAAGACGGCATTGTCCTGGTAAATTTGACGCTCGAAAAATCTTCGGGGCGCTTGAAAGACACTGAAATTATTTCACGTGGTTTCATTGGTTCAGATGATGCCAAAGATGTTTTTGATGATCTAAGATTACGAATCACTCGCTCTGTAGGTGGCACCAATGGCAATTTACAGAACGAAGTACAAAATATGGTCAAATCCTATTTGTTTGATGAGACCAAACGCCGCCCGCTTGTATTTGTAACAATCAATCGCGCTTAGCCATAAATAATCACAATAAAAGCACCTGATCAAATCGGGTGCTTTTTTGTTGTATAGAATGGTAAAATTTTTATCAGATTCATATGC
>JAKQDR010000021.1 GCA_029573715.1 bacterium | reverse complement strand
CGTGGTGACTCGAATGATATTGTAGTCTCCTTGAACACTTGTTGTGCTGCGAGTTTTACGGCATCCCACTGGTCTTGCGAGTTGGCATCAAGAGCTTTGTCAGCGATAAGTTTTTTTAGTGTTAATGCGAACTCCTCCGAGAACGCCTCTCCACTCTGTTCCCCTGATTTGCTTCTTGACGGCAATGAATCCTCTATTTGTCGTGTACGAAGTTCCATGTACTCCGTAGCGTCTTTTGATGACCATAGAGCGGATGCACGTGCCCTACATTGCGCCCTTGTGAGTTGTGGTGCGCAGAATATGTTATAAATCTCATCCCGTGGCTTGTTTATCACGAGTGAGTAGTCAAGGGCATCCTTCTCCCTGTCGGTGAGCGACCATGCCTTGTCTGTCCTTAATTTTGGCGGTAATTTAAAAATCATTTACAAATTTAATAAAATTTTCTCTATTCCACGTAATTGTCTTTGTTTTTACTGAATAGCAATAATTTATGATAAACAACGGGTCTATTACGGACTCGTGTGCTGATATGCTAAGGTCTAACGGCTCCTGATTGGCGAGTATGGTTTCAACGATGTATTGGAAACCGCTTAATGAATCGCAAAAATACCCGCCATCCGTATTGTATGCGAGCCACCTTGCCTGTCCGAGCAGGTGTTCCACGGAATGCCTTGTGCCTGGCAGTTTTAGTTCTATCCCGCCAAAAATATATCCAAATCGGAACATTATATCTGGCAGGTCTTTTACCAAACCAAGCGATAATTTTTTACCTGCGTTTGCCGCTCCCTGTTCCGTAAAATTCCCCCACAGGGATCCGCGCATTGTCGGGTATTTCTCGGCGAACCAAATCACGCAATCCGCCTGTAACTGATGCTCGTGTGTGTATTTCTTGTCCATCATTTCTTCAATTTATTTTTCAATATGTTTTTCTTAAAAAAGTACCAATATTGCGGAGATATTGCTTTCCCGTGTTTCGTGCGCATTATCTCTATGGCTTCCATGAACGCCTTTTTGGGATTTTGTGCGTTTTTTATACATATATTTACAAGTATCCAGTTTGTACTCCGACCATCGAGTATACAACGCGCCACGTACGATTGCAGCGACTCTTTTTCAGTGGGTTGTGTGACTTGCTCTGCTATACGTACAAGCTCCACCTCATATATCTCTTTCTCCGTAAGGAATTTATGTCCGCAGAACGGGCATATACGGTATGACAGGTGTATCAAGCGCTTGCATGTTGGGCACTCTTTTGTGGATGCTATGCCTCCACCCTTAAGTTCGTTGTGCCATAATATCTGCTGTCTGTCGTACTCTGGTGACCCAAACTTCTTCACATTATCCCCGAAGTCCAACAGCGTATAATGTGTTTTCCCGTCAGCCGGTCTACCTCCACGCGCGCCTTTCTGTGAGTAGTTTGGGTACGACTCCGTGGCTATATCCAGTATCACGGTC
>JAKQDR010000304.1 GCA_029573715.1 bacterium | reverse complement strand
CAATTTGTCGAGTGTCTTTTCGGAAATTGCTAGTGGTTTATCGCCGTCCATCAAGTCCCATTCTGTCAACATCGGTGCAAGCATTTTGCATAACGTTCCAACCGGGCGCGTGTTTAGTCCATCCATGACCTGAGACTCTACTTCAGCAGTATAGCTGCTAGGGCGATACGTGATATTCAAATCGCCCTTGTCAAAATGCACTACCAGTTTACGCGTGTCTCTTACAATATCCGATAATTGCATAGTCACCTCGCAATCTTATATAGCCGATGTATCATTGATAACCGTAATTTCAAATGCCTTTGCCCATGTCGCATCATGTACACCGGTCAACGTGTATTCAATCAGATATACGCCGTCCTCGTCCGAGAAATCACCGACATCGCTGATAATCCCCGGAAAATCAATCTGAAAGGTGTATTTATATGTTGATTCGATTGTCTCGCCTACCGCTTTCAATCTGAACCATTTAGTCGAACCGGTGCGCATTTTAGCTAACAATCCCATACCGACGGTATCGGTTGCCAGTTTAAGCACGGCTTCTAATGTCGGTTCGGTTTCTACCGTGAACGGATCCCCGCCAATAGGCCATACTAGACCAATCTTATTGAGTAAACTCCACTCCAATGAGAATCCGCGCGTTATTGGTGTTCCAGTAGCTAAATTAGCTTGTTTATCTTCCATCACCAGCGATAATTGTGTTGGTAAAACTACTCGCGGAGTCATACTGGTTGGCGAAGCGGTCAAGGTTATTCCGGTTTCTAGTGGTTCACCGACCGCATCGCCGTCTATGGTTATCTCGTTTCGTGAAAAGCTAAATTTGAGACCAGCAACCCTTACCCCTGCCGAACGCCACGCCGTTGTTGCATCGCCCTGTTCGACCGTCAAACTATTTCCAGCATCCTCGCCACCGGTGTCACTAGAAAATACCCAAGTGTATGTTTTTGTCCCTTGCAAAGTTGGCGTCGGTTCACTCAATAACGATGATAGCAGGTATAGAATTTCGTTGTATGTTAGCCGTCCTTCTAGTTTGGCTTCAGTCCATTCCTTGTTGAGACTAACTAGCGACGAATACTTGTTACCAGCCGCGCGAAACGGCTCAGCTTCCACTTTTACCGACGGCACGATAGAACATGCCAATAATTTCTTATCCGCATCCACTGCTGTGCCGGGCGTGGTTTCTATTCCGACTTGTACGGTTTGAAATATAGATGCTTTTTCGCTCATAATTTACCTCATTTCGTAAATAGCCTAAAATCTAATATGATTTGCTTATATACTCGCCCTTCTTCGACATACGACATACGGCGAGCGCCTTCAAAAGCACACCCGATTATATTCGTCCCGGTGCTTTTGTGTAATACCGAGCGCACTTGGTCGGCAATAGTCCCCAAAGTAGAATAGCTTGGTTTGTCCGTGAATATGCTTACCTGCCACAATTCATTATCCATTACGCGCTCTACCGACATCTCGGTTACCGATATCAGACTCACTGGTGTGATAACTATGAAGGGGTACGTCGTTTTGGCTGGCGCTATGTCCACATAAACCCTGCTATCGATATATGTCTTCAGGGTGGCATCACCAGTCAATTTACTATACAGCCAGCTATCCGCATTTAGTATCGTCATCGCAATTTGTCTTCCAAATTTCTAAGCTCATTAAAAAATTGTGGCGCAATTTTTTCTGCGGCAGGGCGCATATATGGCTGAGCTTTCATCTTCCGCGTACCGTACTCAACAAAAGCAGCGTAGTCTTTATGCGGTGCGATGACCGCTTTTCCTATTTCTACTGATTTGGCTTCGATAGATCCTTTCAGCGCTCCAGTGTCAACGGGTACAATATCCTTTGCATAGCCTTCGACCGCGAACGCTGCAGTCCTCACAATCGCATCGACTTCAAGCGGTAATCTCTCCGCTAATTTCGGCAAATTATTGTACTTTATGATGATTTTGCTCATAGCTTCACCAATTTCACGCCCTGCGCCTGATAAATATCATTGCCAACGACTAGTTTTATATCCAATGTTGGCTCTGCCGCAGGTGTCGTTGCGGGCGGTGTATCATCTTGAATATAATCACCAGAAACCCAAGCATTTGCCGGCATTGCGACGTTATTCGCTTTTGATATATGCCACCACTGCGCTATCTTCTCATACGCCTCAACCGTATCGCCACTATGTAATTGTCCAATGACCTCGTAATTCGTTCCGGGTCCCGACCTAATGTTTAGCACATATGCAGTCACTTTTCCGTAATACAATTTGTCACCTCCATCATCATGGTCGGGTGGTTCTTCTATCACTGGAGGGGCATCTATGCCAACCCAGACCCGCATCTCTGCTAATGTCCCGTTATAGACGTTCAAGTCATGAGATCCATATTTCCGTTTTCCATCTACGATTACGTCGCCAGAACTGGTATACTGCCAGATATCCCAAGTAGACCTGTTTTTAGGTGTCAATGGATAACCATTCGGATCCGGCTTATATGGGTATTGCGCCAGCCACAACGGGCATTTCTGTAACCAATCCGTATATGTTGGGTC
>JAKQDR010000303.1 GCA_029573715.1 bacterium | reverse complement strand
GAGGCATTGAATCAGATTTTGGCAGAATTGAACGGGAAGGTTGATTTAGTCCCGTTGATTAGTGTGCCTAACGATGTTTTGGTTGAACGCCTGAGTGGTCGTTGGATGAGTAAAAGTGGCAGGGTGTATCATGCACTCTATAACCCACCAAAAGTCAAATGGGTAGACGATATTGATGGCACTCCGCTTTATCAGCGCGAAGATGACAAACCTGAGACAGTGCAACGTCGCATTGATGTCTATTACGAACAGACTGCACCCTTGATCGATTATTATCGTCAGGCTGGGCTGTTGGTTGAAATCGATGGAACGCAGGAAATCGAAAAGGTTACAGAAGATATCCTGAAAGCTATAAAATAATTATGTTTGGTGTAGAAGCGAGTATTAATCTTAAATCAGAAGCAGAAATTGCTTTGATGCGCGAAGCTGGCAGAATCAATGCCGAAACGCTCAACGCTATCAAAGCCGCTATTGCTCCTGGGGTAACTACCGCAGAGCTGAATGAAGTTGCAGAAGCAGTGCAGCGCAGCTATGGGGTATATTCGCCTTTCAAGAACTACCCGGGCCCTTATCCCTTCCCGGCGAGCATTTGCACGAGTATAAATGAAGAAATGGTGCATGGCATCCCGAGCAACCGTAAGCTGCGCGAAGGGGATATCATTTCGGTCGATTGCGGAACGGTATATGAAGGCTTTGTGGGCGACTCTGCTTTTACCGTAGGCGTGGGTGATATTTCTCCCCTTGCCCAAAGCCTCATTGAGGTAACCAAACAAGCTTTAGAAGTCGGCATCGCCGAAATGGTGCCAGGAAATCACTTAGGTGATATTGGCGCCGCTATCGAAGAATTTGTGACCAAACATGGTTTTTATGTGACCCACTTGTATACTGGGCACGGTGTTGGGCGTGAAATGCATGAGAACCCCCAAGTGCCTAATTTTGGCAGGCGTGGTGAGGGCATTCTACTGCGAGAAGGGATGACCTTAGCAATAGAACCGATGGTTCTGGTAGGGACACGGCACACGCGCGTTTTGCGCAATGGTTGGACCGTAATCTCCCAGGACAGATCGCTCACAGCGCACCAGGAACACTCGGTGGCAATCACGGCACACGGTCCGGAGATATTGACAAAACTGTAAAGGCAGTTGGGCTTGTCAAAAGAACAAAAATAGATATAATAAAGGTTTTGTGGCTATCGTAAGGAGTTATTAATGAAAGTAAGTGCTTCAATCAAAAAACGCTGTAATAATTGCAAGATCGTCAAACGCGACGGTCGGCTTTACGTCATTTGCACGAATCCAAGACACAAACAGCGACAAGGATA
>JAKQDR010000302.1 GCA_029573715.1 bacterium | reverse complement strand
GCTGCATCTGCCGATGATCTTCAAAAGATTGAGACTCTTCGTCAGACTGTGAAGGCTATCAACCACATGCAACGTCATTATGAAAAAGATACTGGCCAACAGCAGACTCGGTATCGTGTGTGTCTCCGTGGTCGCCTTGGTTAGAACAATCCCAATGCATGGAAATACCAAATGCGTCAGAAAAATTATGCTGGATATGGCGCCCGGCCTTATCAGATGATTCGTCTAGGGGATGCTGCATACTTTGATGTGTATGTCTATGAGCGTTGATTATGCATATAGACGGTCTATCAAAGCGACAGAAGATCATTGCAACTCTACTATGGGAAGCAGAGTCATTGGAAGAGACTGAGTTCATCATTGAACAATTTGGGGCTGAAGCAGAATCAATTCGAGAGCTTTTGATTCTAGAAGCCATTGATGAATTAGTTTGGTGTAATGGTGTGTGCGACCAAGCTGAGCAGATTCTTTGCGATATCATGCGATGAAAACCTTCACGGAAATTTCCGAGGAGATTGACCTATATGAAATGACCGGTGTGGCTCCCAAGACATCTGGATTGGGAGTTCACATCTGGATTTCATCTCGTGGTAACGCGAAACATGGCCCGCGGATTAAGGTTAGTAACACTATCGGCAAATTCGACCCAACCGACAATTTTTCTATGTCTGTAAGTCATGATCCGGAGATAGTAGCGGGTACACCCAGAATTCACCATGGACATCTGGAGACTTTAAAAGACTGGATCATAATGAACCATACTCACCTTCATAGAATTTGGCACTCAGATGTTCTAGATAGTCAGGATCATCTGGATGGAATTATCAAAATGTGAACCGGCTATTGTGTTAAAATCATTTGAATCCTTGTGAAAATTGTTGTTTACTTTTTCTCCAGACTTGATATAATAAATACATCAGCAGTACAGTAATACGGATTCAGATCTTTAACAATCCAAGATCACTCAGTAATGTACCATTGGACAGTTGGCTTAGAGGCAGCCATC
>JAKQDR010000112.1 GCA_029573715.1 bacterium | reverse complement strand
GGTGCGGGCGATTATTTCATCCTGCAGTTCGGGCGACAGGTCGCTAAAATAAACCGAATATCCGGAAATTCTAACCATTAAAAAAGGATACTTATCAGGGTTTTCTTTAGCCTCACGAAGCGCCGCAGCATCCAGCACGTTCAACTGTACCTGCATACCACCGCGTTGGAAATAAACATCGAGAAGTGAATTCATCAGACCGCGTCCTTGTTCATCACGCAGGGTGTTTGCATCAAGCTTCAAATTGAAATTAATGCCGTTGGCGATTTGTTTATAATCAATTTTGTTCATGGAGTTAATAAGCGCAGTCGGCCCGCTTTTATCCATGCCGTTCTGCGGCGCCATACCCGAAGGAAAAGTTTCGCCGCGTAATCTTCCGCACGGAAGCGCTCCTGTCATTCTGCCAAAATGCATATGAGCGGTATTGGAATAAATACCCGCAATATATTGCCCGCCACGTGTGTTCTTTCCGGAATTGTGCATGGCCTTCGCGTATTCGTCCACTACAAATTTCGTCCAAAAGTCTGCGCGATCATCATTATTGCCGAATTTAGGTACTCGTCTCATTATATTGAACCAATAAGGATCGGCATTTCTCGCGGTCAGAATATCACGCAAACGTGGAAGAGATATTTTCTTTTCCTGAAAAACGAGCCACTCTATGGAACACAGAGAATCACCGGCAGTCGCTATTCCCACGCCCTGAATTCCTGAATAATTATAATGAGCGGCACCTTTTGTGGCACAGGCGCCGGAGGCTAGACATCCATCAATGAAAGTGCTGGTAAGTGGAATGGGTCTATAGCGGGCGTGTGCCAGTTCGATGCATTGCAAATCTTTTATTACTCTTTCGACCATGTGATTCAGTTGAGTCACAAAGGCGGCAGTTACGTCATCCATTCTTTGCATCTGCTCGACAGGAATTGTCTTCGCACCAATCCGCAGAAATGAACCAAAACATCGTCCTTGATTTAGCGCAAGTTCCATCGCCAGTGGCACATTCACCATGGCCGCGTCGGTTGAGCCAAGGGTTTTACCGGGCGCGGTCGGTTCCACACAGCCGATAGCCACATAATCACGGGCATCATGAATATCATAACCAACACCTGTCATTGTCGGTATGATAACATCATCGTTGAAGAGCGAAGGGGTATTGCTTCCTCCCGCCAAAACTCCATATATGAGTTTTTTAAACTCGCCAGGAGTTCCTTCATGAAGACGCGCATGGAAATTGGGCTGACGCATACGCAACTCATTAGCTATATCAATCAGCATATAACTCAATTCATTGGTCGCGTCGTTTCCATTCCTGTCCATTCCTCCAATGGTGACAACCTGCCAGCTTGGCATGCCTTCGAACACTCTTGTGAGATTCTGCGAAAATACCGGTATGGTCTCACAAAGCTTGATACTGAAAGCAGCGAGCAACTC
>JAKQDR010000295.1 GCA_029573715.1 bacterium | reverse complement strand
TGGGTGTATTGAGCAAATATTGGCAACAAAACATCATCATGTATCCAGTTATGAACGCGGTTGTTTTTGTCCAAGACGATACATTCTTGAAATTTTTCGGGTAGTCTGCCTGACGCGATAGGTATCCACTTACCCACATCGTCTTTATAATAATCAGGATTATTATTTTCAATGGAGCGTGGCGTTTTAATATCTGTTAAAACATCCTGTGTAATTGAAACGTCAGAAACATTACAGTTGCGTGACACGATATATTTTGCAAAATCCTCGCCACAAATATCACAAACGAATAATTCTGCCTCGTGCGTACATGGTGTTTCTGCCTCACAATTAGGGCAGAACTCTTTGCGGATTGCTGAACGGGTATTCCATTGGTTAATCACGTCTTTGTCTTCATAACCCGCGATGTGATAATTGCATCTTTTGCACTTGATGTAGGCTGGAGAACGCTCGCCATTCGGGTATGTTTTTGCGCTTACCAGCTCTACGTGGAGACCACAAAACGGGCATGGCTGTAGTACATCCTTCGGCTTCATTTGATACTCCTCTCTTTGTACATAATAATTGGCTCTGGAAACGCAACCAGGTACCCAAGACCCTGAGCCATCAATCCGTGGTCAAGACAAGCCGGCGCAACACCGTTGTCTCTCACCGCGCAGGAGGAAGGCGCACCACAAATAGCACATGGTTTTCCTTGTACCCGCTTCAGCGCCGTCTTTTTATCTACAAACTGCATCCTGCCAACAACGCTCATATCATCACCTCATCGCTTGGTGGGAATGATGTATTGAATGTGAAACCACACCCCGTCCTTGTGGCTTTGACCTGAAAATCGTCATCAGTCAATACTTCATAAATCTTATCTACAAGTTCTTGCTTGAATTTTGTTGAGCCAACAAACTTGATAGTAATTTCTTCGTACCTTGCTCTTCGCTTTTTTTCTGGTGTCATTTCTCGCCTCTCTTTTCTGCTTCTTGCGCTCCGAGCTCTTCGATTTCGGCATCAGATAATTCTCGTTTTACATCCACGCTGACTTTGCCAGCAGAAATAGCATCGTTGTAATGAGTGATGAATTGGTCTATTCTTGTGAATGCTTTTTGGTCTATGCCATAAATACCAATCTTTGCATCATCGTTACTGTTGTATGTGCAACAAGCGACTACTGCACCGATGACTTCTGTTGCTTCTTTTAGCAGTTCATCTGTAATTTTTAGTTCGGCTTCCAGTTGTGCAATCTTGCAATCCCACAACCTGTGCTGTTCCAATATTGATTTCAGTTCGTCTTTGCTCATCCCTCACGCTCCTTCCAGTCATTCACGAGTTCCAACCATACAGCAGGCATAGGACTATCTTCCGACTCACCAGCCTCAATCAGCTTGCCGATGAACTCCTCAAGCTCGGCAATGCGCTTATTCAGCGCGTCTTCGATGGGGCGCGTGTTCCACCTGTCAACAGTTGAATATGACCCACAGTCACCGCAAAGGACAAGTGTTCCTAACTCTTGCGGACAAGAAATTTCAAAATAATCTAAAGTTGTATTTTTACTCCCGCAAAACGGACACGGCTTCAATTCGCCACGTTCTTGCTCCGGCTTTTCCTCCTGATACTCGTTGCCGTTCTCGTCCAGATATTCGTCTGGATATTCGTTGTCGCTCATCACTCCACCTCTTTCTTCCACTCGTAAACAATTTCCGCTTTCTTTCCGCTGTGTAGCCGCCACGTCGTGCCATCAAACGATGGCACGAGTCCGGATTCCCACAGCTTTATTTCTGGGCGTGTCATTGTCGCTCCTTGTTCAAAAACTTTTCCAGCGCGTCCATCGCCGACACGGCCTCCTCCGTCCACTCGCTGCTACGATATTCAGCGATAACCCTCACAATTTCCAGCAGCTCGTTGAGGTCATTTTCACGCCGCTCTAACCGCGCCACAAAATCGCATAAAGCAGCGTCTGCCTCAATTTGAGCTGTGTAATTTTCAAAGCTGCAGCTGCGCCCGTAATACCACGCTGCTCTGCCAAGCTTATTGATTAAATCGGCAGCATGCTCGCTGCAAAAGCCTATGGACGGCTTTACCTTCAGGTTATACTCAACTTTCGGCGCGGCTTGTTCAGCCTTCAGCCTGGCGTTCTCAGCTTCCAATTCGGCGATAGCTTCCACCAGTGCAGTTCCAGTTTGTTTTTCGGCTAATATCGCCGCCTTCACACCGCGCCCCCATTCCGTTGCACACGCCCGGTTATATGCTGCGTTCGTTGCGTCGTGAACTAATGCCAACATTTTATCGCTAATCACATTCACACTCTCGCTCTCACTCATTCCTCGCTCCTTTTTGCGCTTCGTCCTTCGTTGTCTGCGTAGGTCTGTTTCTTCTCATCAGACCAATACGCTAATGGTTTCGGCTCCGCTTTCAACGCGGCGTTCTCCGCCTC
>JAKQDR010000290.1 GCA_029573715.1 bacterium | reverse complement strand
CAATCCGATGCCAGAGAGCGTAAAAGATAGATGCACAAAGGCGCATGAATACATATTTCTGCTAACCAAATCGCCGAAATATTATTATGATTATGAGGCAATCTTGGAACCTGCGACTGGCTATGATGGCAGAAAGGATACAAAGTATAAGGGCGGCCCGAAGGATGTTTCAATTGGCAAGCATGAGCGCTGGCGGTTTTCGTTAGAAACTGGGAAAACGGGAGAAGAGCATAGTGGCTATTTCAACCCTGATGGCAGTCTTAGAGTGCAGGAAAAAGATGGTGTTCCAGTTCGTAATAAGCGCTCGGTGTGGACTGTTACAACCAAGCCCTATAAGGGCGCACACTTCGCCACATACCCGCCAGATCTGATTGAGCCGTGCATACTGGCTGGATGCCCAGAATTAATATGTTCAAAATGCGGAGCGCCGTGGGTGAGGGATTTAGAGCGAGAGGATAAGAGGCATTGGACTGAGCGCAATGAGTATTCCAAAGACGGAAAGTATGAATTTGAATATCTGAAAACCAAAAGCCCCAATCAGGTGGGAAGAAATGATGCGCAGGCGTCCTATAAAAGCCCGAAATTTATTGACCACGGATTAAAGCCAACCTGCAATTGTGGCGCAGAGCCAATAAGCGGTGTTGTATTTGACCCATTTGCTGGATCGGGCACGACTGTGGCTGTGGCGAATAGTCTCGGCAGAAGGGGCATTGGCATCGACCTGAATTATAATTACCTGCAATTGGCACAAGAGCGAGTAGGCAAAGTTCAATTGCCACTAATGTGAAAGGAGATGTTATGAGTGAACATGACGAGCAGTGTGCATTATTCGAATGGGCGCATTATCAGCACCCAGACCTGCTGCGTTGGATGTTTGCCATCCCCAACGGGGGGCAAAGAAATAAAATTGTAGCAGCTCGTCTCAAACAGGAAGGTGTTAAAAAAGGCGTGCCAGATATTTGTCTTTTAATTCCAAGTAATGGCTATCACGGGTTGTTCATTGAGATGAAGGTTGGTCACAATAAGTTGACGCCTGAACAAAAGCAATTTTTCCATGATGCCACCAAGCAGGGCTATTGTTGCAAAGTAGCCTATAGCGCTGATGAAGCTATTGATATAATTGATAAATATTTAGGACATGAGGTGAGCAATGAATGAAAATAATTTGAGTATGTTTAGGTTAACTGATGGTGGGGGTTTTCACATGACGTTTGCCAATGGATTTACGGCTTCAGTTCAATTTGGGCCTTATTGTTATTGTGATGAGCATACAGCTGAGGTGGCTTGTATCAGCAACAAGAGAGACCATTTGATTGATTTGTCTGATTTCAAGAAAGATGAAAAAGATACAGTAATCGGTTATCTGACAACCAATGAGGTTTTGGACTTTATGAATTGGGTTGCCAGTCTGCCGCCTGATTATGTTGATAAACGAATGCAATAAATTGGAGAAATTGTGGACAACTTAGACCGAGAAATATTAGAAACCAAGACTGGTGAGACGCCAGCCGAAAAGATTAAACGCTTATTTGGGAAAGAGGGCATCACCAACAATTACGCCAAGCACATGCTGACTGGCATCCGCCTGTATATCAATGAGCGCAACAAGAGCAATCCAAATTATTATCGCAACCAAGAGTCCTTCGGGTTCAAGGCGGACGGCACACGTGAATATACCCGTGATGTTATCTTGAGCGATAGTGAGGCTGCTGACCCTGCCACAGTGATGCGCAAGATGGGCTTCGACCCGTTGATGTGGGAGCTGATAGATTGTAAGCTGACCAAAGGAAATTGGGACACGACCATCAAGGACAAGAACAACGAAGCCTACACGAAAACCAATTATTCTTATCGGGTTTCTATCAAGGTGCGTCCATTGGGTGGTTCACAAATCACCACCGATGCCCTGCTCAAAGCAATCCAGTCTGTGGACATGAACAACATAACCCAACATATAGCCAAAGATAGCAATTATAGCTATCCAGACCCCTATATGTTGGAGTTGCCTATTCTGGATGTGCATTTGGGCAAGCTATCTTGGAATGAGGAAACGCACGGCGGGGATTATGACCTCAAAATAGCGGGCGATGACTTCTCATTCACAATCAACGATTTGATTGACAAGGTTACGCTTGCTAATTATCAGCCAGAGGAGATTGTGTTCCCAATAGGTCAGGACTTCTTTCACTTTGACAACCCCTTTGTCCAGACCACAGGCGGGACACAGCTTGACTCCGATACCCGCTGGCAAAAAATGTATCGTAAGGGTATTGAGCTGCTCATAGAAGCTACCGAAAGCCTGCGCAAGATAGCCCCGTTATATATCTACTGGGTGCCAGGCAATCATGATATGGTTCTGTCCTATGCAGCTGCCATCACCTTACAAAGCGTGTATGCCCAGAGTGAAAATGTGATTGTAGATGCCAGCCCCACACCCCGCAAATACCATCTGTTTGGCAAGTGTCTGATAGGCTACGCACACGGGCGTGAGGAAGGCAAACGGATAGAAACTATTATGCAATTAGAAACGCCAGAGGCTTGGGCTGCATCAGAATTTAGGGAGATGCACTTGGGCGATTTGCACCACGAGGAAACAAGGGAAGAGGGCGGGATTACTTTCAGGCGCATCTCGTCCATCACTGCCCCAGATGCCTGGCACACGGAAAAGGCTTATAGCGGTGCAGTGCGCAGAGCACCAGCTTTTATATGGAGTAAGAATAGGGGGCTTGAGGCGATGTTCTATTCTACGATTACGAAGGAGGACTTTCATTATGAAGACGATAAATAAAAATGTATGCCAATGGTGCGGAAGTAAAAATATTGAAAGTTTTGCTAACGACAGTGAGTATTCGGATATAACTTACCAGTATTTTATCTGCAACGATTGTGGCGCTATGTATAGGTTCAAGCGTGGCAGGCTGGTGTGGATTACAATTGGTAAAAAAGATAAGAGAAAGGAGTAAAATGAAAGACAAATTAATTAATTATTTACCTGAGTTTACGGAAGCTCTTAAGCAACAGTTAGAGCAAGATGAGAAACGCTGGGGTGAAACTTGGAAGCATCGTTCAATAGAAGGTCAAGAAGAGCGAACTTTCAGTGTTTTTCATAATTATGAAGACCAATTCAATAATGCTAATATACCTGTGAATTGGTTAAAAGTAGCTGGAAATGCGCTAATTTGTTGGGTTCGTGAACAGGAGCAAAAGGATAAGAAAAAGGGATGATCATTCACGGCGATGCAACCAAGATACCTCTGGCTGATAATAGCGTTGATACTTGTATAACTGACCCGCCGTATGGATTGGGATTTATGGGCAAAGAGTGGGATACTTTCGATAAGTCCCAATTCGGTATTGCTGGCAATGAGGGCGAAAATGATTTGAAGGTAAAGAAGAACTTCAAAGTTCTGCCCAGATATAACAATAGCGGGGATTTATATAACTTTACATTACAATGGGCGACCGAAGTTTATCGTGTACTCAAGCCAGGTGCATTGCTGCTCTCTTTTGGAGCCCCTCGTACCTATCATAGGATGGTTTGTGCAATTGAAGATGCTGGGTTTGAAATCAGAGATACGATTGGCTGGGTATATGGGTCGGGCTTTCCGAAATCTTATGATATAAGTAAGGGGATAGAAGCGAAAATGACTACTGGCAAAAGCTCGCCGTTGGCACAACGCAAAACAGCTATGGGAGAAGACTATGAGCCATCGCCGTTAGCTGGCACGCCTAATTATGGCGTTACTGGTAATTTCGCAAATAAGGATACAAACTCAAAGCCAATGACCATATCGTCTCCAGAAGCCCAGCTCTGGGATGGCTGGGGCACAGCGCTAAAGCCCGCAATGGAGCTAAT
>JAKQDR010000108.1 GCA_029573715.1 bacterium | reverse complement strand
ACAGTGAAAATCAGCGCAATGACGAGCATGCGCCGCTGATGGTCGATCTCTTTTTTGCGTGCAACAGCTTCGGCATCTTCGCCTTGTGCGGGTTCTTCAGCGAGCTGAAAACCAGCCTTTGCAATAGCTTGGCGGATTTCGCTTTGGCTGATGATGGTAGGCACGTAACGCACTGTAACGCGTTCCGTAGCTAAGTTCGCCTGGCTAAAAAGTACGCCTTCAAGGCTATTGAGCGCTTTTTCTAAGCGCAGGGCATCCGCTTGGTCGCTTAAGTTTTGAATGTGCAGTGCGGCTTCGCCAACGGCAACGTCATATCCCACCTTACGCACCTGATCAACCAAGTTCTGGACGCTAGTCTTGCTCGGGTCGTAGCGCACGGCTGCGCGCTCGGAAGAGAGGTTGACATTAGCCTCTTCCACGCCTTCCGTTTTGGAAAGGCTGCGTTCAACGGTGGCGACGCAGTTTGCACACGTCATCCCTAATATGGGCAGGGTGACCTGGTGTCTTTCAGCCATTTTTATCTCCTGGGGGGATAGTTGATTTCTTCTAAGGCTGCGACGATCACTTCATCGCTGGCAGGTTCGGAGAATTCAACCGTAACTTCTTTAGAAGTTACATCGCCTTCCACGTTTTCGACGCCCTCGATTTCATTCAAACGCTGGGTGATGTGCATCACGCAATGCGCGCAACTGATATTGGGGATAAGATAAGTTTTTCTTGTCATCATTCTCACCTTAGATAAATTTTACCTTTCTTGTATGTTATTTTAGGATGAATTCAGTGTAAGTCAATCGCTGAAACTATACATGCAGCCTGCCACACGGTAAATGTATGTCTTTATTTAAAATAGAAGAGAATAGTGGTTTCTCGTATGAAATTTGCAGCATTACAGTGAGGAAAATAAAAATGCCCGCGATATACTGCGGAGCATCAGAAAGGGGAAGAAAAGGAGGCGACGATGGGAATCGAACCCATGATGAGAGTTTTGCAGACTCTTGCCTTGCCGCTTGGCCACGTCGCCCTAATAAAAAACTGATATAAACATTATATCAGTTTTTGAGCCATAAGCGGGCGATGGGGCTCGAACCCACGACCTTCTCCTTGGCAAGGAGACGTTCTACCAATTGAACTACACCCGCAAATTATCGTGCTTTACATTGTTCGAAGCGACTGAGATTTTAACATAGGCATATTAGCTTGTCAAATCCGACTTGTGCAGGGGGTGTGAATAATGAGAGGTTTTACTGCACATAACTAATACCAGTGTTCTCATTTCGTTGGCGTTGGTGTTAGCGATGCACTAGGCAGAGGTTCTGATGTTCTAGTGCATGTAGGCGTTGAAGTGCTCCTAATTGTGGGAGTCGAGGTGGGTGTATCTGAATTTGTTGGTGTAAACGTGGGCATATGCGTAGCCGTAATAGTTGGGGTCCGTGTATAAGTGGGAGTCGAGGGGGGTGTAGCTGAATTTGTTGGTGTAAACGTTCGCGTATGCGTAGCCGTAATGGTTGGGGTCCGTGTATAAGTGGGAGCAAGTGTTCTTGTTGCAGTTGAAGATCTGATGATTGTTGGAGATATCCGCGTAGAAGTACTCTTAACGGATCTGGTCGGGGTAAAAAGGGCTGATTCAGCCGGTAAGATAATTTCCCGAGAGCAACGATGATTATTGCCTTCAATGATTTCAATAGATATATGATCGCTCTTACTGCCGCTTAATTCTATGAATAATAAATTTGTAAAATTAGGATCACGTAAAAATGCTATAAAATCATTGAGTTGAGATTGATTAAACCAGACAATTAATCCTGGCACATCGAGCTGGGGCGTTAAATTTCCGTTTGCATCACGCATGCGATAAGCTGATAGATCCATTTTGGTGTCGTAAACTAATTGAACTCTACCACCACCTAAGAATGCCATACTGTAATAACGAATATCGTAAAGTGAGCAAGATTGGCTTAGTATCTGGGTAGAAGTTGGCGTCCCAGTTTCAGAAGGGGTTGCTTTTGTGGTTTCGGTGGGGATTGGGGTGGATGTGGCTGAGGGTGGCGCGTTGAATGTGGGGGTAAAGTCACTGAGCAGCAATAGCCCGATGGGTGTGGGACTTGGCGTCGTTGCGATAATTAGTGGAGTCGTCGAGGGAGCTGACGCGTGATTCACGAACAAAGCTGAGGCAAACAAATATATGGCAAGAGCCCCTAACCCGACAATTGCGGCAAGCAGCGGCCTTTTCTTTGCTGTTGGGTTAGCGGGAACAGAAAATCGTATGTCCTTAGGAAGTTTTTTCAGATCAGGATCCCTAAGCATAATACATTCGTTGTAATGTGGAGTTAGGCAAACCTCCTGCTGATGGAGATAGGTTGGAATTTCTGGTGGCTTACAACGATGGCAGTAATTAATATCGGACGGGAAATCTGAATTTGTCTTAATATCATCTATTAACGCAAGATAAGGACAATTTTGCAAATTTCCTTGATTTGAGGTTGAGAAATCATTAATCATAGGTGTAGCCAATTAACAGGTCAAGAATGCTTAAAATCTTAAGCATTTAAGACGAAATATTGATAAATGAGTGGAAACTTGTTATCGATGAGCTCCTCAAGTTCTTTTGCAATCACCACTGGAGATTCTTTCGTTGAGTATGGATCTGGAATATCATAAGGAATTCCTCCACCCAGTTCGGTAAGTTGAAAAATCTTTCCCTTGAATTTTGGGAATTCATGAGCGAGAGCTTCTTTTTGGCCAGATTCCATGGTCAATATAATATTAGCCTGGCGCATGAGAGACGGATTGACTATTCTTGACCTATGCTGATCAACGTTCAAATGCCGTTTTTTCGCTTCTTCCATAGCCTCAAGGGTGGGAGGAAGGCTTTCGTTTACCCAAGTGCCTGCACTCTCGACTTGCCATTCTTCGGGTTTATTTAAAGCAGCAACTTTAGCTTTAAAAAACGCCTCAGCTAAGGGAGAGCGGAATCGATTTGCAGTACACACAAAAAGAATGAAGGTCAATTTGGGGTTTATCCATTTCTCGGTTTATTGATTGTTTGCTCGTGGGATGAGTACCCACTCTCCATTAAGCAAGCATTCGTCTGCTGGAATATTATTATAATCGACCAAAGCTTCTACGTCGATTGCAAGTCCTTCTGCCAATTCCCGAAGCGTGAGGCCGTTTTCGGTAATTTGGAACGCTTCAAAAGCCGGTAAACCGGCCAAATCTATACAATCTAGTGGAATAATGAGGATGGAATCGACCCAAATAGGCACAATCAATTGGTAATTTACCGCTTTAATAATATCTGGTGTAGTGTTGTATTGTGTAGCTAAGAAGAGCAAACTTTCACCCGGGCTAACGTGGTGCACTATAAAGAGCTGCTCTTTCCCAAATGGGGTTTCGAGGTAATGACCTTCATGAATCTCTGTTGGGGTTATTGACGGTTTGGGTTGATGAGATGGAGAAGGTGCTTCAGTGGGAGAATTTGTTGCTATTGCATTTCTCTGGGTAATTATGCTGAATGCTAAGGATGTGGGGGCGGTTGACATGGTTGGGGAAGAAGCCATCAGAGTATCATCTTGTTTGTCTGGCTGGAAGTAAGCGATCAATGCAATTAGGATGTATATCAAAGTGACTGCCAGGATAATCAAGGGGAAGGGTTTTTTCCTACCTTTCCGTCTTCTCTTGACTTTCATTTCGAGCTCTTCTGGCATTCTATGCTCGGTTTGTGCCTTATAAATCCTGCAAGAAGTGTACTGCTCGGTCAAACAGGACGAGAGCTGTTGCTCGAAGCTTGGTACAGCAGCTGGCTGAGTGCGATGGCAATAACATTCCGCTGAAGGATATGTCAGACTTGTGGCAGGATCTTTTAAAAGTCCAAGATAGGGACAAACTGATTCTCCTGGGGTTTGAAGATTAGTAGCCATTTCTTAAGTTTCCATGGCAACAGCTGCAAGTCATTTACTAAGTCGAAGACTTGTTATTGTGAGACGCTGAAATGATTATGAATTGGTAGCTTAGCGATGCAGAACTTAGTTTCCCTTATGTTCGGTTAATGCAACCTCAATAGTTTCCTCTGAGCCATAGGAATGGCGATACTTATCCCGGCTGCTATATGGGGAGTAGTAATCATAACCGCCATAATAATAATCACGGTTGCGCGGAATTCGGTTCATCACCACCCCGAGCAAGTGGGCATTGATGCGTTCGAGTTCCTCCAGAGGACGTTTGGCTGATTCGATGCGGGTTGAACCAGGGATGACCACGTAGAGAACTCCTTCTACACGCGTGGCCAGGATTTGCGAATCAGAAACAACAAGGGGAGGGCTATCCAAGACAATCACATCGTAATCCTTTTTAAGCTCTTCGAGCAACTTACGCATACGCTCACTTGCCAGCAATTCTGCGGGGTTAGGAGGCAAGCTGCCGCTCGTGATTATATCCATATTACTTACTTCTGGAATTGACCGTACCACCTCTTTTATAGTCAATTTGCCACGCACAAGATCGCTTAATCCTATTCGATTGTGGAGGTTGAATTGCGAATGTACATTTGGGCGGCGCATATCAGTATCTAACAGTAACACTCTTTTACCGCCTTGTGCCAAAATGATCGCCAAATTGCAAGCGACTGTGGTTTTACCTTCAGTTTCTCCCGAGCTGGTTACTAAAATTGATTTTAATGGGAAATCAAGGCTGGCAAATTCAAGATTTGTGCGCAAGGCGCGAAAAGCTTCAGCCACTGGGGAACGGGGATGATAGATGACATAATTGCCGAAATTATCATCTTTATTTCTCTTGTGGAGGTCTCCGACGAGACCAATCACAGGCAGGTGGAGAATCTCTTTAACCTCATCCGGCGTTTTGATCGTATCATCCAGGTATTCAACCAGGAGAGCTGCACCTATTGTCACAATTAATCCGATCATCCCAGCCAATAATGTCGTCTGACCGGGTTTCGGAGAGATCGGAACTGAAGGGATTTGTGCTTTCTCAACTTGCACCACGTTTGGAGTATTCTGAGCCCGCGAAAGGCGCAGAGCTTCAAGGCTATTGATACTACTTAGGTAGATTTGTTGGTACAAGTTCAAAGTGGTTTGCAGCTGGGTGAGTTGAGCAGAAGTTGCTGTGGTTGTCCCACTCTCTGCTGGCGTCTTGAGCACCACCAGATTGGTGTAGATCTGCTGATAAAGTGAGAGAACAGAGGATAGTTGATCGAGCTGAGCCTGATATTCAGCTAATCTGGTTTGTTCTTCAGCCGTAGCGGTGGCAGGATTGATTTTGGCTATCTCTGCATTAAGTGCCGTCATTTGACTTTGTGTGTCCAGGATTTGCTTTTGGACGCTCTCCAGCTGAGATTCCACGGTGGCAGTTGAGAGTTCATTGATTTGTTTTTCAAGCAATGATATTTGTTGCTGCGTTTCATCAATGCGGTTTTGAAGGTTTTGTTCTGCGCTGATATAGCGGATGGTTTGGAGCTGCTCATTTTCCTCAATGAGTACATTTATCAGGCCATTAGCTATTAGGGCAGCTTTATCTGGCTCCGTGTGTCTTACTGTCAACACAACAAATTGCGTATCCGTTATGGGAGAGGCAGTTGCCTGACCTTTATAGATCGGAAACCCTAACTCGTCCGAGGCTTTTTGTAATACGCTCTCAGTGGAAAGCAGCTGCACGTAGGTAGAGATTAGTTGTTGATTATCCAAGTAAGCGTAATAGTCATACGTAGTTTGTGGTGCTCTCAGGATTACAAATTTTGAGCTTGCCTCATAAATTGGCGTCTGCCGGCTGCTGACGAAATACCCCAATGCAGCGCCGATGACAACCCCTGCAATGACAAGCCAAAGCCATCGTTTTGCAATATTGAAAAAGTGTTTTATATTCATAAACTTCGATTACAAACCTTTCAACGAACGGTATAGAATATTATTAAATGAGATTATCCCAGCGAATCCCGCATATATCTTTAATTCGGATAACATTATCCAATAATATCGACAATTGATCTAACGGACGGACCCGCCTCTAACATAATCAAATTAATTATAAGCAATTATCACCAACCTGTAAATAAAGCGAAAATCTTTCTTGGCGAGAGCGTCCTTCATCTAAACTGCAGGCTTGAGTGTCGTCGGTAGGGGGGAATGGAGCAGATTGAACTTGGTGTTTACCGCTAAATGAAACTAACATGACAAGAACGAGCAAGATAATCAGACCGACTTTCCTTTACATAAGAAACCTTTCTCAGCTTATTAGCCATTCATGGAGTTCGTATACGGATTTTTTCTGGGATACATCAGCCAATAGGGATGGGTCTTTTTTTGTAATTTTTTGGACTGTACCTCCATAAGCCTTGATTAAATCTTTGAGCCTTAAAAAATATCCCCATAAGATCCTTGGGGATGAAGGTGGAATTTGATAGAGGCGGGCAATAATGATCCGTGGCAAGAAGATCCGTTGGAACATCAATGAAAGCCGCTTAAAATGGTTGGATTCAGAGGCTAAATGAACCAGGTCCGGGGTGAGGCTGTGCATAGCATGCTCATCCTGTAGCAAAATCTGGTAAGCTTCCGTGAGGATGC
>JAKQDR010000107.1 GCA_029573715.1 bacterium | reverse complement strand
TCCATGCCTGATAAGAGCGTGGATGCGGTGATTACTGATCCGCCGTATAAGTTAACATCTGGCGGACACGAATATCCAGATGGATTGTGTTCACACTTTAATAAACTTTGGAACTACGACAATAACGGCAAACTATTTGCTGTTCCAGAGTTCAAGGATTGGTTGCCACAGGTATACAACGTAAGCAAAGAAAACGCAGAGTTCTACATGATGGTGAACGATAAGAACTTGCAGGGTGCGCTCAATACCGTGACGGATACCGGATACAAACTTCACAATCTTATTGTTTGGGATAAGCAAATAAAAATTGTTAATAAGTGGTTTATGAAGCAGTGCGAATACATTCTGTATTTCTGGAAGGGTCATGCTCGCAAGATAAACGACATGGGAACATCTCAATTGTTTTCAATGAATCCAGGAAATATCGGCAACAAAACACACCCATCTGAAAAACCAGTGGAACTAATGAAAATGATTATCGAAAACGCCACCCACGAAGGCGACACCATCCTCGACCCCTTCATGGGCTCTGGGACAACTGGTGTGGCTTGTGTGCAGACGGGACGTAACTTCATTGGCATTGAGATAGATCCTGATTACTTTGCGATTGCCGAACGGCGTATAAAGGAAGCAGAAGCGCAACCGAGATTGGAGGTTGTATGAGTGTGATTACGAATGTTTACACCGCACTTAAAGCTAAGTTGGTTACAACCACATCTGGTAAGACGCCGACTGTATATGGGCTGAATGAGCTGCCAGAGAATATCACAACATCGCAATTGCCATGCCGGTTATTGCTTCCGGTAGGGGGAACTCCTGGCGAAGGGCGGGATTTGAGCTTTATCGCGATTGGCACGGGGGTGACGGTCAATTGGCAGATTACCGACCTTATGCTTTGGCAAGCGAGCGAACAGGGGATTGGACTGAGAGAGTTTGCACCAGAGATTGTTGATTATGCTGGTAAATATGTAGATATGCTGAGGGGATTTAGATGCCCTTATGCTAACACGGCTTTGGAGTCTGCATCAGTGACACCGGGCGAGTATGAGTGGCCGCGTGGAAGCGGGCGGTTTTACGCTGGCGTACTTTGCCAGTTGAATATCAAGGAGGTAGTGAGTGGATAAATATATCTACAAAGGCGGTGGCTACTTCGCTGGTGTTCCGGCGCGGGATATGAGCGCTGAGGAATGGGCGAAGCTGCCTAAAG
>JAKQDR010000276.1 GCA_029573715.1 bacterium | reverse complement strand
TGCTCTACCACTGAGCTATGGACGCGTTGTTTATGATTACTCTATCGCATATTATAAATCCCCCCAGGCAAATAGGAAGAGAAAGCGTCAGTGCTCTTTTTGAAGGGGCTCATCAAACAGAAGTCTTTTGACATATTGTTTCGCTTCACTTTTTTCCCATCCGTATTCGCGCATATATATCCGCAGTGCGCCGGCATTTATATGATCTTCCCAGCGCAAGCCCAGTGTAGAGGCGGCCTTGCGCAGCGCCTCATCAGAGGGTGATTCTATCTCAATGTATGGAGTAAGGTGCGGCCACACATCAATGCACACTTCGCTCTCACCAAGTTTCCATTGTTCGCGCTTAGACTCCTGATAATGACTCCTCTTTAATCCTGCTATCTCAAACAGTGCGATTGCCCGTTCAAAACTGCTCACGGTAATATCAAGTTCCCGCTGATACTCTATGCCTTTGGCATGATCCGCATATTCTTTGGTGCTCACCCGAACACAATCCCCCTCATCTCGCACCCGAATGTATGAAACATCAAGATGCGGATTCTCATCCTGATTAAATACCACCCGCCGCATAAGTCGCATGGGGTGTGTGCAGGTAGCGCCACACTCGGTAAGTTTTTTTCTCATTACATCAATGTCAACCGGATAAAACTTCACTTCTATCTCATTGTGACCGCAGTTTAAAATTGAATGAGTTTTCATACGGATCAAGTCTTTAATATGACGATGACACTCAAAAAACTCGGCTCATATTTACGTAGAGCTCAAACCTTCGCATTAAATGCTTCTCCGCAACCTGCCCGCCATTTCTACCGGGTGGACCTGACCGGACTCGAACCGGCAATCTCTGCAATGCGAATGCAGCGCATTACCAATTGTGCTACAGGCCCTTTCGTTGACTCTGGCAGGCGCGGTGTGAATGCGACGTTGTACCGTCTAACTCCGAGCCCTGATTGTATGTGTGCCTGAGGTGATTCGAACACCCAACCGTTGGCTTCGGAAGCCAATGCTCTGTCCAGTTAAGCTACAGGCACTCATTCGCGCTCTACCATTCCCGCAATGCTCTCGCATATGCGAGGCAGGCGTGTCCAGTTAAGCTACAAGAGCGAGTGGCAATCCCACCACATAGATAATTACGACGTCACAAATAGCAAAAGTAGTATACCAGCGATAATGCGATAAATCCCAAAAATGCGCATTGTGTGGTTCTGTAAGAAGCGCACAAGCCACTTTGCAGCAAAATACCCCACCACAAACGATACGGTAAAACCCACCAGAAGCAGAAGGAAGTATTCGTTTGCATTTGCAAGAAGCATTTCTCTACTCTTGTAAATGTCATATCCTGATGCGGCAAAGATGATAGGTATGGAGAGCGCGAGCGAATAGGTTGCCGCATCTTCACGCCGATAATTCATAAGAAGCATCGCCACTATTACAGAGCCGGAACGAGAGACCCCCGGGACAAGCGCGAAGACCTGTGCAAGTCCAATTAAAATTGCATCCCAAAATGTAATATTCAAAAGCCCCTTATCGATGCGCCATCTGTGTGTGCTCACCACCCATTCCACAATCAAAAAAATGACACCCACCGCAATAAATACCAAAGTGATAGCGGTCGGTGACTCGAAAAAAACATCTTTTATCATGGAGTGCAAAAACACCCCTGCAACAAGCGCCGGAACAGAGGATACCAGCATCTTAAGATAGAGCTTCTCACCAAACCAAACTTCGCGTTTAAACAAGAAAAATATCGAAAAAACTGCGCCCGACTGTATCGCTACATTAAATAGTTTCAAAAAATCGGTACTCGGCAGATTGAGCATGCGAGAAGCCTGGATGAGGTGAAACGTGGATGAGATCGGGAGAAACTCAGTGACACCTTCTACAACACCCAAAATGATTGCAGAGATAAAATCCATAGATATTAAAATGGGAAATGATTACGTCTCAAAGTATAATACATGAGCACACTTCACACATATGTCGACACTATCTTCACTCAAAATCGCCTTGGTGCATGATCAGCTCGCAGATTTCGGTGGAGGCGAACGAGTACTTTTAGCACTGAAAGAAGCCTTTCCTCAAGCCGATCTTTTTACATCGTTTATTGATACCAAAAAGCTGGGCTCTGGCGCATCTCATTTCGCCCACTGGCACATATTTCAAAGTTGGGCACGTCATATTCCCTTTATTACCGTGCTGTACTCCCCGCTTCGATTTCTTTTGCCCTACATATGGCGTTCCTTTGATTTGTCATCGTATGATGTGGTGATCTGCTCCAGCGCATGGGGCATGTGCAAAGGTGTGTCTTTGCAAAGAAAGAAGATGTATAAAGGAAAGCCTCTCTACGTCTGCTATTTGCACACGCCGCCGCGCTACCTGTATGGATATGATGAAAGTGGCTTGCGCAAATACCTCCCTGTGAGGATATATGCACTCATCGTTAATCACTTTTTAAGATCCTATGATTACGAATCAAGTCAGTCAATAGACCATTTTATTTTCAATGCTCAAGAAGTGCGCAAACGCTCACTCAAGTTCTACAAGCGTGATGGCATTGTTATACATCCGCCTATCGCCTCAAGCCTCCCACCGCAAAAGCGGCCGTCACAAGGCGCTTACTATCTCACGGTCTCACGTCTGGTGCCGACAAAACACATAGATGTGCTCATCAGGGCAGCAAATGAGGGCGGGTTTAACTTAAAGGTTGTGGGTGGCGGCAAAGAGCTTCAGTCATTGCAAGCCATTGCAGGCCCAAGCGTCGAATTCTTAGGCGCCATACCCGACACCGATCGTGACACCTTGTATAGAGGTGCAAAAGCCTTTTTGTACGCATCAAAAGATGAGGATTTTGGAATGGTGCCGGTTGAGGCGATGGCGCATGGCACTCCGGTCATTGCTTATGCATCAGGGGGTGTGCTTGAGACGGTTAAAGATGGGGTGAATGGATATTTGTATTCTGAGCTTGAACCATCAGCGGTGGTTGCACGTGTTCAGGCACTGGAAGCACTAAATGCAAATCAATACGATGCGATGCGTGAGCATGCACGTACATTCGCAAAGGCTTTATCAACAGAAGCATTTATCAAACACATACAAGAGCAAATCGCATCTTACTGGTTGCAGCAATCTCAATGAATATGCAGCTCAAATCAATGCTTAAACCCTCTTGGCCCAAAATTATCGTGTTTGTATGCATTCTCGCATGTGCCTCCGCTCTTATGCTCTATACAATTTCCATTGCAATGAGTCGCATGATTGGAGGGGGTGGGAGTAGTATTGCATCGCCCATTGATATCATATTGATGGTGGTGCTTTTAGTTTTATTCTTCCCCACGCTACTGCTTCAGACGATGCTTCAATTGCCTTTACATTTATTATTATCGAGTATCAGCCGTTCCATCTTTACCATCTTGCTTTACTCAACGGTGGGAATAGGATTTTTGGTAAATCTTGCCGTTTGGTATTTTATTGCATGTATAGCTGCAACTAAACTATTTCCTCCTAAGAAATAAGTGAGGGCTTATTCATATCGTATGGCTTCTATGGGAGAAAGTTGCGCAGCTCGCCGTGCGGGGAAAACACCAAACACAATGCCAATAAGTGATGATACACCGAGAGCCAAAAGCACTGATTCAGCACTGATATACGCCGGGAAAAACTGCTGCACCCCTTGAACGATTATGGCTGCTAAAATAAGTCCAAGTAAACCGCCGAATACCGATAGAATTACTGCTTCGATAAGAAATTGTGACAAGATGTCTGCCCTGCGCGCGCCAAGCGCTCTGCGCACTCCAATCTCTTTCACCCGCTCACTTACCGTGACATACATGATGTTCATAATGCCTATTCCGCCAACAACCAATGAGATTGCAGCAATGCCCACTAAAACTATATTGAGTACGCCAAAAATATCAGTCACCGCCTGTTGAATTTCAGCAAGTTCAACAATTGAAAAGTCATCCTCTTTATAACGTTTGAGCAGTTCTGCAGAAATCAAATTCTTTGCTTCTTCCGTCTCAACGTCAGATTGAGGGACAATGATCATGGATAAGAATTTTTTATCCGGGTTAAATATGTAGCCTGTTTTGTATGGTAAGTATATGAAGTTATCGAAGTCCGGCCCTCCCAGTCCTCCTCCTCCCAGTTTCTCAAGCACGCCCACGATAGTAAATGTGTATGCATCTGTTTTAATCTTTTTACCGACGGCATTTTCGGGTTCATCAAACAAGTTTTCAGCAAGCGTTGCGCCAATGACAACGACTTTTCGTCTTCGTTCTGAATCTTCTCTGGTGAACAAAGTACCCGAACCAATCGTCAGATTGCGCGCATCAAATATTTCATTGCTTGCAATAAATATGGTTGCAAACTCGCTTCTACCATTGGCACTCACATTTACCGATCGAGATACCGATGGAATAACATATTTGAGCTGCCTGATTCGTGAAAGTTTCGATACGTCACGCTCATCAAAGCGTATGGTGCCTGCGGCAGATCCACCCCCCACAAATCTCCCATTTTGCAGTACCCGCCCCGGGAAAAGCGTTAGCTGGTTGGAACCCAGACTCTCAAATTGATCACTTATCGAGCGCTTGAGTCCAAGCCCAAATGCCACAATCAAAACCACTGAAAGTACTCCAATAAGAATGCCCAATGAAGTGAGCAGCGTGCGGACTTTATTACGTGCAAAGTCAGCAATTGCAGCGCGCGCAACAAATAATAGGTAAAGCATCATATATGCAGTGTATTTAAGCAATAATTTTTCCGTCTTTCATTTGAATTTGACGACGCGCTCTCATGGCAATATCATGTTCGTGGGTTACGAGCACAATAGTGATATTATCTTCTTTGTTTAACTGAGAAAAAAGTTTCATGATTTCCTCTCCTGTTTGCGTGTCTAAGTTACCGGTTGGCTCATCGGCCAACACAAAATCGGGGTTCATGATAAGTGATCGTGCTATGGCGACACGCTGTTGCTGACCCCCCGATATTTTATTCGGATACGAACGAATTTTTTCCTTAAGTCCAAACCTCTCGAGGAGGTAGACAGCGTGATCACGCGGATTATAGCCGAGTTTTTTGCGCGCATACACAGTAGGAACCAACACGTTTTCAAGAACGGTAAGTTTGTTAATGAGATTGAATTGCTGAAATACAAACCCTATGTATTCGTTGCGAAGCCGCGAGAGCTCATCGTCTGACAGTTTTTCAGCTTCTTTATCTCCAATGAGGACTTTTCCGCGTGTTGGTCTATCAAGCAACCCCAGTATCTGCATAGTGGTTGATTTGCCACAACCGGAAGGCCCGGTAATTGCGACAAACTCGCCCGGCGCAATTGAAAGCGACACACCTTTTAGTGCGGTAAACACCTCTTCTTTGTTAATCGGATATTCTTTCCAAATTTCTTGAAGGGCTATCATATGAAAGTAATAAAGGACAGTAACGAAA
>JAKQDR010000254.1 GCA_029573715.1 bacterium | reverse complement strand
AATGGTTGTTGGGTTTCTCCTTCTTCCGTAGCCGCTGTTTTGAAGCTCGCCGATGTGCCATTTACCACATAGACATGCTTTATTGGAGCCGTTTCTATGAGTTTGATTTTTGTGCGTGAAACATACCATCGTGGGAAGTCGATGTTGCTTACGCTATCCCAGTCCACATCCCACACGTACACGCTATACTCCTCACGCATTGAAAAACGTGCGGGGGTACTCCCTAAAAACTCATTGCGAAACTCAAATAGTTTGTCACGTGAAATACCGCTGCCGTCAAGAAACGCCAAGTCAAGTTCTATCTCGCGTGGCTCATATCGTAGTCCGCTCCTGTCAAGCAATACCCCGTGCTGACCCGCCAGTGATATAGATTGCCTTTCTTTCAGCGAAAGAATATTGAATAAACCGCTCTTTTCCATCACTTCTATTCCGAATGTAGAAAAAGGCTTACCGTTTACGAAATACTCGGTACTCAAATACTCTTTGCCGTCAAAATAAGATTTTATCATAATTGCTCCAAATTAACTAAATAAATGGTTTTG
Source organism: bacterium (assembly GCA_029573715.1). Lineage (GTDB taxonomy): Bacteria > Patescibacteriota > Microgenomatia > UBA1406 > GWC2-37-13 > JAGOLU01. The sequence continues at coordinate 2,706 of JAKQDR010000254.1, read as the reverse complement.
TACCAACAAAACACCAACAAAGTAATGCACAAAATACAATCATACGACCAGGTGCTAATAAGCGCCGGACTTGGCAAGGGAGTTCTTCACGCTGCGCATGTCGTCAGCAAGTTGTCCGATGCGTGAGGTGTTGTTTGCGATAGCCCCGGTATTAGCCGCTATGGTATGCAGTGCCGTAAGGTGTGCGTCAAGGTTTATGTTAATGCTCTGCCTGTTCATGTTGTCCCATATGCGCTTCATAATGTTGTGCATGTCGGTCATTATGACAAGGTAGTTCTGATAGTAACCCAGAAATGAGTTCGCCTGTGACTCGGTAATTCGGGATATGGTGTTGTATGCTTCTGACGAACTCGCCATATCGTCATAGAATTGTCCGTAATACTTCGCTACCAACTGTCCATCTTGGACAATTTTCGCTAAATCACCACGGAATATTTCAAAACTATCCTCGCTTATTCCACGCTCATAAAGTGCGTCAAGCGCCTGTTTTACCTGTGCTTGCAGATGTAGTGACAACGCGTGTTTTACGATGTTGTTTATCGTCTGTTCTGTCAGTTCATTCACGGCATCCATCATCTCCATATAGGAGTCCCAAGGTGCTATGAGAATCTCGGCAAGAGAATCGGAGAAGCTTGTGTAGTCGGTTTGCAAGAAGTCAGCCTTCATAGCCTCATGCAGGTCATCCATCAAGTCCTCATATTCGGCAATCTGTTTTTCCGCCTCTGCAATGGCTTCTTTGTCAGGAGCCGTACCCCACAATCTCGTCCACCACGAATCCTTTTTCCCAGACTCCTTCTTTATTGCGCCTTGCAGTTTGTTAATCGCCTCCTGATAAGCGTTCATCAGTTTTTCCTGCGCCGGTACTACATTTGTGCCAACTGCTTTTTCAACCGCTTTTTCGGCATTTGATACACGTACACCAATCTCCTCTACACCTGCAAATGGGTCGCTGTCAAGCAGGGATACCAAGTTCTGTATGGCTTTTGTTACTGAATTTATGAGTTTTACAGCCAGACTGAATACGCTCCACCATTTCTTCTCGGCAATGGCATAGGTTATATCTCCCAACACGCTTACCGCATCACCAATGGCACTTATGGAATCCACAAGCCCCTGTTCAGCACCGAAGTTCTCCAACAAGCTGCCAATGTCCTTAATCGCTGTACCTATCTTATTGAATGACTCCTGTGTGCGCCTGTCAAGCTCATCGTAAATGCCGTCTATGTCATCAAGTATCTTCTCCTTCATCTCAGGCGGCAACTCAGAATCCTCTACCTGCTGTCTAAAGGCATCAAGCATCTTCTTCACCTCTGCCGTACCTATGTCAGATATATCGCCAAATTGACGCTCAAATTCTTCCTGCAAGGCGTCAAAATCGGCATTGTTGATAAACTCTTCCATGGCAGCTTCGGCATCCGCAATCTCTTTTTCCCAGCGGCTTACAGCATCGGCATCTCCATCTTCACGCGCCTCTTTAAGAAGTGCCCTCATGGCGGCAATATCGGATTCATACTGCGCAATCTCATCCTGATATGTCTCCTCGTCAGTCTTATACTTATTGCCAAGTTCATCTATGATTTCCGCACGTTCCCGGAGCAAGAAGTTAATCTTCTGGTGCATCAACAACTGTTCCTGATAGTAATTGTACGCATCCGTATCTCCGCTAAGTAGTGCCGCATCACGCCCCTTACGTGCTTCTTCCTCGGATATTTCAGGCACACCAATCGCTGCAAGCTCCGCCTCTATTGCGTTTAGCCTCTCCAAATTCAAATCTATATCCCCAAACATCTCATCCCACTTATCCTGCCACTCCTCAAGCACACGCGTATTGAAGGCATCTGCAATCTCATCAGCCAGTTCCGGGTAGTTGTCAATCGCCCACTGCAAGTCCCTGTTGATGTCGGAAAGGTCCTGCTCGTACTTCTGGGCATCGGTGGCGTACTTGTCCCACATATTCTCTTCCATTGAGCCTTCAAGTTCTGCGAGTAAATCTTCAAGATATTTCAACCTCGCAGCCCAGTCAGCAGATCCAGTTTCATCGCCACCAAGAATGGCCATTACCAGCATACCTGCCGCCTTTTTTATCTCATCCTGATAATACTTGTATTTATCAAAATCGTCGTCAAGCCCGTTCGCAATCTCGTCTATACCCTCTTTCCACTCATCAAGTACTTTCGTGTCGTATGCTTTTTGTATCCACTCGGCAAGGTCTGGATAGTCGTTATCGATAGCCCACTGAATCTGCTTCTGCATATCTTTAAGTTCATCGTTGAACTTTGTGGCGTCATCAGCATAGGCGCTATACAAATCTTTATATACAATACCTTCGAGTTCTTCTAATTGACGTTTGACCTCCGCAATTTGCGTGGGGTCAGATAGTGTCGATAGCATGTTCTTAAGAAATGCCATCTTATCAATATTGTCATCAAACTTAGAAAGTGACTCTTCGAGTTTTGTGTTAAAACCATCTATTACGGCGTTGTCAAAAGCTAATTTCGCAAGTCTTGCCAACTTCTTCCACTTTTCTTGCTGTTCAGGGTCAGTTGCTTTCGCTGCGAGTTGATTGTAAAATTCTATATCGGCAAGATATTCTTTCAGGGTATCATCTTGCTTCATCTCGTCAGTGGCATACTTACCATACCCAGCTTCGTATATCTTGTCTAATAATTCTTTCTTTTGTTTAAGTAATAATTTTATCGCCTCGCT
>JAKQDR010000251.1 GCA_029573715.1 bacterium | reverse complement strand
AGCAGCTGAAATCGATGGTAGCAATAGCTGGAATCGTTTTTGGTACATCACCATTCCGATGATCTCACCAGTTACCTTCTATTTGACCTTGATAGGTTTTATTGGCACGTTTAAAGCTTTTAATCATATTTACGTTTTACGTACACCCAGTGCGCAAAATACGGTTATAACTGCGAGCCTGATGATCTTCGACCGCTTTTATCGTGCCAACCAATATGGGATCGCCACAGCCCAGGCAATTGTATTATTTGTGATTATTCTTGGACTTACCCTCGTCCAAAATAACGTCATGGGAAAGCAGGTATTTTATGGATAATGCTGTAACTGTTGCCAATGATCCTGCCAGCACAAAAAATAACGGCAAAATGGGCAGAATACTTGGTCGAGCCATTCTGTATTTCATATTAATCATAGGTGCAGTCATATTCATTTTCCCTTTCTTCTGGATGATCTCAAATTCACTAATGACTTTGGGGGAGACTATCACGCGCCAACTTTTGCCCAAAGTACCCCAATGGGAAAATTACCGTTTGGCATGGGAGCAAGCAAAATTTTCAAAGTATTTTGTCAACAGTGTGTTGGTTACATTGGGCACTTTAGCCGGCTTGCTCTTCACTTCTATCCTCGCAGGCTATGCTTTCGCCAGGATTGATTTTAAAGGCAAAAATTTGCTGTTTGGTCTTTTCTTAGCCACGATGATGATCCCCGAGTCTGTAACGTTAATCCCAAATTACATGCTCATTCGGGGAGCAATCATTCCGTTACCCGGCGGTACGTGGATTAACACGTATTGGGCGCTTACGTTACCTTTTATGGCAAATGCATTCAGCATCTTCCTTTTACGTCAATTTTTCGCTCAGGTTCCCAATGAACTATGGGATGCGGCACGCATGGATGGGTGCGATCACTTGCGTTTTCTTATTCAAATCGTACTTCCCATCAGTAAAGCCGCTGTGTTGACCGTGCTTTTGTTTGGTTTCACTGCTTCGTGGAACGCCTTTCAATGGCCGCTTTTGGTAACAACCCGTGATACGTGGCGGCCGCTTATGGTTGGATTATATGGCTTTGTCACTGAGGCTGGGCCAAACACACATTTGCTGATGGCAGGCGCGGTGATCACTATTATTCCCATCCTGATTGTATATTTCCTCACACAGAAACAATTCACTCAGGGTATTGCGACAACAGGGCTGAAATAATGATTGGCTTTGAGACAAGATTGATTTTTCATTTTGTGGGCTTGATTAAAACAAGAAATGGTCAATCAAGTATAATGATGGATACGACGAGGGCTTCTCATCCTTCGTTTATCAAAATTATGTATCAACTAGTTCAAAATGGAGGTTTTGAAAAATGAGAAGAAAAAGTTTTTTGATCGTTGCAGTCTTATTGATTGCATCACTAGTCTTGGGTGCATGCGCTCAGGCAACCGAAGCCCCAACCGAGGCTCCAACTGAAGCTCCAACTGAAGCTCCAACTGAAGCCCCTACCGAAGCTCCAACTGAAGCTCCTACCGAAGAACCCACCGCAGAAGATCCTTGGGCTAATGTAACTCCAGCAAAAGAGATCGTTTGGTGGCACCAGCACACTGGCGAAGCACGTGAAAACGCCATCAACCAAATCATTTCTGATTTCAACTCAACCAATGAATGGGGTATTACTGTTACAGCAGAATACGCCGGCAGCTATAATGACATCTTCCAGAAGATGCTGCCCATTCTGAATACCCCTGAAGTCCCAGACGTAGTAGTTGGCTATCAAAACCAAATCGCTACGTATCAGTTAGCAAATGCCATGTTCGAC
>JAKQDR010000249.1 GCA_029573715.1 bacterium | reverse complement strand
TGCAAAGGTAAAGTCTACCCATAGGTTTGTCGCGGTATTGCTCGTAGGATATGCAACACTTACACTATCAGTATATTTTCCTCCAATTGCGGGAACAGTAAATGGCCCATTAGTATAGGGGTTAGCAAAATAACTTCCCGTCCTCACATAATAGTTTCCCGATGTATGAACCGAGATTCTATACGTGGTATCAGGGAGTATCTCAACCGAACTTGCTAAATCCTGACATATCCATCCGCTTTCTGGCTCTTCGGTAAATGTCTTTTGTGCCAGTTCAACCCCATCCCTCCAGAGTGACCAGATGTGAGTCTGCCCGTCCATGTCTGCATGTTTATAAAAGCACCCCTGCGAGATATGCCCACCAGTTGTGGAGAAAAACTCATGTCCAAGGTTGGAAGGGCAATCTGTCGCAGATGTTGCTGGCGGAGCGGCATCGTGAGGCCAAAGGGAGGTCGTGGTAGGAGTACCGCAGTCAGCAGTCCCGTTATTCGTAACTGCCTTGTCGGTAATATCCTCTAGAGGGTTCCCCGCTATATCGGTTATGGCATCATCAGTCCCAGGTTGGTTATAGTCAAGGAGCAGTGTCGCATCCTTATCCACGCATGATGCAGGAGTACAAATTAACTGGTCTGAGTTCCAACTTTCAACACAGGTTAATGTGATCGGTGTAGAGTCTGCCGTGAAAGTCCATTGCGAATTGGCGTATGTTCCACTATCCTTGACGGCCTCGCTGAAGGTGAGTGTTAAGTTTGTTCCATCAAATACTACGCTATCAAGTGTCGGGTTAGTGCCATCAGAACTTGACTCTGTGTCAAAGGCGGCTACCAAATTTGATGATTCATTCCCAGAACTATCAATACTTTTGATATTGTAAGCATATGGGGTATCATCCTCAACTCCCTCCAAGGTAAGCGTCCATGTACTTCCCGATGTGTTCGTGAAAGATAACCCCATATTTGCATAAGTGGTTCCGGTAACACAGGTTGTCCCGTTCTCAAGACAGGCTTT
>JAKQDR010000241.1 GCA_029573715.1 bacterium | reverse complement strand
AGACACTCACAAATCGCGCGGATCGCCGTTCCATCCTCGACCATCTCACGGTCAAACTGGTAATATCTATATCCCATCATTTGCGCCCCGTTCGCCTTCTCATAATCGCGGTGAATTCCCGCCCACGATGTATGCCCCCGGCTGGCAACGTGCGTCATTCCGTTTACCTCCACGATGAGGCGCGACTCAGGCCAGCAGAAGTCTGCCAGCCAGCGCCGGGAGGCGTGGAATTTGTACTGCCGCTTCGGCGATGGCAATTCAGCCGCTTCGATTTCGAGCGCGAGCAGGTCTTCGAGGTCGCTTGTAGCCAACCTTTCCGCGCCTTTCCACTTCGTTATTTTGATGTCGCTCATTCCAACTCCTTCATCAGCGTACGGTGAATATAAAATGCCTCAGTAGCACCACAATTGCAATTCCACGCGCCACTTGAACTCATCCCGCATGTAGTATCCGGTATATGCTGGCAATATTTCGCCAACCTCTCCGCGTCCTCTTTCAACCGTTCCACAAGTGCGGTCAGGCGGGCGAGTTCGGCGTTCAGACGGCTTATTTCAACTTGCAGAATTAGCAACTCCCTGTTGGATACGGCATAGTCTGCTTCTAATGCTTTGTTTTCTAATTTCAATTTTTCAAGTTCTTCTGCTAATGTGCAATAATCATGTGAGTTGTACAATTCTTCAGGCATTTTTTATCCCTAACCCTTCCTGTGCTTTACGTTTGCACCAATTGGCGTTGTGTTTTTCGCCGTCCTCGTAAATCTCATTGAGGGCAACCCACCGCTTATTCCCCAAGTCGGTCGCAATTTCAAGCTGGCTCAATTCGTCATGCAGTAACTCCGCCAATCTGTTGTTTTCCGCTTCCAACTCGGCAATGCGCTTTAGCAATTCTTCATACCTTGTCGCAAGTTCTGGCTTCAATTCTTCAAAGCGTTTCTTTAGTTCCTTGTCAATCATTTTTTGCATTTGTTTTGTCATAACAATTTCGAGACCGTCAATTTTTGTCATTAGTAAGCTCCGCTATTTTTGCTTTTAGTTTGGTGTTTTCAGACTCAATGTCAAGAAAATAATCGATGTTCATGGTTAGGGGAATAGGAAACGGAGAGCACTCGATTTTTATTTCTTTTGGCATATCGGAAGCGCAGGTAACAAATTCAATCACCCGCTTAACATGAGACGCTAGATTCTTTCTTCCCTCAATCAGCTTTGCTTTTTCGTGATTTTCACTAAACTCAAGAGTTGTTTTTCCACCAGGCGCGGTATGAAATGAATTTGAGCTAAACGGATCGTTGAATGTGTAAGTATTACTTACAAGTTCGCCGCAATAATACATTCCGTCCACAACGATTCTAAATATGGGCAACTGCATATAATCAGGGTTGTTTTCGTGTGCCATTTTCACTCTCCTTACCATACACAATTGTTTGCGTTTGTGTATTGTTAGGCGATTTATCATCTTGCCGCTCTGTAGCATCGTGAGCGGTAAGTTGGTCAATAGGCGACTCTGGAAGTGGCATCCAATGGGTGATTTCACCTTCTCGAAAGTCTCTGAATAATCCGACCCAAACACCATCAATCAAGAAACCCGAATGTTGTTCATTCCAAATTGTGCAGACCCAGACGGGCTTGCCATCTTCCGGTAACCTCTCGCTCACAGGAATCCAGCGTTGCTTTTCCTCAAGCTCGGCAATGCGAGAGGTAAGGTCACGAATGTCGTCTTCGTAATACCACGCTGTCTCACATTCCATGCTGCAAAAACCATGAAA
>JAKQDR010000097.1 GCA_029573715.1 bacterium | reverse complement strand
TCGTCACATCGCTCACTGACGCACAATCAACGAAATCCACTCTACCAGGGTTTTAGAAGAATATGACAACCATCACGTCGCTTATCGAGTTGCAGAATGTATCAAAAGCCTACTCGTTAGGTGATGGCACCATGTATCAGTCTCTTTATGGGATTACGCTGAAAATTAATGAAGGAGAGTTTGTGGCAATAGTAGGTCCTTCTGGGTCTGGTAAATCAACAACCATGCACATTCTTGGTGCTATAGATCTGCCCTCTACCGGCAGATATTTATTCAAGGGGAGGGATATTAGTCAGTATAGTAGCGACGAGCTTGCAGAAATTCGAAATAAAGAGATTGGATTTGTATTTCAATCTTTTAACCTACTTCCGCGGACAACCGTCTATAAGAATGTGGAACGCCCTATGCTTTATGGAGGCGTTCCAGCTCAAGAGAGAGAAAAGAGAGTTTACGAGGCGCTAAGTCTTGTCGATTTAACTGATAAAGCGCAGAACCTTTCTAACCAACTTTCAGGAGGACAGATCCAAAGGGTCGCAGTTGCGCGTGCGATCATTATGAATCCACGTCTAATACTTGCAGATGAACCAACAGGAAATTTAGACACAAAAACATCGAGTGAGATAATGTCTTTATTCAAGAAACTGCATCAAAAACAAGGAAGCACTGTCATAGTCATTACGCATGAGCCAGACATTGCGCATCTGGCTGAAAGAGTGATAAAGATAGTCGATGGAAAAATCGTTTCAGATGCATCATTAGTTAATTAACATGGAATACCAAGAAATTATTAACTCATCAATTTTAGCCTTAAGAGTCAATAAAGTGCGCACGGCGTTGACGATGCTTGGCATTATCATCGGTATATCATCTGTAATACTTATTGCATCAGTTGGACAAAGTGTTGTGGCGTTTATCACGAACGAACTATCTTCATTTGGATCAAACTACTTCCAGGTCGCGCCCGGGGCTGATATGTTTAGCTCAATAGCGGGAGGGAGTGGCAGGCCACTAACCGTTAAGGACTCAGATGCAATTCGTGATTCCGGGATAGACAATATTGAATCAGTTGCCCCAATAAGCTTCACTTCTAGGCTTGTTGCCTCATCTGAAAAAGAAAAAAACTATTTGATATATGGACTTACGCAAGAAGGACAGGACATGCTCAAACCAGAGTTGTTATATGGAGATCTTATGACAGAAAGCGATTCGATTAGTCGCGTTGCGATTTTAGGAAAAGACGTGGCAGCAGGTTTGTTTGGAGAAGAGGTAGATCCAGTCGGAGAGTCTATAAGGATCGACGGTATAAGATTTAGAGTTATAGGCGTGACCAAAAGCGAAAGTAAACTTGCCGGAAGCTTCCTAAATTCCTCTGTTGTAATCCCTTTGCAAGTGCTCAACGATCAAATAACAGGCAGTGATGAGCTTTGGGAGATTGACATCAGCGTAAATAACATTCTCTATCTGAATCAAACCATGGATGACGTAACACATTTTCTTCGAGATAGAAGAGGGCTGGCAGATGGTGAGGAAAACGATTTTAATTTGATAAGTCTCAAAGATTCCCTCGACACCATACAGACAATCACCAATCTACTAACACTTTTGATTGCAGGAATATCAAGTGTTTCACTTGTCGTAGGAGGGGTTGGAGTCATGAATATAATGCTTGTATCTGTAGCAGAACGCACCAAAGAGGTTGGGCTTCTTAAGTCAATAGGCGCTAAGGATAAGGACATACTCGTGCAGTTTCTCATTGAGTCTGTGGTTATGACCTTGATTGGAGGGCTGGTAGGGATACTTTTTGGAATAGCAGGAGCTTTCGCTATCTCGATCCTTGCAGGGATTCCTTTTAGTCTTAGTCTTGAATGGATACTGTTAGCGCTCATTGTCTCGTCCCTGGTCGGTATAGTATTTGGATTGTATCCCGCCCGTCACGCAGCAAAACTTTCACCCATAGAAGCTCTGAGATATGAGTAAGTATCAAATTCCCAACAATCGCCAGGTATTATTAATTGTGTTCATGATACTGCTATTGGTGTTAGTAGCTTTTTTCAGTTTGAGAATCCTTAATACTCCCCCAACCAATCAAAAAGAAATTAGCTTTATCCCGTTTGGAGATTCATTTACTATCGGTTTGGGGGTAGGCGAGCTTGATCGATGGCCGAATATTATGATTGAAAACCTTCGCAAGGAAGATACACACGTTGACATCATAAGCACTCCGGCCGTGTCGGGCCATATGGTGAGTGACGTGATAACATATCAGCTCCCCGTACTTGAGACGCAAAAACCTGATTTTATTACCATCTTTATTGGCACCAATGATAGTTTCGCGCAGGTAGATCTTGCTTCTTTCAAAGATGAATACCGTAAACTACTTGATGAAGCTCAAAAACATCTTCGCAACCCAAAGAGCATTGTTCTTGTTACAGTCCCTGACTACTCAGTTTTTCCCGGAGTTATTGGTTTTCAAGAGAGCGGTCTTTCAAAACATATCTTAGCGTACAACACAATAATTGCAGATGAATCTATTGAGCGAGGGTTAGTTTTGGCAGATATATATCCGATAAGCAAAACCATGACAGATGGAGAGTATTTCATTGCAGATGGATTTCACCCCACAAGGCTTGGGTATGAGGTGTTTGAGGGAGTAATACGCGCCAAAGTCACTGAGCTTTTAGACAGCAGATAGATATTTCTTTCGCGGTCTACAGTGTGTAGCCTCTTAATATGTATTGAGTAAGGTATACGTACACTCTTCGTTTGCGTAAAAAATGGAAGCTAAACACAGAAATGTTGAGTATAAGTTGCCAACTTATCAAATGTCATGAAAGAAAATATCACCTTATACAGTAATACATATAGAAAGGAGGTGAAATACACATGAACAAAACATTTTTAAAACTATCAACATTTGCGCTTATTGCAGGATCAACACTGATCGGGGCTTCATCCGCATATGCATACAGAGGAGATGCTACTGTGCAAGGGCCAAACTGTACTCCCGAACGTCATACAGCGATGCTTCAGGCATTTGAAAATAAAGACTATAATGCATGGAAAAGCTTAATGGCAGGCAAGGGAAGAGTGGCTCAAGTTATCACAAAAGATAACTTTGCTAAGTTTGCTCAAATGCATAAACTTCGGCTCGAAGGTAAGACCGAAGAGGCAAATGCGATGCGTACCGAGTTGGGGCTCGGGATGCGCGACGGCTCAGGCAAAGGCCAGGGTCAGGGATACGGAAAAGTAAGTAATTAACGAAGATTCATTAGAACCAGCGCCTCACCTCAATCAGTGGTGAGGTGCTTGGGCAGCTCACTCATATGACCCAAGTTTCACAACTACCAGATGAAGAGCTCGTAGAGTATGTGCGTGGAGTGGATAAGCAGGCGTATTTATGGATAATACGACGCTATGAAGCTCCGCTTATGCGTTATGCCCACCACCTCACTCAAGACAAGGACAAGGCGGCAGACGCAGTACAAGAAACATTTATAAAGGCGTTTTCTAATCTGCAAGGTTTTGACATAAAAAGGAAATTCAGCAGCTGGATATATCGCATTGCCCACAATGAATCTATGAACGTTCTCGGCAAAGAAGGCAAACACATGCATCTTGATATCCACTTAGATCTCGACAGTGGCACACATATAGAAGATGTAACAATTACTAAGGAAGTTCAATCACAGATACATCAATGCTTAGGTCAATTGCCCTTAATATATCGAGAGCCACTTTCACTATACTATCTTGAGGAAAAATCGTATGAGGAGATAAGCGATATACTACGGATACCTGTAGGCACCGTCGGTACACGCATTAATCGTGCAAAATTATTCATGAAAAAACTATGCCAACACATAAAACCATAACACACGCTCATGCTCAAGGAGAAAGAAATATTGAGGACGAAGTGATGAACCAGGTTCAGTCTGGTCGGGTTGCCATGAAGCCTCGCTGGTATTTTGTTTCAGGCGCACTTCTTGGTTATTTTGGTCTGGTTAGCCTCTTCATTGTAGCTGCTTTTTTGGTCAACATTTTGCTTTTCTCTCTCCGAATCCATGGCCCCATGAGTCAGTGGAGATTTGAGTATATGCTCGGTCGTTTGCCGTGGTGGCTCGCACTTTTCGCGATTGGGTCCGTCACGGGCGCAGTGTATCTTCTGAGACGATATGACTTTTCATACAGAAAGAATTTTCGCCTTATCGCAGTTGCATTCATTAGCTCTGTGATACTTGCGGGATGGATCATAGATACATCAGGGCTTAACGATGTGTGGTCGCGGGGAGAAGGGCCCATGCGCAGATTCTATAGACAACTCGACATATCAGATTATTCTGAAGCGCAACCGTCGCCCCCGAGAGACGGAAGTCAACGCAGAATGAAATATTTGAGAGAAAGTCAGGAGCAATGAGTAGGGCCTATTTCGCTAGTCTTCAGTATTACGATAGAAGCCTCCTCTTACATTAAGAAAGACACACCCGCCTTGGAAGTTCTTGCCAGGTGTACCTGTGCCAAGAGCGTATTCTGTTCTGACTTGCTCGGGCCCCTTCCCAGATATGTAGCAGGATATATTTTGAGCAGCACACAAACCACAATAAACATCCTGACCCATCATCACACATGGTTCTTGTTTAGTCATAGGACTTATCAATCATACTACATGCAATCATATGACACCACGGCCCAGCGTGCATCGAGTATTTGGAATTGTTACAATAGGTGAGCTGTGAAAAGGACCATATATTTTATCGGGATAATAACGATGGTTTTGTTGTTGGTCGCTATGTATTGGCGATTTTTCCATTCGACATTTGACGAATCTGTTACAAACACGGATAATTTTTTTTCGTCAGATACCAACACTTCTTCACCTTGGGTTGTTGTTGCTCATAACCTTCAAACACCTTGGAGCATAGCCTTTTTACCTGATAATAGTATGCTTGTCACAGAACGCCCAGGAACAGTTCGACGTATCCGAGGTAATCAAATGGAACAAGGCCAGATTGTGGCCGAGATACCAGGTGTGCATTCGATAGGTGAAGGAGGTCTTTTGGGTATCGCAACACATCCCGACTTTGCTATCAATAATCTAATCTATTTGTATTACACTCATCGCACTATTGAGGGATCAACCATTAATCGTGTCGTGAGGATGATGTTTCTAAATGATAGATTGGTCAACGAAGAGATCGTAGTTGATGATATCCCTGGATCAACAAATCATAATGGAGGAAGAATTCAATTTGGGCCTGACGGTTATTTATATATAACAACTGGAGATGCAGAAGACACTTCTCAAGCCCAAGATATTCAGAGTTTGGCTGGCAAGATCTTGCGAGTGACTGATGAGGGTGAGCCTGTGCCCGACAATCCTTTTGATAATCTTGTTTATTCTTATGGTCATCGTAATCCACAAGGGATAGCATGGGATAGTGATGGTCGGCTGTGGGCTACTGAGCATGGTCGCTCTGGGGTATTTTCTGGTATGGATGAATTAAATCTCATTCGAGAAGGTGGAAACTACGGATGGCCCCTCATTCAAGGTGATGAGATTGAAGAAGGTATGATCGAACCACGACTTCACTCGGGTCCCAACAAAACGTGGGCACCGGGGGGTGCTGTGTTTGTAGAAGAAGCCTTATTTTTTACGGGTCTGAGAGGACGTGCACTGTATAAAGCACTATTTGCAGGTTCAAATCCAATATTAACAGAGCATTATTTTGAAGATTTTGGAAGAATTAGAGATGTTGTTATGGGATCAGATGGGATGCTATATATTGCAACAAGTAATACTGACGGTAGGGGGCAACCAAAAGAATTAGACGATAGAATTATTCGTATTGACCCAAGCACTTTAGAATAACACCTATCACCACCCTCTATGCGAGGGTGGTGAATCATGTATTTACTCGTCGTCCCTATCTTATTCTGGCAAAAGTACCGTATCAATGACATGAATGACACCATTAGATGCCTCTACGTCAGTGATTACTACCGTTGCGTCATTTACCATAACTTTAGTACCTTCAACAGTTACGGTGAGCTCTTGGCCCTGTACAGTAGGTGCAGCGGTAAGGCCGACCACATCAGCAGCCATCACTTTTCCGGATACTACGTGGTACGTTAGTATATTCGCTAACGCTTCTGGATCCTCAAGGAGTCCTTCGACGGTCCCAGGAGGCAATTTTGCAAAAGCCTCATCAGTCGGTGCAAAGACAGTAAATGGTCCTGGTCCGGATAGCGTGTCTACGAGGCCCGCAGCTTGTACGGCGGCAACGAGTGTGTTGAAGTTGCCGTTTGCTACCGCGACATCAACGATCGTACCCATCTCTTGCGGAGCCATTTGCTCTGTTACCTGAGGTTCATCTTGAACTTCATCGGTCACCATAGGCTGTGTGTCTTTGGGTTGCATAAGCATAAACCCTACAACACCCAGTACTAATAGTCCACCAATTACATAGATATACATATTGTTTTTCATATTATTTTTCACCTCCTTTCAAAGCACGTGCGACAAATTGGTAAATGCGTCTGATAAGCAATTTTTTTTCGCGCCCAGTCGGCTTATGCGGGTAATATTCAAGGAGGAATCCATTAATCGCGTGTGTTATCACTTTGGCATCATCTTCCAAATCGTATACCCGAAACTCTTTAGTTGCAACTCCTTTTTTAAGTACCTCCTCAATGTGAAGTGCGCTTTTGTCAGGCACGAACCCCTTTCTATTCTTCTTAAATTGGGGACGATGACTTAAGTAGTATTTCAAAACAGCGACAATCAAATCGGAGTGTTCTATCTGAAATGCGATACGTTGCTGAAGCATCTCCTTAGCGGATTTTTTGTCAGACAACTCTGCTCTCAATCTGCCAAGGGTGCGATTTGCATATTCAAACATGTTGCGCAGGATATCTGCTTCATCTTCATAATAATGATAGAGCACAGAATGAGATATGGGTATGCGCTTGGCAAGTTTACGGATACTAAACTCCTCATATCCGTGTTGAGCATAGAGCTCAACTGCTTTCTCAAGAATGGTGTCTTGTGTTTTCATAAATAGAACGAATGTTCTAATAATAGAACAAATGTTCTATTTTGTCAATAGGCAAAAATAAATCATGTGAGAAGTTCATTCGCAGGCCCATACAACAATCTGATTTGAGGCTGATTCCGTGCGGACAGGATGCCGGTGTTGTATTACACACCGTTGATTGATCAGTGATTTATCTACTGTCAGGCTAAATGCAGGTTCATCAACTCCATCTTCAGGATAATACGCTCCGTGGGTAATGATGAGTGCGCCTTCATCAATTGCTTGCTGAGTAAGTGTGGTAGCGTTGAGTCTCTTTGTTAAATAAAAAGTGCCGTTAGTATCAATTCGGTTTGCGACAACAGGAACGTTGGTCATATATGCAAGCGCTGGCACAATATCCATATCTCCATACACAGCAGACGGCTTCGTCTCAACTATCTTTTCAACAAGCAATTCAACATCATTAATTTTTTGTATAAAATTATACCCGCCTTCATAGTAGCGAAAGACGGAGAAACTCACCCCAATGATTATTAATATTATTCCGAAGACATGTGCAAATGTGTTCTTGCTGCGCAGTGTGTGTATGGCGCAGATGAGTGCGACGATTGCAAAGGGTGCCAACGTGTTGAAATAGTAATAATATACATCGGCAAATAGCACCAAAAAGACAAGTTGTAGCGCAACAGCTAATGTCTCAATGCGCAGAGGTTTAATTGGTAATAATGACAATACAATCCCCATAATAAGGAGCCAATCATGTGTCACAAAAAAACGTACAATAAACCACTTTTCTATGCCCATCGGCCGTCCAAGTGAGTAGCCAAACAATTGATCAAAAAACGCATAAGGTGCCTGGAGGAGTGAGGGCATGAGTACCATTATTACCGTGATGAAAAGCGCTATTATTACTTGGGAAGCACGCTTCTTATTGGTTAGCCAGGTGAAAATTGTCATTCCAAATACTAAGGGTACAACGTAGCCCTTAATGCATAATGCAACACCCAAAAGTATTCCCGCAGCAAAACCTTTTTCATGCGTCAAAGCCAACCATGCTGCCACGACAAATACCATGCTGGTGAGCACCCCTGTTGCATGATCTGATGTCGCAAATATCAGAAATGAGCCAAGAAACGCCAAAGGAGTCATGGCTAACTCTAATCCGCGCACACCCCTTTTATACACAATTAACATAAGCATCAACGCTATGGAAGATGCCTCAAGTGGTGCCAGCGCAAAAACACCACGCAGATCGCCTTGCACGAGCCACAGATAAAAACGCATGATATGCGGATACAGAGGTGCGTTTGTAAAAAAAATGTCTTGATATAAAACCTGTCCTTGTGAAAGGGCCTGAGCGGTGAGCACATACACGCCAGTATCTGACATGCGAATACCTAGTGCAAGGTGCTTGAGTGCTAAGAATAAGAAGAAAATTGGAGCGATAATAAGTGTCCACATGCAGCACGTTATACACTATAAATATAACTTTATCAGCACAAAGGCAGCTTGTTACACAAAATACCATCAGCCGTCTAAAGCTTCCTTGCGCTTTGCAAGGTGTTTCAAATGCCTTTCTCTTTCTTCGTTAAATTCCTGTTTATCAAGCCCGAGGCGCATGATCATTTGTGAGCCGTAGCGTGCTCCGAGGTAATGGGGCATAATAACATACGTTGCACCCGCATCATACAACGCTTCAGCATGAACAATATCATGAGAAAGAACAATGACGATTGCGTGAGCGTTTTCATGTATCACGTGTTTTACCATAAGGACATTGGTCTTGAAGTCGGGAATGGTTGAAACAACCATGCGGACTCGTGAAAAATCAAGCTCTTGCAGGAACTCAATATCTTCTGCGTCACCATAACGAAACGGCACACCCTCTTTTTGGAGTCGTTCAATAGATGAGGGGTTGAAGTCAACCACGAGATACGGTTTTTGAAGCGCTTGGAATGATCGCACAAAATCATCACCAACCCGATCGTAGCCAAAAAGCACAAACTCATACTGTTCATTTTCTGCACCACGCTCTTTTTTCTTCTGTTTTTTTAGCTCAAGAAGCTTGAGAAAATTTTCAAGACGTGGATAGAGCGCATCTGCATACAGAATTAGATATGTAGACCCAGCAATCGTGACCAGTCCGACCAAAGTGATAAGAGAAAGGATTTCTTTTGAAAGATGGCCCATATTAAAGCCAAGCGCTGCAAGAATGAGTGAAAATTCACTGATTTGAGCGACCGTCAACCCGGCCATAAACCCAGTTTTTCTCTTATACCCAAGCAAGTTCATGAGAATAATCACAATCACCGGATTGCCGATAAGGACAAACAGCGATAATACTAAAGCTGGAAGTAACAGCGATCCAACATTATCAAGCACCATTTGCGATCCTAAGAGTACAAAAAAGAGCACGATAAAAAAATCACGAAGAGGTTTGAGTCGAGATCCAATCTCATACGCAAAGGGAGTAAGTGAGAGTGTCGCTCCGGCGATAAGTGCACCAATCTCGACCGAAAATCCCAGCACATGAAATAGTGCAGATAAACCAAGTCCCCAGGTCATGGAAAACAAGAATAGAAGCTCGGGTGACGTGGCGGCAAGTCGGCTTACGCGGGGCATGACGTGTCCACTAATGATATAGAGTCCGATACCAAGCATCAGTGATTTGGCGAGTAAGATAACAACAATATTTACGACGCTTGCTCCCTGGGTTTGTGAGAAAGACGAAACAACAAGTAATATGAGGGTTGCGACAATATCTTGCACCAATAAAAACCCAATCGAAATTTTGCCATATAACTTGTCCAGATCGCCTCTGTCTGAAAGAAGTTTAAGAATAATTATGGTACTACTAAACGTGAGCGCGATAGACACATAGAGCGCTGCGACACGATCGATCCCCAAAATGAGTGCGATTAAAAAACCAATCGCCGATGTAAATATTACTTGTCCAAGTCCGGTGACCAGAGAAACTTTTCCCACCTCCCGAATAACTTTCGGGCTTAGATTAAGTCCAACGATAAATAGAAGTACGGTGATCCCGATTTTGGAGAATAGTTCGATTTCATGAGTAGAGCGAAGCACATTAAGCGCATAGGGGCCAACAAGAATTCCTGCAAGAATATATCCCACGATAAGTGGTTGTTTAAGTGCGCGCATTGCAAATGCAATGCCGGTGGCGACAGAAACAACAATGGCTAATTCAGTAAAGATTTCCATGCAACGGGATTTAGTATACTAAACAATTACTTCTCGTATCAAAGGATTGCTTATTCAACTCCTCTGCACGCCAATGTGGAGCCAATAGTGACCCCTCTTTGGAGCACTCTGTGGATAAGAGGAACGAATGCGTGAAAAGGTGCCATAAATTTAGAAGGCAAACTGACACCGACTCCGCGAGTTTTTTGTACCGCGACAATGTGCCCCGTTTCTGTGATAAGCATAGGTACAGCGGCAAACGTCATAGTCATAAATATGCGAACGTGTTGCGGGAGAAATGAAAATGCAGATAGTATTTTTGATACAGAGATGTGACGTGTATACAAATAGACGAGTTGAGCGATGCTCGCCAATTTTGCAGCGGTCATAATACCTGTTCCTATTCGCTCTAATGGGTCAGAGGATGAACCAATAAGTAGCTGAAGAAGCATCAAGGCAGAACATATCAAGGTAAAAACACGAATACGAGCCATTGTCGCGCGCCGAGAATCTTTAAGGTAACTGAAAAGGTATATCACCACACAGATCGCGATCGCACTCAGCAAATGATCTATTCTAATTATAAATATATTAGCCGCAAGTAGAATGACGAGAGAAATGTGTATATGCATAGTTACCGTTCAATTCGTCTGGGTATTTTTATTCCCATCTTTTTAAGCATGACATGATTTGAAAATGCCTGTTGAGTGTTGTCATTCACAATGCATTTTCCTTCGTTGAGAATGCATATGGTGTCAGCGAAACTAAAGAGCAAGTCAGTATCATGTTCAACGGTAATGATAGTTTTTCCTTTTGCATGAAGCTTCTGCAGCAGTTCATATACGTGGACTGCACTTTGATAGTCGAGCATTGCTGAAGGTTCGTCAAGCACGATGTAGGGTGTGCCCATGGCTAAAACACATGCGATTGCGAGTTTTTGTTTTTGGCCAAATGAGAGAGTGTTTGGATCGACATGAGATTTTTCCTTCAATCCCACTGCCTCAAGAGCATCGTGCACCCTGTCTTCAATTTCACCCAATTTCATATTTTTCGGTCCGAATGCCACTTCTTCTTCGACAGTCAAATTGCATATCATCCATTCGGGATTTTGAAACACTACTCCAACCTGTCGAGAAATGAATCCGACCGAGTGATGACGGGTGTTTATCTCGTCAATAGTGATGTTACCCATGAGCGCACCCTCCACATGGTGGGGAATGAGGCCATTGAGGAGCTGTACCAGCGTTGTTTTACCCGATCCATTTGACCCGGTGATGCCGAAAAAACTACCTCTATGTATGTTGAGTGTTACTTCTTGCAAGGCGGTAGTTCCATCACGATACGTGAAGGAGATATTGTGAAGCGATATTCCTGAGCTCTTCATTGTTGTGTCTGGGGTGATGAACCAAATCGGTAAACTTTGAACTTGTATACAACAATCCACGCCAGTATCACATCGATACATCCTTGTACTGTGTTAAAAAGTGCAATGATGTACCACGGTATTGCGGTTATTGCTTCACTTGGTGACATGCCGGTCCAAATAGGAATAGCGTAGTAATAATTGAGCGGTATCATAAGGGCACTGCGTAAGGCAAGTCCAAGCAGGAGAGGCGACACAATCTGAGAAAATCTCTGATAGCCACCATGATCACGCCCATGCAGGAGTGACCATGCAGAAAGAGTTGCCCACAAAGGCAGTGTTGCCATCCACTTCATACTTGCCCCAAGCCATGTCTCGGGCGCAAAGAGGGTAATGACCAGAGCACCCATGAGTGAAACCACTGCCGCAATTCGAAACCCAAACATAAAAAATGCCATTAGCCAACTTACGGCAACAATATCAATCCACATTCCAAATTGTGGAGACTGGAACCCAATATGAGTCAGTTGTGTAGTGGCAGAAATTGCAGCAAGCCCCGCAGCGACACCTAGTACACGCACCGGTATTTTTGTGTGCATAAAAAATCCCCAATCGGGGATAAACTTCTTCTTTCATCCCGACTGTACGGTCGGCACCGGATTCACACCGATTCATGCAGCAAAGTCAATTCGTGACTTTTTTGCTCGTGGGCTCATTACTGTATTAAGTAACATCACCACCGATTTGGACTTGCACCAATCCCCGAAAAAGTATTCGCAGTCTATCAGCAGGGGGCTCTCTTGTCAAACTATTAGAAGGGAAGCGTGTGGTGTACTTCACCCTTCCTCTTTGCATTTCGATACTTTTCCCAATGGGTGCTAATGCGGGTGCGCGCAGGAGAAACTCCAACGTATACGCATCCGTAAGTGCCTCCATGTTCAAACACCTGCTTTGTAATTTTTACATCTTCTTTACAGTACTCGATGATTTTTTCGATTTCACCGTTTTTATACCACTCAGTCGCCTGAAGTCCATGGCCGCTTTTTTTGACACCCAATGTTGCTGATGCTACATCGTTGAGCCCATATCTTCTGCCGGTTGTTTGACGAATGTCTTCGAGCATATCAAAAACGGCAAGTTCTTGAACATTGCCATGGTAGTATGCCTGAAGCACTGGAAGATCGAAGCCAGCTACGTTATATCCAATAACATATGATGCGTTTTCCAAATGGACAAACATATCTGCGATGGTGTCTTCGGTAAATGTGTGATATTTATTGTCGTTGTAGTTGTAAAGCACCGCAACAGATACGCCAAGTTTACGATGATCGGTGAATTGTCTGAAAGTATATTTTGTCTCAACATCTAATATGACTGGATACGTGTCCATAGTCTGACATTGTATCATAGGGCCACAAATCAATCTGAGACATCAATGCAGTTTGCGACGCTGAAGATTTTTCCTGTTGAAATCGCGAAATATTTCAAGCGCTACAGGGACGTCAACACCCTTTGACTTAAGATGAGGAAGCCTGATATCAACTCTATTGATTTGGTCTTGGAGAGTCTCACGATATTTTCCCATTAGGCGCTGATAGACAACGAATTCATTTTTTGAAAGTATTTTCTCGCCCTGCTCCATAAAGTGCTCCCACTTGAGCACTTTCCAGAGAACGTCGATAAATTGTTTGTTGCCCATATTCAAATGGAAAACATCACCTGCATGGGGCCTGACCTTAAGCTTACTCATGCGCACCTCTTGCTCCATAATTTTCGGATGAGTTTTTTGAGAAAACACAACCTGGTGAAATCGAGCGACCATATCAAATGCATCCGGCTGTTTGAGCGGTTGGTTCTGTGCTGACTTTGTTGTGGTAGAATGTGCATCTATGTCACTCATGAATAGTATTCAAACTGATATCACTAATGCGCTGCGGAGTGGTCAAAAAACCAAGCTTGAAACGCTTAGATTTATTGTATCACAGATTAAATACAAACAAATTGACTTGCGACGCGATGTGACGGATGACGATGTTGTGACCGCAATAAGAAAGCAGATCAAAGAGCTCACTGAGGCCCTTGAGCAGTTTAAGAAAGTTGGTAGAGCTGACCTTGTTCAAGAAAACGAAGCACAGATTTCGATTCTCTCCGCGTATCTTCCTCAAGAAATATCAGATGATGAGCTTATGCATCTTGTCCGAACTTTCATTGACGAACATAAGGATGCATTTGTTCAAAACCCCCGATCATTTACGGGTAAAGTGGTTTCAGCCCTCAAATCTAAGGCATCTGCGGATAGAATAGTGAAGGTGTATAACAGCATCCAAGGAGGAAAATAGGATCATCATGCTTTTGTTGCATCTGCTTCGACAGTCTTGGCTTCACCCGAATCGTCAAGCTCCATGTGTTTGGTGTTTTCTTCGGCAGGACCGACGTTCCTTTCCACTTCTTCTAGCTCAGCTTCAGAATTACTTTTTGCGATTAATTCGACCCGCACTTCTTTTGCTGCAGAGAGTTTCGCTTTTAAGTAAGTAATAAGCTGTGTGCCTGAGAGGTTATTCATCAAAAACACGGGCAAAATATAGCCGATGTCATCAAGCGCCGCTTCACGCTCTTTCTCGTCTTGCGAGACAAGTCGAGTCAAAATATCAGCAATCAAGACGCTGTCTTGCTCAACCCATTCGAGCCGACTGTGTATCTGATCCGAAATAGGAACTTCACCGGTACGATACTGCTCAACCCACAGTGTGCGTATCTCGTTATACTCTTCAAGGGACGCAGAATCATCAAGTGAGATTGTTTCATCGACAGCGGAATTAGGATTGGTGGCTGTTTCGAGTTGTTCTTCAATTGCCTGCACAATGGATTGTTCTTGCTGAGTGGTCGGCTTCGCGATTTCATTGACTGCTTGTCCGTGTGTGATGGTTTCTCGAACAATCTGCAAAACTCTTTCAACGGAAACACCAACATCCTTCTGGAGCTGTGTGAGGACCGTTTGGTCAAGGATAGATGGTGCTTCTGCCAAAGAGGTTATCGTTTCAACAATTTGCTTTTTGCTTAAACCGGTGTTTTGTTGCACTACAGAAATTAGTTGTGCATCTGTACTTGAGTGCTTAAGAAGCTCCTTGGTGTACGTTGCCACGACAGTACTCTCAAATAACTGTTGTATGGATGAGACCGCTTGTTTTGTTTGTTGCGCTGTGACTTGTGTCGTATCGGCAGTCACCGTACTGATTTGATGGAGTAAATCACTAATCTTGCTTTGATCCACTCGTGTTCTCTGCACAAGTTGTCGCATAGACTGTGCTTTGGCGACGATATGTTTTGTTTGTTGCAAGATCGAAACGATCTTTTCTTTATTGATTCCTGTTGTTTCTGAAATTCGATCAACCACCTGAGTAAATGTTGAATCGACATGTTGGAGGTATGTGGTAAGCACCTGTCGAGCTGTCTCTTTTGTAGTTTGTGTTGCTGCAGCAATTGATTGTATGGTAGCTTCATTGTGCATTATATTGGTGAGCACCTTGCTGGTAGCTTCAATCATACGCTCTTTATTTATTATGGCCGTAGCTTCATGCACCACACTTGAAACCCGCTCTTTGGCAATTTGAGTTTTATCTACAATCGTTTGCAAAATGCGGGCTTGAGGTGCTTGTCCCGCCAAAGCATATGTTTGAAGTATCTCCTTAACCTCAGATGGAGGTACTTTCGTGGCATTGACAATATTTTGAATGCTCTTTTCATTTTGGACAATGGACTGGATCTGTGTGGTGCTCACTTGTGCGAAAGTGTTGGACGATGTTACAAAAGATTGAGCGGAAATTTGAGCGAGGCTCGCCGGTTGTTGTGTATGCACTTTCTGCACCACTGATTCCATAGATTTTGCGATCTCATGACGTTTCTCAACGTAGGCTTGTGAGGATGTTGCCGTGGTGCTCAAAATATATTGCGCCAATGAGTCGTTTCGTGTTGATGCTCGGGTAAAGAGCTCGGTGCGCAGATTTAAGAACTTTTGGCGATCTGACGCGGTTTGGGCAGTAAGTGGGTTTGCAAGTAGGGCAAGATTTTGCCGAGCAGTTTGTGCTAGTGTGGATGTTGTTTCAAGCCGTGCAACATCTTTAAGAGTCGTCGCCCTCAGACTCAGCGTATGCATAATATCGGTGGTTTTTGCTTGACGAACGGCGGTAGTATTATCTAGCCTAATTATTTTGGTCTGACTGGTGCGAGTATCGCGCGTGTCGACTCGCTTAACCTCTTCGGGGCGGGTTTGCAAAGGTTCAAGTGGCGGTGGTGTATCAAATGTTGGTGGTCGATTCGGGGGCGTTGGGCCGGGGGGCAATGGCTTTGCGGGCTTATCTAAAAAGCCATACAATGCATTTTTGATGGCATATATTCCATCACAACAGTCGTCACGGAATATGCGAAGGAGCCACCAGGGGAACCATGTGGCGGCCCACCACAACACAAGCGATATGATGTACTCTGCAAATGTATCTATATAGTTTGCGTTATTAAGGCCGCTGAGTTGTTGTGCGGGGCCACCATAGGTTATGCGTATCGCCGTGGGGAATATGTAGCCAAGTGATCTTTCTATGCGCGAAAAATCAAAAATAAATGGAATACCATCCTGAAACAACTTAGCAGTCGCTCCAAAAAACAGTGCAAATAGTGGTCCATAAAACAGCCACTGGAAAAATACACCAATCCATATTTTTCCTGTATTTCGAATTAGCGGAAACGCAAGGAGCAAAGGCAAGAAAGGCGAAACCAACAAAAGAAACCACAGGATAATTTTACGGAGAATAAACATGACACCCATCATGTAATTAGTGATAATACTGAGCTTGAGCACAAACATTTGGGTATCGGCAGCTTCTTGTACCCGGATATTTAAATCACGACATCCGTAAAAACCCACATAATTTGCCTCACTGCTTGTGGCTCCGAAGTAGGTGTTAAACACCCGGCTTCCCCCAAGCGTTTCTATGAAGAACTTCATGAGCACCTCAGATAAGGCGATCAAACTAAACACAATACTTGCAGAGAGGGCAATGTAGAGTATGGAGAGACCCACCTTGGCAAGCGCCCCCTGAGCGGAGAACTTATATCCACTCCTTAGTCGAAGTGATAAAGCAATTGCAAAACCCAACGCCGCAGTAATGACAATCATAAAGCCCAAGGCGATATTGCGGTTCATCGACCATATTTGCTTGAGTGACAACGATTGGTCAACAGCCTGACTCGTAATGGTCCAGTAGATAAATTGACGCGA
>JAKQDR010000204.1 GCA_029573715.1 bacterium | reverse complement strand
CGCAGGAGCATCATGCGCCGACCTTGACAGCGACATTACCTGTGATGCAGACGGAGCGGCTGACGATGGTACTCTTACGGATAGCACAATTGCAAGCGGAGCATGGCTAAGATGGAAAACAACCTCAGTGAGCGGCACACCGACATTTTTGACAGTGACCGTGAGGTATAGGGTGGTGGCTGACTGATGAAAACACTACTTTTAACAATCTGCTTAGTTTTTTCAATCGTAGCCAATGGCCTCTGTGACTGCACAGTAATGGTTGCAGGGAAGAAAGCTGTTGCTGGGTGCAACCCCGCTTCTGATTATATAGGCGGAAAATCCACTTCTGCAAATTTTAACCTTTTAAATGATGGGGCTGTATGTCATTTAAATACCCCAACTTGTTCCGGATCTCTGGAATACCCAATTGTGTATCATTACGACACCAATAATGATGTTGTGAAAACATGCGTGTACCTCGATGATGGAGACGGAGTGCCGGACGAAAGCGATACCCAAGTTGGTAATTGCGTTGCAATATCAGGGTCAGGAGCAAGCGGTTGGATAACCGGAGGCACAAAATTAACCGGTAGCGTGTCAACAGCTAATAAGTATTGGGTGTGTGTGATTTCAGATGATATAGGCACAGGCACATGGACAACAACGTTTAGTTCAAGTGGAACAGAAAAAAGGTATACCAACACGTCCTTTAGTTATTCTTCTCCTCCATCAACCTTATCTGGAACATGGAGTTTAGATGATTCAGGGGCAACATCTGGAAATTACGTGAGGATAGAGTAATGAAAACAATAGTAAGTATCATAGTCATTTGTCTTTTATTTGCGACAAATATCTTTGCCGCCGGAACCTGTAATAGCTCCGGCAAGACTGGGACAAGCCCTTACACGGCAGCATCATTATCAAGAGCAGACGTGCAAGGGTGCTTAACCAACGCAGAACGGGGGAGCACGGTTATTCTTCCATCGGGTATAGAAACATGGTCGGAGAAGGTAACGTATAATAAGGCTCTTATTATTCAAGGACAGGGAACCAGTAATACTATTATCAAAAATGGTCAAAGTAAATGTTCGTTGTCAGACTGTGAGAATTTCAGATGCTCTACGTTTATGCTTGAGTATACAGCACCAAATGAAGCTGGTGCAACCGCAGATTTGGCCTATACGCATCGTATAACCGGCATTCGATTTGATATGCAGTATCAGGCTCTTGGCATTAAACTGAGAAATACTGTTACCACTTTTCCTCTGACGAACATTATCATAGACAATAATTCGTTTGTAAACTGTTGGGACTGCGATACAGCATCAACTCTGTCCTCGTCTCCCGCCATCGACTTACTGGGAAGATTCTACGGAGTGATTCACAGCAACAGTTTCTATGGTTTCCCCATACTATCAATTTCAGGTGCAAATGGGAGCACAGGATTAAATGCCGGAGTAATTCACTTTAATTATGCTGACTTCAACACGGTTTACGGGTCAAGCGGATTTGTATTTCTTGAAGATAATTACTTCTACAGTGATGGTTCACGGACATACACCGGAGCCGAACCATTTCTCATCGAACAGGCAAACGGACAAAACGTCATAATGCGTTATAATGATTTTATCTCAAACCGCACGAACTCTCCCCATGCAAAACCCTGGAGTCCCCATCATCCGGCTGGGAGGGTGAATGTCGGAGGAAAAGGTGGTGAGTTTTACGGGAACTACATCAAGAATAATGCAGGAAATGTTTCCTGGATATGGGCAACCCCTCGCTCTGGTAGAAATATAATCTTTAATAACCGTATTTATACCTCTTATGGAACAATGCAATGGACGATGTATAATCCCACATCTTACCCGCCAACTACCACTACCACAGCGTGCGGAAGCAACGTATATGCCCCCTGGATAGGGAAATATTACTGTGACAAGGCAGGGCAACCACAGCATATATGGGAAGCGTACCAATGGGCCAATAAATATGGAAACACAGGGACAGGTGTTTATTCAGCCACTACCGTATCAGATGGCGGGAGACTGACAGAAAACAAACATTATTACAACTGCCCAGGTTGTGCATCCGGGCAATCCACGTATGTTTCTGGTAATTTTAATGGTACATCCGGCGTTGGCTGCGGAACAGCGGCAACAATGAA
>JAKQDR010000186.1 GCA_029573715.1 bacterium | reverse complement strand
GAGTGCCATTTGGTTTACTTCGGTAGGTTCTTTCACTTCTTCCTTGGTTGTGCATCCTACCCACGCCACCAAGGCTATTGCAATAACAGCGATTAAAATAAACAGGGAATTCTTTTTCATACTTTTTCTCCTCTCAAGAAGATATAGAATTACTTTCACCACTAATTATATATAGTTTGCACCAGAAGTCAATGTGAATTTTTTCACCAAAGGCAATAACAATAGGTTAAAATACCCTGCTAATACTTTAATTATTCTCAATAACCATCTCTCCTTTCTAATAAAATTCTGCTACAAACATATGGACATTAAAGACATCTAAATCATTTTTCTTCTATAGAGAGCTCTTCGTGCTGCCGATTAATCCTCTTTTTCAACCGAAATAGATGCCATACGTAGCCAAAAATAAGCACAAATATAACGATATATCCAGCAATAAAATACGAAAACGTATCAGGCATCAGCTTGATCCTCCCAATCAGCATCGATCTCAGTTTGCAACCGCAGCCGCATAAGTGCCTCTTCAGCTTGCATCAAACGTTCCCGTTGTAAGAGCAAAGCAACATACACCACCGTGAATGCCCCTAAACTGATGAACATCGTCGTCAACATCGGCTGATTCAAGTTCATGTCTACTCCACCAGACCCAAATATAATCGGGTGAATCGTGCGCAGGAGGCGGGCTGAAAAGAAGGTGAGCGGTACGGTAACAAATCCAATAATCGCATAAATGGAGCTAAACTGTGCCCTTTTTGAGGGCTCATCCATACTGCGGCGCAACAGAATAAAAGCAATATAGGTAAAAGCCATGATGGTGACCGTGGTTAGTCTTGGATCCCAGGTCCACCAAGTATTCCAAATCGGTCGCGCCCAGATCATCCCGCTGATTATGCATATCACCGTAAACAGCAAGCCGATTTCGACACTGGAAGCAAGCAGCCGATCCCACTTGAGGTCTTTATGCACCAGATAAAGGATCCCAAAAACGGCTGCCATTAGAAAAGCTAACATGCC
>JAKQDR010000182.1 GCA_029573715.1 bacterium | reverse complement strand
CAACTTCAACCTGCATCGTCGGCTGAGTAGTATCTGTACCTAAATACAACCTTAAATAACGCAACTCGGCATGTCTATATAGCGAAACTACACACGTAACAAAGTACCATGTATTTACATTTAACGTAGTGTTGAGCAGGTACTCATTTCCAAGCACATGCACTGATAAAGACCCGTCAGGAATAACCGAAAATTGAACAGCAGTTCGGTACTGTATCATCGCACTTAAAATGTAAGCAAGATCAGTTGGTAAATTCGCTAGCTTAATCCAACAAGTAAGCGATAATGTATTCGTACTACCAAACGATAAAGGTGCGCCTTGATTTGCTATCAAATAACTATTACTCGACCCAAAGAGTCGCACACTTGCACTACCAGCTACAGGCGACGGTTCAGAAAACGAATAGTCACTAGTATTGGTTGTTGTAGGTACTAAATGCGCTTTAGAATTAACATCGCCATAAGTAAGTAACATCCGACACGAATCAGTGCCAGCGTCATCAAGCTTATAATAGCGTAACGGATGGTAGGATAATGCAGTTTGGTGATATTTAGACAATACATAGCCATCCCGCAAATTTATTTTAGCATACAAATCACTTACTTGAGCGTCAGTTAACGCATATGGGTATACTGCATAGCAAATTAAGTCAGACACTCTTGCAGCAGAGTAAGGTGAAACGACAACAGATGCACCAATAGTATCAAATGCTATTGTCGTTGATTGAGAGCTAACTAAAGAACCGTCAACAAATAATTTGATAGAGGTACTAACATCTATGACCAACATTAAATGGATATAGCCAGAGTATCCACTAAGATCAAAATCAAAATACGTTCCAGGCGCATCAAAAATACTTGAATACTGAGCGTATGTAGGACGTACTACTAATCTAACAATCGGCTTATTATGTACCGTATCATATAAAAATTTCACTGTAAATCGGCAAAACGCAGGGGATTGCGAATATCCAATATGATTTACTGGATACGCTCTATAGATGGGGCCAACTATATCCCAAACAATTGTCTGCTCTATAGCTTCAGAAGAATTAAAAGCATCTACATTAATAAAGCATTCAAAACTTTGTTGAGTAAGGTCAGATTGTGTCAGTGTGTGTACCGTTGGCGCACCGTGAGCAACTAGCGGTATGATGCGGTATGACGACTGTATAAAATCATATTCAAGCTCACAAAAGATACTATTGATTCTAGGATATGGTAAGCGATCCTGTGTAAAAAGCTGGGCTACAATAGGTATATCATTCCTATTATAAAGGGTGTATATGTGACCTCCTAATGAAGTGCTACACCGCGCACGAACAGCATATGCATCAAAAAGATTGCCTATAAAAACTCTATGGTGCGCCCCATACAAGCAAGACTGTGCAAACCAATTTGCTAGGGACAAATCTTCAACTGGCGTTAGTCTATCGCAAATTTTTGCTATTTTGTACGGTTCTGTGTTGTCTATAACAATTACTGCATAATCACTATAATCTGGCGACACACCAACGAAATTAAAATTACCTTCGCTATCCGTCACTGTATGACCAATAGGTGTTGTAAACGGTGTACCGTTTGGCCCTAATGCAACCAAATATACTGGCGTATTTGCCTTCGATTTACCGTCTTCGACAACGCTACCAAAAATCCGACCATACCCTAGAAATGAGCCGTCCTCGACGGCATTTCCAAAATGCCGTTTGTAATGGTAAATTGGATCAGACCACATAACACCTCCAATACTATCCGACTCGACTTTGCCAAAGATTTACTATATCCGCTTCTGTTAACAAACGCGGAATTAAAGCAACCTCTGAAAGGTAACCGCACAACCCTTTACCAATCACCAACGGTGATGGTTTCACAGCGGCAGATGTAGGTACGAAAGATGTTGATGAGTCTGGAAAATCGTAGCCAAATGGTAACATCCCAAGAACAGTGAGAAAATCAGACTGCTTCAATGCAGGTTGAATAGCATTTGAACCGACATATAAGAACCAACGTTGATAAGAGGAAGATAAAAGCGAATCGCCAACAACAAAAGCAATAAAATACCAAACATTGAGATCAAATCTAAAGTTAGTAGTTATGTCGTCAATAGTTACCCCTGGTTTGAAGCACAAATAATTGCCCGCATTAACATACCATGAATGGTACCCATTATCAAACTCCAAAATAACACCTTGATTGGAAGAAGCTGTCAGCTTCAACCAACACGTAAATGTCAAGAAATGAACATTACCAATACTAAATGGGGAAGCATGATCGCCTGTCAAATAACAACTAACATTGCCAGAAAAACCTATACTTTTACCACCATTCACCGGGGATGGTGCATCAAACACATATTGGTCTAAACTTCCGACAGGGTGTAAATGCGCCGCGGATTCCGCATCTCCATATGTTGTAAACGATGGGATGACAACATTAGCCCCGTCATTAACAACTTCCATAGAATAGTAACGTACAGGATGCCAACTAAAAACACGCTGCTGATATTTAGGTAACAATGGCGATTGTTGTGTCGACACACACCGATATAATGCGCCAATTTCATCACTAGTCAACGCTCTAGGATAAACTGCAAAAAATGCCGTATTAACAACATTGGCAGCAATCACCGGCAAATTGAAAATTGCAAAACTTTCCAAATCAATGTTTAGAGTTTCCTGATCCAAGTCCCACCTGTTACCGTTAACATAACATGCTACCACGCCATTTCTTTGTACTACAATAACTACATGTCGTAACAAACTTTCCTCACCAATATAAAACGTTGTACGATATTGAAGAGGCACTTCAAAATTACCATTATTAAGTATAATATGAGATATGCGCTTATATCCAAGAGAAAATCCAAGAGAACTTAACGACCGCAACAAAACATAAATATGTGTTTTAAATCTAACTTGCTGCTGCTCTACGTAAATATGCACATTCTGCCCGACTAACTCAGGTTTCCTAAACACTAAATTAGCAGTAATCGCAGGGTCTACAGTATCGACATCTAATTCCTGATTGACAATCAAATCCCACAAAAACGCATACGTATTGTACTGGTCAAAATCAGAAAAATCAACTAAAAACTCAATAGTATATGCGTCTGGAACAGATTGAGTATAAGAATGTTCGGATGGGACACCATATGCAGCAATACACGCATCAGATAAAACTACAGAGTTTAGATACTGTCCGGCATATTTAGCATTGAGAACAGAGCTTGTAATCTTACGATATGGTGCAAAAGCAGATACACCAGCACCACGCACCTGTAAATTTTTACCAGCAGCAAAACCGTTTAGCGCATAAAAATTTTGAATTTTGTATATATCAAGTGCGGCATTTTCACCTCCCACAATATATGCTTGATACAAATCATAAACATTATATGCTTGATACAAATCATAACCAGTAACTCTATATTGCGCACCAAGCAATGATGATTGTATCGTCCAATTTATTAATGACAAATCTTCAACTGGGCGAATACCTGAAATAATTTTAGGTTCCTTCATAGGAACATCGTTATCGTAAGCTATAACAGAATATGTTGTATTTGGATTTAACCCAGTAAATACAAAATTACCAGCATCATCGGTAATTGCACTGTCGACAATTGATATATCAGTTTTTGCTGTTCTAAGATTTTGTGCAAGAGGCTCTCGATGTGCTAAATAGACTTTTGTGTTCGGCTTAAACACACTGTCTTCAGCGACACTGCCGCGAATAACACCAACTCCGGGACGATTGTCTGCACAAATGATACGCATTGTCACAACTTGAAAATCTTATGTGGGCCAGTATCCCATACAACAATAATGTCACCACCATTAGGTTGGACGGGAAACCCGATACCTGTATCTATCCAAACAAGTAAACGACTCAAATTCTCAGCGGCATCATGAATGTATAAAATCAATCCTGTCACAGGATAGCTACCAGCAGGCACTGCTGAAAAAGTAACTGGTGCAGCGGCTGCTGCACCACCAGTCGAACTTTTGTTAATCAATGGTACGCCATTAGTCACTCGCGCTGGCGCTGGTACATCTGCCAATGTGCGATGTGCTGAAAAATCGGGTGTGTATTGAGAACCTGCTATCAGCATACACCGCACATCGTCAGCAATCCAATTGATTCGACCTTCCAAAAAATCTTGACGTGCGCTATCGTAAAGCGTGTTCATACGACACCTCACACATCCTGCAACACTAAATCATACTGAACACTAAACGAGCTACCATTGTTCATAGTATATGGTGCAGGGTAGCGCACCGCAGACAACAACACACCGCTCGTACCACCTTTAACTGGCGAACTCAGAAGTGCAGCACCGGAGATCGTAATCGACGTCGTGCAAGCAATACTAAACAGAGCAGGTGCATTGCTATTCGAAATCGTCGGCGATGTAGGGGTTGTAGAGTTCGGCACCCATTGCGGACGGCTAGTCTCAGAATAACCCTCTGTCGAACTAGTAATTTCTGATGCTACCGACGCAAAGTTGGAAGCTGTCCAGTTCGAGCTAGGATTCACA
>JAKQDR010000180.1 GCA_029573715.1 bacterium | reverse complement strand
TTCTGGTTTTGATCATATGTTTAATATTCAACTTTCGATTTATTTTTATTGAATGTTTCCTCTGGCCATTCCAAAGTTTTTCCTGTTTTCAGATCTAAAACCATATAAATCGTTTTGCCTGATTCACTTTGCTTAGTTCCTTCAAAGTGATACTTTGGATTTTTAGGGTTTTGGTCTTTTAATCCTGGTTTCATATTTGATTCACCTCCTTGGCTTGAATAAGTTTTCGACCTATTTCCGCTATAACTAAGGTGGTTACCGCATTTCCTAGACACTTGTATCGCTGGGTGTCACTGATTCCTTCAGTCCAGTTATCCGGAAAGCCTTGTAGTCGTTCACATTCAATAGGAGTTAAGCGGCGAATACTTAGGCCGTCGTACACGCCATGTTTGTCCTGACTGGTCAAAGTAAAAGCGGGATCTCCATCGTTTTTAAACCTTCGGCCGTTTTGTCGTTTCTCCATGCGATCTGGAGTTAATACCGGAATTGCTACACCATTGGGATTAGAAGCTCGAATAGTAAAGGCTTGATCCTGGTCACCAATAACTGTTCCTGCCTTAGCAGCTCGGCTCTTTTTTCCTTGGCCAACTTGAACCGGCACTGCATAGAGTCCAGTCTTTCCACCCAAGCCACCGGCATTTCCAGCTATAGTTGAAGCTATGCCATCGGATGAGTAGACCCTTTGGCCCTGACTAAAGTTTCGACTGTTTTGTTTATTGTCTTTTAACCACATATCTCGTTTTCCTTTGATGCCTCCGATGTAGTGGAGGTAGGTTTCTCCAGAGTTTCGGAGGGATCCATAACGGGCATCAATCGTGCTCGAAATCCTCGACCTTCCCGCTTGTTCTGCATACTTCGTCTGATGAGAAATTGAGTAGCTTTCGCCGACAGGAAATACTTCCGGTCGACTTGTTTCTCTAAGATGTCCGACAATGAAGATTCTCTCTCTGTTTTGAGGAACTCCGAAATTCTTGCTGTTAAGAACTTGCCATTGATACTCATACCCCAGGTCGGAGAGAACCCCAAGTATTGTCTGGAAAGTTTTTCCTTCGTCATGACTAAGTAGCCCTTTAACATTTTCAAGGAGAAAATATCGGGGTCTCTTGTCTCTGATAATCCGAGCGATTTCAAAAAACATAGTCCCTCTGGTGTCCTCAAATCCCAATCTTTTTCCTGCGATGCTAAATGATTGACAAGGAAAGCCAGCACAGAGGAGATCATGGTCTGGGATCTCGCTTGTGTTGACTGTTCTGATGTCTCTGGTGTCACATTCTCCATAGTGTTTTTTGTATATTTGGTTTGCATATTTATCCCATTCGTTGGACCAGACGCAATGAAATGCACACTGGCCGTGTTGTGATGTTCCGCTCTCACTGTCGGAGCCACTTTCGGATTCAGCTGCCACTCTCTGTAGCCCATATCTGAATCCTCCAATGCCGGCAAATAAATCTATAAATTTCATGATTCATGTTTTGTTTGTTGTAGAGCTCTTTCATTTGCTCTGATAAGAATTTCTATTACTTCAAGTGTTGCTCCGGTGGCTTTTTGGGCATGGGACTTTAGGACTTGAGTGTTTATCTTCAGTTCCTGAGCTGATTTTTGGTGAGGTGTGAGAGTCGCTAGTTCCTTCAGGGCGAAGACCAGCTCGCGTTCTTCTAGATCAGTAATTACTGAATCAACTGTTTCTATCCAGTGTTCAGTGTTACAACCGCTTGAAGATGGGCAATATGTTTCTCCCAGATCTTTGGTTTTGCCAGAGTTTCGGTATTCCTCGTAGTACGGCAAAGTTGCAATTCCTTTTGATACCGCTTGGCATGCCAACTCAAATGTTGAGAAGTGATTACGGCAGCTACTCCAACCAAACGGATTTCCTTCACAGGTATTCTTACCAAAGGTGCTCTCGACTTTGCTTATTCCAACCAGAAGGTAAGGGGAAATATTGTTCTCATCCGCACAGTCAACAAAACTTTCGCTTTTCTCAGTTAACGGACTTTCAAATTCCCCGAGAAGTTCGTGGATCGCATCAGTTTTATAAGTGAAATACTCTTGCTTTTGAGTTGGCCTGGGTTCGTAGGTCGGAGTTGGAACAGGTGAGATAAGTTCTTCTGGCTTATTATTTCTTGCATCATTGATAAACCCAATAAAGGCTATGCAAAGAATGACCACTAGTATTATTGCTATTAGTTTTTTCATACTTCGTTGCCGGCACAATGCCAGTAAAATAACTGCTCTTTATTGCGGACACCGACAGCATCATTGCAATAGGAAAGGGCTGCCGACAATCTGCCTTCCTGGTTATTAAGAAATGCTTTCTTAACATGACTGAAAAATTGACGGGTTGGTTCACCCACCATACCGAGCTCACTCCAGATTCTGATGGCATCGACCTGCCATTCATAAATAATGCCGTCGTTTTTTCTTTTAGATAACTTATGGTGTTTAACTATTTCTCCTATCGAAGCAATTCCGTTTCCTGAATTTTTATGACCCACAGTACTATTGTCATTTTCTTTGTCTATATCTTTGTTTGCTCTCATTTTGAGACGCGGTGGAGTCTCAATTTGATACGAGTCGTATCCCGATTTGATACTGGCAGTCTCATTTTGAGACTCGAATTTAATCATGACTTCATCGAACCAATTAGAGGTTGCTTTTATGAGTGCTGGCTGATCGGGATGTTTTTCCAGAAGGCGAAGAGCTAATCCTTTGTTTATTGCTCTGAATACTGTTGCTCGGCCGAGGTCTAAATATGCTGCCAAGGTTTCTTTCTTTGCGTAGCACCAACCCATTTGGGCGTTTTTGGGATTAGTGGCTAGGTTATGTATTAGGTCAATCACACAGTATTCGTTAATAGTTAAGCCAAGTCTCACCCTGGCATCGTGATTTATAGTTGTATAGTTGAGTCTTGCTACTTTGCTCATGTTTGGTTTTCGTGCAACTTTTCATAGGCATTACTGTTTTTTGCTATGCTTCATTCGTTTCGGGAATATCTGTCGTATCAAGTGGTTCTCTGTCGATGTACCACTTTTCAGCTGGAATGCCTAAGTAATCGCCGACTTTTTTAACGGTCGAAGGGCGTGGGTCACCACCAATTACCAAGACCCGTCTGACTGTTTGGGGAGAGAGCTCAACGTCTATAGCTAATTTAAATCTGGAAAGGCCCTTTGTAAGTCGAATTTCATCAAAGAGTTCACTATGAACTCTTTTGTCCTTATTGATGTAGATTGTCTTTTTGTGGGCAGTAGTTGTCATCTTTAATACTAAAGTACAGATTGTTGTAATTTACCTCAATAAACTTTATGATGATTTATGTTCATTTGTGTAAACTATTCTCATTATAGTATGATTAGTAAGAGTTTTCTTACTTTATTTTGCTACAATAAATTAGCGGAGCAAATTTCAATCTATGAAAAATACAACAGTACCAAAAACCACGCTTCAGGGACCAGATGACTTCGCAACCGTCTGGGAATATCTCAGATCGGTTAGAGAAGCAAAGGGCTACACTATCCGTGTTGTCATCGACTTAATAAATCAAGCCATCTCTGAAAAGAAGCTGGAGACACAGGCAGCTATCTCACGGGGTTATCTTTCTAATTTAGAGTCAGGTAAATATATTCACCCCTCGCCATTTAAACTCAAAGGGTTAGCCGTTGCGTACAACATTCCTTATGAACTACTCCTGAACAAAGCTGGCTATTGGGATAAAACAAGCAAAAAAGTTAAAGAGGACGCGACCTTCACTTTAATGCTGAAGGAGGTTCAGGATATGACTGTTCACGAAAGACAAACCGTTCTGGACTACATTGAGTATGTGAAGTCCAGAAGGAATAAAAATTATGATAAAAGCCCAAAAAAGGGCTAGGCAGGTTTTGCGCAAGTACAACCTGACTACTGCCCCAATTAATTTACAGACAATTATTGATGGCGAAGAGCTAATGCTCGATACGTGGTCATTTCATGGAAGGGTAAAAGAGGTCTTTCTCGGAGATAGTATTGGCATAAACAAAAACGAGTGCCCCAAGAAACAACGCGAGCTGATTGCTCACGCTTTAGGACACCACTTTTTACATCAGGGGAATCACTTCTATTTTGAAAGCCGGGACCAGTTCACCGCATTTAAACAGGAGCATGAAGCTCAATGTTTTGCCGCAGAGCTACTAATGCCAAAGACCGAACTAAAAAAAGTTAAGCATCTTCCGGCTGCAAAAATCGCCGACTATTTTTTTATACCAGAGGATTTTACACAGTATGGGGTGAACGTTGTTTTAAAGGGGGGCTTATGCCGCTAGCAATGCTCATTTTTATGGATGAATCCGGGGACACTGGATTTAAGTTGAAGACTGCGTCTAGCAGGTATTTCGTTTTAACAATCGTCATATTTGACGACCTCGAAAGTGCGGCAGAAGCAAACGAAGCGATTAATGTGTTACATAAGGAACTCAAATTCCCCGACACCAAGGAGTTCAAGTTTAGTACCGGCACCTCGAATAAATACAAGACCGTGTTTTTGAGCAAACTATCAAAATGCGACTTTCGCTATCGGACGATCGTAATAGATAAAGAAAAACTCGCACAGCACGAGCCTCACAATCCTGAAGAGAGTTTATATATGCTGGTTACTGATCAGTTATTTCTCAGAGCCCAGGGGAGAGTTAAAAACGCTTCACTTTTTGTTGACAGAACAGCACAATCAAAAGCCTTCATTCAGAAATTCAATCATTACCTGAAGAGAAAACTCAACACCGATATGAATAAACTCATTGGTGAGATCCGGCACAAGGATTCCAAGAGCAACAACCTCTTGCAACTGGCTGATATGGTGTGCGGAGCAATTTACAGAAAGTACAACAAAAAGGACGATTCTTTTTATAAGCTGATCAGGAAAAGAGAAGAGGATTTATGGAAGCCCTACTAAAAAAAGCGACCTCTGTGGCTAAGCTGAATCACTATTGCTAGTGTCAGCAGTTCCCTAAAAGTAAGGTACCTTCACCACAAAGGTCATTCGGTACTGTTACTATACCAAACCCACCTCCCAGAGTCAATCGCACTAGGTAAGAATCAGGTATGCCCCGAGTAATAAGCCAGTCAACAAAACTCCACCAATAACCCAGCCCGAGTAGTTTGGCCTGCTCCTGCGGGTTTCAATCGCGGAGTACATAAAAGGCTGTTTCTTCTCCTGCCGAAAAAAAGTTGGCATATTTTTATCATAGCAAATTCGGGGTAATTGATCAGTAATGTACATAAGCTTCCTACTAATTTACATAAGTGGACAAACTCAATCACAAAGTTTATTGAGGTAAATCAACAGTTTCTGTACCTTTGTTTATAAAGATGACAGAAATTGCTGCTCAAAGCCCAACAAATAACGGAAACACCCTAATACTTACAAATTCTCTTGTGACGAGGGAGGAACTCGATGAATTTAAGGAAATTGCTCTAAAAGAGTATGGAGTGGAGTTAACTGATGAACAAGCCTTTGAGCAAGCGACTGCATTATTGCTGTTAGTGGATACCTTGATCGAAAAATCACTTGCAAACAAACGCAACAGAGTTAACATCAACACAATTCAGAAGTAAGAATACTCTTACTTCGTGGACAAAATAACATGAATACTTGTTTTATATACTGTAGAAAATCTTCCGAGGATAAAGATCGACAAATCCTCTCTCTTGATGATCAGGAACGCACATGCAAAGAATTGGCCAAGGATAAGGGTTTTGCGGTTCTAGGGGTCTATAAAGAAAGTAAATCAGCTAAGCGCCCTGATCATCGTCCAGAATTTACAGCCATGGTTGAAAGAGTCTCCAAAGGGGAAGTAAAACACATCCTCTGCTGGAAAGCAGATCGGCTCTGCCGAAATGCTAAAGAAGGCGGTACTCTCATCGATCATGTCGATTATAACGGCATGCTGATCGTCACCCCTACCATGGATTACGATCGCAACAATTCTACCTTCCTTTTTATCGAATTTGGCATGGCAACTAAATTTAGCAAAGACCTTTCTGATAATGTCAAAAGAGGAATGAATACAAAGGTCCAAAATGGCTGGCGACCGGGTTCAGCTCCTTTAGGGTATTTAAACGATCCTATTAAACCTAAAGGCCAAAAAGAAGTTCTTCCAGATCCAGATAGATTTAACTTATGTCGATCCTGGTGGGAGTTCATGCTCACAGGAAATGAGACTGTTGAAAGTTCTCTAGAAAAAATTACTGCCTTAGGATTGAAGAGCAAAAGGACGGGAAAACCAGTCAGTAGAACGGAAGCGTTTAGGTTTTTTAGGAACGTATTTTATGCTGGACTATTTGATTACAATGGAGAACGTTTTAACGGCAAACATACACCAATGGTTACCATCGATGAATACTATCGCGTTCAGGATATCATTGACGGCAGAGCCAAGATTCACCAGTTCACGAATGACTTTTATTTTATGAAGACACTCAAATGCGGAGAATGTGGATCGGCAATTACCTGTGACCGCAAAACCAAGAAATATAAAAACGGCAACTCACAGACTTTCATCTATGCCAGGTGTGTTAAGAAAAAGGGACCATGTAGTCAGCCATATCTCAATGCAGTTGAGGTCGAAAAACAGGTAACTGAGTTTATCAACAGTTTGGAAATAAGACCTACGTTTGTGACCTGGGTCAGGAAAAACCTCAGAAGAAGAAATGAGAGGGAATTTGAATTCGAACGCGGGCAGAAAAGTAAACTGACCAAACGCCTTGACGCTATTTTAGTTGAAAAGAAAAACCTTTATGGTATGAAGATTGAAGGGTTGATTAGTGACGATGAGTATAAAAAGGAAAAAAGTCGTCTTTTGGTTGAAGAAAAACAGACAAAGGACAGCATTGCCGGTGACGGTTTAACTAACTGGACTGAGGTGATGGAAGAGGTGTTAGCATTCCTATCTAACGTCACTAAAATCTTCCATTCTTACGACACGGAAGCCAAAAGAATGGTACTGAGGATTCTCGGCTCGAACCTAGAGCTGAAAGACAGAATAGTCCGAATCAACGCCAAAAACGCATTTGTGTACATAAAAGAGACTGAAAAAAGCGTAATTCGGAAAAATGAGTGGCTCGAACCTGAAAATAGCTCTATAGATCGGTCTAAAAAGGCATTTTTGCAAATGCAGTCCGATATGGAGCGGGATGCGGGAATCGAACCCGCGATATCAGTTTGGAAAACTGATGTTATACCATTTAACTAATCCCGCCTACGCTAAAGCTTCGGCGGGCCAGCCCGCCAATACTTCCTGCAACTATCCAGCCTGTCCGTACGTAATGTTCATCGGGCAAGCCCGCCAATACTTCCTAGCTATTCGCAACATGTCCGTAACCAAAGCTCAGCGGCAAGCACGCCACGTCTTATACATTGTTCAATGCTATCACAACAGTAAACAGCAGTATTAAGACCATTAATTATACCATTTCTGCAAAATCTCAACGTGATTGAATCCAACACCCTGCGGTATGGTGGAGAAGAATCCGAGCTCTGCGGAATCACCCCATGCAGAAAGGGAAATTTCTCGAAGCAGTCGATATTTGTAAATAATGTCAATCACATGGCCCCGCGGATCACTCTCTAGGTTTTCAGACACATGGACAAGTCTGCAGTCTTTGGCGGATAGGGTGAAGCCCAACTCTTGTGGGCCAGTACGCTCCAGACACTGTGCAATCTGCTCATCTTTCAAAAGAAAACTCCCCGGCAGATGCCACATGCCAGAGCCAGGCTCAATAGCTCGCTTGGTAAGCAAAAATTGATTCTGTCTATTGACTATCAGTAGAACCAATGCAACGCGTGGAACGTGAGCAAAACTTGCCGTAAATTGTTTGGGAGTTAGGAAAAGTCCAGTCATATGAGCATTTTATTCCCAGCCGTGCGGGTGGTTTTTATACCACTCTATCATGGCAGGTATGGACGCTCGAATGGTTCGTTTAGGTTTCCAGCCGAGCAGTTGATAAGCCTTCTTGTTGTCGGCAACAAGCACAGCATCCTCGCCTTCGCGCACCTCTCCCACATCACGGGGTAACTTTGTGCCCGTTTCTGCCTCAACCAGCTCGACCATCTCAAGCACCGTATTACCAGAACCTGTGCCAAGATTAATGACTTCATACTGCGGCTTATTACTCTTAAGCAGTGCCTTGACCGCCAACACATGCGCCTCATTTAAATCAACCACATGCAAATAATCGCGAATGGGTGTGCCATCCGGCGTATCGAAACTGCTGCCACATGTCAATCGAAACTCATGAAGCCCCAAAGCTCCCTGCACCGCTGCATCAACCAGATGCGTGCACGGCTTTTTCGCATATCCAAGCTTTTGATCATCAGATGTGCCATACACATTGAAATAGCGCATCACAAAAGCACTCAAACCATGTACCCGGGTGTACCATTGAATCATTTGTTCGACCATTCGTTTTGAATCGCCATATGGATTGGTGGGGGAGATGGGGTGATGTTCGTCAATGGGATGATAATGCACCGCTCCATACACCGCACAGGTTGAAGAAAAGACGATGTTGCGTATGCCGCGCACTCGCATAAGCTCGAGCAACCGCAAAGAAGCGTGCGCATTATTTTCAAAATATTTTTCAGGCTGGCGCATACTTTCTTTCACCACGCATGATGCTGCATAGTGCACCACCACATCTATGGGGGGAGACGCATCAAGTAGTTGCTTCATTGCGGGTGTGTCTGCGATATGTACTGCATGCCACATGAAAGTGTCAGGGTACTGCGACTTTAGCATTTCAAGTGGGCCTTTGTAGCCGGTGAGAAAAGCATCAACACCAACCACCGTGTGCCCCTGCGCAAGAAAAAGCTGTGATGCAATGGAGCCAATGTAGCCTCCTGCACCGGTAACTAAAATTGTAGCCATATGTATTATCGCACTATGGTGTGTCGTGGGTATTTATGCCTCAAATGTCGCTCTGCAATCCACACACCCACAAGCACCAGCGCTGAGCCTATTATAAACCATAGGTCGGGGTATTCGTGCAAAAGGGGTATGCCAACCAGAAGTGCACTTATCGGCGCAAGATAGGAAAATAGGCCTACATCGGCAGCCTTGGTGTTTTGCAACCCATGGTTATACAGTGAATATGCGACAACCGATGAAGGGATTGCAATATACACAAGGCCCAACAACCCTTTCCATGATATGGTCGTCAGATACAAATCGGGATTTTCCAAAAGAGCAAAGGGAAGCGTGAAACAAGCAACGAGTGCAAACTGCCAAAATGTCAAAACAATACCAGGAAAATGACGCAGTGGCTTTAAAAAAAGCGGACCCACAGCCCCAATAAATACACCGAGTATAAGTAAACCATGACCAAGCCAGCGCAGCTGTGCTCCCGACAAATCTGCCTCTGCAATGCCAAGCGTGCGCAAAGTGGCTAAAAATGTCGTCGAGACTCCGAGCACATTGTCTGAAGGGGGGAAGAGAAAAGGAAGAACCGTGATGCAGAACACACCGAGCAGACCGAAAAACATTCCGTAGTACTTTCGCGGGCTTGCATGCTCACCCAAAAACATCCGTGCCATGATGACAAATATGAACGGAGATATCACTCCAATCATAGATGCGTTAATGCTTGGGATGAGAGGAAGTGCAAGATAAAACAAGAGGATGTGTAAAAAGACACTAAAAAATGCCGAGAGGGCGATGAAGGACTGTTCATGAAATGTGAACGTAATCTTATGCTTAAGCACAAATGGCAATAAGATGAATGACGCGATAATGGTACGCAGAAGAAGCAACGAAAACGGCCCTATTTCGGTAAGCGTTAATTTTGAGATGGGAGCGGTAGCACCCCATATCAGATACGCCACTGCAAGAGCGATATATGGATTTTTCAGACTGTCAAGAAGCCTTAAAACAATAGATCTTGAATGTTTGATGTGCGCATGAAGTGTGGGCTTTATTTTTTTATGTATATGTTTGCGCAAACCATTTACATGTTTGTGCACTCGTTTAACCACATGCCGATGGGTCTTATACCACAAACGCGAAGATTTTGCCATTACCACAGTCTAGAGCATGGTATGGCACCCTGTCAAGGCCAGCACTGTGGGTGTATTTATGATCGCTGACCTTTTTTAAACAAATACACCATAAGCTCAGCGATGACACCGGTTGTGATAATCTGCAAACCGACGATAATAAGGAGTATCGCTCCCCACAATATCGGTCTATCGTGTAACATCACCGCATAAAAGAGCCTCTGAATGGTGAGCCCTAAAAGAAGAATCGTGCCGAAAGTAAGTGGCACCACACCTATAGCACCAAAGAAATGAAGCGGTTTTTGGGCGAAACGAAATATAAAGTATGCAGTCAAAATATCTGCAAACACGGTGAGCCGGTTGAAAAAACCATACTTGGATTTTCCAAACTTACGATTTCGGTGGGTGACCACCACTTCGGTAGTCTTGAAGCCCGATTTCTCAACCACAAAGGGAAGAAACCGGAAATTATCTCCATAAAGGACAACATCTTGCAAGCACTCCCGCTTAAACATTTTAAATCCACAGTTGATGTCATGAAACTTGGTGCCCAGCACCCCTCGTAAAATCACTTTATTACCAATATAGGAGGGAATAATCTTGTCCCAAGAATGTTTGCGGCTCTTGCGCCAGCCATTTACAAAATCATATCCCTGTTTGATTTTTGCATAAAACTTATGGATGTCCGCAGGTTCATCTTCCAAATCAGCATCCATAAAAAGCAGTATATCGCCGCTTGACTTTGCAATACCCCGTCGAAGGGCTCTACCCTTGTCTGGCTTGCGATATGAAAATTTCTTGAAGCGTTCATTGGGCATGGGCACATTTTGCTCCCATCCGTCTGTTGAGCCGTTGCTCACCAAAAGCACTTCATACTCTTCGCCCAATTCACCAACGTATTTTGCAAGCGCAGGAAGAAGAACACGAAGACTTTCCGCCTCGTCTTTAAACGGCACAATAACCGAGATCATGTGGGTATTATAACAGGCTCTGACATCTATTTTCTTATTGGTCATTATTCTGCCTTAACCGTCAGCAGAACATCAAAATGCCCATCGAGAGGTTTCAGGATTATTCGAAATCTTGTGTGTGCAACACCACATTGATCATTTATTACCCGAATGATATTTTTCATGCACTTCCTTCAGGCGCGCATTAGTGACGTGAGTGTAAATCTGCGTTGTTGACACATTGGCATGCCCGAGCATTTCTTGCACCGAGCGAAGATCTGCCCCATGTGCAAGTAAATCGGTTGCAAAACTGTGCCGTAACACGTGAGGCGATATGCGCTGCACAATTCCTGCCTTAATTCGATAGTACTCAACAATCCGCTCAACCGAACGGGGAGACAATCGGAATTTTTCATCAGTGAGCTCTTTGTTGCCCTTGGGGCCCCGCGTACGCACAAACAGTGGTTTATACGGATCTTTGCGTACACCTAAATACTTTTGAAGTGCATCCTTTGCTGAAGCGGAGAGAAACACCACGCGCGTTTTATCACCTTTACCACGCACACTAAACTCACCCGTATTCAGATTGATATGACTTCTGTCTATGCCACACAGCTCCGACACGCGGCATCCGGTGGAAAACAGCGTTTCCAAAATCGCTTTATCACGAAGCATATTTCTATCCTTCTCATCAA
Source organism: bacterium (assembly GCA_029573715.1). GTDB lineage: Bacteria > Patescibacteriota > Microgenomatia > UBA1406 > GWC2-37-13 > JAGOLU01. Next base: position 16,351 of record JAKQDR010000180.1, on the reverse strand, counting down.
CAGCCTGCAAAAGTCGCGCCAGTTCATCATCGTGCAAAAATTTTATGGATCGATCACCAAGCTTGCCGAGCTCAATCATATCGGGGGGCAGCACTTGTTCTTTTTGCTTCAACAAATATTTAAGAAGCCCCCGAATGGCCATAAGATATTTAATTTGAGAAATACGCTTGAGCGGACCTTTTATAGGATGGCGATACTCGCGGGAAAGATACAATCGAAATGAGCGGATCATTTGCTCGTCAAGCTGGGACACCTGCATGTCGGGAGCGTTTGTGCCTTTTGTTTTCACCAGCCATGACTCGAGAAGCTGTAAATATTGGCCATACATACGCACCGTTTTGACCGACAAGTTGCGGTCAAGCTCACAATACTCAAGATAGCGAATGATAGCTTCATGGAGTGTCATAACTTACATCATAGCAAGGATAACACGGAGAGTATAGGGTTTTAAGTGTATAGATATACGGGCAAAAGTAATAATTATGTACAATATGAGCTATGGTAGCAGAACAACAACCTCTAGAAGAAGTTGCTCTCGAAAGCTCACCCAAAGAAAATGCTTCAGCCACTCCAACTGTCGAGCTTCTCCCTGCATCAACACCATTAAGCGGTAACCCCGCAGACACACAGGATCTTCGCGCGACGAGAGCGACTATCCAGCTTGCCGGCTCAACCACACGAAGTCCATTTGCCGTCGATCAAAACACTGCCAAAACACTCATAGAGGCAATGAATCAAGCCTGTCTTCAAGTTTCAACGCAAATCACGGTACTCACCAGATCTCATGATGAAGAAAATCAACCTCTAGATAGTATGGAGGCACGGATTGCGTTCGGTAAGCGCATTGAGTGGGAAATCAATAATCATAATAATTTTATCGCGGACGAACCACTTCCTTCAGAGGAAGTGTGCATTGCCTATGGGATGATGGCGTTTGCTCTGACTGCAGAGCAATTGAGAGTCTTGTATTGTGGAAAAAAAATGGGCTGCACAGTTTCACATGACTTGCTCGATAGGATAAGGCTGTACGCAGGATCCGCTGAGATTTGTGATTTTTTCCGGCATGATGAATTTGATGAAGATCCGCCATATCCGTCACCATTTGCCTATCGGAAAAATCGAGAAATTACCATGTGGGGCAAAATATATCGAGTGGTAAGTGATGATGGCACAATGCTAGAAATATATGGCCCTGACAGAACGAGTGGATTTCAAGTACCTAAATGGGCTGTGGAGCGATACAACAAGCATTCGGTATGGGAACTTACCACCGGCACCGCCTCACTTCTTACCACTTTCACGGAGCATACAGTTCAAATGGGTTTAGTTATGGTCAGCCAAGCTGGCGCGTTGCATCCTGCGTTTTCTCATGGCCGCTTTATGTGGGTGCTTGAGCCATGGGCACGGTTCTCCATGGACGAAAAAGATGAAACAAACGGTGCGCATCATTTTGCGGCAGACAACAAATATGACGCAGCTTATACAGCATTGAAAGACCAATATGGAGGTAAGTTGCATACCGTCACCGAAGAAGTCATGGCACGCATACCACACAGCAACGTACACCAATATGAAAGAAGCCGCCCAACACTTGCAGTGATTGGGTTGGATATTAAAGCAGTTGACCATCATCGTATCAATGGCGCATTATCAGCAGGAATGGCAATTGAAGTGTCCCTACATTTTGGAAACAAATCCCACAGATAATCGGACTATAATACATCTTGATGCAACCATGGAACCATACTCTGGCGGCGTTTATCCTCAGTGGGGGGACTCGATACACCGAGCAAGAATTCCTTGCACACTATGAGGTTGACACTCTTGAAAAAGTTCAGGCGGTACAACAGAAGGAATTTATGCAGGTGCCTGACATGTACAGCCTATACACAACTATCGATTTGCCTGTTTCACACATTGTTTTAGCGATGCATGAGTACGGCGTTCACCTTGATGTTGCCATGCTCCAAGAAACTCGAAAGACGTTGGTAGAAAAGCGTGCAACATTTGCCCAACGCATTCGAGATCGGCTGGGGAACATCAACCCAAGCTCTCCCAAACAAATCGGTGATGCGCTCAGTACCATTTGCAAGGTGTCACTGAAAAAAACAGCTACCGGCCAATATAGCACCACAAATTATGAACTCACACAGCTTGCCCCCACATTCCCGGTGGCACAAGACATTCTCGACTATCGAGCGGTAGACAAAGTCATCACCACCTATGTCGATGCGCTCCTTGATAAGGTCGATGCTTCAAACTGTATTCACCCTGTGTACGATTTGACCAGTGCAGCAACAGGTAGGCTTGCAAGCTCCAACCCCAATATCCAAAGCACACCAGTGGGCCCGCCTTACGGCGATATGATTCGTGCATGCTTCACCGCACGCCCTGAAATGGTGCTTATCGGATTTGACTACTCCCAACAAGAGTTGCGTATCCTTGCACACCTCTCACACGACCCCAAACTCTCTGACGCATTTCATACCGGCATCGATGTGCATGAGGCCACTGCATCATGGGTGCTTAAGATACCAGAGGGGCAGGTAGATGCAGCCGCTCGATCAATAGGGAAAACACTCAACTTTGGCATCATTTATGGCGAAACTCCCTATGGGCTCGCACGACAGTTGGGAAAGCCCGTTGCGGAGTGTGCTCATATTCTCAAATCTTACTACGAAGCATATAGCGGTATCAAAAGATATTATGACAATTTGCTCACATCAGCCAAGATGCATGGCTCCGCTACAACGATGTGTGGAAGGCGCCGCGGCATACCCGGCTTGCCCTATGGAAAACCAACGAAATATCTACGACCCGACCAAGAGCGAGTGCTCAAGAATTTTCCCATCCAAGGCTCTGCCGCAGATATGACAAAAAAGGCGATGGTATCTGTAGCGCAAGACGTCCTCCCAAGGTATGCTGACGCTCATCTGGTGATGCAGATTCATGATGAGCTAATATTTGAATTTCCCACTAAAAGCACTAAGCGCGATGCATTCATCAAAGATGTTGAACAGGCCATGAAGCATGCACTGCCTCTTGATGTTCCCGTTGTTGTGGATCATAAGGTGGGGAAGAATTGGGCACAGTTGAAATAAATGGCATTGACAAAATAAACCTGATTGATATAATTATAGGCTATATGCAACCCCTCTCTGAAACACTTGGTTACGCAGCAGGATTGAGGCAGTATCCTACAAAGAAACATAAAAATGATCCGAATCTTGGCGTCGCTGAGCGTGGAATTCAATTTGCACTTCCCTTGACCACCAGGTTCATACAAAGACATCGAGATGGCAGACCCCAATATGTAGGCCGTGGACAGATAGTACCCGCTCTGGTTGATGGAGGAGTACTCTGTGCAGGCGCTTTATATATAGGTGATGGTTTCGCCCAAGGGGCAAGAGAGGGACTAATCCGAGCGGGAATTTTTGCTGCACTTCGTTTTGCAGGGAACGTTTTTATGTACGCTCCATGCGATAATGCAATTAAGCCCGCAACAAAAGGATAGATTTAATTCTTCTAGACTTGATTCGTGAATCACAGTATTTTTAATAATGCTACAATGTCTCCATATGCATAGTGCGTTTATCACGAATCGCAAGCGCCAGCGGATGGCGGTGTCGTGTGATGTTGTCCCAAATGCCCAGGGCCTCGCATTTGTGATGCATGGGCTGGGGGGGTTTAAAGAGCAAAAACATATACAGACAATTGCAGATGCATTTAAGAGTAAAGGCTTCACCACAATACTATTTGACACAACCAATACCATAGGTGAAAGTGAAGGGAGCTATGAGCACGCTACTATAACCAATTATTACGAAGATCTGGAAAACGTCATAGAGTGGGCAAGGGGGGAGACTTGGTACACAGAGCCGTTTATTCTTGCGGGTCACAGCTTGGGAGGAATATGTATCTGTTTATACGCCCAAACATACCCCGCGCGCGTCCGCGCGCTTGCTCCTATCTCAACAGTCGTATCCGGTGCCTTAAGCATTGAGGCGCACAAACGGTCTAACCCTGAAGATTTCGCAACATGGGAGCGCACCGGGTGGAAAGTGGAGGAAAGCCGATCTAAACCCGGGGTGGTGAAGAGGCTTCCGTGGACTCATATCATCGACCGATTGCGTTACGATGTCTTGCCAAAAGTATCTACGCTCTCTATGCCTGTGCTTCTTATCACAGGGGAGGAAGATACTTCAACACCTCCCGACCATGTGCGAACACTCTATGATGTATTGCCGGGGCCCAAGACATTTCATATCATTCCTGATGCACCTCATACGTTTCGGGCGAGCGCACACCTCAAGACTCTGCATACGCTCATCTCACAGTGGATAGATACCGTGTTTGAAACTAAAAATTTAACGCCCCCCGATGTAGATGAAATGATCGATATCGTGAACGAAGACGATGAAATAGTTGAACAGGCAACGCGCGTACACATACATACCCATGGCCTTTTGCATAGAGAGATTCATATATGGTTATTCACCAAACAAAACGAGATTATTTTCCAACACCGCGCAAAAGATAAAGAAACGTTCCCCGACTTACTTGATGCTACTGTGGGAGGCCATGTCAGCACAGGGAAAACATATCTGGAAGCTGCAGTTCAAGAAATGCAGGAGGAGGTGGGACTGCAGGTGAAGCCAAGTGAATTAATCAGTGTCACAAAAATACGAAACAGTGCACACGACCCCATCACGCATATCACTAACAATGTTTGGCGCTGGGTATATGCATATCAATATGATGGCGATGTGTCGAAGCTCACTGTTGAAAGGGGAGAGGGGATAGGATTTGAAGTTTGGCCGATAGAGAAGATTCTGCACATATCTACAATTGATAGAAAAAGGTTTGTACCCTCACTATTGGAAGAAAGTAATTTAGAAGCGTATCGAAAAATCAGCAAGCTCAAAAAGTGAAACTCTGATGTGCCCGAGGTGGGAGTTGTCACGCCAAAGGCGGATCAGCCTCTGGCTGAAACCTCTAAATATCGTTTGTTGGTGCCCGAGAGAGGATTTGCTCAACGGGCAGTATACGAATGCAATGAGTAGTACCTGCCCGTTAGTCCCGCGAAGTCTTGACGAAGCGGGGAACCTCCATCAGCTTCCTTAGTTTACGATGAACACATGTGGGTGGCCCGCCATAGTTCGGGCTTTCGGCTTAGCATTTCTTCGCTGCGCCTCATGCGCTCACTTATCGGCGGGCATTGATATACCTAACCTCACCATATATTTCTTTGCTCGCTAAGGTATATCAATGTGCCCGAGAGAGGATTTGAACCTCCACTTCTTACGAAACACGCCCCTAAAGCGTGCGCGTCTGCCAGTTTCGCCACTCGGGCAATTCCAAAGCCTAATCACACTATCCTGTCTACTCTCATGTTCGGCGCCACTTGTCGTGTCTGCCCGTGGAGTTTATCCGCCCACTGGCGGACCACTCGGGCTTTTCCTAATTTGTATTATACCAACGAGACAACGAGTGTTATGATGCATCATGCGGCACAAGGATGCGCCGTTTCATTTGATACGTGCGAGTTGTAAGAGTAAGTATCGAAGGCTGATGAGAAACAACAATGGCTGTTTTTCCTTTCAAATGTTTGTGCAGAAAATCTACCACCTTTTGTGCAGTTTTCGGATCCAAATGTGCAATCGGCTCATCCAAAAGATAAAATGCGCGCTCTTGCAAAAATGCACGTGCAATATTTACCCGTTGTTTTTGGCCGGTTGAAAGCCGCAACCCCTTCTCGCCAAGTGCTACATCCAAGCCGTCCGGGTGCTGGCTGACCACGGTGTCCAGGGCAAGCTCACGTAAAATGCGCATCAGTCTTTCATCACCATAATCAGACCCCAAACACAAATTCTCGCGTAATGTAGCATTGAAAAGCTCCACTTCCTGGGAAACCAACATGCTCTCTGCCATATCAAACCCCATGCGCAACTCACCGGTATCAACCGGGAGTAGGCCTGACACAATGTGAAGCAGTGTGCTTTTGCCCTGACCAGAGGCACCTATAATTGCCACCACCTCACCTCTGCGTATCGTGAGCTCCGGCACGCTCACCATTGTTTTGGTGCCGGGATATTTAAATTTCACATCGCGCATTTCAAGCATATTGGTAGATGCGGTTGGCGAGGATGACGGAAGTGGTGAAGCAAGTGAAGGCGCAATAACTTCATCAAGTTGTTCAATATATCCGCCGAGCTCAGTGTACACTTTCAAATTTTCCGCCAACTGATTCAAATCTCCGCGCAGCCCCCAAAAAAACCATACAAGGACAATAAACCCGCTTACTGAAAGTAATCCTGCCGTAAGTTGCCACAAAAGCATGCCAAATGTGAGTGTGAAAAGCAGAGCAAACAGCCCATGAAGCATAAACCAGCGGGTGGCATGAAATTGTTGTTGTTTATGCACCGTGCCAAGCACTAATGCCCGTTGCCGGGCAATGACTGACTGCATGTAGCTATGGATATGTAAACGTTTGACAGTTGCGATGTTTGCCGCAAAATCTGCAAACACACTCATGAATTTACTTTTTGACTCATTAACCGCCTTATTGAAAAAGAGTATCTGCACCGAAAGCCACTGGCTCACCACCACAAATACGGCGATAACAAAGACATCTACTACAAACACCAAAACCGACTGATTGAGTACTGTCACCACAATAACCGCAACATATATGACGCTGCGCGCACCCCACCAATAGAGATTGAAGAGTATCGGCTGCAGCGTGTCTGCCACTCTATTCACCAGTGATAACACATATCCCGAATGATAGCGATGCAAATGGAGCATCGGCACGCGGGTGAGCTTTGCAATCATGTCTGAGCGCACCGACTCTGCAATCGTAAGCGCAAGCGTCTCGCCATATCGACGGATGCCAAAGGAAGTGAATAAGGAGAGGATGAGAAACAAAACCGCACGATAAATCGCCTGGGTATTTGCCACCACATCAAGCGCAGATATCCCAGAAAGCGAGAGCGCCATGGCGCTCACGAAAGCCCCATCCACCAGTGCCACCAAAAATATTGTCCAAAAAGCACGGTGTCTATCCTTAAGTTGTAAGTAGAGAAATCGCAAAACGCGCATAGCATTAGTATAGGGCACTGCGCGAAGACTGCAAAACAGAAGCGAAAATTGGTGTCTTGGGCTCTTTGCAGTTAGTCACTTAAATTCGTGCTCACACTTTTTTCTTGATGAGCCGCGCTTTGCGCTCTATCTGGAGCACCTCTCCATCGGACCCCACAAACTCAGTAGATTGAGTGAGCTGAATGTATTGATTGAGATAATCAGAAAGGGCTTGCTGAGCATCACGCACTTGTGTGTTGAGCTCATTGACTTTTTGCTGTGTTGCAATGACTGAGGGATTTTTGACCAACACTTCCTTCACCTTTGCAACTTCTTTTTTGACTGCAGATTGCTTTTCTGCCACCTCACTGTAGTCTTTGTCCTGCTCTATGGTGCTTTTGAGCATTTCCTTATGCGCCTTAAGTTTCTCCCGCGCTGCTGCTATATCGGCTAAATATCCTTTAATGAGATCTTCAAGTGCGAGTAGGTTGGAGCTATCGGGTTTGGAAGCTGGTGTTTGTGCCATAAGCCTGACACTATACGAGAGTAGAGGAGATAAATCAAGCTGAAGGTCTATGCATTCGAAAAGGAAAAGTCAATTATGTTACAAGCTTGTATTCGCAATGACTTCATGCCTTGAAGCTAATCTATCTAAATACGCTGCAGTGGCTTGCAATGCCTTACGATCATCTCCTGGGGGACATCTGCGTAGCTTATCTCTCACAGCCGCCGCCGATGCGCAATTATAGTCGGCTAAACGATCAAAGGCTTGAGCTCTTGATGAATCACCAACCCGAAACCTATCCCAAGTATCTTCGAATAATTGAGCTGTTCTTGCAACGCTGGGGGAGTTGGCGATTTGCTCGCTCATCAATTTAATGCGTTCCATAATACATTTGTATTGCTAGAATAGTAAAATATGGCCAATACTGATAAGTATATCACGAAAAACGAATATCCCATAGCATGAGATGTGGTGTATAATTATCTTAGTCTTTTCCTATTCTAATTCTTTTCAAAATGACAGAACGCACACCTATTGGGCCAGTCGAAGAAGATTATTTACCCATAGAAGTTGAGGGTATGCCTGAGCACTTCACGGTCACTTACCTTCACCCTTCACAAGGCTTTTCATCAAATTCATGCCTCGCAAGGGGTGCAGATATGATTATCCAAAGAACCATCCAAGCGGGAACCCTCCAACGAGCACTAATAATCGCCGAAACAAATACCCCCATATGCGCTCACTGTAATTCTCGATACATATTTCAACAAGCTCCAAACGTAGATCATATCGATGCCTTTGAAGGAAATTGATTACATCGAAAACAAACAATCCTTATGGAACGAAAATTCGGACTCACCTATACACATACATGCGAAGATCTGCTACAACATGAGTCAGAAAGGGTGGCGCAAGAGGGCACGATTTTTTTATATGCACACAGTCTTCGGGGAGCATTAAAATTAGCCCTCAGTCAAGATTTAGTGCCCCGATGTGAAAGGTGTGGGGCGCTATATTCCTACTTGGTTCCAAGCCAGCAGAAATGAGTCATTCTTTGGCTAAATCTTTCTGTATTTCACTCCAATGAGTGAGCGGATTGACTCCTCGATACTCTTTGAACACCTGACCTTCAGGATTGATAAGAAATGTATCGCGCGAAACACCCATGTACTTATTTCCAAACATTGATTTCTCCTTGAGCACTCCATAGGCCTTACAAACTTCTCCTGTCGTATCGGCAAGAAGAGGGAAGTTGAGTTTATGTTTTGATGCAAATTTCTGATGGCTTTGTATAGTGTCTTTGCTCACCCCAAGCACTACGGCATTAAGCCTGGCAAGTTCAGCGGTGTTATCCCGAAAACTGCATGCTTCAACCGTGCATCCCGGGGTGTCATCTTTGGGATAAAAATACAACACCAGCCACTTGCCTGCATAATCGGAGAGGGTGTGCACTTTGCCGTCTTGATCAGGGAGCGAGAATGAATGAGCCGTATACATATGAAAAATAGAATGAATAACTAGAGTATTTGTACCCGAAGAAGTCCCGTTTGGCAAGTATAATAGCTATGAAAAGTGTTTCTGGAGGTGTCGGATTCCGCCCCATCGGGGTTTATACGAATGCAGAAAGAATCGAAAGTGTTGAAAATAAATTGGAGGTGTCGGATAGCGGTTTATTCCACAGACCTGGAAAGTCTGCGAGCGAAAGCTCTCGCGAGTTCGAATCTCGCCACCTCCGCAAAGAGCCTTGTAGCGCTCCAAGACGCGAGTGCTGCCCATAGATGGGTTGCTGTCTCCTTCCGAAAAATGTTCGAATTCCTATACCTGCCAAAGAGTAGCCTGGAGACGTGAAAATGCCCCAGAATCTTCACAAAGGTGATGTCCAAGGTTCTAAGCTTTCTTTACCTCTTCAATTGACCTCAATATACGATCGAAAGGGACAATATTTGTTACTAAATAATATCTGTCTGTCAATGTTTGCTTTATATCTACCTCACTCGGGTTAATATCATATCCATTCTTCATATCGACTCTCACACTTTTGCATCTATTCGCAAAGTTGTCATAGTCATTATTTGTTGGCAACAAAAGAAAGGTGTCTATGGATTTTATTCTAAAGTTTGAAACTAATATTTCTTGATCGGGGAAAGTCACACTTTTATGACTAAAATATTGAATGTGTTTAGAATCGTTTTCATCCCAAAAATATTCTTTACCTTGATATCCATCAATAGCCAATACATACAGCGGAGTATCAATTCGTGATTTTTTAATTAGTGACGTATATATGTCTTGGCATATTTGAAAATGTAAGCCTGTTCGTTTATCTGGAGACAGTCTAATTAAATTTAGATGAGTTTTTATCAACCAACCCAATTTGATCGAATCTATCTTTATCTTCGCAAACGACGCGTCATAGAATTTATTGATATCAGATACCAATTTACCTCCAGCCACATCATAAGGAGATAGGTTACTATTACAATCACTACAAACATCCAGGATTTTGTGTTGATAGTCTGTAAGTGTCTTGTTATTAAAAACGCTGGAAGTTGTGATGTTTCTAACAGCGTCCCCAAACACAATCTTTAGAACAGTTTCTGAAATCACATGTTCATGACTTGGAGTTTTTTCTTTTTGGCAATATATACACTTCATGAGCCTATTGTAGTATCTCGAGTCTTCTTTGTGAGAGTGTAAATTTTGTGCTAATACCCCTTATTATCTTTATCCTCTCTTCCGGTGTGCCGTATTGGAATATATGAAGTAAATGCTCCCGAAGCTTGTTGTCAGTTTAAGTAGTCTTTCTTTCTGTGAATGGCATAGCAGTATTGTGCGGAGTAATCTCATAATTTGAACCACTATTATGCTCCATGTCCTTTTGCATAAAATAAATGATTCTTGCCCGTTAAAATATGAGATACTTCTTTGCTGACTAGCGAATCATCTTGATTGAAAATACTGTCTGATAAGGTAAATGGGGAAGATTTCTGTAGTAGTCATAACGCATTCTTTCAAGCTAATTAAGCCCCGTTACTCTGCCCATCTTACTTTTTAACCAACTTATCAGAAATGATATTTCCATCTTGTAGTTCAATAATTCTGTCTGCGAACTGGGCATATTCTGGCTCGTGAGTAACCATCACAATTGTCTGACCCTCCTCATTGAGTTTTTTGAATATGTGCAAAATTATCTCTGAGGACTCTGTGTCCAGATTGGCGGTAGGTTCATCAGCAAACAAAATCTTTGGTTTGTGAGTAATAGATCTGGCGATGCTAACTCGTTGCTGTTGACCGCCAGAGAGCTGATTAGGCAAGTTGTCTACTTTGTCTCTCAGTCCCACTTTGTCTAGTGATTCTTTAGCTCTATCCATTGCGATTTGCTGATCAATTCCTTTCATAATCATGGGTAGCGCTATGTTTTCGCTGGCTGTCAAAGAGGGTAAAAGTGCATAATCTTGGAATATATAGCCGATATTATTCAGCCGAAAGACAATTTTTTGATCTTCTTCAAGCGCGATTATGTCATTTTTATCGATAGATATTTCTCCAGAGTTTGGTTTGTCGAGCAAGCTCATTTGATAAAGAAGAGTGCTTTTCCCAGATCCCGACTTTCCGGTGATGGCCACGAATTGACCTTCGGGAATAGTAAACACTAATTCTTTAAGAGCAATTAGCTCTGTATCTCCCATTTGGAACTTTTTTATTAAATTGTTGACTTTGATCATAAGTTACTTTCCCAAAATTGAATCGAGAGTATTCTGTCTCGTGACTAGTCTGGCTGGGATGAATCCAGATATGAGAGAAGTAATAATTAAGATTACTCCTCTAGTGAAAATGTCTTCGGTTGTGACAGCCAATCTTCCTTCTGCGATAGGCAAAACTAAGGGATGGATGTCTAAATAGGGCTTCAGAAAACCCATGAGAAATATGCTCGCTAATAATACCCCAGACAAAGCGTAAAACAACGATTGAATAACATAAGAAATCTCGATTGCTTCAGACGAAATGCCAATCCCTTTTAAAATTCCGATATACTTTCTTCTCGTAATGGCATTCACAAAAATAACAATGAAAATTGTGATAGCTCCCACAATTAAAGCAATTACACCCACAAGATTACCCAATAGTTTAAATGTTTTAGTGATGTCTGCGCTACTCCCTGGCACAGCTTCATCTGCTATTTGAATTACAACATCTTGATTGTTTCCCAAAATATTTAGTAAATACGATTTTGATTCGTCAATCAAATTACTCGATTTCAGTTTAATTGCAATTTCATTCACATCTAAACTTTCTTGATTCTTCATTTCTCGAGCAGCAGCAGCACCCATATATATTCTCGAGTCAATAGTATTGTTTCCTGTTCCAACAATCCCTTTTATGACAAACTCTTTTCGAGTATTGCCTACAATGATGTTGACTACTGAACCAACTTGTGCATTTTTGAGTTTTTGTTCTGTGCTACTATCGGGCCTATTAGAGTATTTTTCGAATAAATTTTTACCTACTAAAACTGCACTAAAATCTGAGTCACTGAGATACTCGCCTTCTATTACTTTTTTTGACAAATTTGTCACTTTATCTTCTTGCGCAAAATGTATACCTGTCAACGTAGCTTGCGAGTTTTCTACCACATCATTTACTTCTGTTCGAGTACGATGACCGTATTCTACTCTGGTAGGAGCTGTTGTCCTAAGGGTATAGCTTTCTAAATTGGGAATCGATTCAATCACGGAGGTGATGTCGTGTGTTTGTTCAATTATCGATTTTTCAGAACTAGGAGTAATAAAGAGATCAGATGAATAATACTGCTTGAATGAACCGATCATTCCTTGGGCTAAACCCAGCAGTAATCCCCCTATCAAAACCATATTTAAAAATGTTAACGACATCACAAATATAATCAGCAATGTTGTCCAAGGATTGCTGCGTTTTAATTCTCTGATTGCCAGAAAGCGACCAACACTAAATGATGCATTTGCTTTATTCATTATTTATGTTTTGACTGATCAATGACAGCAAGAATCTCTAAACCATCTGGGAGATCGCTTGCGATCTCTGTTTTAGATATTCCCTGATAACCTAAAGAAATCTTTACGAGATCTTCTTGTGTGTTAGCTTTTTTTAAAAACGCTTGATTGTCTTGGTATAAAATTGCTGAATTAGGCACGCTCACCACATCTGTATTCTTATAAGTATTTATAGTAATAGTCGCTGTCATACCCGGTCTAATCGCAGAAGATGAAAAATTTGATAATTTAATACGAACGTCATAGGTAGTTACTCCAGCAGTTGTGGTGCCAATGGTATCAATTGCCGTTACTTCTCCAGTAAAAACGGATTTTTTATCGGCATCAAACACTATTTGAGCTACTTGGCCCTCCTTAAGACGAATCACATCAATCTCACTCGTTTTGGCAAAAATTGTCGGTGATTTTAGATTGGTTACTAACAAAATCGGCTGACCTCCAGCTCGATTGATCACACCATCACCAACATTTTTGAGAAGATTGACAACTTTTCCATTGGCTGGAGAATATACAGTTTTACTTTCTGTCGCATCTAATGCGAGTTTAGCAGAATTTACCAATGCTTGAGCAGAACCGATGGTTTGATCAGCATGTTTATATTGACTTTCCAGGTTTGCAAATTCTTTGCGTGTGGTAGTTACCGCTGATTTTATACTCTCTATTTCCAATTGTGTATAGGGCTCGTTTGTTGCTGGGTTATCAATACTTTCTGCCAAACGATCATTCATCAAATTTAAATTGTTTTCGGAGTCTAAAAGTGCCTTTTGTTTGACCCACATTGTGGCATCTGTAGTTTCTTTGGCTTGTTTGGCATTTTGAAGTGCGGTCACAGCCTGTTGATAATTAGTATTGGCTGTTGCCTTTTCTTCATCGGTAGCAGTGCTCTCAATATGAAAAAGAGGGTCGCCTTTTTGTACATTGGCTTGATTGGTAACATAGAGTTGGGAAATCACACCGTTGGCAGGAGAAAATACTTGAGTTTGCGAGGATGCACCATAAGTTCCTGAAATTTTGACAGATTCAAGCAACTCACCCTTGTGTATTGTGTAAGTCAATCTTTCTTCTGGTTGGCGAAGAATTACTGATCTTAAAATTAGCAAGATGATAAGTATAGAAAAAACAATCAAGTAAGTTTGATATTTTGTAATCAAATTTACATTTAATCTACTTTTCATATTTTTGCAAAAAGTCTTCGAAAATGGTAACTATTGTTTGCAAATCTTTTGCTGAAATGGGATCTAAGATTTGATTTGCTTTTTGTTCCATTATTTTCAAAATTGATGCCAAATGAACTTCACCTTCATTCGTTAGAGTAAGGAGAATTAATCGACGATCATCATTGTTTGTCTTTCTCGTAATAAATCTCGATTTAATCAATCGATCTGTCATTTGCGTCAATGCTGGTGGTGACATTTGCAACCTAGAAGCCAATTTACTAGCAGCTATAGGTGAATTCTCCTTAATTGTTTTCAGAGCTTGCACTTGTAACATTGTTGGAATGTTATCCCCATTATTATCATCTAAGGTTTGGTCTAATATTTTTCTCATTTTTAACATGGTGTTAAAAAATCTTGAAAAATCTTTTTGCTTAGCAGAATTCATATTTAGTTTTAGATTTAATTAAGGTAATTAATATTATATGTCATTAATTTTTACTAGTCAAGGTCATTTCTCTTAAAATCCATGCACCTGAAACACTTATATATCTTGCCTCGAAGCGGCACTGATGCAATCCGAAGTTGCCGCGATTCTAGATTGGGTGAGAGTGACATTGTTCGACAAACTCAATTTTCTGATGAGGTTCTTGAGCAGTGTGGATGAAATGAGGAGCAAGGTAGTGAGCGAATAAAACGAGTCTAGTTCGAATCTCACCGCCTCCGCAAAGAGCCTTGTAGCGATCCAAGACGCGAGTGCTACCCGAAAAAAAGTCGTGATTTGTTTCCGTGGAAATATGTTTACACTTTCAAGTGTATAAATCAAATGAAAGCTTACAATAATGATGTTTTTACACGCGCGTCATTGCCTGCATTGCCCTATGTATCGCCTTTGCAGTATTTCCTTTGAAATCAAGCCCTTCAACTTCTACGATTGAACCTGCAATTGCGCCTCCACGGGGAAGTGGTATTCCAAATTGCATTCTATGTTCTGAAGTAAATGTTCGCGTCTCATCGATAATGCGACATACCTCATCAACCGTAAACCCCCCTTCTCCCGTGCCGAGAGAGGTTTCAAAAGTTAATCGCCTTCTACCATCACTTATTGTGAGGTCATCGTCAAATAATGCATCCATTGCTAACATCGCTCTGTCTAAATCTACCATTCGCTTCCCATTTTGGCCGACAAATGTTGCTGCTCCATAAGTCTGTCTCAAACTACTCATCCCTGCTCGAACTGCATGATCATGATGATTATAAGGTGTTGCGGTAACACCTTGGCCGTAAGTATCAAGCACATCAGCATCATAGGATATCCCTACATATTTCATACCTGCATAAGACGCATCCTGCATGATTTTTTCTAACACAGTCCGTGTAATCTTCGATCCATATCTACCTTGCACAGGCGGCAATGAGTGGAGAAACAGTCTGTTAGGATTACGGTTCAGTACTTTTCTATAATTATCAATAGTGGTCAGTAAGCCATCGCCCCCCACAACCTCGAAACCATGTCTACGTCTGAATTCGGCATAATCTTCTTCTGCGCCGGTATGAGGATTGAAAATAGTCCCTTGAGTTATTTGAGCAGCAATTTCATGAGGATTACCCAATACATGCACACAACCAATTCCCAAATCTAGGGCATCATTTATCCACGTTGCTTTTTCTGGATAATGAGCCCCATCATATGTATCGGCATCAAAATGATGATCCAGGACAATCCATACGATTTTCTGCATATCTACGCCCTTGCGGGCCATGGCTCGTAATAACCACGCATCACTTGCATGATCTGAAGTTATTGGTGCATGTATACCACCTCTCTCGCTACATCGATCGAGGTAATCGCCCCACACCACGCCTACGTTCTCGGGAGAATAAAATTCTGGATATTTAACCCCCAAAGTTGTCCGTACTGACGGAGCGCTCTTTAATTGCTCGATCCTTTGTACCACATGTCTTGGATCCACTGTTGCCAATGGGTACCATTTCCTTTGCATTTTATGTGCATATGCCAGGTCAACTTTCCGAGTCAAAGCCAGAATTTCCCGGGCAATAGTGGCGTTTTCAATATAATGCGATCTGTCAAAGTGAGCTACGCCTTGAGGATAATTGGGATAATACCCAGGTGGATAATCTTCATCAAGCGGCAAAAAATACACTCCGTTTCTTTGCTCACCAACTTCAGAAGTTCGTGGTCTTTCTATCATACTATAGTATATCACCGAGGCCTAAAAGGCCTCGGCTATTTGATAATGTGTGTATTAAGACTGTCTTTTGATGTAATCAGATACCACTTTGTCTTGTATATCCCCTACAGACTTTACGAGATATCCATCAGCCCAAAAAGTGGAGCCCCAATATATCTCATCCAGGTCGGGGAATAACTCACGTATCTTTCTTGAGGTACCCCCTTTTATGATGTTCATTACTTGGCTGGGGCTCCATTTTGGGGGAGTCCCTACATACAGATGTACATGGTCAGGTTGTACCGCAAGCTCAAAGATTTCCCATTCGTGTATTTGGCATGCAAACTTAATCATGCCTTCGATACGTTCTTTAATCTTACCTTCCAGTAC
>JAKQDR010000175.1 GCA_029573715.1 bacterium | reverse complement strand
GATTCTGATTCTACTAGCGAACATCTTTATATGTTGCTTGCGTCCGGTAGCGGTTGGTATATCGTCAAGGCTGATCTTACAAATGGCCCTATTACAAGATACGATGTGTCTACGCAAATGGGGTCAATAACCACACCTGATTATAAGATATTTACTGGTTGTTTGTTTGCTACTGAAGCTGCTAAATATGTATGCTTTGCTTGTAATGGTGCGGATAAGATTGTTTATCTTAACATTACTGCCGGGACAGTAGGCGTTGTTGCTCTTGACTTTAAGCCTAAAAAGATTGTGTCGCATGTCAACCGCATATTTGTTATAGACGATGCCAACGTGTTATGGTGGAGTAAAGCGGGCGACTTGACAAGCTGGTATGGTGCTATTGGTTCTGACTCTTTTGTAAATCGTGATGCTGGGTATTGGACGATTGAAAGCGAACGGTATTTGTCGGAGATATGCGTCCTCAATAATAATTTATATATCTTTGGGCTTAGTAATATATATATCTTCAGAGGATATAGTTATAGCACATTCTCTTTGGATATGATTATTTCTAATGTCGGCATCCGTGCTACACATTCTAGTCGATTGCTTACTACTGTTAATAACAAGGCATACTTTATAAGCACAGAATATAGCACGACAAACAAGGCCGAAACGCCACTAAAAGCAGACATATACGAGTTTGATGGAAGTTCTATGCCGAAAGTCATATCGCGACCTGTTATCACAAACGGCGGGTCTGTTAACGGTGTGTTTGGTGGTATATATAACGAGTCGCTTAACTACATTGTCGCTGATGAAAACTTCTTGTATGTGTACGACAGAGATCATGCGAACACAGAAGACGAGGATACATACTACTATGCTTATGATATGGAACAAAAGACATGGTGGAAATTCTCTGGATTCAACGAAAAGAATCTTACTGTCTCGGATGACTTTAGAGTTATATATGTGCCTACGTCCAACCGTAGCATGTGTCATGCCGTTGTTTCAAACAAGGATACCGGATACACGTTTATATTCGATGTAATGGGCGCAGCTTCAAACAATGTTCCGTATCTTATAACCAAAGCATTTAACACAGCACCGTCTGAAGATGGAACGCTAACGGCGATTATCTTGCAAGTGAAAGGGACAAAAAGTACAAAGGCTACGATTACAATTAGCTATAATCTTACTGTAGACGGCACGACATTTACAACTATTAAGCAGTATGCAGACTATACCTTTACAGGAGATGTGGAAACAATCGAGGTTTCTGTGCCTGTTGCTTGTATTGCAAGGTCAAGATTCTATAGGATAAAGGTTGCTATATCAAGCGTAGAAGTGTATTTATATAATATAGAGCGTAGATTCAGAGTCATAGGCAGGAGCCGATAATATGCCTAGGTTTAATGCAGCTAAATCTTGGAAGAAGTTAGACGATGACTTGTCCGGCAAGTTCAATTATCTATGCGATTTGCTTGACGAAGGATATTCGTCTGTTGCGCTTATCAACAATCACGAAATAGCGATAGATATTAACCCTAAAGACGGTATCAAGATCGTAAACGATGGCAGTTCAATCTTTTCGTTAGACCCGCTTACCGGCGAGATCGTTATAGGCAAGTACGATGGCCTTATATCCGATTTGGAAACAGACTTAGGGACAGCGTATAACGATATTGCACAGCAGTTAGGCTATACTGATTATGACGATATGGTTGCCGAAGCGATTGCTGGCAATACGATCATCAACGGCGGGTGGATTAGAACAAGTCTTATTCAGGCGAATACGATTCTGTTTGACCAGCTTGCGTCTTCTACAGTCACGTCAATCAATGACACAATCAATATTGGCGGCAGAAATTTACTTGAAGACACAACAGATGAAGACACAACGAGCGGATTCAGTTCTTATATATTATTGGTTTATCCTTTAATAACTATTGCAACGTTTGATAAGTTTGTCGCTGGCGATGAATTAACTTGCCGTGTTTATATTGAGAATGATACGTCACACACACAGACGCTTCGTGTTATCCAGTACAATGGAACATCGCAAGTTCAAAATAGCTATGGAGATGCTATTGCTTCTGGCTCGGAAGGATTCTCGACTGTAACATTTACCGTTAATGCCAGTGCTAATTTAATGCGCATATATTTATCGAGCTCTCCAGCAACCACACCAACTGGAACGGTCACATACAGAAAGCTAAAGCTGGAATTTGGCAACAAAGCGACAGACTGGACACCGGCACCGGAAGACAAGTTGTCCGAGGGCGTTACATACGCAGGCGTTGTTATAGATGCCACTAATGGATTTGCAAACACAGCAACAATCGGTGGAAAAACAGCAACAATAAAAGTCAATGCGACAGATGGCTTGGCTTTTTATGACGGTTCGACTTATCGCGGCGGGTTACAGGTGGTTGATGGCCAACTTGTGCTGGCAGTAGATGTACTGAAAGACCCAGACAATGATTATGGATATGTGTTGTTCAGTGATTCCAGTGACATTTACTCTAGTTTTATGCTCGACTTTTATACGGGCAATTCTATGACACCCACCGATTCTGTCAATGTGGCGTATATAAATGCCTATCGCCAAAAAGCAGGCGAGGGTGGTGCAACTCATAACTGGAACAATATTACATTGTCATCATGGTGTATGACTGGTGAACGTAGTTTTACAGCCGTATCAGCAGCAGATGATTCCAGTAACTCCCATGCATCATTGTTTTTATATGCAGGAGATGTGATTACTCCACGGTTAGAATTGACCGCTGTAGATTATCACAGTGCTAGTTCGTCCCTATATTTGGGGTCTGATTTGTTAAAGGGGACATGCTTAGAGCAAAAGAACATTAGTACCGGTGCATTCTGCAAGTTGGGGGTTTTGTACAATGCTGGGCCTTGGGTTACTTTTAACGATTCTACTTACTATACTGTTTGGCATTCTGGCAATGATGGTTCAGGGTCTACCCTTGATTCTGACACAGTTGACGGAGAACACGCGGCAGATATAGTTAGTCTCGCCCGTGTTAGTGCTTCACTCGCCACTTCGTTTAATATTGCTGATGATGGCGTTACATCATTCACTCCATATGCAAAGTATGGCATAGCAATATTATATGCAATATCTGTAGCAGTAACAACATATGCAATTATAAATTTCAGGATTGCTTCAACAAGCGCAAGGTGCGTTGGGATGGTGCTTGGTGCTGACACGGAAGTAACAACAGGTGCATTGACAGGGACTACAGGCACAGATGGGAAAACAACCATATCAGCACATACAGATGGTAAAATATATGTAGAAAACAGGATAGGTGCGTCAAGAACTCTTGGTATAATATTTATATCAAAATCATAAAAGGAGAAACAACATGGAAAAGAAAGAAGAGTTCACATTCAGCAAGAGGTTGACGGACGCGATCATCAACTATCTGGCGAAGAAGCCATATGGAGAAGTGTTCCAGTTAATCAACATGGTGAACATGGAAGTGCAGGAACAAATGAAGCCGAAGCAGGAAGAACCTAAAGAACCGGAAGAATAACAGTAAAGGGTGGATGAAACATGGCATTATTATCAAGCATTAAGACAGACACAGGGACGGGCGGTACGGTTAGTCCAGCGACTACAAGCCCGACTACTGCTACGTCACCTTATGTTTCGTCTACCGTATTGCGAAGCGGAACTAAGTCAGACGAGGTAAAGCTATTACAGCAGAAACTAGCATCGAGCGGATATTACACAGGCTCGATAGACGGCTCATACGGGCCGATGACGCTTGCTGCCGTTAAAGCGTACCAGCAGAAGACAGGACTCGCCATAGACGGTGTAGCAGGGCCACAGACGCTAGGCAGTCTTGGTCTTGTTTCCGGTGCTACACCACAAGGCACAGCTACTCCTATTGTTGCCCCTGTTCAGAAGCCACAAGCTGCGAAACAGCAGGGCGTTACGGATACGGCTACCGGTGGGGTTGTTTCGCAAATAGCGCCAGTCGTTCCTAAAGAGCCGATTGTTAAGCCACAAGCAGGAAAGCAACAGGGTTATACGGATACGGCTACAGGACAGACGGCTCCTATGCAGAATGCGTATTTGGGTAATGCTCCTGCTCTTCCGACACAGCAACCTGCGCCTGCGCCTACAACTACGCCTACGCAACAGCAAGCACAGACGCAGACACAACAGCCGGTACAGCAAACGCCTGTCGGAGATAACGTTGTCTTGCCTACTACAACGCCAACTACAGCGCCACAAGGCACGACTACGCCTGCCGGAACACAGATTGGGCCAAGACCCACTACTCCTCCTACGGGAACGCCCACGGGGGCTACAGGGGCGAAACCAGGCGCAGGCGGTGGCACAACTACTCCTGGGTTATTCCAGCCTACTCCGTATCAGCCACAGCCTAATCAGTTCTTAGAAGCATTGACGCAGATGCAATTCGCGTATGACCCTTTTCAAGACGATGAATATCTGCGCAGGGCAAAAGACTTTGAGTTGCAAGTAACTGATATGATGGTTGGGCGTGGCGGGTTATACTCGTCCGTTGGTGCAGAAGCATTAAAATCCAGTCTGATTCAGTTGCAGGCAGACATGACCGAACAGAAGTACCAGCAGTTCTTGCAGGACAGGAACTTCACTTTGCAGATGGCATCTTTTGTAGCAGACGAAAACGAACGTGCGTTTAGCAACTATATGAAACAGCAGGAATTTGCTTTTGCGCAGGACAAGGAAGCGTGGGACAGACAAACGTGGTCGGCAGAGTTCGATTTTGCCAAAGACAAGGAAGCGTGGGACAGACAAACGTGGTCAGCAGAGTTTGACTTTGCCAAAGAAAAAGAAGCGTTTGACAGGTACACTTGGCAAGAGGAAATGAACTATAAGCAGGCACAGGCACAGTTCGACCAGCAAATGCAGATTGCTAGATACAACCTGTCTGTTCAATCGCAACGGGCGCAGGAACAGCTTGCTCGGTATGAAATGGAAAAAGCTGCTGAAGCTGCCAAGTACGAATCTCTTATTAAGCTGGCAGAACAAGATTTGAAAGGCGCACAGGCGTTTGTCGCAAAGACGAATATCGACTACGAGAAAGACGAGAAAGCATACTACAATTATTTGAAGCAAGCCAAAGCGGACGGTTATGCAGACAAATACACGGCTAAGTATTTTGGTGTCAGCACAGGAACGCCTATATCCTCACAATCGCTAATCAGTGCTATAATGAACAAGGCATCATACCTTGATAGCTGGAAAGCGGAATTAGGGTATGTTGCGGAATCACTGGCGATGGATGCTGATGCGCTTCTCAACATTGATGATTTTGCGACAAGGAATGCAAAGTTGGGACGCATGACGAAATGAGGTCTGTAGATGGCTGTCAAGAGTAGCAGAGACGAACTGCACAAGTTATTCCAACAGCGCACAGGTTTTGCCGAAGCGCCTATTGACTATACCAAGTATAGCAATAAACAGGTATCCACAAGCAGGCAGTTAAGCGCAAGACAGCAACAGGACGAGTACCGGATTGCTATGCGCCGGTTAGGGTACGAGTTCTCTACAGATAGCACATACAAACCTGAAGACGGAGAGGAACGGTTATCGCCTAGCTACACGTTTACTACCGGACAGCAACGAGACGCGCAGGCAAGCATAAAAGAACTGATGGAGAAGTACCGGCAACAGGACGAGTATCGCAAGGAATCGAGAGAACTACAACCGTTAGACCGGACGGCGCTTAT
>JAKQDR010000174.1 GCA_029573715.1 bacterium | reverse complement strand
ATCCATCAACAAGCTCAACGAGGCGCACATAGCCAAGGCGTTTAGCAGCGCCATTACCAAGTCTGATTTCAGGCTTGGCAGTAATTGGTTTATGTGGTTTAACGGCAGGAAGTATGTGCTACTTGATGAGATGCAACTCAGAGGCGCGTTGTACGATGCGCTCACGATACTGGATGTCGGAGTTGTATACGTGGTCAACAGCCTTAGTAAAATCATAGACAACGGACTATCATCATTAGCAAGAAAACCATACAGCCCCAATAAATCACTTATATCATTCAGGAATGGCGTGTTGAATCTTGACACCATGGAGATGACATCTCCTGCGAATGAATCTCTTGAAACACCCACATATATAGATTTTGATTATGACCCGAACTCACAATGTCCAAAATTCAGGACGTTCCTGAGCGAGGTGCTTCCCGATGCTGCCACACAACGCGTATTGCAGGAGTTCTGCGGTGCGCTTTTTGTTGACAGGAAGAAGTATGTAATAGATAAGATATTATATTTGCTTGGGGAAGGGCAGAATGGGAAGGGAGTGTTTCTAGAATGTGTGCAGCACGTTGTAGGCAAGGATAATTTCTCGTCATACTCAATGTATGACCTATGTACATCGCCACGTCGTGATAACAATATTGCCGGAGCGAGTGGCAAGATAGTGAATATATGTACCGACATGAGCCGTGCGGATGTCAGTGGTGGCGAGTTCAAGAAGTTCGTAAGTGGAGAGCCGATGGTGGGCAAACTATTATTCAAGGACACGTTCACAGTGACGGATATACCATTGGCGATGGCGGCGTTGAATGATATACCAAAAACAACAGACCATAGTTTCGGTCACATACGCAGACACTTGGTGATACCTTTTGACAAGCGCATTGAGGAGGATCAGCGTGACCCGCAGTTGGCTAACAAGCTAAAGCAGGAATCTACGGGTATTCTGAACTGGATGTTCCAAGGCAGGGCTCGATTCTTGGCCAACGGAGCGAAATTCTCGAGTTCGGGCGTCATAGAGGTGACTGCACGTAAGATAAAGAACGAGCAAGATGTTATACTGTCATTTATGGCAAGCAA
>JAKQDR010000171.1 GCA_029573715.1 bacterium | reverse complement strand
CATTGCGACCCTCTTTTGAATGAATCACTTTGGGCGATCCGCCCTCCATCACTGCAACACATGAGTTTGTGGTACCTAAATCAATACCAATTATTTTTGACATATGAGTATATGTAAATTATGTAATTAAAAATTGACAATTAATATATAATGGGCGAAATTTGAATGCGTTCAGTCCTGTCTGAACCAGCGGGAGGTGGTCCCACTTCATCATCATATCCCCAGTATAACGTTCTTTTTTTATCAGCATCTACATCCAACTGTTCAGCCGCTTCCTTCGTATATGGTACTAGTTTTGGATCATCATCAGGGGTTAATTCTCCAAAATCGAACCCAAAATCATAACCCAAATTGGTCGGGCATTCCATATCGTGCTCGGTCCGCAATCGTTCTGCTTGCTCCGTCTGGAAACTTGGTGCACCATCAGGTGTTCTCCATGTTTCGCCGTTTTCAGCTTTTCTCCTCCACAGTCTTCCATCAGTATCTGGATCGAAATCATCCCACACGTTCCTTTGTCTGCCGTCACCTATAATCTCTTGAATTGGCACTTCTTCAAATCCGCTGCTCCCTAACATTGCATCAAGCGCATCTTGTGATATATCATCACGTCCCAATGATCTAAGTACATGACTGCTCGTGATGATTGTCCTTTGATTGCCAGCTTCTTCCGGAGCCGTAAGTGCCACGGCGATAATAAGCGCCAATCCAAGTCCTCCAAACTCTCGTTCTACCCTACTCCTACCTTCTGGATCTAATTTTTTTGCTTCAATTCTACCAGGGTCTAAGCTTAAACCATTTTCTACACTCATATATTGAATTAATTATCGACAGTTGCTTCGCTCTTTTTCCCTACCTTCACCTGCCCTACCCGTATCACCTTATCGCCGAGTGCATACGCGCGTCGCACCACTTCAACCACGGCGTTCTCTTTCTCGCCCTCAACCGTCCCCACCACTTCAGCGGTGTGCGGATCGTAATCTTTGCCTGTAAGCTCCACTTCTTTCAGTCCGAATTCCTCAAGTACTCGCAACAGTTGGTCTTTAACCATTTGCATCCCGGGATCCTTGACAAACACCTCTGCCTTATAGAGCATATCAAGAGTGGGCAACAGTTGCTCAAGCACATTGGCGGTTGCAATGGTAAATATCAACTTGCGCTCCTCCTCTATTTGTCGTTGTAAATTTTTATAGTCAGCGAGCGCGCGGACGTACTTGTCTTTATAATCGACATTCTGCTCTACAATTTCCGGCGTTTTGTGCGCGCTTTTCAATGGTTTACCGGTTGGGTCAATCAAATCCGAAACATCTGCCATAATGACCGTAATAATTTACAATTAGACATTTTACTTACGCTTAGTCGTCCTGCAGTCCAATATCTTCGAGCAAATGCGAGAAATATCGAACTTGCGGAATGTATACATCATAGCGCATACGCTTGGGCCCGATAAGGCCAATT
>JAKQDR010000170.1 GCA_029573715.1 bacterium | reverse complement strand
AGACCCCCACCAATAATAGCCAATTAAGTAAGCTATGCCAAATCCAGCCGAGACCATTAACATTGTCAGCAGCCAGTCGTTTAAGTCAGGATATCCTTTTCCTTCTTCTTCAACAACGGGGGCAATCGTTGGTTGGATGGTCGCTGTGGGTGAGGGTAATGGTGTAGGCGTTGGTGTGGGCTGTGGCGTTGGGGTAGGCATAATGATCTCAGCAATACCACTTTCAATATTTAAAAGTAATTTACTAGAGATCAGAGCTGGCTCACTTATCGCTGAAACCTCAAGCGTTCCACCACGATCGATGCGATAGGATAAACGTGCTTTTCCAGCTGAGGTCACCACGTCTTCTTGCATAATGATGACATTGTCTGTGAGAGACCTGAATGTAAAGCGCACCACGGTGCCATCTGGAACCGGATTGCGATTTTTATCCAATAACACGCCCGCCTCAATATCGACAGTTTCTCCAATAGCTAACAGAGGCTCACGCACTTCAGGGGTTACTTGTGCAACTGGTGTTGTGGTTGTACTCTGATCGGGATCAACTAAGCTCAATTGAATGATCTGATTGGGATCGGGTGAAGTTGCCGTCACAAGATCATAGCGTACACTGGACACGGAAACCGGCAATGCGCCTTGCGGTTTTAATTCATTCATTAATACCCGTGCTGCCACATCCACAGAAGCAGGGATCTTGCTGAACAATCCATAATAAGCCGTTAACTTCGAAATATCTGTTGCATCGAGGTAAAAAGGTGTGTCATACGCAAAAACCAAGACATATTTATTCCTGATGAGATCCATACGTTCTGATAATATTCTCTGCAGAGCGTCAGAGTCAGGATATGCACTATCCGCATCTAAAATATTGAAAATAATCCAATTTGCTCTTTTTATATTATCCAACAAATTGGGATCTGATGGTTGGGTTTTATTGTCGAGCAGCTCGACTAATTGGGTAAACGAGTAGGAAGAAAGTCTGGATTCCTGAAGCTGATTGGTGCCAAGAGGACCATAAAGACGCAGTAAGGCATTTTGAAATGAGAACTGGTTTAACATACTGGCTGGTTCACAAAGACTGCATTGCTGAACCGAACGCACATCTGTGAAAATGATCATATATTCATAAAGTGAAGGTGCTTCAAGCAATATGGTTTGTAAATCGGTTTCACTTGGGCTGATCAGCGTGATAGCTTCGCTCAAAACTTTGAGAGGAATTTGACTCTCAGTGCCTAAGTTATCTAAACTCTCTACGGGAGGAATGACATTTTGTGGATCAAACTCAGTGTAGAGTTTTAGTTTGCTAGCGATGATCTTTTTGACAGAGGCATCGACTCTTTGGGCAAAGATCGGATCTTCTTTGAATTTCTGCACAAAGAAATCAAGCGTGTTTAGAGTGGTTGTGTAGGCATCAAAGTCATTGGTTCCAACAAAATTTCGAAGATAGAGAATATCATTTCCTGCCTGAAAAGCAGTCAATGCGACCTGGGGGGCATCCAGGGTGTTGCCAGTTGGATCAAAGAAACGACGTACCGCACGACTACCCAAACTATCACTTATGATCAAGCCCCCGTTATTTTGCCAACTACTGAATGCTTCCAGATCCATCAATTGGCTCAAGGCGACATCATCAAAACTGATAGGACGGGTAGTGGCTCTGATATTGCCCTGAAAACCCTGATATCGGATATGAGACACCATTAATCCGTCCGTGATGGATTCGCTTGGAGTAATGCCGTTGGTGACCGCGATGAACGGTGCAAGCTCTATTTGTTTGAGCTGCTCCAGTGATTTTCGAATCGTAGCGACTTCCTCTTCCGGTGAACGGTCTGTGCTTCCCTGACCTGGGAAGTGTTTTGAGATCACAGCAATTTTGCCATCACTGCCGGTATGAATCCCTGCAATATAAGCTTTACCCAATTCTCCGACCCAATAGGGATCCCCACCGAAGGTCTGTGTTCCGGAATAATAGGCATTTTCAGCATTGCTTGTATCCACCACATCCAGAGAGGGACCAATAAACAGGTTAAACCCTAATGCCGCCAGCTCTGAACCCATTACCTGCCCGACTTCCTGTGCCAATTGAGTATCCCATGTTGCACCAATCGACATCAGGCTGGGGAGTGGCGTTAATCCACTTAAGATTTGATCGGAGGGGTATCCATTTCCTTCCTGTTCAATACCGATAAAAAGTGGAATATAGACTGGTAAGCCATTTTGGCTTTGCTCCTCATTATCTAACTGCGTTCGTTCCCAGGCAATCCTTTGCAGCCCACTGGTCAATGTATATGCACTGGCGATAGCACTCTCAGAGACAAAATTGTTCATATCTGCGCTAAGGATGACATTGCCAATATGATGGTTGACTATCAAATCGTAAATTTTTCGGTCTGTGCTGATATTCGTCCCTGAGAAAGTGATCAAAAAAAGTTGACCCACCTTTTCTTCAGGCGTCATTTGTGCCAGTAAATTTTCCGCCTCTGATAAGTAAAAATTTTTATGCAATGCACCCTGTACTGGCTGCAACATGCCAAACAAAATAAAAATAGTCAGCAGGCAATATAGAGGTTTAGTCCAATGGCTGATCCTGCGAACCTTGAACACATTCATTTAAACACCCTCAAGAACCTCTCTGGCAGCTTTTGGATCATTACATATGACAGCATCTGCGCCGAGATCTCTTAAACGCCGGAGTTGATCAGGGTCATCAACAGTCCATACATTAACTTTACGCCCCAACGCATGCATGCGCTTGATCAACTTTTCATCAACATCAGAATAATAAGGATGCAGTGCGTCATATGGAAATATGCGACCAACAGCCCCTCGCAACAGTGCTCCTGCAGAGGCCGGGAAAGTGAGCAACCCACATTGAATTTTTTTCATCTGTCTTTTTGCTCTGCTTAAATTTAATGGGTTAAAAGATGAGAGGATGACAGAATCTGCCAATCCAAAATCAACGGTAAGCTTGATCACTTTTTGAGTCAATTGATCAAATGGTGAGGCATAGTTCTTCAGCTCAACATTGATCAAAAGCTTTTTCCCAAAGTGTTCATAAACCTCTGCCAGTGAAGGCAGACGTTCGCCCTGGTATTGAACAGAGAAAGCTCTGCCTGCGTCCAATTCACGTAATGTCCGCCATTTTATCTCATTCACTCTTCCGCTACCGTTGGTAGTACGGTCGACTGTGGCATCATGGATAACCACAAGTTCTTCATCTTTGGAAAGCATGACATCTAACTCAATTCCATCAGCCCCCAGGGTATGCGCCAGCTGAAAAGCTGCCATGGTATTCTCAGGTGCCAAAGCACTGGCACCGCGATGTGCGATGATCAATGGTGTTGTCATATTCTTTTCTTCTCCAGTCATTAATTATAGCATCTGAACTGATCCCAATCAGAAAGTATAAACCAAAAATTTTGTGTCCAGATACTGTCTAATCGATATCACTGGTTATCATGAAAACAAGCGTATAATTAATATACACGCAAATATGTTGCATAAACTGATCAGAAAAGAGGTTTATTATGAGTGAAATAAAGTACGTGATCAAACGCAATGGCGCCACTGTTCCTTTTACTCCCGAACGGATCACCAATGCCATTTACCGTGCAGCAGTAGCAGTTGGTGGCCGTGATAAGGACACTGCGCAAATCTTGTCTGACCAGGTGGTATCTCTACTCGAGGAAACAACCCCGGCAGGAGAATTTCCAAACATTGAACAAATCCAGGATCTGGTTGAACGTGTATTAATTGAAAATGGGCACTCAAAAGTAGCAAAAGCCTATATCTTATACCGTGATGAACGCGCCCGCCAACGTGAAAAGCGCAAAGAAGGCGATGCGCTTCCTTCCGGCAACATTCCCTGGGCAAAGCTGTGGAAAGTACTGGATTGGGCTACTGAACATGAAGTCCACACCATTGCACATCTCAACGATCATATTCGCAAAGGTACTCTACCCCAAATTGTCACGGCTGCCGAAGCAGCTTACCATGAGAATGTTGAAAATGCTGCAGCCAAGGTATTAGCACGCAGAGATGAAGTAAGAATGGTGTTCATCGCCGGTCCTTCTTCAAGCGGAAAAACCACCACAACCATTAAATTGGGTGAATTCCTGGCGCGCGAGGGATTGAACCTGGTTACCTTGAATGTGGATAATTATTTCTTTGATCTTGAAATGCACCCCAAGGATGAATTTGGCGATTATGACTTTGAAACTCCACAAGCGCTGGACTTGAAATTGATCAATCAACAACTTACAGAACTGTTTGCAGGAAAAGAAGTTTTGCTGCCTAAATACAACTTTAAGACCGGTCGGCGCGAAGAAAGCCAAACAAGTATGAAATTGGCAAAAAATGAGATCATCCTCATCGACAGCCTGCATGGACTTTACCCTGAAATGACCAGTGATATTCCGGCTGAAATGAAATTTAAGCTTTACATCGAACCATTGCTGCAATTAAAGGATAATAATGGCAACTATGTGCGCTGGACAGATATCCGCCTGATCCGCCGCATGCTGCGGGACGCAGCACACCGCGCTTATGATCCTACCCAAACCCTGCTGCACTGGCATTATGTGCGCTCCAGTGAGCTGCGCCATATCATTCCTTTCATGCATACAACTGACACTATTGTTAACAGTGCTATGCCCTATGAACTGCCAATGTATAAACACAAATTAGGAGCTGAATTTGCAAAATGGACACGCGAATTTGAGGGTGACCCCCTGCGAGAGGACGCCTGGCAGCGTGCAAGCCGTGTACATGCCTTAATGGAGCAATTAGAGGCTTTCGCGGATGATTCCATTGTTCCTGAAAACTCAGTGATCCGTGAATTCATTGGGGGTGGCATTTATAAGTATTGATCACTTGCTAAATGTTTTTTGTTTAGACAAAAATCTTGAAAATGGCAAAGGTCGCAGGCAATATATAAAGATGTCAGATAATGTCCGTTCAAAGGTGAATTCATGACTGCTGCTATGATCGTTTTGCTTATCATCATTGCCGCAGCCATGGTCCTTTTTGCATTGGATGCCTTGCCGGCAGAATTAACCGCGTTGCTTGTGATGTTGACACTGATCATTAGCGGCATCTTACCCGCTGATGAAGCCTTTGCAGGTTTCGGTTCTGATACTTCAATAATGATATTGGGTATTCTATTACTCACCACTGCCCTTGTCAGCACGGGTGTAGTTAACATTGTTACGGCTTACATAACCAGCAAGGTTGAAAACAACAGCCGCAGG
>JAKQDR010000148.1 GCA_029573715.1 bacterium | reverse complement strand
CCTTCTTCAAACCGAACAACAGGTTGAATACGAGGATTCGCATAAACATAAACAGATCCTGCAAACTTACCCATGTCGCTATCTGCATAGCAGCCAATCAGTAAAAGACTCTTCTGAGCATCAATAGCCACAGCGCTTCCAAAACCATCGGCATCACTTCCATCGAAGGCTTGATAGGTTTTCTCTAAACGCCATGTTCCGTTAGCATTTGTATACTGATAGACTTTACCGGAGTTTACAACTTGGCCTGTATCACCTCGCGCACCAACAAGTAACATTGACTTATCTGGGGATAAGAAAAGACTTGTCCCAAAACTTGCAGATACAGCTACGCTAGGACTTGCGAGTTTACCAACTTGAGTCCAAGTATGCCCTGAGCGAGTAAAGAAATAAATGGATCCCGTTTCGTTTCCAGAATCATCATCAGACATTGCTCCAACTACTAAATAGTCAGCTGTTTCATTGAGTGCGACAGAAGACCCAAAGTGATCACCAATGGCAATGTCGGTTGAATAGAATTTTTGACGCTGAGTCCAAGTTGTTCCATCATACGTGAAATAGTAACACGCACCCGCATTATCACCACGACTATCATCAAGAAAACTACCAATAATTGCGATATTGCCTTGGCTATTTAAAGCACATGAAGAACCAAAAGCAGCTGTCGCTGAAAAATCATTTGCAAAGAATTTATGTTTCTGAACCCATGATCCGTTTTCAAGGGCGAACATATAGACAGCGCCAGCGTCATTTGCTTTCTCAGAATTATCTCGAGAACCAACCAATACAACTGTACCGTCTCCATTGAATGCAACGGAACGACCAAAGATATCCCCCGCAACACCATCAATAGGTTCAATCTTTGCACTTTGAACCCAGGTATCGCCAAACCGATCATAGATGTAAGCTGCACCGGCTACCACTTCAGTTGATTCTGTAGAAGAACCAATTACAAGTCGATTTCCAGAACGGTTAAGAGCAATACTAGCACCAAAAAGACTATTTGTCGTTAGGTCATTTGGCTGGAACTTAGTCTGATACATCAACCCTTCATAGGCTTCTGAAACTAAAGTCTCACCTGGGTTTGTGAAGATATAGACCGAACCCGTCTTTAAACCGTTGACAGTGTTATGCGGAGCACCGATTGCGGCAAGTTTAGCGTCAGCGGTTAAAGAAACACCACGACCAAATGTTTCTCCAGCTTCACTTGTAGTTGAATAGAGTTTGTTACGTTGAGTCCAAGTATCATTAATGCGAGTAAAAACATAGACTGAACCAGCTGAAACTGCGCGACTTCCGTCGTTTTCACATCCAACTAATGCAAAATCACCAGTCGCATTTAAGGCCACAGAAACGCCAAAATTACTATCGATAGAAGGGTCGTCTGGATAGATGGTGTGTTTATGAGTCCAGGTGTTGACTGAACGACTAAATCCAAATACAACACCGGTATTGGTTCCTTTGTCATCTCGACCGTGTGAAGCAATCAATGCATAATCACCTGCCGCATTCATTGACATCCCGATGCCAAAGCGATCTTCTGCAGCTTTTAAAGGAGCATAGATTTTTTGTTGCTGTGTCCACGTCGAACCCGAACGTGTAAAGATATAGACAGCGCCACTATTAGTCAGGCTATTATCATCACGACCAGGCGCAGCAACCATCGCAATTGTGGCGTCTGCGTTCAAACAAACATCATGGCCGAAATAATCATCGATCATGCCGTCAGACGCAACAAGTTTTTGTTGCTCAGTCCAAACGTTTCCATTTCTTAAAAAGACATAAACGGAACCTTTATATGAATTGCCTCTACCTGCTCCGATAAGAATATATGACCCATCTGAACTAATTGCTAAGCCTAGGCTAAAATCCTTAAAAGAAGTCGGATCAGAAGCGTAGAGTTTTTGTTGAAGAATCCATTGATGATTTTGTCGAATATAAACGTAGACACTTCCGCTATTAGCAACGGTTTCATCGTCATAATAACAACCAACTGCTAAAATGGTTCCGTCGCTATTGAGCGCAGTCGAGATTCCAAATTGAGCATCAGCAGAACCATCTTTCGGAGTAATCTTTTGCTGATGGACTAAGCCGTCATTGATCAAATCAAAGACATAAATAGCGCCTGTGTTAGGAGCAGATCCATCGTTACTATACGCTGATACAAAAAGTAGTGTTCCGTCTTTTGTAATACTGGAACGAATACCAAATTGATCTTCAGTTAAACTATCCGAAGCATATAACTTTTGTCGAAGAGTCCACTGTGCACCAGTTCGTGTGTAGAAGTAAAAGGAACCGGCATTGACTTCCTTCCCATCGTCAAAACGAGCACCGACAATTAAAATTGTCCCATCTTCATTTGTTGCTGTTGAATTACCAAATCGTAACGTAGGTTCAGGATCAGGTGGGGTAATTTTATGCAACTGAACCCAAACACCTGCTAAGTTCTTAAAGACATAGACCGAACCCACATCTGAACCTGCAGTATCTTCTTTAACAGAACAAGCAAAAAGATACTGACCGTCCCCACTTACCGACAACCCACGACCAAATTGATCATCCGGTGCTAAGTCATCAGGGTAGAGTTTCTGATAAAGTTTCCATTCTGAACCAGAACGTTTAAAAATATAAACTTTTCCAGCTCTAACACCATACCGGCCACTTTCTGAACAACTAACAAATGCATAACCTGCATCATTAGTTAAGGCAATATCAACACCATAAAGATCGCCTGTGAAGAGATCTTCAGGTTTTAAATATCCTTGAAAAGTCCAAGTATCCTCAATTCGAGTATAGATATAAACAATACCAGAAGTAATGCCGTCGACAACTGCATTAGTGTCGGCAATAAGGGCATAGTCCCCTACTGCGTTCAATGCAATACCTCCACCAAAAGTAGGTCCAAGTGATTGTTCGGCAGTCGGTTTAAATCGACTATGAAATTCCCAACTATTTCCTACTTTCTTATAATAGTTAACACCATAACTACTTCCATCGTTTGAAGTCGCTAAGAGAATACTGGCATCACTATTGATAGCCATTGACGTACCAAATAAAGCATTCTCATTTTGATGAGGGCTATTGATCTTCAAGATTTCCGAAAAGGACGTACCCGCTTTTCGGACCTTGAAACTAATCGCGTCACTCCACTCACTCGCCACTGTTACCATGTTGTACAACTCCTTACACGTTAACGATGCTAGAGGGGCTAAGACCCCTCTAGCGCTTGTGTTCAAAATAGCTCTACATTTTTAATTATAAATGTAAAGAGCTCCGCTCTCGATAACGCTTTCACTGTTACCGTAAGCACCCACCGCAACCACGTGCCCATAACGACTAATCGCTAATGAAGCACCTACTTTCTCACCATTACTACGCACACTGACTGTGCGTTTAATTTTCTGACTCCAGATACCCTCTTCATGTCCAAAGACATAGAAAGCACCTTTTGAACTATTGTCACCAAGTGCGCCAATAAAGACTTCCCGACCATCATGAGAACACTTGACAGAGGATCCAAAGTATTGACCTCCTGAAGCATCGTTTGGTGTCAACATTCCCCAATAGCGCCAGTTTTCTCCATCTTGTCTAAAGATGGCCACACCACCACATTGAATCAATCCTTTCTTATGCCCACTCGCTTCAGCAAAGACCCATGTCCCGCCTTCACTAACGGCTACTGATTCACCTAGGAAATCTTCAGATGCCGGTGTATCATGTTCAAGGATCTGGATCTGAGTCCAAGTATTCACAATCTTTTTAAAGAGATAGACTTTACCTTGCCACTGAACTTCACCTTCGCTACCCGGTGCGCCAACAACAATCAAAGACCCTTCAGCATTCAAAGCAACACTGGCACCAAATTCAGCATTATTGGTTTTATCGCTAGCTGTGAGCTTACTTTGGAAAACCCAAGCATTGTCAACACGAACATAGGTGTAGACGGCACCTTGCGAATTACTATGTCCTACAGCCCCAATC
>JAKQDR010000147.1 GCA_029573715.1 bacterium | reverse complement strand
ATGCTTTTAACTCTTTAGATATCATGGCGTCTAATTTTTGGTTGAATGCCGCAATTTCTTTTGTTTTTGCCTCTACCTCTTTTATCTTTTCTTTTTTAGAAAATGGCGTTATGCTGCTTAGCAGCCTGAAGTATTCTTCCAAGCCTGTGTTATAGCTCTCTGTGAGGCTTCGGAGCATCTGCTGTTTGAAAGGTACGTATTTTTCTTCCATTGTGTTTTAATTATAATTTTGTTGTTTTGGTTAATCCAAGATACACAAGCAAGACTTGCAGCAACTGCCACCACATAGGCAATAGAAAAGGAAAGGTATTTGAATGCAATAACTGCGGAAACAATACGGATGCTGACGTAAACGACAGTATAAATATTGCTACGCTGGGGGGTTCTGTAATAAACCCCGAAAAGTCGAGTATGTATAGCTGTGCTTTGCATTATTCAGATTTAAAGCCCATCCCATCGCTTTAGCGTGGGTGGGTAGTTTACTCATCCTTCACTCCTCTGAACTCTTTGGAGTTACTTCTATTTCGAGAATATTAAAAACCTCCATCAGTGCCTTATATCCAATGTTCCTTCTCCCTACCTCAAATTGTACATACGTCTGATGGCTGATTCCTGCTTGTGCAGCTATCTTGTCCTGCGTAATCCTGCGCTTCTTTCGCTCCAGACGTACCATTGTCGTCAGGCTTATCTTTTGCTGCTTTTTTGTTTGCTTCATAATATGGGAGCGGGAAACCCACTCATCACCGATAGGTGTGGGTGGGTAGTTTACTGTGTAACTTGTTAAAAAATGCTATGTAAGTATCTTTGGAGTGTATCTTGTGAGTTTTGTATTCCTGCATCCAGTAGCCGATAGTTAGTTCCTGCGGTGGGTATATCAGTGTATGCAACACCAGTTCATGCTGATTGGTAGGTATCATAGCAGATTTGATATTAGAAGCATGATTAAAGACAGTGCGATAACATACACAGCATAGATGCGAGTGTCTGAATCTTCGATGTGGTCTGTGCAGGGCTTGTTGCTGTTCTGCCTGTAGATGTTTTTTTCTTCTTTTGTCATTGTGTGTTTTGTTTTTGCAAATGTAGTAAAATGTTGATATAATCGACTTTAGGAATGTGTCTATTTTCATATTTGTTGTGGGTGTGTAGTTCCCTAATCTATGCTAATTACTTTTTTGTTAAAATCAATCTCAATGTCGCTGATGATGAATCCACCATCATCGCTGAACTTCGTTGCTATCTCTATTTTCCAAACTTTATCTTGTGCTGTATCTATAACTATTGTCCCTGTTATATCCTCGCCACTCATATCATCACCACCATAAGACTTCAGCGCATTAACTTCTGCGATAGTAAGGTCGCCAATGAAGGCATACCACTCCACAGAGGCTACCACTCGGACAACTACCGGTGAGATGTATTTTATCCCCCAAGACTTTAACTCCATCTGGAGGTCATACATCACCTCCGCAGTTCTGTGGTTACAATCTACATCTTGAACGCGAAGCAGTTCTCTAAGCCCTGTTACTGAAACGTTGACGCCTTCTAATGTGATTCTGTAATAATCTTCTTTTATCATTTTGTTTTGTGTTTGTGAAATTATTCTACAACTAAATAGCCCTCTGTTGGCGTGTGGTATATCTTACCTCCCCATGTTGACAGGTTGGACTTATCTTTCAGCCTTGTTACTTTTTTCTTCTCCTTAAATATTAAATGAAATAACTCCTCGTCAGAGATGGCAATCGCTTTTGCGATGTCATTATATATTGCATCCCTTAGCACGAAGAAATCTTCAGCCCTCTTGTATATCTCTTGGTGGTATTCATCCATTGCGGATACTGGTATAAAGGTATGCCTCTCTGATATGTCTATGTTGTATTCCGAACCCATCTTATTCCCGAACTCATCCACCTCTCTTGCTGTGAGGTAAAAAAGCAGGTAGCCCTGTTTATGACCTGTTGCCATCATCTGCATTTGGTTTTGTACGATGTAAGTATCAGGTGTTTTTCGGATGTTCTCGGCATACGTATATACCGACACAGGACACTTAATATCCAATGTGAATGGTTCTGATTCGTCCACCACATCAGGGGATGCCCATATACGAGCATCCTGCCCAATATCTGCAATAAGTATAGACACATCGCTCTGATATATAGAGTTCGGGAATAGCGGCTTAATAACATCATTAAAAGCATCGGGTTCGCTATATATACCGTGTAACATGGCTGCGGTGGTGAACTTCTTTCTTTCACCTGTGATAAGCTCCTCTGCCTTCTCTAAGGCGAGGGAGTGGGCTGTCTTTGCGGATAGCCCTGCCTTTGTGAACAGTTTGCCGATGTCAGAAGCTCCAACGCCACCCAGCTTCTGTTCAGGATTCAATAACACCTCTTTCATGATTTCACTGAGTTATATTTAGCCATTATAACAGTTTTTAGCGAAGGATATTTCTTAGCATATTGGTAGTCAGGCAGGTCTTTAATGAGTTCAAAATCTTCCACAGAGTTGATATTAGCCACCATAGAAGAAATGCGCTGCACAAGGTCGGCAGGGGGCTGTTTAATATTCGCTTTTACTACTTTCGGTGTTGCCGGTATTGATTCGGTGTCATAAGATACAGGAAGGTCTTCACCTGCATAGATATAATGACCAAGCCCGAACATGGCGAGGTTTTTGGTCAAGCATCGCATGATAGCTGTGTTTATGTCAAACATGGTGGCAGCTTCTACAGACTTATCTCCATATTTCGTCTTGTATGTGTATGGTGCTGACTTCTGCGCCTTATTAGCACCATCCATTACAGGCAGTTGCATAGGTATTGTTTCTCCATCAATCATTACCTCTGTGGCTACCATATAGCCTAACATGGCATCACATAGATAAGGTTTGCCGTCATAGTGTATGACCTTGTAATTAGCGGAGGGGTAATGTTGTTTGACTATTCCCCAAGCCCAAACCCATGAGAGGTACGATAATCCGTTTTTTTTCTCAATTTTTTGTGAGCAGTCAATCTTGGATAAGACGCTCCATGTACTTTCTTTTGTCATTGTGTTTTGTATTAATTTTTCTGCAAATGTAGTAAAATATTGATATAAGTGTAGTCATTAATCCTGTTCAATCTCATCCGCAATGGTTAATTCAAGCTGTCTGCTATCTGCCCATCTGGTTATATCACTGCCAAGATACATAATCTTGTAGATATATACCTCTGAATAGTATGGGGCGTGTAAGTACCCATCGCCTGAATAACCCTCAGAATAGTCATAGTCCACGTCCACCTCTACATTGCCTTATTGTTTTGCGAATTCATTAACAATATCCCAAATGTCACTCACAGACAACGTGAGCAATTCAAATCTGCCATTAGCTACCTTATTAGCCGCTTTCATGCGCATCCAACTTCTACCCTTACTGTGTGATTTAGATAATGC
>JAKQDR010000137.1 GCA_029573715.1 bacterium | reverse complement strand
AGTTAAACGAAGCTGGCGTTAAAGCGGTTGTGTTAAATGTTGCGTTTTTGCCAGAAGGACTTGTTAAGCCCATAGCTTCAGTAATAATAGCTTGGTAGATTGCTGATTTAGCACTAGTTACGCTAAACGTTAAGCCTTCTTCACAAGTGCCTTGCTCAGCACCAGAAGCCACATACTCAAACGCCCCGATGTCCCAAGTGGAGCGGGTTGTGCCAGCGATGTCCGTGGTGAAGTAGTCTGAAAGGTCGGTGCCAGCATCATAGAGAGGGGAGCCTGATACCAGTGAGAAGTTACCATTGGCCGCATCAGTCCAAATATAGGCAATGTCTGTTGACGAAATACTGATATTTCCCGTTCCAGAAACATCATTGTCATCAGATGCACAATAGATTAATGAAGCAAAAGTGCCGTACCAATCATCTCCAGTGTTCTTGACAACACAGTTAATGGCAGTCAAACCCCTTGCGGTATAGCTCCAGATGCCACGGGCAAAGTTTGCTCCGTAACAGGTGCAGTTGTAAATTGTAGCCGTACCAGCAACTAAAAACCCCGTGCCGTTTGTTCCAGAACCTATGCCAATAGCCACACAGTTTCTCACAGCTTTTTCGTATGTGACACCTGAAAAATAGAATCCACAACCGGCATCGGTTGTGTTCAATACAGCTATACAATCAATGGCCGTTAAACCACCTCCAGCACCAGCAAAACAAAAGCCACTGGTTGCTGTGCCAGAATTTAATCTTGCCTGTAATCCATCAATAACACAATAATGGGTATTCAATGAGATACAACAATCAGAGAAGATAGTTGAGGAACGTATCAGATGAAACTTGTTGGCATCCCAAACACCAGAATGCCTTTGAACATTCCGTGACTGAGTGCCACCATTCGGAGCAATCACTTGAATGTAATGTGTACTGTCTACGTCCCAGCCATCAAATATAACCATCCCAGGGTCAGGAGTGTAATCGTCATGATCATAGTAGCAGCACAGGTTCAACACGCAATTATAAGAAACCAAATCGTCATCAGAAAGATATGATGAACCACCAGCACTTGATTCTGCTGTGCTCAGATCAGCAAAGACATGAGCAATACTGTTTACGGTTGTTCCAGCCGCAATATCAGGAGGGGTCACACCGTACTTGTCAACCACCTTGAAATGGGTGCTGTCTGTGTATTTGCTGATATAGACAACCTTTGAGGTATCATAAGTAATAGCACAACCGATGCCTATGTTTCCTGTCTGAGCCTCACTGACCGTCATGGTGCCACTTGAAATTCCACAGGTGAGGGTTCCCGTTGTGGTCTTGATGTCATCAGTTCCGAACATGCTCACCGAGTAATACACATCTGTCAAAGGCTTGTTAAAAGCACCTATGCTGGTAAGAGTGTCAGCCCGTGGATTCCCTGCAATATCAGTGGTTGGTACGTTGGCATCTGAATCAGGCCCGA
>JAKQDR010000087.1 GCA_029573715.1 bacterium | reverse complement strand
CCGACAATCAAATGTCCGTTCATCAAATCAAGCATTACGTCCTCACAATATTCACGCCTGCGCCTGTATACGTCATCGTAAGCGTAGCAACCGTATCACCTGCAAGTTTAAACACAACGCTAGTAGGTCTCGTCATGGAATCAGCTTCAATTTCGTCATATTGAGGTATTGAAAATCCTGGGTTGAACGCTCCTTGCAGGACAGGAAACGCGTGTTCACTATTTGCGTCGTTCTTAGCATAAAGAACTACTGGTGCTGCATCAGGGGCTGAAAATACTTTTTTATGCACCATATCTAGCTAGCTCCCACTCACTGTCATTCATTTCCTGCTGAATACCTGTCTGTGAATTAGCTGCCGTAGCATTAGGCAGGGAAATCTCAAGGTACATTTTCTTAAACTTCTCACCTAAAGTTGCTGAGTTAACGATTGCGTAAGCAATATCAGAACACAACCTATCAATAAACGCGTCAATGAAGTATGCCGGATACTTGGCAGGAACATCTAAATAATAAACATACCTCAATCCTAAACCATCTGTATCAGAAATAATATAATCGCCCTCCTCACGCCATCTAGCGTTAACGTCACTAGCACCATAGATCCTAATCATATCCGTTGGCTTCTGATAAACATAAATCTCACCGGTATCATACCAGTCAAGCTCATCCGTCAACGCCGTTAAATTCGCCCGTTTCGTTGCAAAGTTCCATTTACATTCGCTTAGTATCCCGCGCAACGCCGATTCATACACCCGACTAAGCACCCGGGCATTAGTTGACGAATCGTCAATATTTATAATCGGGCTGGCTCCAACAAGAGTTAGGGCTTTATTTAAAATATCTGTCTTTGAGAGTGCCATCTTTTCCCCTTAGGAAAGGGGGGAGAAACCCGAAGGTCTCCCCTCCCATTTTCGTTTTACGTATACCGCACAATCGTAGTAATCGTTCCCGCTGTCGGGGCAGTGATCGCTTTATTGGCTAACGAAAACAGAATGTCTGTCTCAGCCGTAGTCACGAACTGGAACCCGTCAGGGTTGTTTGATTCTACCTTGTTGATTGCTACCAGCGCACCCACCTCGGTCAATGAAGTAGCCACAGGAGCGGTTTTGATAAACTTGTCCGCGTCCCCTGTAATTCCCACATTGATCGTACAATCCGTCGGAGTTAACGCCGGGAAATACACCTCGACTGATGTGATCTTCTTGTTCGGCGGAATAGTCGCAATAGCTACAGTATCCGCGGTCGTTAAAACAGCAGAGAAAGTAAAAGAATCCATCCAAACCTTCTCAACTGATTTAATATAACCGTCAGGAATGTAGTTATCACCACTCCCACCAGCGTCATACTTCGTTACATTTACACCTTTAAATGCAGTCATCTTATTTCTCCTTTGCCCCTATAGGGCATTACATTAACCTTCGTTGATAACAACAACCTTGTTCTCTTCAAGCCGAACAGCGCCCATATTGACCTCATAGTAAACCTGCCAAGAATAACTTAAGTCAGGTCGTTGATCGGTCTTTACAAAAGGCTGGCTGGCCATACCCAAACAAACCCCGTATTTCTGGTAAGCAAACCCAACATTTGCCGTAGGAATACGAGTTGACATAATCCACTTAAAACCCATCCATGTATCAATTTCACCACGGATAAGGGCTTTAACTGAATTATAGTCAGCACTTGTCGCTTGAGTAAGGTTTAACAGGTTATTCAGGAAGGTTGTGTTTGCTACAAAATAACGATCTTCCATTTCAACGTCTTTATCGTCCAGCGTTTTCTTAATAGTAGCGATCCTCTCCATCGTAACAGAAGCCGCTGTGACAAGAACGATGTTTCCGTTGGTTGTAGAAGTGCTGCCAGTCTCACCATAATAAGCCGCACCAGCCATTGAAGCAAGAATGATATCGTCAATCTTGCGACCAATAGACTGGGCTGCTGCAATGGTGTATGCACTACGCGGGTCAGAGATGGTCTTTAACTCATCTCCACGGTCAAGCAGACGGTTGTCATGGTAATCAACCATGATACCCATTCTACGTGCCAATGCAGGGTCGTTGTTAGGTGTCTGAGCATTACGTCCGCCCTTAACCTCCATTGACCATTCACCAATCTGATCCTGGAAAAAAGTTTTCCCGCGAACATCCGGCCGGACATAGACAGTATTCAACAATTTAGAATACTTCTGCTGTGCCAGCTGCATGATGTTGCGGCCGTACGCTTGTGCGTATATTTCATTCTGCGTATCTGCCATTTTAACAACTCCTTTTAATTTTAGACTGTTTAACTTTGTAGCGATTGTCTTTAAAAGGTCGCCCTACACATTTGATTCTTCGCCGGGCGATAACGCTTATCGGCAGACTACACAGAACAATCAGGGCTTACGCTTATCCTTTTGCTCTGTTAATCGAAGCATAAAGCGAATTGACGTAATCAATGGCCGCTTGATGCTCCCTTGGCGTTGCTTTGTCATTGTTATACGGGTGATTTGGGTCTCTCATAATCTTGTCAATCTCCTCCTGCGCCTGTTCCGGAGCAAGTGAAAACCGCTTCATTTGAAATTCCCCAATCTTATTCTCAGCAAACTGCTCTCCCAATTTAGCTAAGAACTTTACTCCACGCGCATCACCAGACAACGCCGCGGTAATAAAATCATTCATATCCTGGTCATCGCTGAACTTATTAATGACCATCTGCCCCAACTCGACATTTGTGTCATAGGCGTCGCCCCACTGTCCTCTTAGCTGAGCGATCA
This sequence comes from bacterium, assembly GCA_029573715.1. Classification (GTDB taxonomy): domain Bacteria; phylum Patescibacteriota; class Microgenomatia; order UBA1406; family GWC2-37-13; genus JAGOLU01. The sequence continues at coordinate 3,171 of JAKQDR010000087.1, read as the reverse complement.
TATCATTGACCTGCCGCTGATGACTCTCTACCGCTTGGGTATATGAATTGATGTTTATTTCGTTATACATTTTCCACAACCCCTCAGCCTGCGAAGGCGTGAGCTTATAGGCATGGACAACTTCAGCAAACTTGTTCTTGTCAATCGTAATGCCTTTCATACTCTCTGGCAACTGCGGGTCAGGCAAGGCGTACTGGTCTGCCTTCTCAGGAATACCCATAGCTTTCTTAAACCTGTTCCACCCTTCCACGTCATCATCGCCTTTTGGAACTGGCACTTTCTCATGCCCTAACAGTTTCTCAAGGTTACCGTAACTCTCTGCGAACTTATTAAAACCATCTACATCGTCCCCGAACTTCTTAACTAACGGACTGTCTCTAAGGTCAGAGCGTAACCCGTCTTTCCAGTTATGCTGCGGTGCTGCTGGTGTACCTGTCGGTTCAGGACTAGGCGTCCCTACCGGTTCTACCGGGTCTTGAATTGTCCCTGTGGGTTCAAGATTATCCATTACTTTTTCTCCTTTTTCTTTGGCAGTTTACTTATATCCTGTTTTGGGTGTTCTGCCCGCCACCGCTTTGCTATCTCAGGATAATTCGCATATAAAAAAGCCATCTGCGCTTTAGACTTAAACGGCATCTGCCCCCCCGGCTAACTCCACTATCTGCTCAGGACTTAACATTAAAATTGTCTTTAATGTACCAATCAATTTCCTGTTAGCGTCCCGGGCAACAATATCGTTAGTTTCATTTGTATCTAAAACATTAGGATACCAACTTCCTATCTGTTCAATAAACGCCATCACTTCCTTCCCGTGAGGACTATCGAAACACGCGTGCATATTCTGCTTTAGCGCTCTAACCTCGTCTAAATCTGTTAGGGTCATTCTCAGCATCCGCCTTTGCTAGGTTAACATCAACTTCACTGCCTGCCTTTACTACATCGGCGCCAGCCTGCGCCATCTGCATCTGCGCTTGCTGTTCGGCTATCTGAGCCTTAACTTCACGCAGTTTCTGTAACTGCTGTTCGTCTCTTAACACCCTAGCCGGAGCGCCAATAATACCCCACGCTTCGTCTACAGCCGCGTCAGAATCAATCTTATCCAACGCGTCAGGGACAAACTGAGCAATCTGGCCAACAATTGACAGGCCTGAAACAAGTGAGTTAAGCTCACTCCTGCGCTGTGCCTGAGCCAACTGACTGATACAGTCAATCTCATACGACGGGTTCGCCATGAACTCCTCTGGCGGTTGTGGGAGCTTGCCTTTACGCCACAGGATACCGATCGTACGGATAATAACCGGATTGAGCATCTCTGAAATGTACCGCCCAACTGCCGGACCTAACATGCTCATCTTCTCGTTGATACGTTCCATTACCTCAGGGTTGTTCATTTGCTTGGTAATGCTGTCAAATGCAAGGAATGCGTCATTAAACATCAATGCCTTGACCCGCATGGTGTAGTACTCAAGAGCGTTCATACCAATATCAGGATTCCCGTTGTTAGCGAACGAGAAAATGTCCTTAGAGTCCATCGCTTTTTTATTGTAATAATTCACCGCCCTGGGGTTACTATTGAACGGCATAATGAATGCATTATGCGGCATTGCTAATGGCGGGTCAGTGTGCTTCATCATTGACCGAAGGTTGGTTTTAGCAATGGCGTTTAATATGCGCGCGAACGGTAAGGATTTCATTGCCGGACTAAATCCCCATGGTATGAACGGCCTCTTGTCAAACCTGTGACACATCACCGGGAACTCATGGTATCCGCTTTCATTAACTACACGCTTTCCTTCAACATCTATCCAGCTGGCTTCAATCGGCAGGTTCTTACTGTCTTGCCTTGAAATGTCACGAACATGCCGCTTGCCGATATAAAGCAAGAACAAATGTTTCTTCTCAGTTCTATTCTCAGGCAATAACTCCTGTTGCATTTCCTTTGACAAGTTCACTGCCCCAAACTTATCCGCAGCCTGATACGCTGTATACTCAAACTCAATATAATACTCACCAACCCGACCAGCCCCGTCATCGGCTATACACACATTCTTAATAGGTATTGAGTAAAACCTTGCATCGTCCTGCACGTCTTCCTCAGCTAGTAGCACGCTTGTTCCATACACACCGCTTGACTTGTATGACGCTATAATTTGGTTATAAAAGTTGCTTCGGTTAAGTGTGTAATTTACCTCATCAGCTATATCTTCAAGAAATTTATTCACCGGCTTGTTATCAGCAAACTGAAAGTCTTTGCTCTTAAGCGCAAACCATTTACTAGTCGGAGGTGTCAGATAATTCATAAATCCGCTCGCCAAAACATCCGCACACTCAAGTGTGGTTGAGTCATATAGCTTATCAACATTCAGCTCGCTGCCAGGAGAATACTGCGTGTTAATGTCCTGTGCTTCAATGTAAAAATAGTCGTGTAGAGTCTGCCAGTAACTCTCGAAATTGCTCCGCAGACCCTTAAGCATCTGATAGCGTGATATAAGCTGATCTGCTCTTGACCCTGACGGCGCTTTCGGCTTGTCTTGTGTTATCTGCATTTTTACGTTCCTAACAGGATTTTACGAGCAACGTCCGCCTGCCCGCCTATCCCCAATGGACTGGTATAGATTGATTGTGAACCTGCGATCTGCGCTCTGCGCCTTGCGTTTAACGATTCCTGCGCCTGGCTTGCTGCTGCCGCTTGAGATTGTTTAAGCTCGTTCGCTGCGGCTTTAGCGCGGGCGTCGGCGTCGGCTGCTGCATTTGCAGATGCTTTAGCTGATTTACTTGACGCACTTAAAGCGCTGCCTGCGGCAACAACTCCCGCTCCTGCTGTAGCAAGAACACTTGGTGTTAGTGCTGCAAATATCGCTGATGTCATTGCTCCCATATCATCCCCCTATTTTCTTAAAATACATTGACTCCTGTTTTCTATATCCTAAGAGTTCATACGCCTTACATGCCTTTGAACCCTCTAACCCTATCATCATCACATCATCACATCCCCTATCCTTACACCCACGCTCAAACGCTTGTAATAACCTTATCCCTTCCCTACGCTTTGATGGCTTAACATACCACATCAACTCCATCGCTGTTACGCCTGCCAAGAACATCCGCTTACTGATTATCGCTCCTATAAACCCGTCAATCTGCCCGTTGTCAATAACTAAACTGTAAACT
>JAKQDR010000067.1 GCA_029573715.1 bacterium | reverse complement strand
GTTGCTAATTCTGCAAGTTGAAATAAGCCGTCTGAACGCCGAACTCGCCCGCCTGACCGCAGAACTGGCAGAGACCAGGGAGCAGTTTGAGGTTACGGATGATTTACTCAATCAGGCAACAGTGACAATCGGCGCAGTAATTGCCTGTTGCACCTACAACAGCAACGAGGATGCGAAGATTGGCATTTATGGAATATCGCCGGATGCCTTCACGAGAATAGACCAGTTTATCACCAATTACAACCGTGCTGTTTCAGCCGGCAAGGTCAGCGTGGATGTAAAACCAGTTCAAAGACCAGCCGACCCATCTCTTGAAGAGGACGAATTTGACACCATGCCAATTGAAAAAATAAATCAATATCTTAGAGAACATGGATATAACCCAGAAAAGGTTGGTTTGCGCGGAAAGATATTAGTTGAAGCGTTGACTAAAAACATCATTGCGAGAGAGATAATTCAGCGTTTTTTAAACAAAGAAGGCGGTTGCAGGTTTTGTGAGTACGACAAGTATCTTCCGTTGGATGCCCCGAAAAATGGACACGAGGAAGGTTGTCTTTATCTTGCTGCCCGCGCTTATTTGGATAACGATACCAGCACTGTTGTAAAACGTGATTTGTCAGACGCAGAGATTGAAGAACTCGGATCACAGGAAGCAGAGCGCAAAGAGTTTTGTCCAAACTGTGAAGCAGAAACTCCGTGTACGCACGAGGCAGAATTATTCGTTTGTGATATTTGTGGCGAGGATTTTGCAAAATATATCGTGTCACGCAACTGTAATGTTTCTGATGTTTCAACGACACAAGATGTTTTAATATCTATTAAAACATCCAACTCCATTGAAAATAATAATCCTGATTATTATAAAGACGATGTGGGTAAGAAGAAACAGACCTACGCAGACAACGAAGGACGAAGCGCAAAAGGAGCGAGGAATGAATAATAAATTCAAGCGTTGTCCGTTCTGTGGAAAGCGCAAGACAGTCCACGTTCAGCACGAAGCCTTTGGCTATTGGGCGCGAACGGTATGCGATTACTGCGGAGCAAGTTCATCTTGGTGCCAGGTTGAGGGCTATCAGGACACAGAGGCGGCGGTGCAGTTGTGGAATATGCGCCCGAACCATAAAATTAAGCACCTGCGGAGGTATAAGAAATGAAAAAGGTCTACATTGTTACTCACGGAGATTATTCAAGCTATCGCATTGATGCGGTGTTTGATAAGCTTGAGTTAGCCGAAGAGTACATAAGATTGCATGACGAATACTACTACAATCCCGTCGAAGAGTGGGAACTCAACCCACCATATCCGCGACTTAGAGAGGGCTGGGGTTTTTACAAGGTCGAGATGTGCGGCAATACAACCGATGTTATTGAGCAGAAAAATCCATATGATTACGATGGTTACGAGCTAAGGAAAGAGTGGTACTATTACAAAGATAAGGTTTGGATATTCAATCTGTATGCAAAGTCGGAAGAACACGCCGCCAAGATTGCCAGCGAAAAGAAAGCGATGCTGATTGCGTCTGGTGAAGTGAACATGGCAATTGCTAATCCAAGACTTCATTATTCAAAATTGGTTGCCTATCAGCCGGAGGAAGAATGAGCGAACAATCAAAACCCTGTCCGTTTTGTGGAATAAACAGTTGGGGTTATGAGATGGAATACGGCGAAATAACCCATTATTATTGCGAAGGCAATTGTGGGTGTCGGGTGCATCCTGACTTTTTCAATGACCGCCCGATTGAGGATGCGTTGCAAGCCCGCATAGCTGAATTGGAAGCAGAGAACGCCGCATTGAAAGCCCCGAAGGAGTGGATAAGCGTAGAGGACGGGCTGCCGAACACTGACTTTTTTAG
>JAKQDR010000046.1 GCA_029573715.1 bacterium | reverse complement strand
GCTATCGGCCAGAACCTTCTTTCGACCGATGGAACGAATTTGATTCATGCCACCAATACACAGAGCGGAACGCCTTTGGTTGATGGCCTGTTTCCGCTTGTTGATGGGACATTGACGGTAACAGTGGCTAATCAGGCCACGGAAAGCGCCACTTGGGACATCTATCTTTACTTTGTGAAATAGGGGGAAAGAAATGAAAACGATGAAATACTTAATATTCGTGTTATGCCTTATGCTTTCGGCTTCGGCCTATGCGTTTCCCCCTTTTCCTCCATCTTCCACGGCAACTCAGGTTGATAGCCTTACCGATCTTGACGGCGAGGGAACCGCCAACTATGTTTTGACCGATGATGGCGACGGTACATACACCATGAAGCTTTTGACCGAAGATAATCTTGCGGCGACCCTTGACATATCTGGCAAGACTGTAACTTTCGGGCTGGAAGCTTCTGACATTCCAGACATTTCGGCAACCTATCAATCGTTTCATGCCTACCTTACAGATATAGCCGGGTTATCATTATCGGCAGGAGATATTCTTTATTTTGACGGGTCGGATATCGTAAATCTTGGTGAAGGCTCAAACGATGGGTATGTTCTTGCAATCAACACATCTACCCATGCGCCGTATTGGAAAGTTGATTCAACAGGGGATGGTGGTGACCAATTAGTTGATGTAGTCACGACTGCACCTATAACTATAAACGGGACTACCCATGTTGATAATATACTGCCGGGTTCAGACGCAGATATTACTTTTGCTATAGGCGATGCCGCAGCAGATGGTTCAACCAAGGGAGCTGCTGCTTTTACAGCAAGCCATTTTGATACAGCCAGTGGAGTTGTTAGTCTTGATACAACTAATGGCCCAGATGCTTTTTTAGATAACTGTTTACTTTCACCCACAGGTGGCACATGGGACTTATCAAGCGTCACCTTAACGCTTCCATCTTACGATACAACTCCTGCCGCAAATCCTGCCATGACATTATATGATTCAGATGCACCGGGGTCTGAATTGGCCGACAAAATGGTTGCAAGGATTTATGCAGAATATATCGATGGCGCGGAAGATAGTGAAAATTCCGATGTTGGATTTCAGGCCATGCAAGATGGTTCTCTTGTGACATTTGCACTTTTTGATGAATCTGACGATCAGCTTGAAATGAAGAAAAAAGTTGCTTTTGAGATCATGCCCGAAACCCCAAGTGCTGCCCCAACCACTGATTACCAAGTAGCAAATAAAAAATACGTTGATGATAATAGTGGTGGTTCGGGTTCTATGACAACCGTTAAAGAAGCTGATTCACAGGTTGGCGGTTCCGATATCGTTACGTTGGATTTCGGGGCAGGATTCGATATCACGGAAGATCCTGATACGGAAATCAATATTGTTCTGGACTGCTCAGAACAGCCCAATGCAGACCTTGGGGATGTTTCCGTATCTTCCGGGTCATGGACAATAGATGATGATGCGGTACAGCCCGACGATATCGAATATATCGTTGAAACAGAATATCTTCCTATCGGATATGCCATTGACGGTGGAACGGCTCCGGCTGCAAAAGCAACACTGACATCTACCCATAAAGTCGATGTCCGCAAGTTCGACGGTGCTTCTCAGGACGAAGATGTTTATTACACTTGGCAAGCTCCTGACGATTTGGACACGACTTCCGGTGTGAAATTCCGTGTTCTTTGCATGGTTTCGGAATCGACCGCACCATCAGCGGAAACATGGCAATTTAAAGTTCAGGGTTTTTCTTCGGGTACTGGTGATGGATTGGCTGGAACGCTTGGAACCGCT
>JAKQDR010000038.1 GCA_029573715.1 bacterium | reverse complement strand
GCCAGTCCTGAGTTTTCTTTTTTCATGTGGTGTAATACTTTCATAATCCTCCTATGGATATTGTCCGCTCCCTATTCCCATACCTTTGAACATCCCTACCGCTATGCCTCTTGCCAGGGTCGATGACGGTGTTGAGGATGCCCCCCCTGCTGCCCCGTCTGTCCAATCGTCATACACGCCTTCTGCGATAGTGCCGAGTTCTCCCGTCCAGAACCCAGGATGACCTGCACCGATAGGACTTGAACTATCAGACGTTGTTCCTTCTGAACTTCCGTCAACAAATCCTTCAATAGTGACTGTACTTGACCCACTTGCAGTAATTTTTACTGTATGGTCAGCCGTTACACTCCATGCCCCCCTTGTTTCTAACGTTGCAAGCCACGCACCATTTTTGGAAATATTGAAATATGTATAATTTCCAGAACTGATTGTCGTTAATGATGCACTATACCCACGTTGGTCGCTACCAGCCCTAACACTGACATTTCGTGATTGCGACCCGTTTGTCCCTGCTTTAAAAACAATCTGTGACGAGTCTACGGAACTTCCATTGTAATATGCACCGGATAATTGCCATATTGCCTCATGCCGGACGGTGTTACTGATGATCTCTAAGTTCGATACCGGATATGTTGCGTTGATGCTCGTCCAGTTAGAGTCGTGTGTTTCTAATGCGGTATCGTCTGCTCCGGTAAAATTATCTGATGCCACTTACAATGTCCTTAATGTTTTTTCACTGCCTGTCAGCCATTTTACTACCATTTTTTCAAGTTCATCCTGAGACGGTTTGGACGCAACAACAGAAATTCCTAATGACGATACATTCTCTTTTGTGAGATATGTTGCATCTATCTTTTTTACATCACTCTGCTTTTCAAGCTCCGTCATATCCTGTTTATCATCGTCAATGATAATGATGTAGTATTCTTTGCCAGTTACATTATTCCAATCTGTAACCCCACGGGCCGAACCAAGATACCCTTCATACAGATATTTAGGACAACGGGTCACACCGAAGGATTTTAATTTCTTTTCGTCAGTTTCATTAGGGATAAGATAATAGCGAGCCATTACCTATTTCTCCATATCATCTTCATGGTACAAGTCTTAGATTGCTTGGAGCAACGGGTATCGTTGCGCTGAATCCGAAAGGGACGGCTGTACTGCACCCCCATAGATTGCAAGCTGTCACGTTGATGTTATGGTTGCCCATAGGAATACCGGCAAGGTCGTAACGGAGAGAACCGTCAGCTTCGGCAGTCTTGGTAACAAAGAAACTGTCTCCAGTGAACTCATATCGTGTGCAATCGCTGTTAGGGTCTGATACAAGAAACGGTGTAGCAAATACGGTTGTTGCGATTAGAATTAATGCTATTGATAGTAGGGTTTTCATTCTAAACCTCCTCATAATAGGTTATAAACCCTCCCACGGCTATTGCCCCGGAAAGGTTGATATTCAATGCCGCTCCTAACGCAGTTTCAAACAGGCAACCAAAAGCAGGAGGACAAAAGGCTGTCTCAT
>JAKQDR010000029.1 GCA_029573715.1 bacterium | reverse complement strand
GGCAGTCAGGGAGACAGGGGTAACATTGGAATTGCAGACCAGCGGTAAGCAGCGCCAGGTCTCACGTGAATGCCTTCAAGACGCCTACGCTGCGCTTTATACCAGGCGCGAGCTGAGCTTGCATGAGGTGAGCGAGGCAGTAGGCGCAAACCAGGCTTCGTACGTGGCCACCCTGCTGGCAACCCTGCCCAATGTGGCCGTGTGCCGCAACCCCATGGCACTTATCTACAACGGCCTAAGCCTGTTTGACTTAGATTGCTACCTGGTATAGCACGTAAAACAGGTGAAAGCTCAAAGCTGAAAGAATTGTAGGGGCAAGTTCGTTGCATGTCATTCACCTGTACCCACCTATGTAAAAACCCGCCCTCCAAGGTACCAAGCACAAAAACAGCTTAAAGCTCAAAGCAAGTTGGCTCAAAGCTGAAAGAATTGTAGGGGCGGGTTCGTTGCATGTCATTCACCTGTACCCACCAATGTAAAAACCCGCCCTATCAGGAAACCTTTAATAACCTATTGAGTTGAAATGAATTTATCAAAAGGGAGACACAGTGGTGGTGACCAGGGTTGGGTGAGGGTTTACCAATTAATGAAATAAAAAGTTGTCATTGCGAGACCTCTTTAGAGGTCGCGGCAATCTCTTATCAGGGCACATAGAAATTACAACTCAATATTTATCAGCTTCTTTTTTGTAGATACCGTCTTGAAAGTCAAGCAGAAAAGTTGAATTGCTTGTGATATTCAGCATCAAAAGGCATCTGGGTCTTCAAAACGCCATAAACAATGTGCAATAATTTACGCATGGCAGCAACAATAATCGCTTTATTAGCAAGTCTTCGGTCATGCAATCTACCTTTCAATGATCGGACCACAGGATTATAGTTCGTGGCAACCACTGCAGGCATATACAAACAAGACCGTAACTCCCTACGACCTTGTTTTGAGATACGTGTTTTCTTGTGCACAGATGAACCTGAAGAAAATCCTTTAGGGTTCAGGCCAGCGTAGGCAGCTAGTTGTGATGCGCTTTCAAAAGTGCTGATATCCCCAATCTCAGCCAATAACCTGGCCGATGTTTTGTCTGCAATACCCGGAATGGAATTCAGAAGTTCCTGCTGTTTCTTCAGATTAGGTGTCTGCTTGATAAAGTTTTGGATCTCCTTTTCAGTGGCTGCGATACATGTTTCCAAGTAAGCCACATGTGTTGAAAGGTCTTTTACCACCCACTCATCCTTCTCACCGCTTGACAATCTATTTTTTTCCTGCTGACAATTCGTCTTTAGGTCTTCTAAACGTCGTACAAGTGCCCTTAAATGCTTTATTTCGGGGCTAAGTGGCTGCCATAGTGTCGGATTCTCCTTCAAACAGAACTCAGCAATCAAATCTGCGTCGGCTTTATCAGTTTTGTTGCGATGTAGTTTGCTCTCCCCATAATGCTTGATGCGCGCTGGATTAACCACGCTTACAGCATGGCCTTGCTTATATAGGTGCTCAGCTACTTCTTCGCCATATTGTCCGGTGGCTTCTAAACAGGCATGCACCTGCTCGACTTGACGTGAAACTAACCATTTATCTAGTGCCTTGTACCCTTCTGAATTATTGCTGATGACCTTGTGAAACTTACCAGGTTCTGTGATCAATACCAGGTCAAGTTTATCCTTGGAAACATCGATACCTAATATATATTGCATCTTACACCTCTTTTTTGATAAACTATGTTTAGCATCGGTCAGGCGCATGAATTGGATCATCCTTGTGAATGCAAGCTCATCTCTGGTATGTAGAGAGGCTTCAGATACCGTCCGATCTCTGTGTAAAATGGTGAAGGGATCATATCTACGTTTCAGGCTTTGTGCCTAAAGGGAGGGTTCAGATTCACCTTCACCGTCCTGACTGATGTCTTCTACCTCTCTAGCATACTCTATATCTAATATACAAGGGTGGTTTGAAGGCAGTGCAATCTGATCAACTACGAAAAATCATTGTGCATTCAACCCACCAATCCAGGAATGGCATCGTGGTACCAAGCAGGACAGCCCGGGGGTACACCAATCAATCCTAGGTCAAGTTGTCATTGCGAGACCTCTTCAGAGGTCGCGGCAATCTCTCTTTTGCCATCCTAAGACTTCACAAATAAATATTTATCAGTTATTTTTTAGGGTTGGTTGAAGGCAATTAAAATTGATTATGGTGTCATAATTGCGCTGTCTTCAACCCACCAATCCAGCCGCGTATCCAGCGCCATTGTGGTAACAACCAGGGCAGGCCTAAATTAATCCGTAAACTGGGCTCTAGCTAAAAATAACACCCTCTCCCTTTAATGGTTGACTGCAACTACCGAGAAATTTGTAAAGGGAGAGGGTAGGGTGAGGGTTCAATCATTACGTGATATCAAGCACATTCCTTCTAAGAACCAACCTAAATACAGAGACACCGTGCTTATGCCCAGTGCAGGGTGAGGGTTTAACCGTTACCTGGTCTCAAATGCATTCGTTCGAAAAGGGTCGGTAGGGTGGGTTGAAGACAATTAAAATTGATTATGATGTCATACTTGCGCTGTCTTCAACCCACCAATCCAGCAACAAATGCAATGATTTAAGTTATCAACAGGGGCATTCTTAGGCTTCACCAATCATCCAAAGATCAAGTTGTCAGTGCGAGACCTCTTCAGAGGTCGCGGCAATCTCCTTTTTATTTGCACATATCTATGTTACGCTTGAGTTAGGGTAGGAATCTAAAAGCGCCAGCTACGTATTCAGGGACGCCACAAAGTCAACCGGGTCAAAAACGGGCAGCATTTCTGGCTGGTAATCCTTGGTATTCCGCGTGACTAGGTAATCCATCTTAGCCTGGACCGCAGATATCATCTGCACCGCATCTTCAAAATCCCGAAAATCAAGATTGAGGGCTTGTTCAATAGTATTTTGTTGCACAGGAACAACTTCTAAGAACTGCAGCAAACTGGTAATTATTGCACGGGCATCTGCTACGGTTTTGTCTTTTTTAATTAAATAAAAGAGGGTTGTGATGCTATGGGCAGCAACAAAACCATGAATGACGCCAGTCTCTGCTGCTGACAGTAGTTGCCTGGACGATTCAAAAAACGGTTCCCGCTTCTGCAAAACATCCAGTATGATGTTTAAATCAATTAAAACACGGGGTTTACTGGCCATATTTCTCTTCAAGATGCTGTCTGTAGTCTTCAACCCCCACATTCTGTGACATCACACCGCTTAACCGCCCAACGA
>JAKQDR010000022.1 GCA_029573715.1 bacterium | reverse complement strand
GAAAGATTGTCCCACGAGTAGCGGAACCATTTGTCCTGATACCCCCGCGATATACCAGCCCTTACAGCTACAAACTCGCACTTTGCGTTTATAATGTCAAAGTTTGGCTTGCGCTTGCCGTCCGAGCTGAACTGGTAAGCCGATATATCCACGCCTAAAGGAAAACTCATATTGAACTCCTTATCATAATTTTACCACTTTTTATGCCACTTCATAAGTAATCTCAAAGCCTAAAGCATCGTCCTCGCCCCACGTAAATGGGACAGTCGCTGATATTTTAGTTGAGTTTGAGCCCTGTGTCGGGTCAGTAAACATATTTATAACACTAACACTATTAGCGGGAACGATTTCTGCAATTCTCTCATAGTTTGCAGTACCAACTTTTCGAAGGTGTGCCACTCCATAAAAGTTAATCCCAGCGGTATTTACTGCGTTAACTGGTAGTGAAAATGCCCAGTTGCCAGAACCATATGTGGTAGTAGAGCCCATAACCAACCCAAGCACATAAGTACAAAGTTTTCCAATCACGATATATCGCCCAACCAGCGTTCCGTTGCCAATGGCTGGATTAGTTGTGGCTGCTGTCCAAGATACTGTGTGGGATTGCCACTTCCCTAAATCAGTCCCTACAATCCCGTCTACCGTTAGCCACTTCAGCGCCCCAGCACTCTCATCCCAAAATAACACTCGGTCGGCGTTGGGGTCGGTTAAGCTATTCAAACCTTTGAATGCATTAATGTCAACGCCATCCAGCTTATCACTATCGGCTGCTTTATCAGTCCTCAGCAGGTATTGAGGATGGTCATCATCAGCAAGACCAGTAAGTTGTCCGTGGTCATCGTGCGGCACGACCGTACCAAGCGTGTGTCTTGTGGTGGTATCATGGCGAGTTGTGTTCAGATATTGCGTATGGTCATCATCCTGTAAACCAGATAACGAGCCATGGTCATCGTGTGGCACTACCGTGCCAAGTGTATGTCTTGAAGTAACATCGTGCCTGGTGGTGTTTAGATATTGAGAATGGTCATCATCATCTAATCCAGAAAGTGAACCATGGTCATCGTGAGGCACAACTGTCCCGAGCGTATGCCTTGTGGTAGTATCGTGGCGGGTAGTATTTAGGTATTGTGTATGGTCATCTGCGTCCAGACCCGATAAATTAGCGTGTGTATGATTATGCACCAGCAAATCGTCAATTATCTTACGATTTCGTATAGCAGAATTATCAAAGAGTTCTACGGATGGTCTGCCCTCACGCTTTTCCAATCTCTGTAGCTTTTGTTCCAAGCGCAGTATTCGTTCTGCTAATGTTTTTGTGTCGTCAAGTGCCATGATTAACTCTTTACAATATAGATACCCTTTTTGTAGGGCGGATTGGCATCTCCGACTGGAGCGCCTGTTGTTGTTCCATCAAAATCGTGAGTGTGTGCACCGCCAGAGCCAAGTTCAACAGAGGCGGTGTGATTATGAGAAACACCGACAACTCCAACATTGGAACCAGCCTTTCTATATGCGGAACTTGAATTGGTTACATAAGTAAAATTAACGCTTCCGTGAGTATGTGCGCCCCCCGTAAGCACGCTGTCCATATTGTGGGTATGGGTTGGGGCATTTCCGCCTTGCTCATTAGGGTTTTCGCCAGAGGGCGTGCCTCTTATAAATCTTCCAACAGATTTTGTATATTTTGTCCAGCCAGCAGGGATGTTAGCTGCCGAGCCTAACCATAAAATTACTGTTCCAGAAGGTACATCCATATTACGCAATCCTTTTTATAAAAAATAAATTTATATACAGCG
>JAKQDR010000014.1 GCA_029573715.1 bacterium | reverse complement strand
AGCAGTGAGGATTACTTGTGAGGGAGTCATGAAAAAGAAAGGACTTTTTCACTATTCGGCAATTTACAGCAGCGGGATTAACCCTAAAGGTTTCCATCCCAGCCAGTTGAAGTTTTATATTTTACTATTACCGTTAGCTGCTTTGATGCTATTGCCAATTATCTTTATTTTCTCAAATGCATTCAAGCCACCGGATGAGCTGTTTGCGTTCCCGCCACGCTTTTTTGTAATTAACCCAACTTTCAAGAACTTTTCGGATTTGTTTTCGACCATGTCAACTTCTGGGGTTCCAGTTAGCCGTTACTTATTTAATAGCGTCGTGATTGCTTTAGTGACTATCTTGGCATCTATCTTGGTTTCGTCTACGGCAGCTTATGCCCTTTCGAAGTTGAATTTCAAGCTCAAAAAAACCATATTTTCGGTTAATACTATTGCGCTTATGTTTGTGCCTATTGCTGTTACCATTCCGCGATTCTTGATTATCAATGGCTTAGGCATGATCGATACCTTTTGGGTGCATATTTTGCCTGCGTTAGCTATGCCCGTAGGTTTGTTTTTACTGAAGCAATTTATTGATGTGATCCCCAACGAGGTTATTGAAGCAGCACGTATTGACGGAGCATCTGATTTCCAGATTTATCGAAGGATAATCTTACCCTTGATTAGACCAGCAATTGCGACTATCGCTATTCTCACATTTCAAGCCACTTGGAATGATGCTGGGATTTCATCGCTTTACATCAATAAAGAAGGTTTAAAGACTTTTGCCTTTTATCTCAGCACACTTACCGCCACCACATCCACTGGCGCAAACACCGTCGCAGGTCAAGGAATTGCGGCAGCAGCTGCTTTAATCTTGTTCCTGCCTAATCTGATTATCTTTATTCTCTTGCAAAGCCAAGTGATGAGCACAATGTCACATTCAGGACTGAAGGGATGAAAAAGAAGCTTTGTTTCGCAATTGCATTAACGGTCATTTTACTCTTTGTGCCTAACAGCCAAGCCGCTGCGGATTCTCCCTACACGACCTGGGCTTATGGGCCTAATGGCGAGCTTGTCCTCACGCAAGATGCTTATAGCCCATACGCAGAAATTGATCTGTCCATAAAAAGTGCAGAGGACATGTTCATTACACCTGAGGGTGAAATTTATATCGCTGATACCGGCAACAGTAGAATTGTGAGAGTTAATCAGGATTTTGAGGTAGTTGCGAGCTATGGTGAAGACTTTCTTCAAGGTCCTTCAGGGGTGTTCGTGGATAAAAACGGGACCATCTATGTCGCTGATTCGAAGAAAAACGCTGTCATCATCATGGATAAAGATGGCAACCTATTAAAGGAGTTGGGCAGACCAGTTGAACCACTTTTTGGTAAAAGTCGTGAGTTTTTACCTCGCAAAATTGTTGTAGATGCACGCGAAAACCTATTTGTTATCAGCGAAGGCTCTGTGGATGGAGTGGTGCAAATGAATACCAATGGGAATTTCATTGGTTATTTTGCTGCAAACACTGCCGAAATGTCCCTACGGATGGTCCTTCAGAGGACTTTTCTCACTGAAGAACAATTGGCACAATTCATCAGAAATGAAGCAGCTTCACCTTCAAACTTGGCAATCGACAACCAAGGGATGCTCTATACAGTAACCGCAGGAACTTTGCCACAAAAAAGCATTCGCAAATTTAACATTGCTGGCATAAATATATTCCCCGAGATTATCGGTTCCAATAATTTTAGAGATATTGACGTCAGTGATAATGGATTGGTTGTGGCGGTAGATGCAGACGGACTTATATTCGAGTATGACATCACCGGAGTTTTACTTTTCCAGTTTGGTGCTAAGGATACAAGCGGTAATCAACGCATGGGTACATTGACTAACCCAACAGCGATCAGCAGGTATCAAGATTACATATACGTGTTGGATAAGGATAAAAACGCAATTGTAGTCTATTCGACGACTGCTTTTGCTCAGACAGTACACGCAGGCACACGCTTATATATGGAGGGGTTTTATGAAGAAGCAAAGCCCTACTTTGAGGAGGTTTTGGACTATAACGGTCTATTTATTACCTCCTATAAAGCCATTGCAGATGCTTACTTCAAGGAAGAGGATTACGCTAAAGCTCTCGAATATTACCGCTATGCAGAAGACCGTAATGGTTATTCACAAGCCTATTGGGAGATGCGCAATGTAGTTTTACAAAACTATCTCGGCACAGCCCTAATGACCATCTTTGGGCTTTCAATCCTCCGGAGCGGTGTCGGTAGACTTAACCGCCGTTATAAATGGTTTGATCCAATCGGTGCCTGGTTTAAAGGTCTGACCCGATTTAAGCTCATCGATGACTTTATCTTTATGTTCCGTTTTATCGGGAAACCAGCGGATAGTTTTTACTATGTCAAAAAAGATAAACGGGGGAGTTTAATTTTTGCTGTGCTTATGTTCATTTGGATCGCGGTGGTGAGGATACTTTCACTGTATTGGACTGGCTTTGTCTTTAACCCCTATGCGTCTACATCCGATATTCGCATTGAGAATGAAATTCTAATGGTTTTCGGCATTATTGCACTTTGGATTACTGCCAACTATTTGGTATCTACCATTTCTGATGGAGAGGGGCGGGTAAAGGATGTGATTATCGGTACGGCTTACAGCTTGTTCCCCTATGCTTTGTTTGCTTTACCGATTGCCTTACTTTCCAGGGTGCTGACATTCAATGAGGCTTTTGTCTACAGCTTCAGTCAAACGATAATGTATGCATGGATGATCTTGATGCTTTTCATCATGGTCATGGAAATTCACAATTATTTC
>JAKQDR010000306.1 GCA_029573715.1 bacterium | reverse complement strand
CTCATAAAATCCAGATATGTTTATCTTGTCATTGGTTAATAAATAAATCCACAGGAGTTTTGCTTCCTTAGATAAATTTACAAACCATCCATCTCTCCATACCTTCGTGTGTATAATCCTTGTCTTCATTTTGCTTGGTCTAAAAAATTAAATAGCCAAATAGGAGAGTTGGCGACCAAGCGAGGAAACCAACCCCCCTATTTGAATATCTAACCTTTTTGAATACGCTTGGTGCTTCATGTTGTTTATAATGTATACCTCCCTCCCACACAAGTCAATACTCAACTACTAGGGGATAGGGGTTTGTAGCTGGGGAGGATACTCAAATGGCGGACTAAGTGTCCAGGCGTAATATCTCCCCAGCTTATAACCTAGTGATGTCTGTGATGTTTGCAATGTCTACGGTGCTTCCGTTTTGGTGGTTTGCGGTGTATATAACCATGTTCTATGGGGTTACCGAAGTCGTCTGACATAGCCAAGCCATGTGCAAGGTGGAATCTGCGGTGGCACTGACCACACCAACATACACAATTCTCTGGCGTACTTGAGCCACCTCTGCAACGAGGGAGCTTGTGTTGAATCGTAAGATTCGTAGTCCTGCCGCATATTTTGCATCTATAACCCTCTCTTGCTCGTATCATCTCCTTCCAGTCGCCTCTTAGCATTGTCCACCTCCTGTGGCTCTCCTATGATGACTAGACCCATCTTCAGTATGCACTCAAAACAAGCATGGAATACACACTTTACGAAGACATCTCCGAACAGACGACACACATACAGTCGCTTTTGTTGCCGACAAAACTGACACTTTGCAGCCATTTAACACCTCCAGGTTATTAAAGAACTTGAGACTCTTATGAGCACTCAGCTAGGTTGGCAGAGAGGTAGTCACTTAGAGGTGTAATTTGCCAACCCGACCCAATGCTCAATTTTTACATTACTATTTTAAGCCAAAGCCATAAAAAGAACGAACATAAAATCGTTATTACCAACTTATAATTAAGTGCAATAAAGAATACTATGCTTGATATAAAGAACCACTTGGCTATCTTACAGAAGGTTTTGGTACTCATTTTTTATTTGTTTTATAAGTTAGTCTATCCTCAAACTCGGATACCTTCCCAGGACACCATTGAGATATGGGTCTTATGTAACCTACTATTCTGCTATAAATCTCACATTTTTGTCTCGTTATCATTGTCAAATAATTGTCAAGTTAATTGTAAGGGGGTGGGCTGGAAATTATAGTCGGAAACCAGCCCCATTTTACTTCCTTTTGCCGAACCCCCACTACATATTTTACTACTAATTTGCACAGTGCTACTATACAAATTACGCCTATTTTGTACATTATATCGTACAAATTAAGCCTAATATCTGGAGTTAAACATAAAACTGCA
>JAKQDR010000305.1 GCA_029573715.1 bacterium | reverse complement strand
AATTGTTTGCCCGCAAATATGTGTGTCACTCCCACACAGCCCCCGGCCCAACAAACTCCAACTCCTCCAGCAGGAGCTACTACCACCACCCCTCCACCTGCGGGCACCACACCAACGACAACACCAGCTGAACCACTACCCACACTAACTGTCCAGGGTGATCAATTAATATTTCGCTTTGAAAATTGTAACAGTAATCAATTATGTACCCATTTATTAAGATTGATGTCTAGCACTGAGACTCGATTAGCTTCAATAAAGGAAGGTAGTAGTGAACTTTTCAGACTTAAATTGGGTATAACAATGATTCATACTCCCGATAATCCTGTGCCCGGGGGCGCAAGAATAGCTATGAAAAAATATGATGGTAATTTTCCGAATATGGCAACGGTTGGATCATTGAGAATTCTTTTGCCTGATCCAGATAATGTCACTGGACCACTATCAACTTACGTTTTGAAGTAATTCATTTCAACTCTCTTATGCGTAAAAAACTAAAAATTTTAATCATCATGACCGTCGCACTGGGAGCGAGCTCGCTCATGTCCAACACAGTGTTTATTGCGGCGACGCCCTATATCAACAAGCCCTTTTTGGCTCAGGTAGTGCGCTCTCCGGGTGTTGTCATTCAAAACACGCGTGATTACATTGCATCTATCGGGCAGGGTAAGCAAGGCATTCAGGAATATCAACAACAACGCATCGAAAGCTATGTGGCAGAACAAAGTGGCGGGGGAGAAGCCACCGGGAGCTTGGCGGCACTTCCACCACCGCGCGGCCAGGACGATTTTGAGGCTCGCGGATATGCACAGACTGCACAGGGTGTGTATGCCAAGCAGGACGTATCGGCTAACACCATTGAGTTCTATTTCAATGAAGATGCTCGGTTTGAGAAGCGCACGGTGGAGGTTAATGGTGAGTCTGTTGAGGCATGGGTATTGCAATAAATGACACAAGCACAAAGTCCATAGTTCATGGTGCATGGCACAGAGGACGGATTACATTATTTGACATGTTGTAGGTTTGGTTTATCGACGTAATATTATCGATAGTCTATTGCAATTTGACACAGATTTCAGTACTCTTTTTGCTAGCAAGAGTGAACAAATGGCGTATGAGGCATGGCTCAGGGTGCAGCGTATAGACTATTAAGCGTAAAGAAATATGTGTTAAGTACGCAAGAGTCATAGGTTTACATTTGGATTTTGACATTGTGAATTTGTAATTATTGTATGTACATAGGCCCATTTTATTTTGATACCAAGGAGCTATTTTTGATTATCCTGACAATTCTTTTGGCAGTCGCGATGTATATGGGGTGGGACCCGGCGTGGTTTAAGACGCGCGATATATTTACCATTGCGATTCTTATTCTCTTCACCAAGGGCCTGCTTCCTGCCATTCACAATGAAGCATTCTTTTTTGTTGCACTCTGTGCCATTTTTCTCACTTTGTATCTTCCCATATTTCAAGTTGTGCTTTTCTATTTTATTAGTTTTGTTTTGTTTCGCATTTTGCGCATTATCTAATCAGTGGCACACGGGCTTTTCTGATGCAACGAGTTAATCGATCGCTCACCATATCGCTCATATTTGTACTCGCATCAGCGGGATGGTATTTATTGGTTCAAACGATATTTTTACCCTCCAGCCAACGTACCCTGCCCGGAACACCTGCTGATTTCAGACTGATTCAGGCGCTTGCACAGCTTGAGCCAGAGCCAACTCCGCCCCCACTTCTTGCAATTGACCCCACCCGAACAGATAGAGGAGATAATGGTGACACAGTGAGGCTGAGACTCACTTCAAACATCCCCGAGGGGCATACGTTTGCTGGCGGTGAGGTGTTCACAGTGCGGATTCTTGCATCGCCGATGTATCAAGGGCAACCCAACAACATGCTTCACTTGGAGAGCATCCGTTTTCCCATACGCTATGACAATCGTTTCTTGCAACTTAAAGTGCTTCCTGTCACTGGAGGAGTCCGACTTGATGACACCGATTTATCTGAAGAATGTAGTTTTTATGAGCTTGCAGAGCCCAGCGTCTTTGTTATACAAAATGCCAACTCCTTCAATTCGTTTTATTTTTATAAAAAATTCCCACGCTCTAATCCTCGATACACCAACCCAAACCAAGGCATTCAGTTACAGCCTGATACTTGCATTGGTGAGGTAAAGTTTCAGGTTATTCGCCGCAGTCAGCTTGATCCTTCAGTCATTGGCACTGCCCAATCTATTGACTCTATGGTGCGCATTCCCAATGTGGCCCGTGAAATTGGGGTTGATGGACGTGGGCCAGGCGGTACCCATCCTGATGGGACATTGATTGGCAATATTGATGTGAATGAACACCTTGACTGGCTTATCAGTAATGGTCAGGTGCTTGGGTCGTTTGCGCTTGGATATAAGCTTATGGCTCCACAAGGCCCATTGCCTACAAGCCATATCCCCACTAATACTCCGACACGGACTCCAACGATTACCCCGACTCGCACCATTACTCCGACTCCCACCATTACTCCGACTGGCAATCCAACAGCGACACCCACACCCACCGGAGGCGCCCCCCCGGGTGAGTTTAATTGGACAAGAGTAAACAATACAGCGGGAACATCATGGTATGAGATGAAGTTTGTTAATTCCACAGTGGGGTATGTGGGTGGTGGTGGCATATGGCAAATGAATGAAAATGTTCCGGCAAAGATCGCAAAGACAACGGATGGAGGAAATACATGGACCGTATCAAATGTGAGAACTTTAACAGGTTGGATTGAGGGTCTCGATTGTAAGGATGTCGATAATTGTGTGATTACTCGCATTGGCCCGGGCCCCGGGTCTATATGGGAAACCCGAGATGGTGGAGGAAGTTGGCAGAGTGTGGTTCGAAATGATCCCTGGCCAGCTTGGCTTTGGGGAGTAGGGTATACCGGTGTCGGAGATACGGTTATTATTGGCACAACGGGAAATACCACAGATGTTCCAAATAGAAACATGAATTTTCTTCGTTCATCCCAGCGCAATTCAAGTGGACAGCTCGTATTTGAAGCTCTCACTGCATTCGATGGTGGAGAGTATATTGCCCATGACGCTTCTTGTCCTATTCCTGGAACCTGTTATGTGGCATCATATGGACGAGCATTCAAAACTACCGACAATGGCATTACGTGGAGAATTCGAGGTAGCTCGGCGACGGGTCAAACACGATACACAGGTATAGACTGTGCTTCAGCGTCTACCTGTTGGGAAGTAGGAATATCATGGGAGCCAGGAGTACCTAATACAAGCGTCATTCGCTCAACAAGTGATGGTGGGGATAATTGGACTAATAACACATTTCCCACTTATACAGGAAGACCGGCCATGACTGCGGTTGATATGATTTCAGCTAGTGAAGGATTTGTTGTGGGGTGTACGGATATATATAAATATCCTGAGGGAGAGCCATATGAAGATCTTGAGATTTGTGTGGGCACATCACTATTGCTGAAAACAGTTAACGGGACATCCTGGACAGCCTTTTCTGGACCTCCGACAAACAGTTGGTTGACAGATATTCATGCGTTCAACAGAGATACTTTGGTGATCACTGATAATGCTGGTGGTATTTGGCGGGGAGTAAGGACTACGAGTGCTCAAGGTGAGCCATCGACACTCGTGGCAGAGGGCGGGCGTGATGAAGCGCAATCTCAAAACGATGTGTTAGGATGGGATTGGTGGAATAACACGGTTAATGCGCAAGCTGAACCACCCACTCCAACTCCCTACTACATTGATCATCCTCCGCAAAACGCGCAGTGGCCACTGCTTTGGATTGACACCATAGGCGGTCTGACGTATACCGTGCCCATAGATTATGATTTACCTGAGGTTGCCAATACAGCACCAGATGTGACTGTGATGTCTATGCGTTTGTATTCAGATGAGAGTGTAGACACCTGTACTATCGAACTTGAGACAACCATTAAAAACATTGGACAGACTGCCACGGGGCCCTTTACTGTGCAAGCCAACAGCCAAACATATCGCATACTTACTCCGGTTGCTCCTGGTGAGGAACGCGTGCTTCGATTTAGCGATTTTCGACACGGACTTCTTATGGATCCCAACTTGGTTTTTGTCGACAGTGCCGATGAGGTGTCGGAATTGCGTGAAGACAATAATATATTGGAGAGATATTTATTCTTGGGAAGTATCGTAAACCCGGCTTGTGCGTCATATACGCCACCTGGCGGATGGGGTGGAGGCTCAAGCACTGGCTCAGCAACACTCACCAGTGCTCCCCTTGATATGCGCAAAGTCAATATTAGTTTGCAGGTGAAATTTCAGGGAGTGCGTTCTGAGACATTTTCTTCTCAGTACGCGCGTCAGCGTGTGCGTGTAGCAATAGGTGCGTCTGGGCAGGATACGACAGATTATGTGTTTGCCGATATGGTGCACAAGGGAGAAGGAGTTTATGAAGGGGTGGCTACGTTTGACCCTGCAGATATCCCACGTGCGAGCGGATACAAATTGCTTATTAAAGGACCCAAACATTTATCACGACGTTTTTGCACGCCCACTGCATCCGGCGCAGATTATTTCTGTGCTGAAAATGTGGGTGCTTTGATACTTCGACCGGGTTTGCAGTCATACAATTATTCTACGGTTCCTCTATTACCGGGAGATTTACCTAATCCCGAACAAGATGGTGTGGTAGATTCTGCAGATTTGGCATTTATCAGACAGAATTTAGGGAAGAAAGCAGCAGATGTGGTACGGGTGGGCGATTTGAATGCAGATGGAATAGTTGATACGCAAGATTTTTCATTAATTATCAATAATCTGGTTAATAATGAAGATGAAATGTGAGAACAAGGTATAAGTGATGAAAGCTGATTGAAATGCAAAATTGGCGTTAGGGCAGACCAAATGCGCATAGACGTACTATTGAAAATTTACTTTTGAAGAATTTATGGAACCACATCCACACCGGCATCATTATCGGCTTGTAATCATTGTTCTGTTTGTGTGTCTTGCGTTTATTGGGATAGGGCTTGTATTTTCTTATCAGCGCTTAGGGTTTTTACAAAAGCCCGTAGCTGTGACCGATCAGTTGAGCGTGCCCACTCCCATGATATCTCCGGCAATTGCAGAGCCGTCAGCGCCCACTGTATATTTTGAATTGGTTGCAGATCCGGCAAACACTTATACTGCTACCGACACGTTTACCATGACGATTGTTGCAAGTTCATATGGTAATCCTGTCTTAGGGTTTGATGTGCTGATGAGTCGAGATGTCAATGCATATGATGTAGTTTCTGCAACTTCGTTACTTCCTGAATTCACTGTTTTGAAATTCGTAAAAGATGATAGGGTCACGGTGACCGGCATTATGAAATTAGCGGAAACTCAGCCTATGATATTTGACGCAACGCCCATTGCCTCACTGGTGCTTCGACCAAAAATCCAAGGGACATTTGACATAAGTGTCGTGCCAAATATAGCCTCAGAAAGCTCAAAAGTAATCTCGCCAGACGCAAATGGTGATCCAAGACGATTATTAGTTGATGAAATAAGCACGCTTCGAGTTGACATTGACTGATCCGGCGTGCTAGACTCAATAAAACGCACATGATTCATTCATTTATTGCATTGCGCCTCCGTGATTTATTCGCGGTTTTCTTGTTTACATCAATTTTTCTTCTCCACACTGTTCATGCATTTGCAGTCAACAATCTTTCTTATGATGGCGCAAACAAATCTGTGACGATGGAGGAGACATTGTCTGTGCCCATTAACATTCAAACCGATGACGGGACACAAGTCATTGGGGCAGATGTGTGGCTTCTCGTTGATGAAAGCTTCATTGATGTGCAGTCGATTGAGCCCGGTGAGTACTTTCCGACGGTCACGGGCCAAAAAACAAGTACGGGCAAAATATACATTGCTGGTATTCTGGAAGATACCACCTCGGCAAGCACCGGTGATGGCACCATTGCAACAGTGCTTTTTACCCCTAAAAAAACAGGCACCACACAAATTCGATTTGATTGTCGAGGTAACAATGTGAGCGACACATCCAAAATAAACATTAATTTTCAAAATCCACAAAATGTTATCGATTGTTCTTCAACGGTTAATAATGTATTAACGGTCAATATCACGCAAGTTGGCGCTCAAACCACCCCAACTCCGACTGATGGAGCAGGCCCTACTGCTACTCCGGCAGTGTACATGCCAGGAGATGGGGGCGAACTCACTCCGACACCCTCAGTGCTTCCTGATAGTGGATTTTTTGACTATACGGTATACTACGCATTATCAGGAGGTGCGCTACTTGGTTTGGGAGGGCTTATGCGCAGACTTTATCAATAGTCATCGTACCTTATGGAGACAACCAAAATTGCCACGCTTGGACATACACGACCTCATCGCCGCAGTCGGCTTTTGGGTATTGGGGTTGGCCTCATGCTTTCTTTTCTGTTGCTTTCAGCCATTTTCACCGCTTCCTTGAGTGGTATTTTTGTGAGTGCCACCAATGATGCGCCCACCGAACTTATTATTCGCAGTATTACCGATACCACCGCTCAGATTTATTGGACAACACAAAATGAGACTCAGGGATTAGTGCAATATGGCACTAATCCAAGTCAGCTTGCAATGATTGCACCTGAGGTTGTGGGAGGGAAAGAACACACGATTGATTTAACGCTTTTGAAGCCTGCTTCTACATACTATTTCACTATTCGCATTGGAGATACTGTGTTTGACAATGGGGGCACCCCATGGACATTTGCCACCAAACCTGCCGACTTTGCCACGGGGCCTGCAGATGCCTCTGCGCCAATAGGTGAAGACTCTGCTGCCTCACAAGAGCCTGTTCTCACCTGTCCTGAGACTGCAAATTGCGATGTCATAAAAGAGCGACTTGGACAGGGCTGCACTACGGCAGACTACATTCAGTGTTTGCAAAAGAGACAGTAACGAATTCGTTTACGGCGAGCGTCAGTTCCCGAAATAGTTTATACCGTTTTGTGGGGCTCGAACGATAACACACATTTGTCGATTTGGTCTTTACTCTTTTACCTTTTATCTTGTATCTTACTACGATGGTAGTTTGGTTGTTATGTGAGGAACCTTACGATAGTGCCCCCAATGCCTTGGATGATTATTTGTGCGATCGAAGGACCGGCACCCCAAGGGATAATGACAGCTATCAGAAAAAACATGCCATAGGGGCGCAAGCTATACCACTTGATTGCCTGCTCTTCAGACAGTAGGCCACCCACAATCTTAAAACCATCCAATGGCTCAATCGGTATCAGGTTAAACACCGCAAGAGTGACATTAAGACTTATAAATACTTTGGCAATACTCCAGAAGACCTCAGGGAACGTCGGGACGAGGAAAAAGAGAACCTTAAATACAAGTGATGTGCCCAGTGCCATAATAATGTTGCTTAAGGGGCCAGCAAATGCGATTTGCATGGTGTCTTTACGGGGGTTTTGAAGGTTATACGGGTCAAATTGAACTGGTTTTCCCCATCCAAAGCCGGCCAGCAAAAACATGAGGCTTCCCCATACATCAAGATGTGCACGAGGATCAAGCGTAAGGCGCCCTTGCAAACGAGGAGTGGGATCTCCCAGCATGTCGGCAGCCTTGGCGTGAGCAAACTCATGCACGCTGAGCGCTATGACAATAAAACCTAAGTAAAGGCCTATTAAAAGGGGATTGGAAAAGAAATCAAACAATAGACCGGGCATAATGCGTTAAGATTGAAAAAATAGCATGCGCATGATACCATATGGGGGCATTTTTTAATATACAACTATGGCTCGCTGTTATATCACTGGCAAAGGCAATATGTATGGCCGTTCACACACTCATCATCGGGGTGTGGCCGGAGGTAGGTGGAAAAAACGAGCCCAAAAAACCGCTCGTATTTTCAAACCCAATCTTCAAACGGTTTCTGTCATAGAGGAGGGTGTTCGTAAGCAAATCAAAGTATCAGCCAAGGCGTTAAAGCGCATCAAGAAAGATATGGCAGAAGGCAAGCGCACAGTCGTAACTCTCGTCACTGCCGTTCAGGCATAAGCTCACAGAAGTTCATAGAGTTTTCCTTTCTTCTCTTCGTACATAACACCTTTTTGTTCGGCTATACGCTGCGTGAAGAGCACCCCATCCAAATGGTCAAGTTCGTGTTGGACAATAACCGCCTCAAACCCTTCAAATACCTGCTCATGCTTTGTTCCTTTTGTGTCTACCCATTGAAGCGATAAGGTTGCTTCTCGCTGCACCGGCCCCCAAATACGGGGAATTGATAAACAGCCCTCAAGTGCGTTGTCGTCAAGCGGTGGTGAATGTGTGTGTGTATGTTTGGTGATTGTTTTATTGAGTTTTTCAGGGTTGATAAATACACGAATTGCGCTTTTTTCAGTTGGTTTCATGAGAAAGATGCGTAGTGGCAGACCGACTTGTGGTGCGGCAAGCCCGACCCCCACCGGGTCGGTCGCTGCATTCAGCGTCTTTTTCATGTCATGCACAATCTTTTCAAGAGACGCATCAAAATCTTTGACTGGCTTGGCTTTTTTGAAAAGCACCTTTTCCGGAATAGTGACGATTTTCATATGTTTCTTCTGTACTTTGTGCTCAGTTGCTAGTACTATATTCTACCATGAAGCTCTCTGTGTGCCTTGCCACCTTCAACGAGGCAAAAAACATTCACTATGCGCTAGACTCAACTATCAACTGGGTCGATGAGGTCATTATCGTGGATGGAGGATCTACAGACAATACTGTCGCACTCGCAAAGACATATGGTGCAAAAGTCAACGTGATCACAACCACAAACCCTCCAATCTTTCACATCAATAAGCAGAAGGCGATTGAGGCGGCAACAGGCGACTGGATACTTCAGCTTGATGCGGATGAAGAAGTCACGGACAATCTCCGAGCGGAGATTGAGCGAATAGCGAATAGCGAATGGCAAATAGCGGATGCAATTGCCTATCAGATTCCGAGGAGGAATTATTTTCTTGGGCGGTTCCTGATGAAAGGGGGAGTGTACCCAGACTATACGATTCGACTGTACAAGCGAGGCACCATGTATTTTCCGTGTAAAGATGTACATGAGAATGTGATACCAGTACAAAGTACAGAGTACAAAGTACAGAGTGAGGGATGGCTGGGGACACTTGAGAATCCGATGAATCATTATTCCGATCCGACATTTGCGCGGTATTGGCACAGGTGGAAGCGGTACTGCGCTATTGAAGCCAGTAGAGTAGAGGAAAATGCTTTGAGGCTCTACAAAGATACAAGAAAATATCTAGCTTGGAAAATAGTATTTATCTTCAAGTGCATTTTCATATTGCCAATCTATTGGTTTTTCCTCTCTTACTTCCGCCACAAAGGGTTTATGGATGGATGGCAGGGCTTCGTATTTCATTTCATGAGTGCACTGCGGTGGTGGGGGATTGCAATCGCCGTATGGCGACAGAAAAGAAAATAGCTAATAGCCAATAGCTAACAGCTAATAGCTAACTTAGCTCTCAGATCTTTGCTCTTTGTTCATACGTTCACTTTAAACTCCACAATGTCACCTTCTTGTACTAAATAGTCTCGTCCCGCGCTTATGACTTTGCCTTTCTCTCGAGCCCCAAACCAACCACCAAGCTCAATAAAATCTTGATACTTTACGATATCGGCTTTGATGAAGTGTTTTTCAAAATCTGTATGGATTACTGCTGCAGCTTGCGGTGCGCGCATACCACGCATAATAGTCCAGGCACGTACTTCTTTCTCGCCTGCAGTCAAAAATGACATGAGCCCCAGCGCGTTGTACGCATGTTTGATGAGTGTGTTAAGACCGGGTTCTTCAAGCTTATACTCAGCGAGTAATGATTGCGCCTCTTCTTCGTTAAAACCAGCCAGATCTGACTCGAGCTTGGCGTTTAAAAATATCGCTGAGGAAATGAATGCGGAGAGGTTGTGTGTTTCCATAAACGCTTTCGGATCTGCTTGATATTCTCGCAATTGATTCTCGGAAATATTAAAAAGATGCAAAACAGGTTTGAGCGTCAGTAAGTTTAGTTGCTTGGCGATAATAAGCTCATCCTCGTGAAGACTCAGTGTTCGAGCAGGAGAACCTGCGTTCAAATGAGTCTTGAGCTTTGTGAGAATACCTTGCCAGGTGGGAGTATCCAGTTTGATGTGGGAGAGAGAAGGGGGCAGGACGGGGGGTTTGCGCTCGTTTTGCTTCTCAAGTGTTTGCAAATCGGCAAGAATGAGCTCGCTCTGCACTATTTCTTGGTCACGATTTGGGTCGACCGATTCGTGTACGTGGATAATATCTCCGTCTTCAAACACTCGACTCACATAGAGAATGGCTGAAACTTCTCGTATATGGCTTAAGAATTGATTCCCCAAGCCCTCACCCTGGGATGCCCCTTTCACGAGGCCCGCGATGTCATAAAACTCGACAACAGCAGGGATTATTACATTTGTGTTTACCACTTCGGCGAGCTTTTTGAGCCGTTGGTCTGGAACATCGACCACTCCCACATTTGGCTCGATGGTTGCAAACGGATAATTTGCGGCAAGAGCAACTTGTTTTTTGAGAAGCGCGTTGAAAAGTGTTGATTTTCCCACGTTTGGCAACCCGACAATACCTATTGATAGCTTGGACATGAGGGATATTATAGTGCATGGTGCATGGTGCAAGGTGCATGGTGCATAGGACGTAGGGTTCATGGTGCATAGTGCAAGGTGCATAGTGCAAGGTGCAGGGTGCAAGGAGCTACACATATACCCCCTAGGGTATATGATGTGTTGTCCGGACGGGCTTCAGTTTGCTATACATCGATAAGCCCATCAGGTGTGTGTGGCGTATAAATCTTCAAGTTCTTTCACTCCTCCAAATGCTATCCGGTCAACCGCTGTATCACTCATACCCATCATAAGCGCTGAGATAATAGTGAATTCGCCAAACCTGTCGTTGACTGTGTCAAGCGCGTCTGAGATTCTTTCATTTTTGTCATCTTCATAAAACTCAAAAAGGCCCGGAGGCTGAGTTTCACGTGGGGTGAGGTTATAACAACTGACGCTGATTTTAATGATGACTTTCTGCTCGGGTTTTGTGTTGAATATTAAGAGCGCATGTCGGTAGAGATCTTGTGTTGAAAAAAGAGGTTTGGTCCTCATGTAGGCTTTGTGCCAGTGCGTATAATCTTTGTGTAAAACTGCAACATGCACCCCGCTCGCCGTATGCCCACTTCTTCTGAGCCGACGTCCCATTTTTTCGCATAGTTTCATGAGAATTTGTGCGATCTTTTGTGGGTCGGCCGTATGATTGCTTAGGGAATAATCTTGACCAAAGCTTTTTCTGCTCCAATCGATATCATCCACCTCATATCCTCGGAGCCGTTTGTACCAACGAATGCCTTCAATACTTTTAAACACCCTGTACTGCAAAGTATCACAAGAAGCCTCTAGTAATTGCAGGGGAGTGAAAATGCCCTCAGCGTTTAGCCGAGCTGCAAATCGTGTATTTATCCCATGTAAATCAACCAGGGACAGCCGGCCATACACTGCAGATATGCGAGCATGGTGTATGACTTCAAGCCCATCCGGTTTTTTGAGTGAAGCTGCGGTTTTGGCGAGAAAACGGTTTGTTCCAATGCCCACGCTACAAGAGATATATTCACCAATGTCGGCACGAATTCTTTGTTTAATTTCTTGGGCAACATCTACTAAATCTCGCTTGAGGCACAGTTCCATGCCATGAAAGTCGAGCACCGCCTCATCGATTGATTTTGGTGTCACTTTGGGTGAGTACTCATGAAAAATACGTTTAAATTTTTGATGCACGTCGCGCACCATGTATGGGTCGGGCGTGCGCACGATGATGTTTTTATCTATGAGTCGGGCCTCGCGCACTCTCATGCCCACCTTAATGCCCAGTTGTTTTGCTTCTATGGAAGGACTAACGATGCACCCGCTTGGACTGTCGTAGGCGGCAATAACCAAGGGCTTATGGCGCAAATGCACAAATGCCTGTTGGCACACTGTCGCAAAACACGAGTTGAGATCAATATGCATGACAAGAGGTCGGTTGTGGTTAAGAAGCATTGCCATCGGTGACTTCTTCCAATATCCAATGAAGTGTTTCGCTTTCAAATCTGAGACGAAAATCGGTGGTGCCATCGGTGACATGAAAAATGTGGTTTACAAATCGTCCGTTGGGCACTCTATGGTAATATCCCAATTTAATCATGCGATATTCTTTAGCTTGCCAGCGCAACTTTACCGGCATAACGGTGCCTTTCTCGCGGCTGAAAACACTGATAACGCTGACTCGCTCATGCACCATTTCTCTCATAGAATCAAAAATTAATGATATGTGCGGAATGAACTCACCACAACACCGCCTATTTCAAGCGTTTTTTGAGGGGTGACAGGCTTATACGAAGCATTGGCGGGCATAAGCCAGACAGTGGATCCTTTTGGGATGTAATATTTGAGTGTCCATTCACCATCCACATATGCTGCGACGATGTCACCTTTGACGGGTGTGCGTTGTGCATCGATAAGGACGGTGTCTCCCGGTTGAATGCCTGCGTCGATCATGCTGTCACCGGATACACGCAAGGCATATACGTTTTCAGGCTTTGCAAGGGCATATTCGTGCAATGTAAATGTTGCATATTCGGTGGGCTCGGCGGGAAGCGGGATACCTGCCCTGATATGCCCTAGGTGGGGGATGTTAAAGAATGTTGAGGTTGGCGCAATCTTGCCATCCAACGTTTTGTATACCCATCCAGCCTTTACAAACTGCTCAACGGCATAGGCGATCGTGCCTTTAGAGGTGAGGTTAAAAAGCGCCATCATTTCTTTATAATCAGGAAGCCGTTTGTGTTGGTGGAAAAATTTTTTCAGCAGATTCAGTCTTTGGGCAAGAGATTGTTTGGCTTTGCGCATATGGGGGAGTATATCGAACAGTGGTTCGATTTGTCAAGATGTAGATTAGCACAGTGTTTCCATGTGGCTGTTGTTGCGTTTTGCAGCCACATTGGGTATGATGATTGTGTTGTAAATTACCATATTACTTATGAGTGATCAAAAAAAATCAGACGGATTCGGGATAGGGCTTGTGTTTGGTGCGATTGCAGGCGCTGTTGCAGCACTCTTTTTGACACCCACAACTGGTGAAGAAAACAGAAAAAAAGCAATGGAACTGTATGAAAAAGTGAAAAAATCAATCCAAGAGGGTGAGGTGGAAGAAAAAGCAAAAGAATTGTTTGGCGAAGTGACTGAGGAGGGTATGCGACTTATCGCAGAAGTGCGCACAGAAGTGCTCGCCAAGCTTGATGAGGTTAAATCCGAAGTTGAGTCATTGGACAAGGAGAAATTTACTAAATATGTCGATGAAACAGTCGCATCGGTTGGAGCGCGCGTCAAGGCGAGCGCCAAACAGATGGAAAAGCTCAAAGAAAACATGTTGAGCAAGTTTGAGGGTGAAGTTAAAAAAACAGAGAAGGCAAAGAAAGTTTTAAAGCCAAAAATAGCGGCCTGAGGCGTGGTTTGGAATGAAGAGGTGAATTGAGGGTTCTCAAATTCGTTTGAGGAATAATGAGATGACATCGAAAGAAGCCTGATAGAGTAAGAAATTTGTTACTTAGTTTTTTGTTCATATGATAGATCTTGCGAGCATTTTTTATACCCTCGGCATCATTTTTTTCTTGTTTTCTTTCGCATTCCTTATATTTGTGGTGGCTTTTGTGGTTTCGATGGTGCGGAAAGTCAATGCGCTGAAACGTGAAGCTCCCATGCGGGTTATTTCGTATCTTAAAGATAGCAACTCCTCGCAACTTAAAGCCCTTGGCGTTGCATTTGTGGGCTATGTTCTTTCCTTTTTGCGGGCGAAAGTACAGGCGGGTAAAAAGTCTACAAAATAGGCGGGCGAGGATGATTGTTCGTCAGTCAACAAGCTACCGCGCTTTTATGACAACCACCCCTTTACCCCTCCTCAACTGAGGAGGGGAATCTCAACAATAAGGTTGTATTCCCAATCAGATAATGTGTTGCATTTGTTTACAACCACCCCTGCACCCCTCCTCAACTGAGGAGGGGAATTATAATTCTAAGCTTATCGTATTCGTGTAAGTTACCCGATAGGATCCTCAACTCAACTGAGGAGGGGAATGATAATTATTAGCTTGTCGTGCTGACCTAACTCCCCTTCATATTTTGCTCAAGTGAGGAGGGGAATTTCAAGCAAAGAGTTTTTTCGCTCCTCATCTCACCGCATAGAGATTTATTAGAAAGTGAAATTCTCCTCCTATGCTCTCAAGAAGGATCGTGCCATCTATTGCCCGGCTTGCGGATGGGGGAGGTGGTGCGCTATTGGGTGGAGTTGGAGACCGAGTCATCCTCTATTTTGCGCCCATAACGCTCTTTTGAAAGGCGGATTATCTTCTCTCGGTTTTCATTGCGGAGGCTCGGGAGTGCGAGTGTTTTTGCGGGGAAGGGAGGTGATGTCATATTGTCAATACAGAGCTTGAGCAGTATTTCGTGCTTTCCCAAGTTCACGAGGTCGGCTGGGGTATAGAGGCTTGCAAATTCTTTTGAAAAAAGTTCCGCATCACGGCTGCCCATAACAAAGCTAATGAGCGTGCCGACATTGCCAAACACGGCGCGCTGAATATCTTCATCAAGCTGTTCAATATACTGATTGGTAAGGGTAAGTGCCAAGCGATATTTACGGGCTTCTGAAAGTATTTTCACAAATGACGTGGTTGCAAAGTTTTGAAACTCATCCACATAGAGGAAAAAGTCTTTGCGATGCTCTTCCTTGGTGAATGCGCGATTCATAGCGGCAAGCTGTATTTGAGTGATTATCATGGCGCCCAGAAGCGATGCGTTATCTTCGCCAAGTTTGCCTTGTGAAAGGTTGAGGATGAGGATTTTTCCTTCATCCATAATGGTTTGGAGGTCAATAGTGGATTTGGTGGAGCCGATGATATTGCGGATCATACGTGAAGTAACAAATTGCCCGATTTTGTTTTGAATAGGAGAGATTGCTTCCGTGCGAAGCTTATCTGTATATGCATCAAATTCATATTTCCAAAAGTTGAGCATGACTGGATCATTGACTTGTTGAAGTTTTTTATCCCGCCATTTTTTATCTGATAGCAAGCGAAGCGCATCCACAAGTGTCGCTTCAGGGAGTTCTAAGAGCGTTACGACGGTATTTCTCAAAATATACTCAAGTCGAGGCCCCCAGCTATTTGCATAGAGTTTGCCAAAGATAGCCACAATGCCTGATGAGATAAGGTCACGATGTTGTTGGTGTTTTACCTCAAGTACATTCAGTGAGAAGGGGCGCTCGGTGTCAAAGGGCTCCAAATACACCACATCATTCATGCGGCGCTTGGGGATGTAATCGAGGATGGTTTCTGCCAGATCGCCATGTGGGTCGATGATGCCGATGCCACGCCCACGCCTGATGTCATCTATTGCCATATTGGCGATGAGGGTGGATTTACCCGCGCCTGTTTTTCCGATGATGTACATGTGGCGCCGTCTATCTATTTCTTTGATGCCAAATATGGTATCTTCGTTTTTAAATTCAGTTCGCGCAAAAAAGTTTGTCTTTTGTTTTTCCTCATCACCCATGTGGCTCGCCACCGGAAGGCTAATGGGGGGCTCTCCAGGGAGCTGTTTGCCCCAGCGGATGTTTTTGATGCCTGATACAGATTTGCCGGTTGGGTGCCAGATGGTTGCAAGCTCTGCGGCGTTGAGAATCTGATTTTTCTTCTCGAAAAACATTGTTTTGCGTGCTTTGGCGCGTTTTATGAATGCCTTTTTAGTGACAAGAACTTTGCGCAGCTTAAATTGATTGCCCTCACCAATTCCCAATGCGCCATAGGTGCCGGCAATGCCTGATATGACAGACTCCAGCGCTTCATAGCCCAGCTCAGTATTATCGGTGCCGGCAATAAGGCGAAATGCCACTTTGCCACCCGGCAATGCGGCTTTGGTGCCGATAAGCGAGGTGCTTTCCACCTGTTTTTCGCTGTAGGTGCCTTTTTCGGCATCGTAGACTTTTTGTTTGCCATGCGATTTGGCAGATCGTTGCCAATTAAAGTGCGTCTGGCTCACCAGAATTTGAATTGCCACTCGGGTTTCGGGGCCTTGCTTGGAAAGAAAACCAAGGAGGCTTGTGAGCGAGTCCATATCACCGAGCTCTTTGTATGTTCGAATGGGTAAGTAATAGGGGCGGGCGAGTTGCATTTCAGCAGGCAGAAGAAGCTTGCTTTTTAGCACGATATCAAGCGGGTCGGTGGTTGCGACAAGTGATGATTTGGGATAGGCTGATTGAACAAGACTCTTGACAAATGTTTCCTTTCGGTGCGGGCACACGGCATAAAAGTAAACGGTTTGCCCAAGCAGGTATATTTCAAAGCCGTAGGTTCGAGGGATGCCAAACAGCGCG
This sequence comes from bacterium, assembly GCA_029573715.1. Taxonomy (GTDB): domain Bacteria; phylum Patescibacteriota; class Microgenomatia; order UBA1406; family GWC2-37-13; genus JAGOLU01. The sequence continues at coordinate 1,907 of JAKQDR010000305.1, read as the reverse complement.
CGCTTCACGAGGCCCACATGAGCGGGGAGCAGGGAAGAGAACAGTTGTTGGGCCGCATCGGGCTTGGTTTCGTCATCTTTGGCAGTGCGTATCTGGAGATAACTTACCTGTTGGAACATACCCCATCATAATAACACTGTTGCACACCAAGACACAATGAGGAAAGAGAGGAAAGAAACGATTTGTTCTCGATTTTGCTTCGCTCCACTCGAACGATAATCTGTATTCTTCGAGCAGTTCGATAGACTCACTGTAAACTTAGTCGAGAAGTGAAAGTACTCGAACCATATGAAGATGCAAGATAAAGGTATCAAGAACAAAGATGGATCGTTCTCGATTTCACTCGAACGATAACAAAGGGTTCTCGACTTGGCTCGAACAGTATCGAGGAAGCGAACGCGCCGATTCGTCACGTTATCGTGAGCGGAGGTACTGGAGCAGGAACCCCGGGGTAATAACGATGATGTTCCATGATTTATTGATAACCTCTTGATGATAGTCTTTTGTGTTGTATGTGACGAGAAATTTTGTTTTTGAAGCAACAGCACCTGCTACGATATGCGCATCGAAAGGATCGTTTACGGCATGTGCATATTGTTTCACGGAGTCTTTATCAAGAGGGGTGATAAAAAAGAGCTTCTTCATAAGATGTGTATGCTCATTTGCATCTATCCCCAGTCTTTCAGTGACGATTGATTGTTCCGTGAGCGCCAGATTACTGGTGAAGCGAATGACCGAGGGCAGATGCATAAGCATTTTTGCGGCTCCGGTTGGGGAAAGCAGGGAAGATAACACTACATCGGAATCTATGAAAATTGGAGTGCGAGATTTCATAATGATTTGCGAGCCTTCTTCAGTAAAGATGTCACATCATCAAGGTTTTTTCTATCTTGATGCTCTGCAGAATACAGATCGAAATCCAGGCCGGTGAATACAAATGAGATAGACTGAGAGGGGATACGGTATGTGTTGCCGATACGTTTGGCGACAATCTCACCGCGGTCGATAAGCTTATAAACAGTATTTTTGGAGAGTTGTAAGAGCTCTGCAACTTGTTCTGGAGTGTATACTTTGGTGCTAAACATAACTAGATTGTACTGAATAATTTTATATGTGTCAATATGTAATCGTAAGAGAGAATTAGTGAATGTAACATCATATATGTAGGTTCTCGATTTCACTCGAACCGTATATAGAAACAAGATAAAGGTATAAAGAACAAAGATGGGGTTCTCGACTTCGCTCGAACGATAACAGGGGGTTCTCGATTTCACTCGAACGATAACCTGCATTCTTCGAGCAGTTCGACAGACTCATTGAAATCTTGGTCGAGAAGTGCTTTTCGCTCATATAGGTATGTTATTCTCTTTCAAATCCACAGTCTGAAGATGTGTAGTATTGAAACAAAAAATGGTTGCCCCTCACCTTCATCAGCATGAAGGTGAGGGGTTTCCGAGAGCGTGTGGTGGGCCGGATCGGTGCACGGGCCGACCCACCGGGGCGAACCTCCCCCGTGCGGGAGGGCGGGAAGTAGTGGAGACTTAAAAGAGCCCCAGCCGCCTCCCGATAAACAACATGAAGGCGGTGGCGAAAGGAATCATCACCGCTAGGGGAAAACAATCGGGCTTAGGACATCCGGCCGGATCGGTACAGGCTTCGATGTCCGTTCCGCCCTCTGTCTCCTGAACACACCCGTCTGCGAGAGGGCTCCAGAAGCATTGACCCGACGGAGCCGGGGCCACTGAGTCTGCTGATGCGGGCCCAGCTCCCGCTACCAGCAGGCTCACCGCCACCAGGGCGGCGAGCAATAATACGATTTTCTTCATGGTGTGCCGCCCTCCCAGGCGGCGAAAAAAAAGAGATATAGACACCCGCACCAGTCGTGCGGGAACTTTTTATATCCACTT
>JAKQDR010000301.1 GCA_029573715.1 bacterium | reverse complement strand
CCGCCATAGGGTGGACGAATCCTCACAATTATTTAAAATATGAAACATGTTGTCGTAGGAATAATCATAAAAGACAATCCACTGTCATATTTATTGGTTGCCTCCAAAAAGTACTTTGGAGAATTCACCGGGTATTATTACCCACCCGGGGGACATGTGAAACATAATGAAGATGAGTTCTCTGCTTTAAAACGAGAAATCTATGAGGAGCTTGGTATGAATGTCAAAAGAGCTGAAAAGTTATCAGTATCGACAGGAGATGTGAAAGACCAAAAAACCTCATGGTATGTGTGTAGCGTGGATAGCACAAATATTAATGTCAATAAAGCTGAGCTATTAGATGCCAGATTTTTCACCAGAGAGGAGATGAAAAGTATCAATGTGTGGCCAGCCACACGTGAGATATTTGAAAAATATGTGTTCAATAAAGTCGGGTAATTGCATACAATAGTTCATCGATCACAACACACAAAACATATCTAATTATATTTGTAATATAAAATTCATTTCGCAAATCACATGAGTATGATTTTATATAGTAAACCATGAAGAAATTAATATGCTCAATCGGAGAATATGGTGTCGTTGTAAATCAGAAAGGAGACTTTCTGATTTTGAAGTTAGCTGCTACGGAGATGTTTCCACATGAAGCTTGGATGTTGCCTGGTGGAATGCTTAATGTCGATGATCAACCTGAGTTCGGTTTGCAAAGAGAAATACTGGAAGAGACTAATTTAACAATTGGAGTAATTTCTCCGATTCACACCGCCAGATGGGGATTTGAAGCCGAAAGAAAGTATGCTGTGTTCTATTTATGCAAATTATCCAGGGAGCAAAAAATTGTATTGAGCAGTGAACATACTGAATATAAATGGGTAAACTTTGATGCAATCGATAGCATATCCTGGCATAATCAAAACAGTGGTATCGCAGTAGCCAAATCAAATGAGATACTGAAAAACTGCCTCTAACCGAACATATTATTTTCACAATGGGCTCTTGATATTTTTCAGGTGCGGATTGGTGACTTGAGTATATCGTTGTGTGGTTCTTATGTTTTGATGCCCCAGCAGTTCTTGAACATAGCGAACATCGGTGCCATTTTCCAGCAAGTGGGTCGCAAACGAGTGTCTGAGTGAATGAAACGTGGCGTCTTTTCTAATACCGGAAACCTTCAAAGCATTCTCAAAAACTTTCTGAGCCGTCCTTGTGGATAATTTACCACCCCGTTCGCTTGCAAAGACATAATTGGATTTTTCCTTGCCGGCGACCATTTGCCTCAATTCACTTATGATACTCTCCGGGATCATGCTGATTCGATCTTTCTTGCCTTTTGCTTGTTTGATATGAATAGTGAGTTCGTCGAAATCTAAATCCCATACCTTTAAAGATATGGCTTCGCTTACTCGTAAGCCTGCTCCATAGGCAAGCGACAGCAGAAGTTTGTGTTTAAAGTTTTTTGAAGCATTGATAATCTTTCTTATTTCAACACGTGACAATACGATGGGCAACTTCTTGTGTCGTTTGGCATAAGGGAAATGAAAGTGAGACGGCCTTCCATACACTTTTGCCATGACATACTTCAATGAAGCGTGATACTGATTGAGAGAATAGGGGGAATATCCTTTGTCTGCCAATATCTCTAAAAATGATTTGAATTCGTTTGCAGAAATATGATCAAGTGGCTTCTTGAAGTGTGCGTATATGGTCCTCACGCAATTGATATAGGATTTAATTGTGCTTGCACTAAAGCCCGATATCTTCATCTCTTGTTGCAGTTTTGGAATGAGCATGATAGTATCGATTATATCAGTTATGTTATGTTTCTAGTTGTTTATACGCAAAATATTCGTATATACACTAGTTAAATGAAATTTCAAAAAAGATAACTAACTAATTAATTATAAAATATGTTAATTTCCAAATCACAGACAAAAAAAGACACAAAATCTGATCAGTGTACCGTCTGGGGCTATGATTTCCCAAGTAAGTTACTTAGCTTTGCAACTGCATATATAAATGGAAGATACCCGGATATTGATAGAGTTTCAAATTTGGATTGTGAGGGAATATATTATGTCACGGGTGGATCAGGTGTTGTACACTCAGAATTCGGTGATTTCAAAATCATTGCAGGTGATGTTTATCATTTTAAAAAAGCTGAAAAATATTGGGTCGAAGGTAAAGATTTAAAACTTGTGTTAGTCAATGCTCCAAAGTGGACGATAAACCAATATAAAAAGGTCCGTTAGTTATCTTTTTTGAAACTCTGCAGATTTGCTTTTTGAGGTGAGGTGAAACAAAGGACGAATGGAGGACTTTGACGAAAGTACAAATAAATAAAGCTCGAAGAAAGCAAATCCTTGCCCTTCGGGTCACTTAACAATTTGTATCTGGTTCAAGATTCTTGATACTTTTATAAAAAAATTAAGGAACATCAAGAATCTTTCACGCAAATTTTTGCCCTCTAATGGTGGTTAATCAACAAACGTCGAACGTTGAAAAGCTACTAATAAATCGACAATAAATGCCGATGAAACGGGCAAAAACTTCAGATACAAATGAACGTTATGTGAAATTCAGAATTAATTTTTTTAAGATTTAAGGGAATTTGGACTTTCCATCAATAGTTTTATTAACGTATAATCATATCAATGCTTATGGATTATAAAAATCTTACTGACATCTTTAAAATTCCTGTTATTGGGCTTGGGACTTGGGGAATCGGTGGCTTTATGGAAACCGATTCATCAAACGACGAAAAAGCGGTGCAAGCTATCAAGGATGCAATTGAATTGGGCTATTCACATATTGATACAGCAGAACTTTATGGTGCTGGACACACTGAGGAATTGATTGGCAACGCAATAAAAGATTTTGATAGAACTAAACTTATTATCACCAGCAAGGTTTTCAAAACCAACTTGAAGTATGACGATGTAATCGCTTCTTGCAAAAAAAGTTTAGAAAAATTGCAAACAAATTTTATTGATATTTACCTTATCCATGCTCCGAATCCCGAAATACCGATAGAAGGAACGATGAAAGCTATGGATTATTTAGTCGAACAAGGATTGATAAAATTTATTGGTGCCAGCAATTTTTCTGTTGAGCAAATGCAAGAAGCTCAAAGATACTCAAAGAATAAAATCGTTGCCAATCAAATTCCATATAACCTTGCCACAAGAAATATTAATCTTGATCGTAATACTAACAATGTAGGTAGCTGTATCAATATGGAATCAGAAATTATTCCCTACTGCCAAGAAAATGATATCATCATAATGGCATATAGGCCTATCGAAAGAGGCTTCTTGCTAAAGCCCAATTCATTGCTTGATGGTTTATCTAGGAAGTATGGCAAGACCAAGGCTCAGATTGCTATCAATTGGCTGGTTTCCAAAAAGAATATTATTGCTATCCCCAAGTCCACAAGTATTAATCATCTCAAAGAAAACCTAGATGCCATTGGGTGGAGCTTGAGTTGTGAAGACATAAAACTTTTAGATGAAGTTGAATTTGAATGTCCAAATGATTGATAAAAAAAATAATTCTGAACTTCTCCCTTCGGTCGACCACGTTGCATCCTAACTATTGGCCCTTTTTAGTCACTAAGGATCAAGTTGGGCATAGTATATATGCTATTCGCTCATCGCATTTTCATACATAAGATAAAACCTGCTATTTTGTCAAAGCTTTCAATTTGGTCGGGCAGACACGACTGCCAAAATCAGTTATGCCTAGAGGATAATCCAAATTTACTTTCAATATCTTCGGTATTGTTGTAAACTTCGTATAAGCCGCTATATTATGTGAGGTTTATGATTTACTTTTGGCTATTGGTCAGCCCTCAATGAAAGAGCTAAGTTGTGTATATTTTGGTTATTATCATAATAATCCAATCTTTTTAGTTTGTTTCAAATTTTAGTTGTTCAGAATGAAACTTGAATACTTAACTTAATTTTTTAATATATTAATAATGAATACCATGGGAAAAACTATAATGATTACAATTGGGATTATCGCACTTATAGTAATGGGATTATTTGCCTTGAATAGAGAGACGTCCAAAACCAATGAAGTTGTAAGTAATGTGTCAGTAATGCAAAGTGAGACATCACGTAATGAATCATCACTGTCCGAACAACCAACGGCTCAAGAAACGGTTACCACAACAGCAGGATCATATCAGGTGTATAGTGCGGAAAAGATTGCTTTGGCAGCAACAAACGATGTGGTGATGTTTTTCCATGCGGCATGGTGCCCTTCTTGTCGCGCTCTTAGCCAGGATATCGAGCAAAATTTGAGCGCAATCCCGTCGGGAGTTGTCATCCTCAAAGTTGATTATGACTCAGAAACGGAATTAAAGAAAAAGTACGGCGTTACCACACAACATACGTTGGTTCAGGTGGATCAAGACGGTAATCAAATCAAAAAATGGAATGGAAGTCCACGGCTTGAAAATCTACTTTCCCAAATACAGTAATATGGTCTTTTTGTTCATAGCAATACTGGCGGGAATACTCACGGTCTTGGCGCCGTGTATATTACCCCTCCTCCCAATTGTGATTGGAGCTTCAGGAAATGATGAACGTCGCATATCAAGAAAAGCTATAGTTGTAATAAGCTCATTGGCAATATCAGTTGTGGTGTTTACTTTGTTGTTAAAAGCGACGACGTTTCTTATTGCCGTCCCCACAGCATTTTGGAGCGTATTGTCGGGCAGTATAATTATTATGGTCGGCTTAGCTATAGTATTTCCAGCACTTTGGGCGCGTATTCCCTTGGTGCAAAAAATCAGCAGTGTTGGGAGTAGTGCCATTAGCGCGGGGCGTAAAAAGCGAAGCTATACGGGCGATATTCTGATTGGCTTTGCTCTGGGTCCGGTCTTTACCACTTGTTCGCCTACCTATCTTTTTATCATCGCCACTATTATTCCGGCAGGATTTCTCGTGGGTTTTGTTTATCTTCTAGGGTTTACCATGGGCCTTGTATTCTCACTACTTCTCATCGCATTCTTTGGTGGTCAATTGGTGAAAAAAATTACTAGTCACATGGGCACAGCGGATAATGTTAAGCGAGCATTTGGAGTTTTGATTATTTTGGTAGGTATAGCCATTTTAACTGGGTATGACAAAATACTCGAAACAGCTATTCTTGATTCTGGTTATGGAGCCAGTATTAATTTTGAGAATTCGCTTATAGAGCGCTTTGCCCCTAGCTCATATTAAGCTGTCAATGAACTGCACGCCAGAAGCGAGTTACCATGCATAGGCACGACTATTAATTGCATATTTGTCTTTATTTTAAACTCATAGCTGTACTAGATTAATGGTGATCAATATCTCATGAATACCAATGAAGAAAAAGCCTACACTATTAATTTATGTATTAGGACTGGTGGCAATTATTATTGCTATTGTGCAAAGTTGGGTGGGCCCCATATATAGTGGCAAAGAATTTTCACGTGAGAGTTTCGCAATTTTTTGATATTGATAGCGATTGGTGTGTTTAGCATTCTATTGCTGTATATTTTGGTTAACGGGTACTGAAAGTATTCTGTCAATCATGTACCTCATGAGCTCGGAAACCCGACTCGTGTATTGCTCATCTCATGGAGAGGAGTATGTTAGAATAGGGCCAGATTACTATTTGTCATTGTTTCTATGAAATCAATCTATCATATAGTCACCCATCCCAACCTTGCAAAATCACGAGTAAATAAAGTTGTCATAAATGCCCTTCAGGGCAAAGAGGGGGTTGAAACGCGAATACTGTATGAAGCATATCCCGATTGGCGCGTTGATGTGGAGCGCGAGAAGCAAAGTTTGCTTCGTGCTGATGTTGTGGTTGTGCAGACCCCGTTTTATTGGTATTCCACCCCCGCACTTTTTAAGGAGTGGCAAGATAAGGTGCTAGAATATGGGTTTGCGTATGGTGAGGGAGGGGATAAGCTTAAAGGGAAAATCGTGCAAGTGGTTCTTTCTGCTTTTGGCCCTGAGGAAGCATATACGGCAACAGGCTACAATCGCTATACCATAGATGAGCTGTTGCGCCCGCTTGAGAGCACATTTGCGTTATGTCAGATGAAGTTTGCACCACCACTTACGCTCCTGGGTGTTTCGCATAAGTCGGATGAAGATATCAGCGCGTTTGCCAAAACAGTCGCGGATTCCGTTGAGTGTTTATAAAAGAAATAATTAATTGTTAAAGGTATAATATGCCAGTTCTTTCGGCACGATATCATCACATCGAGCCCTCTGCAATTCGGCAGGCACAAATAGCGTTTGAATCGCGCACTGATGGTGTGAAAGCCATCAATGTCGCAGTGGGAAATGTTTCACTCCCCATGCATCCCGCAATGCAAAAGCGGATGTGCAACTTAACCTCTTCCGAGAGCCCCTTTGCAGATGGAATTGTGCGCTACACTCCAACAGTCGGTACACCAGAAGCGAATGATGCCATGAAGCGTGTACTTGAGGCAAGCGGTGTTGATACGACTGCGCTATTTACGCATATCACCAGCGGAGGAAGTGAGGCGATGGAGCTCATCATTTTGGGTGTGTGTGATAAGAACAGGCCGCTATTGGTTATCGACCCCATTTACTCCAACTACCACACCATGGCATCACGCGTTGGTGTGCCTGTGGTTGCGGTGCCTCGAGAGCTTGGATCTGATGGAACCTTTACCCGACTTAATGTCGATGCAGTTGAAGCACTTATTTCCACACACAGACCAGGTGCATTGCTCATCATTCCCTATGATAATCCGACAGGTACCATGCTTGATCAAGGCACCATAGATTCACTCGCCGCTCTCTGTGTGCGCCATGATATATGGATGGTAAGTGATGAAGCGTATCGTGAACTACACTACGGTGCGCAGAAGCTTGCGTCGGTGTGGCGCATTGACACGGCAAAGGTGCCCGGCATTGAAGGCAAGCGAGTGAGTATTGAGAGCGTATCAAAAGTTTGGAACGCGTGTGGGTTGCGCATAGGCGCCATGGTCACGGATAATGAGCTCTTGCATACGCAAACAGTGGCAGAACACACGGTGACGCTTTGTGCCAGTGCGATAGGGCAATATATATTTGGAGCGATTGCTCATGAGAACGTGGAAAAACTGCATGAGTGGTTTGCCATACAGCGAACATATTATGAAACCATGAGTCGTGCGCTTGTACAAGGATTGCAAACGAGTGAGCCTCGATTAATCGTTACTGCTCCCGAATCTTCACTCTACTGTGTTGTTGATGTACGGGCGCTCGTGCCCGAGTCATTTGAAGCGCATGATTTTTGTGTATTTTGTGCGCAAAAAGGTGGCTGTGAAATTGAAGGAGAAATGTTTACATTGCTTCTTTCTCCCATGTCAGGTTTTTACACACAATCAAACTATGCGAAAGACCCCGGGAGGTCACAAATTCGCATCGCATATGTGCAGGATGCGTCAACCATGCAAAAAGTGCCGAAAATCTTAATGAGCTTACTGCATGACTATCTTGCCAGAGTCCGATCGTAAGAGGAACTATTTTACAATTTTCTACTATACTAAGAGTCTTATGCATAAACCATCTATACGATCATGGATACGAAACAATCGTTTTTTTCGATTATTTTTGACCGGCTTTACCATGGGTGCGGCTGACATCGTGCCGGGAGTATCGGGTGGAACTGTGGCTTTTTTGATGGGAATTTATGAAGAGCTTATCCAGAGCATCAAAACAGTAAGTGGTACTACGTTGAAATTATTTTTACAAGGAAAGTGGCGGGCTGCTTGGCAGTCAGTACCTTTTCGATTTGTCATACCTCTTGGGCTGGGGCTTATGACTGCCATTTTCACTCTTGCCCGAGCATTTGCATACCTGCTGAATACGTATCCGCAGTTTTTATGGGCATTCTTTTTTGGCCTTGTATTAGCTTCCGTTTATGTAGTGAGCAAACGAGTAGTGACATGGGACATGCACGATTATATTGCCGCTGGTGTCACTGCGGTGCTGGCGTATATCATCGTTGGTGCCGTTCCGGTTGAAACACCAAACACACTTCTTGCACTCTTTGTAAGCGGCGCCATTGCCATTTGTGCCATGATCTTGCCGGGCGTTTCTGGCTCGTTTCTTTTGGTCATCATGGGTAAGTATGAGCAGATTCTTTCTGCCGTCAACAATCG
>JAKQDR010000300.1 GCA_029573715.1 bacterium | reverse complement strand
TGCATATCGGAAGGACAAAATCTCCAAGACTGCGACTTCTGTGTCAACTACGACATTCATTGGAACCCGGTGCGCATCATTCAACGGTTTGGACGTATAGACCGTATCGGAAGCCATAACGACAAAATACAACTTGTAAATTTTTGGCCTAATATCGACCTTGATAAGTACCTTGAACTCAAAGGACGCGTGGAGACGCGTATGAAGGCTTCCGTTATGACATCAACAGGCGACGACAACCCCATTGACCCCGAAGAACAAGGTGACCTTGAATACCGCAAAGCGCAGCTTGAGAAACTTCAAAACGAAGTCGTGGACATAGAGGAAATGCAGTCTGGCGTTTCCATTATGGATTTGGGACTGAATGAATTTCGGCTCGACTTGCTCAAATACGTCAAGAACCATGGAGAACTTGACAATACCCCGTTTGGTCTTCACGCGGTGGTAGAGGCTACCGCCGACACGCCGCAAGGCACAATCTTCATCCTGAAAAACCGCAACGCCAAGATAAATATCCACAACCAGAACCAGCTGCACCCGTTTTATATGGTCTATGTGGTGGATGGCGATAACCCCAATGACGAGCCGACGATTTATATCGACCACCTGCAGCCAAAGAAACTGCTTGACGCGCTCCGTCAGCTTTGCAAGGGCAATGAAAAACCGCTTGACGAACTGTGCCGCCAGTTTAACGCAGAGACAAAGGATGGCAGGAATATGCAGCATTACTCCGACCTGCTCTGCTTTGCCGTGAAGTCCGTTGTTGATTTGAACGAGGAAGATTCCATCGACAGCTTCCTTTTAGGCAAGCCAATATCCCTTGCTGCAAAAACAATTGACGGATTGGACGATTTTGAACTGGTCTGCTTCGTGGCTGTAAAGTGAGGTAGCTTGTATGTTAGGCCTGCCAAAGGCAACCGAGCTCGCAAAAGCCCTTCCTAAGAAGGTGATATACGATAGGTTCAAGCCATCGCCTACCGACCGAAAGCTGTTTGATGAGCAGATTAACCGAATGTCAATTGTCCATGAAATTTCGCCGCAGACAGTGGCGATAAAGGAAAGCGCGGGCGTTTCAGCGGTTTATGTTGTTCTGGTTGCGCTGAAGACCACCGAGTGCGACAAGAAGAATATTGTCCTCTTGTCAAAGTTGATTGACCAGCGTATGCTGTTCGTTCTTCAATCGGAAGACACTGCACGGCTTGCCGTTTATAGAGCCGAAAAGGTGCTGATGTCCGAAAGCAAGCCACTTGCCGACTGGAAGCTATCTTTGAACGGACTTGACCTTGAAGCTGTTTGGGAGAATATCATCGCGCAGATTGGCGGTATCGATCTGACAGATGGCGTAGACCTTGACGCGACAATAGCTGAAAACAGCCGCAAAGAGAAGTTACTGAAGCAAATAACCGCCCTTGAAAAGAAAGCAATGATCGAACGCCAACCCCGCAGGAAATGGGAACTTGCTGAGGAGATAAGAAGATTGAAGATAGAGTTAGGAGGAACATCCAATGAATAACCCCGAAAAACTCGCAATGAGAACCCCGTCCCTCGCGGACGAGAAATTCGCTGCCCTAGCCGCATTGTTCCCTAACGCTGTTACCGAAACTATAGATGAGAACGGTTTGGTCGTTCGCGCCATTGACAAGGATGTGCTGGCGCAGGAAATCAACGCCCACGTTGTTGAGGGGCGTGAAGAACGCTATCAATTCACATGGCCGGACAAGCGTAAGAGCATACTGCTTGCCAATGCGCCGCTTGCAGCTTCTTTGCGCCCATGTCGTGAGGAAAGTGTTGACTTTGACACGACCGAGAATCTCTACATAGAGGGCGATAACCTAGATGTTTTGAAATTACTTAGAGAGACATATCTCAATCGAGTGAAAATGATATATATCGATCCACCGTATAACACTTCAAATGACTTCATTTACGAGGACGACTTTGCTGAGGATGCGGATTCGTTCTTAGGGCGTGACGGTCAATATGACGAACAAGGTAATCGTCTGGTCAAAAATCTCGACAGCAACGGTCGGTTCCATACTGACTGGCTGAATATGGTTTATCCGCGACTGCGGATAGCAAGAGATTTGTTGACTGAGGATGGAGTTATTTTTATTAGCATTGATGACGGTGAAGTCGCTCAACTACGAAAAGTATGTGATGAGGTTTTCGGAGCTAGCAACTTCATTGCAGATTTGATATGGCAAAAGAAATTTTCTCGCACAAATGATGCTACCTATTTTTCAACGATGCATGACCACATCTTATGCTATTGCAAAAATAACATCCTCAACAATGAGAATGGATGGAGAATTGGCTTATTGCCTCGCGGAGATGAAATACCGCAGGGATACTCAAATCCTGACAATGACCCACGCGGTGTATGGACATCTGTGGCCTTACAAGCAAAGTCTGGCTCTGATAAGTCAAGATATGAAATCATAACACCTAACGGGCGTAAATGCTTACCGCCAAACGGCAGACATTGGAGCGTGAGTCAAGACACCTATTCCCGTTTGTTGTCTGAAAACAGGATATGGTTCGGGAAAGATGGCAATGGAACGCCTCGGCAAAAGACTTTTTTGTCGGAAGTACAGGCTGGTTTGCGTCCAAATACAATGTTATTCCATTCTGAAGCAGGTCACAATCAAGAAGGTAAACAAGAAACAAAAGCTTTATTTAATGATATAGACGTTTTTGACGGACCAAAACCCGTCAGACTATTGAAATTGCTATGTACCATTGCAAACTTAGATGAAAATAGCATCGTTCTTGACTTCTTTTCTGGCTCTGCGACGACAGCCCATGCGGTTATGCAACTAAACGCCGAAGACGGCGGCAAGCGCAAGTTTATCATGGTACAGTTGCCTGAAATATGTGGAGAGGACACCGAAGCAGCCAGAGCAGGATACCCTAACATCTGCGAAATCGGCAAAGAGCGTATCCGCCGCGCGGGAAGGAAAGTTAAAGAAGATAATAAAGACAAATCCGGTATTGAAAAGCTGGATACGGGCTTCCGCGTTCTCAAACTCGACAGCAGTAATATGAAAGACATGTACTATACGCCCGAAGAGTTTCTAAGCATATCTCAAAAGCAGCAGAGTCTTTTCAACTTTATGGATAATATCAA
>JAKQDR010000298.1 GCA_029573715.1 bacterium | reverse complement strand
AATTTAATAGTTATTAAAAGGCGTATCTACATTGTATAAACAAACGTACTGGTTTTGTTTATATCTTCAGTATGAATGAAAACAAATATTATATGGTTAGCGGGTACAGAATATGGCGCAGGTAGAAGGATTTCATATCGGTAGCCTCATCTGTTGTTGTGCCTCATGTATCCTCTTTTCCGCAATCTTGAAATAACCTTCGTCAATCTCAATCCCGATAAAGTTGCGCCCCGTCTGCACACACGCTACGCCCGTTGTCCCCGACCCCATGAAGGGGTCGAGGATGGTTACAACTTCGTCAGGCAGGAACGCTATACAAAACTTGATTAGGTCAATCGGTTTTTGGGTTGGGTGTTCTTTTGCATAACTTTTTACGTCCATCCTAAATAACTTGGCAGGCTTATTGAGATTAGTCCACGCCTGCTCACACATCGAAGACGAGAAGTTTACAGGCTGGCATTTATCCCATACGATAAAACCTTTCGATGGTCGAAGGTCAAAATAGTTACCACCCCAAATAATTTGATACCGTGACACTCTTTGAATCTCGTCAATCATTTTCTGTGACGCTGGCGCGTTATCCCACGCCTGTTTTTCAAACTTTTGGCGGAATGGATTACTCGCTATTCCAATCCCGTACGGCGGGTCAGTAATCACCGCGTCAATTGACTTGTCGGGAATATTCCGCATGATGTCAAGGCAGTCGCCTAAATGTAATTCTACGGTCACGAATTCACCAGCAGGCTTTTCTTCTTTGCCGTTGTCAGTTCGTTGTATTTTGTCCGGCTCAGACATTTGCATTTATTGCACCTCATTGACTCCCACTTACCAGCGGGAGTATAGTACCAGCCTTCGCTTGTTAAGTCTTCGCTGCCACACGTCGGGCATTGCGGTATATCATTCTCGTTATATAAGGCAAAGTTGAAATTCCTGATATATGCCCGTAACTTGTAAAATAGTTCCTCAGTAGCCCCAATATCGCCCTCGTTGTAATCTAACATCGTTTTCAACGCGTCTGGTTCGCCCTCAGAACACGCCCGCCATAAAGGGAAGCCGCTGTTATCTACCTTATTCCTAATACCCAACTGGTCGTTTATAAACTTCATCTTGTTGCTTGAGAAATGGAAGTTTTGCCGCGCAACCTGCAGGGTGTCAATGATGATAAATTTCAGCGGTGGTAATCCGTGTCTTAGGAACTCCGTATTGATATATTTCACATCGAAGCCGGCAAAGTTGTGCCCGATCACCGCGTCAACGCCGTGCAGGAAGTCCCACAAACTCGTTGTGATCCGCTCCGTGTCCCGGTGCCTGGCTTCCTCAGGTCTCATTACGTCGCTGTGAATATCCGCGCCGTTCAGGTATTTCCCCGCCCACGAGAGCATACACGAGTCGGTGATCACTTGCTCGATGGTGTTGTGTTCATCCCACAACCCCCAAGCGTATATGATCATCGGCAGGGTCTCAATGTCCAGTACGGCGACCAGCGGAGCGGATGGTTTCACGTAAGCGGATTGCTTCGCGCCCACCGCCCTGCGGTATGCT
>JAKQDR010000070.1 GCA_029573715.1 bacterium | reverse complement strand
ATCTTTGGCAAACTCTCTTGCCTCCCTTAGCTTCGTGAATGACTTTGCATCCCACATATGTGAAGCATCGGGGCCATATCTAACAAACCATAAAATCTTGCCCCTACGTTTTAATTGTTTTATTTCCATTGTTTCCTCCTTCACACTGTTTGAAACACTCCAAGATATTCGCTTGCTTCTGTGATTTTATAGATTTTCATGCTTTATACCTGAACAGTTTTTCTATTCTCGGATACTGGGAGTTTTTATCGAGAATGGTTTTATGCTGTATTTCTTTTACGCAAACAAAGTCATTGGGTGCATGATATTCGCTTATGAATACGGTATGACCGCTTTTTGTTTGCGTCCTGCACCAATCCCAAAATATATCGTGGTTAAAATCATCTTTGTATCTGCAAGTATTAGCGTATGGGGGGTCGCAATAAATGAGACTGTTTTCGGGTATTTCTAATTCTAAGTAACTGCCGGACTTAAACACTATACCGTCGAAATTTTTTGCCTGTTTAACAAGACAACGACTACCTCTTTCGGCATAATTATCTCCCTTTTTATTAAACGCATATCCTCCCCACCACTTCCCGCCAAACGAACAAAGGAAACCAACAAATCCAACCAATTCTTTTGGATACTCTTGTGGCTTTGATTTAATTGCATAATACAATTCTTTGCCAATATCGGTTGGCGGGATATATCCATCTCTCAAAGCAACAAGAAGAGCTATAAGAAACTCGTGGCTATCGTTACCCATTCTTTTACCTTCAACTTTATCTATCATATTTGCACCACCTACAAACGGCTCGACCCACCATTGTTCTGGTTTTCTTTCTGCAAGCATAATTGGCAAAATATGTTTGGCTATCCTGTTTTTACTTCCCATGTATTGCATAGTCTTTCAACTCCCTAACTAATTTCTCGTTTGCGTCCACAATCTTCTGCATATCCTCCGCCACCCGGTCAAGCGCGGCGCGGATGTATTTGTCAATCAGACGCTGACCCCATTTGGATTGGTTTTGAGCTTTGGCATCGTGTCCTCCTAATGGTTCGCCTGTACGACACACCCGCTGCTCACGGTCTTGCCAGCGTCTATCGTGGCCTTCCACTCGACCCGCGCCCACCGCTCCAATGTCGCCCCGCCGCCGACCTTAGCATTATGGCTGACG
>JAKQDR010000267.1 GCA_029573715.1 bacterium | reverse complement strand
ACGCCCTGACTTTGGCAATGTCTTTGAAATACTTAGAGTATTGATACTGCGACAGTCTTGAAACAATGTCAGAATAATCCCCACTCGCAACGAGCAGGAAGCCTTTTGGTTCTTGATAAACGTCAATGGTGTGGGTCATTTGATTTATTCAGTAAACGATTCAACAACTCTAACTCCTTTATAGACTCTACTTTCATATTTTTCCTAGCCTGCCTAAAAGCCTCTTGTATAACAATTCCTATATTAGAACTGTGCATATCAATCAACATTTTCTTGATAATCCTAATTTTTTCTAAATCATCAGGACTATTCTTCATATTATTTCACCTCCTTCCCTTTCAGGGTGGCGAGTCCAAAATCCTCTTTCAAAGCATCTAGTCTTTCCTCTACCCACTCTATCACCTCTCTTGCCCCTTCTCTCTTGGCGAGTTCAAGTTCTTGGGCGATGAAGGCTAGTATCTCGGGAAACCGCTTTCCACCACAATCAGGATTACTACAGCTTCCATCACATATACTGTTCTCAAATAGAAACGCTTTCCAGCGAGACTCCCACGTTTCTTTTGGTGTGTTCATTTTATTTCTTTTAACTGGTAATCTTCTCGCAGGGTGGCGAGAATGTAATCTATTAACAAATTAAACTGTGCGTTATAAGCTACATCTTCACCAAGCACAACCCTCAACACACTTGTGCCTCTTTTCATTTTCTCTATCTTCCCTATCACCTCTCTTGCACCTTCCGCTTTGGCGAGTTTAAGCTCTTGAGCTACACGGTTGATAATACGCACACCCTGATTGTTTAGTTTGAACTGGATAGGCTTTAGTCCTGCATCAGATAACATATCTTTTAGTTCTTCAGTCCACGTTTCTTTTGGTGTGTATTCTACTCTATCTACTAAAATGTTTTTACCCGGATGTGGTGTGTCTTTAGGTTTAGCCCATCTATCCACCATGTTTGGGGCAGGACTATCCCAACTTCCGTTTATGATTGGTGTGTCTTTGGTAGGTGTCATAACTCTAAATAAAACTTATAAACAGGTTGGAGATGACAACGATGGAGTTAGTTTGACCGACTCGTACAGTCTGTCCAGCGCATATTGCTAACCCTAATGCCTTTTTACTGTCACCATCTCCAATCTATTTGTAAATGTTCTCATTCCTGCTCCCCAAGATTGAGAAGCAGAGTGAGGTCATTTCTTTTTCTTCACCGCTTTTTTCGCTTTGGCAGTTACAGCTTTTTTCAGCTTGTTGACCTTTGCTTTTTTCTTCATATGGTTTGGGGAACTTATAATGTCGTTCAGCTTTCTCCATGCTTCCTCTTTAATATCATCAGGCATATCGGGGTCGTTCATCAAGTTCAAACATCTGCGCATTGACTCAAGGTTGGTCATTTGGTCAACAAATCTATAATGTTATGTATCATCACCGAGATTGACAATAACTGTCCCACCATGAAAAGCAACAGGGTTATCGCAAAAAAGTATAAGAGCTTCATTTGGTTGGTGTTGAAAGTGGTAAAAGTTTTATGTTTTTTGCAAACATCAAGGGTATAAAGGGGAAAAGCTCTTTGATTTCAACATATCTTCCGACAAACGATTCTCTTTTCTTATCTACTTCTCCATTTAGGTTACCAAATCCCTTGTATGAAGCATCCGTGAAAAAGTCTATATAGACTCTTTTTCCTTCTGTGTCTTCACAAAGGAAAGTATCCTGTCTGACCGCATCTATGTTTATGTATTTCAATACTTTATATTTCATTTAGTTGGTGTTGGAACTGGTAACGGAACGCACAAATCATAGTTGCAGGGGCGACAGCCTCCCCTTATTATCGGGTCTACTCTCAAGCCCACATATCCTGCGAGGATATAAAATGTTACAGTCACTACAATACCAATCCATGTGAGCTTCAAAAGAGCTTCGAGTTCAAGCGACTTGTTCATGATAGATGTGAATGTTAGTAAAATTAGTAACCGATTTAACGCAACGTGTTTTGACCCATAGAACATGTCTTGAGCTATCATCTGGAATCACCAAACCCTTGAGTCCGTCAATAATTATTTTTGAGCAAATGTTGTCGGGGTCAAGTAATCTGCGCAGGTTTGCCACAATCTCAATCCCCACAGGTACATCAACCATCGACAGTCCGGCATCGATGACCGCACACCTTACTTGAAAATGAGCGTCTTGCGCCATGCTTGACCTAACTGACCAATGCCTACCGGCGTACAACTGGTTCCATGAAATAGCCTTATATTCCGGTAAAATGAGTGTAATCATGCTTAAAAAAGGGCATCAGGGCCCAGATTGACAATGCTGTTTTGCTGTCGGATTTGATTCACAACCTCCTGCCGATACCACTCCATGACGGATGTTTTTTTCTTTTTGACTCGGTACACACCTACTCTTGAGCCGTTTTCGATGACATGCTCCGCAACCTCAATAAACCCATCTTTGACCATTTCCCCGAACCTTCCGGAAATCTTATGTTTTTCTGTTTTGAGTTCGTTGGCAACTTGTTGCATGCTCATTCCCTTGTCCGTGCTCGCCAAGACTTCGTACACCCGCTTCTGACTCTTGGTTAAGTCCAGCGACTGGTATGCGAGTAATGAGTTTTGGTTTATCATTTTTGTATAAAGTTTGAAACTCAAATTATTTTGCTTAAAAATGCTCGTAAAATGCCCTACGATTGATTTTTGTTGCGTTTAGCTAATCGTGTACCCCTCATATTTCATCAAAAATCCATAAATAGCGTTGGTACGCCCCATTCCAATATGCGCCCCACGGAGCTAATTTATTGCTCTGATATTTTTGCTTTGCGCGCTCAATGTTGTGGTTGCAATCCATGAGGTTAACGATGTCTTGTTCAGAAAACCACCTACCATCATTTATTTGGAACAACCCAACAGCCTGCACTCCGTTAGAGTCTGTGTGGTTAATCGCCTCACACCTCAAGCCTGACTCCGCCATTGCAATCGCAATCATCTCTCTTGCGTGCGCCGGAAACTCCTGTGCAATCTTGCGGGCAACTTCCTTTTTGAACTCAGGCAATTCAGCGTAGACGGGGGCCGGTGTTGGGTTGGCCACACTGTCGGAAGGTTTTGGAAGTCCGACCCCCGCGTTAGCTTTGCTCCTCTTAAAGCGTGTTTGTGTCGCTTTTATCTGTGGTTTTACAGGCGACTTCAATTTCACAGAATCTTGAGGAGTCGAATATGATGTGGAAATTATTACTTTGCGCTCGATTGTTATTGCATGTATGGGTTTGATGCAAAAAAGCCCGAAAATAGCCATTAGCAGAATAACAGCGAAACCGCTAACTCTCATCCTGTCTTTCTTGATTTTATTGTCCAATCCCCCTAAATCAGGGATACTGTCGGGGTCTACATACTCTTTCCCATAGCCTATCGATAGCCTATCGATACCCCCATTACCATTACCATTACCTTTAACAGTAACCGTAATACCCTCTAGGGCTATTGCTTCTGTTTGGAATGGTAGTTCGTATTTCAGATTCTTAACCTCGATGAAGTATTTACGCACGGCGGCCGGTATTTTGTTAAAATCGGCGGCAAACTTTTTCATCACAGTTTCAAGCGATGAGAATGTGTTGTGTCGCGCCCAATTAGCCACATAAACCCACGATTGATAGAAAAAGAACTTGCCGTCATTCTCAAACTTCGAGCGTATCTGATTAACTTCGACATCCGATGCGCGCAGCCGAAACCTCATAAGCTCAACCGGAAGCTCGTATATGCCGGTCATGGTAAGCGCTTGGTTGTGGATAAGCAGAAAGAATGCAAGTCGCCCCTTGTCGTTTAACGACATAAAGTAGCCGTCATCCCATACGCTTGTTTGAAGCTGTCGTACTTTCATGTTTTAAGGTTTCCCCCGAAAGGGTGCGTTCATGATTGGTAACCGTTTCCGCTCAGCCTCGTCATCCCCAAGATGCTACCGAGCGGAGACGGCTACCGCCAAAGATGGTGCCTAATGCTTTGGCCATAGCCTATATAATTGGTCTGTAAAAGTCTTATAGTTTTAATTCGATGCGGGCGCTCTGCCCCCGTACAACTGTTCATATGTGTCGTGTGCGCATTCCTCAAGCTCTGCTAAATCATCAAAGTTCGCTCTTTTAACAGGCTCCCTAATAAATCCCGTCTTGGCAAATCGTATTGCATCATCTATCGCCTGCTTTCTGCGTTCTCGGTCAATCTGCCTTAACCTTTGGTGTTCAGCAATCGGGTTAAATGGTTGCATGTTTTTATGAAACATTTGGTAATTTGATAAGTCCCTCGATAGCCCGCGATGCCTCAAGTTTTGAAAACTCCGCAATCTTTTTGCCTTTGGCACTCTCAAAGTCAGCTTCCACCATTCCTTTTTGAGAAAGGAGTCGGACAATCATTTTCAACTGCTTTTCTGTGGCTGCCTCCGGCGCTCTAGGCGCATCCTCATAGGTTTGATTGAGAGCTTTGTCAATGTCATCCATCGGCTGTGGTGCTTCTTGTGTCTTTTTAACCTCATCAGCCGTTGCAATTCCATCAACAATGCCGAATCCGGCAAAGCCAAGCGCACGCCCGACTGCTGATGTTTCAGCAACCTCGTAGGGTGATTGTTTCTCAATCATGCCGTTTTGATACGCGGCTGAGTGAGCAACAAATGTGCCCTTTTCGGTTGTAACAGTTGCTCTGAAAACAATGGGCGTTATGCTAACAATCTCGGTTGATATGGTGAGCTTGTTCTGCTTGTGTGCTTCCTCAACGCGCCCTGCCACAGTCATATATGGTTTTCCGTGAATCGAAACAATGTTGTTCATAGGGTGTTATGTAATTGGTTGTAATTGGTAAGCAATCCGCTCACAAAGCTAAAGAGCATCTTTGCCTTGTTGCGTGCCACCGCAAGCTCAACAAAATCCTCTCCATCGCTATCCTTTAGTTGCTCGTTAATACCCACAAGCTCGTAGTGCAACATCGTGTGCATGGTTTGAAGCTCACGCACCGAGTACTTTACGATTGGTTTGTTTTGTGATAAAATGTTCATTGTTCAAAGATGGCTCTGACAACAGAGCTATTTTTTTAACGTCAATCGGGTGTCAATTTGTAAATCTGCAACAACTTCAGGATTCTGAATCGTAACGACAATCGCTTTCCAATGGGTTATGCTCCAATTCACTGCGATAGCCAAAAGTACTGCAAATGCTCCGGTTAATAAGCCCTTAATGAAGCCTGACCAATACGCGGGCATACGGTACAGTGAGTTGGTGGGGAATGGCTTAATCATGTGGTTTGTTCACCCCCTCTCCCTTTAACAAAATTGTTAAACTCGTTTACCCACTGATAGATGGTAGCGCGCTCAACGCCAAGTAGTTTTGAAAGCTCAGAAACGGTTATCCTTTTGGCGAGTAGAAGTTTGGCGACAATCTCGCCTTTTTGTGCAGAGTTGGCAAGCTCAAGGGAGGCGATTAAGCCTTTGAAGTGTTTGGATGTGTTATAATCGTCTTGCATGGGCCTTGTTGGGGTGCTCCATGCAATCTTCAAACATAGTTGCGGTCCCGACGGGATTCACAACTTTGTTGCGAGAAATTGCGTGAAGCGAAATGTCAATACGCCATTATTGCAAATATTTTGGGTGTTGTCAAGGGGTAGAATACATGCACTTGATTATAGCGGTAGAGCAAGTAAAATAACCTCTGCACGTGGTTAATTTCTACCATCCCCACAGGTCATGAGAAGTATGGGCATACCTATTGCTTGGAGCGATTTTAAGCTCTATCTGCAATACAAGGCACACAGGAAGGTTGAGACGCTGGAAGCGTGCCATAGGGTTTTTAGGGCAATAAAACAATACTTTATAGACAAAGAACTCACTGAAACCAACGTTTATCTATTTTTTGATTATCTCAAAAACAAAGGCGACAAGAACTCGACCATCAACAACTACCTGAAGTATCTCCACCATATAGGCAAAATACTTAAGATTCAATGGCTTCTTGACATTCGGTACCTGCCCGTTGAACAACAAATCTTTGACACCCTTACCCCCGATGAGATACGCGCCATCCTTACCTGCCACCCCAAACGATACAAGGCGTATGAATATATGAACGAACGATGGGACACCATCATTGAAACATTGCTTGCAACCGGCGTGCGCAGACAAGAGCTTTGCAATTTAACGTGGGATGATGTGAAGGGTGGCAGGCTTATCATCAGACATACCAAGAATAAGATTGATAGGTACGCGGTCATATCTCAAAACCTTTTAAGGCGCATACAGAAGCTCGACCGCGACAGGGGACTTTGTTTTTGCTAAGAAATATCCTGAACATTTTGTAATATGCTCGCTTCAGAAAAAGTCAGAGAATGGGAGACTTGAAATGGAAGTAGTGACTGCATTCAAGTTGTCAGATGAAGATGTCGGACCTTACCTAAAGAAATATAAAAAATTGTGGTCTTGGGGGAGCGACATTTCCCCATCGTGATGCTTTCGATCATCGCTTTCGCGACACTACTTACATCCCGCAGTAGAGCCTTTCTGCTTTTCAAGACCACCTATTTATCAAGTATTATACCTATAGTATAGGTATTTTTCAATAGTTCTACCTTTAGCATTATACGCATACAAATTTCCATGTTGCAAGCGCAATTCACTTTTTTACCTCAATCTCTTCAACTTTCGTCCTCATTTTGATCCATGTCAGCATTTTCTCAACCCACCATGAAGGCTGTTCATATAATTGTGTAAGAGTTATGCCCAGTGCATTGCAGATATATACTTCTTC
>JAKQDR010000257.1 GCA_029573715.1 bacterium | reverse complement strand
AATTTAATAGTTATTAAAAGGCGTATCTACATTGTATAAACAAACGTACTGGTTTTGTTTATATCTTCAGTATGAATGAAAACAAATATTATATGGTTAGCGGGTACAGAATATGGCGCAGGTAGAAGGATTTCATATCGGCAACCTCATCTGCTGTTGCGCGTCACGTATTCGTTTCTCTGCTATCTTGAAATAACCTTCGTCAATCTCAATCCCGATGAAGTTGCGCCCCGTTTGCACACACGCCACGCCCGTTGTGCCTGAACCCATGAAGGGGTCAAGGATGGTGTCGCCTTCGTGGGTGTAGTTTTCGAGTACCCAGCGCATAAGTTTTGTCGGTTTTTGGGTTGGGTGTTGTCTGTCTTTACCGCCACGCAAATCATCAAACGCGGAGCAAACGAATCGCCTTGACTGAATGCCCTTCGAAGCAAAAGCAAACTCACCATCCGAAAAACAGTTATTATCCCCGTTTATCTTGTCCCAAAATATCCACCCAAATCCAGAAGGCAAAAAACTAGAATAATAATTAGCACCAAATATTACTTGGTCGTTGCTTATTCTAAATATCGCGTCAAAAACGCTCTTGCTAATTGGTAATTTATCCCAATCAGATTTTGGATATCTAAAGTCTGGATATTGCGTATAACTATTTGGTCTGCTTGGTTTCGTGCGCTTGTTGCTGTTGTCCATACCTATCCCGTACGGCGGGTCGGTAATCACCGCATCCACGCTCTTGTCGGGGATCCCCTTCATCACCTCGAGGCAGTCGCCAAGATGTAATTCTACGGTCACGAATTCACCAGCAGGCTTTTCTTCTTTGCCGTTGTCAGTTCGTTGTACTTTGTCCGGCTCAAGCATCCGCACTTTTCGCACCTCACCGATTCCCATTTTCCGGCGGGCGTATAGTACCAGCCTTCACTGTGCAATTCCAGCGATCCGCACACCGGGCATTGTGGCTCTGTGAGTTCGTTGTAAAGCGCAACGTTGAAATTCCTGATATACGGGCGCACCTTGAAGTAAAGTTCCTCTGTCGCTCCGATGTCGCCCTCGTTGTATTCCAGCATGGTTTTCAGCGCCTGACCGTCACCCTCGGAACATGCCCGCCACAGGGGGAATCCGTCGTTTTCGATCTTGTTGCGGATCCCCAGGTGTTCGTTGATGAACTTCATTTTGTTACTGCTAAACCTGAAATTCTGCCTTGCTACTTGCAGGGTATCGACAATCACAAACTTCAAGGGAGGTAATCCCCATTTCAAAAATTCGGTATTGATGTACTTCGCGTCAAACCCCTGAAAGTTGTGCCCGATTACCACGTCGCACTTTTTCAGGAACTCCC
>JAKQDR010000234.1 GCA_029573715.1 bacterium | reverse complement strand
TGACCGTAATAATTTACAATTAGACATTTTACTTACGCTTAGTCGTCCTGCAGTCCAATATCTTCGAGCAAATGCGAGAAATATCGAACTTGCGGAATGTATACATCATAGCGCATACGCTTGGGCCCGATAAGGCCAATTACTCCTTGCACCTCTCCCACTCGAAACTCACCCATCACTGATGCGACCGATTCAAATGCAGGATCTGCAAAGTCTTCCTCGCCAAGCATATAAAACACTTCCTGATTTGTGGCTGAGAAACGTTGCATCACTTGCTGCCAAAACGCATACTCATCGAGAATGTCACATAGGTGTCGAGCAGATTGATTACCGATAGATCCATCTTCATCAAATAAACATGCAACGCCAGCATAATACATCTCGCCGGTGTTTGTGGCCGAAACAGACACCATCCCCGTCTTCTCCGCGAGAATGCGCGTACTTGCCGACAAGAGCCTGTGCAAATGGGCTCTGCTGTCCCACAAACTGTTTTTGTAGCTTACTTCATCAATGGTTGAGATTTGCTTCTCTTGCATGATGTGGGTGATGTAATACCGAAACCCTTTTGCAGAGGGTTCGCGCCCTGCCGAAAAATGGGATTTTTTCAGATATCCTTTGGTGGCAAGCTCTACCATCTCATTACGTATAGTTGCCGGAGAAACTCCCAGTTTGTATTTTTTTTCGAGCACCTCAGAGCCCACCGCATCACCCGTTTCTGTGTATTCAAGAACAATGGCTTTGAGAATTTCGATTTGGCGAGGAGTAAGTTCTTCCATATGGTTAGCAGTATAGTATACAGTCTGCTAACTTGTCAAGTCTGATTTGAAAATAGCACACCTTATCTTTGCGCTTTCCCCCTTACTCTCTTATAATCACCCTATGCACGAAAAACTTCCCTCCTCAGTCACTGAGTTTATGCACTCGCTTGTAAGCCACCACTATGAGGTGTATGTGGTGGGTGGCGCGGTGCGCGATATGCTTATGGGCATACCCGTCACCGACTGGGATTTCACCACAAATGCCACGCCTGAGCAGGTCGCACATGTATTCCCCGATTCATTTTGCAACAATATCTTTGGCACGGTGAGTGTGAAGTGGCCTCAAAATGCACCGGAAGGTTCGGCGGTAGAGCTATTTGAAATCACCCCATACAGAAGTGAACATGGGTATAGCGATAATCGCAGGCCCGACCGTGTCCAGTGGGCAAAAGAAATCACTCATGATTTGTCACGCCGTGACTTTACCATCAACGCTATGGCGTTTGATGGTAAAACGGTGGTTGACCCTTTTGACGGAAAAAAAGATATCGAACATACATTAATACGCACGGTCGGCGATGCGGATGCTCGACTCTCTGAAGATGCACTTCGCCTGATGCGTGCCGTCCGATTTGCAGCACAGTTTGGCTTTTTGATAGAACCTCGGACCCAGGAGGCCATCACGCGTAATGCGGCGCTTATCACACGCATTTCAGCAGAGAGAGTGCGCGATGAATTTTTGCGTATCATTTGTGCGCCTCATGCTGCAGAAGGAGTGCTCTTTTTGAAAAACACCAATGTACTGCGCTTCATCTTGCCCGAGCTTGAGGAGTGTTTTGCAGTCCCCCAAAAATCCCCCAAACGTCACCACATATATGATGTGGGCACCCATTTGGTAATGTCACTCAAGCATAGTAAATCCAAAGATCCAATCACTCGGTTTGCAACACTCATTCACGATGTGGGGAAAGTGCGCACATTTCGAAAAGATGAAGAATCCGGCATGATCACCTTTTACAACCATGAAGTCGTGGGCACGCACATGGCGGCCACAATCGCCGACCGGTTTCGGCTCAGTAATCACGAGAAAGAAAAACTGGTGCGTTTGGTGGAACATCACCAATTCGTCGTGAGCGAAGATATGACAGAGAATGCCATTCGACGATTTATCCGCAACGTTGGCAAAGAGTATTTGGATGATATGTTTGAACTACGCCGTGCAGATCGGCTCGGCGGAGCCGCCAAAGAAACAAGCTGGCGCACCGAGCTTTTCAAAAAGCGCGTAGCTGAGCTTTTGATTGAACCATTTACGGTGAAAGACCTTAAAGTCGACGGACACGATGTGATGCGAGAACTCGATCTTAAACCATCCCGTCAGGTTGGCGATATTCTTGATGCGCTGTTTGCGAAGGTGGAGCACAAAGAAGTTGTAAACGAACGAGAAGCACTGTTGCAAAATATACGCGCATTGAGATCGTCATAATTCAACGCTCCTTTGACATCTGGTGAATACACGAGTCAAATACTCTACCCTGTTGCACTGCAAGAGTTTGCGCCTCACCCAAT
Organism: bacterium; assembly: GCA_029573715.1. GTDB lineage: Bacteria > Patescibacteriota > Microgenomatia > UBA1406 > GWC2-37-13 > JAGOLU01. Next base: position 755 of record JAKQDR010000234.1, on the reverse strand, counting down.
CGCTGCTCAAGGTCAGCCCAACCCCTTCGTGACATCATTAAAGAATCGCACTCAGTCCAGGCGAGAGCCACAGGGCACACACCATCATACAAAGTAACTGCGCCCTGAGTCGACAAGGTTGAATTGTATACGCACGGGTACTCACCTCTTTATGAGTTACCATAACAGCTGTAGATAACGGGACACAGGCGAAGGGTATTTCTCCAATTTCTTTGCAATATCTGCACGAGATTGACGTCATATCAGCCTATTATTCGCACCCATATAGATAATGAGATGAAAAATAGTTTATGCTTATGATTTCCTTCGTGCATAGATGCCTACCCACCCAGGGTGTTGGTGTACTGCAACAGCTTGACTCGGTAGATGTAATTCTCCCAGACGCGCGTTCAACGCGACCACATATGCTGGTAGAAACTCAGGATTATATACTTGAGCACCATATTGCCAACCACCAGGAAAACCCTCATCATAATCCCCTAATCGAGTGGGTCCTCGAGACGGTCGAAGATCGGCATCTGAAAAACGCCAAACATGATCGGCAACTATGTAAACGTCATTGCGGTGTGCTTCATCTAAAGCAGGATGTGAAGGCTTGAGTTCTGACATCCCACCAGTATATCACCGAGGCCTAAAAGGCCTCGGCTATTTGATAATGTGTGTATTAAGACTGTCTTTTGATGTAATCAGATACCACTTTGTCTTGTATATCCCCTACAGACTTTACGAGATATCCATCAGCCCAAAAAGTGGAG
>JAKQDR010000225.1 GCA_029573715.1 bacterium | reverse complement strand
TATCTCTCCCTCGGTGGTTATCGTGCAGTTGGTTGCCGTTGCCCCGTCAAACGTGCAATGCACCTTTTCGGTTTCCCGATTCTCAACGAAAATATCCACCTCAAAAGAGGGTAGTGCCACAAGCGGAATTGTTATTCCACCTGCCCCCAACGTCAGACAGAGTTTGCTATCGTAATCTATCGCCCTGACTATGCTGTTGCTCCCAATTTTTATTTCCATGATTCCCTATGTTAAAAATTATTATTCCACCCCGTCAAGCATCCACCATATACCGTTTGTGAGTGCTGGTGTCACGCCATCTGGTATCGCATCTGCCTTTATTGTGAATACATCCAACTCAACCTCCAACATAAGTATTTTGTCAACCTCTTTTTTCAGGCCGTCCATATCCTCTATCACATAGTTGCCATCATTGATAATTGGCTCTCCGTCCTTGCCTTTTTGGGCTTTGTCAATACGTAATTTCTCCACCGCCTCGTTGATGGCTTTCAGTTCCTTTTCCAACTTACGTATGTTTTTTGTTATTGCATAGCAGAAAACGCCGCCGTTTACACCGGCTTTTACACACTCTGCGAGTCCGTTGTGAAAAGCGAAAATCTCATTGTTTGTTAGTTTCATATTATACCAATTATATAGTTTCTATTGACCAAAAATAATTTGACCTTTTACGGAAATACCACACAAGCAGTAATCCAAGTAAGTTTTGTGGCAGTTGCCAGATATACATCAATATATTCTTCATAATCAAACGTGTCTATAATTACCAACACTCGTTTCAGTAGTGCCTATTTCATTTGTTGCAAATGCCTTATAATATATATATGTTACATCCTCCCACGTAACGCCATAAGAAAAGTTTCCACTTGATAGATTATTTGCATAAACCGTTGTCGGATCACTCATATCAGATGATGCGGAGTAAGTAAATCCATATTGTGTTATATCAGCGCCACCATTGCTTGATATATATGCCTTTAGTGTCACAATACCATACGGGAATATGCCACTTTGCCAAGTCGGTGTACCAAGAGAAAGGGATGGCGTGTTTGGAATTGAAACAGACGCTTGACTTGTATATGTTGTTCCTGCGGAGTTAGTGGCATACGCCCTGAAATATACGGTTGTTCCCTTATTGACCGTTATAGCCTTGCTGAACTCTCCGCTCTGTACCGTTGTTGCTACCGCCGTATTTCCCAGTGCAGAAGTATAACCCCATTCAAATCCATTTTCCGTAATTGTGGCACCACCATCATCCGTTATGGTACATTTCATCGTTAATTCCAACACGTTCCGGGAATATGAGACAATGCTCAATTCGGGTGATTGGACAACAAAAGCGGCCTGCGTTATGGTGCGCTGTACGGAAGTTGCCCCGGAATAGGAACCTGTAACGGTACAATAGCGCTCATCTCCTGTGTTTTCAGAAACGGTAATGTAAAAATTGGAATAGTTAAACCCTGTTCCACTTACTGAGATGTCGGATGCGCCAAGCGAGAATGAATCCTGCGCTGTGCTCCCCGATGTGTAGGTCTTCGTATAGGTGCCGCCCCCTGTAACGTGGATGCTGTCAGCATCGGAAGATATTTCTATATTGCCATTCACATCGTCAAGATACAACGTGGTTATCACGTAGTTGGTGGAACTCACTACTGCGTTTGCCTCTTGATACACGGTTTTTGAATCCGTGTAGGTGTTGTAAGTGGCCGTTACAGTACCGCTTCTAATGCTGCCCGGTGTAGTCCCCCTATCAGCCCAGCTTAAAGTATTACCAGCGCCATTACCGCTCCCGCTCAATCCAGTCCCATCTACTGTTATATTTATAAGCGACTGCTGGATGGCTCTTTCCAATCCATCAGTTTCTGTAACATATTCGAGGGATGTGTATTGATATTTAACGTAATCTTGCTCCTTACCAGTGGCTGTTGCAGTCCAAGAAGCACCAGCGGCAGACGCGTAAGTGTCCGTATAAGATGTAGAAAGGCTTATTGTTGTTTCCGTCCAACTATCTACTGGCGTTGTACCCTTTGTATTTGCTTCTTGCGAAACTGTTGTTGTTTCGTAAATTTGCGAAGCCCCTGACGGTGTATAGTTCACGCGTATTGTTGCATCTGTTTCTATGCTTACCGTTGTGCCACGTGATTGTGCAGATATGGTATAGGTGCCAACGGATGTACGTGTTGCGGAAAAGTCGGTGCCACTCGGCTCGTATGTGAACGTAACGCTATCAGCATCCACCAACTGGTCAAGTTCGGATTGATATACGCTGTTTATGTAAGTCTTTCTTGTTACGGTAAGTGTTGCTGTACGTGTTCCGCTTGCCAGAATGTATGTTCCCGTTGAGTATGTAAGTCCGAGAGAAAGGGCGTAGGAGTACCCACGCTGCCAGATGACAGTGCTGCCGATATAGACAGTATTGACATTTGTCGTGCCAATTTTTATGTCTGTAACATCCGATGTCCCTATCTTAATACCCATTATGCAGTTGAAAAATAAATTGTGTTTGTATCACTTCCGCTTCCAATCGCTATTTTTTTAGAACCTGAGCCATAATGGACAAAGCCAGCCGTGTCAACTG
>JAKQDR010000216.1 GCA_029573715.1 bacterium | reverse complement strand
ACGCACGTATTATGGTCGCCTAATAAAATTCTTCGAACTTCCCCAAGATTTGCTGGAAATTTGCGATCGCGCGGAAATGCCAGAGCGCGTTTTACGCGAAATCATGCAGTATGATGCTAAATTCTGGCCAGCAGCTGTACGGTATTATGCCGAGCATGATGGCCGCACCTATCAGGATGTACATGCATTTCTCGAGCGTATTTCAGGTCGGGAAAAGACGCGTAAAGTGCGGCTGCCGGCAGATCCAGCCACAAAATCAGCTCGGTCTCTAAAGCGCGTATTCCTCAATCTGGATGAGCTGCCGCAGGAAGACAAGTTGGGCTCAATAGCCGACGCGCTGGTCAGCGAGGTTGCTCCCGAAGATGCCCGCCGCATGGTTGGGCAGATGGAACAACTCACTGAAGCACTCAAAGTCCGAGTGAATAATCTGAAATAAGCTATTGATAATCATTATTAATCAACATAGGTTTGTTCGACTGATTTCAGTTCTAGATCAATACCTAAATAATGATGCGTAAGCACAAGCGACCATTATCACTTTGAACGTCTCAAAATGACAAATTAATAAGAATTTCAAAGATCCATCCTCGATCAAAACGAAGATCGGGGAAATAAGAAATCCATCTTAACGTAAATTATTCGTTTCAGTAGATAGTCAACCATCTTTATTCTCATAATATAGCGTATAGCTTAAGTTTGGATATTTCTATATGACCTATTATGGCACTGATATTGCACCTTAAATACTGAGTTAATTTTCATAATCGTAATCAATCCATCTTGGGTTGATTCTTTGGAGGAATAGATTATGTCACGAGCATTTGGAGTAGATATCAGCAAATACCAGTCGAGCCAGGATGGATCAAAAAAACAAAACTTTTATGCACTGAAAAATCATACTGAGGAAGTGGTTTTTATCGCTGCTCGCGCAGGCATCTCTTGGAATTATGAAGATTCCATGTTCGATTATTACTGGAGCGAGATGGCGCGCATTAAAGTCTGTCGCTTGGCTTATCATGTGGTGTACTTTGGAGAAAGTGCGCTGGCTCAGATGGACTCACTCTTTAGAATTCTGGATAATCAGGTTGATTGGAATCATGACCGCTTGGTGCTTGATTTAGAGGTAGCAGGTATTAATACTCGCGCACGAATCACCGCCACAACCCAGAAATGCCTTGATATCTGCCGGTCGCGCACCGGAAGGTATCCCATCTGTTATTCTAGA
>JAKQDR010000051.1 GCA_029573715.1 bacterium | reverse complement strand
AAGTGATGCCGATGCCGCGCAAGTAGCAAGTGAAAACGGGCTTGATCGTGACAAGTTCCTGAGTGACCTTGGCACTCTTCGCCAACTTAAATTGACCAAAACCGGCTTTCAAGCCCTTGCCAAGAAGATGGTTGAAGATGGTACGGCAGATACTTTCTTGGCAATTCTGGAAGAGGTACGGGAAGCTCGTGACTTAGCAGCTAGTGCTGAGTAATCAAACCGTTCGCCGGTAAACAAAGCCGTCAAGGGTAACACTTTGACGGCTTTCCTGCTTTCTGGAAAGGAAAAGAGACAATGGAAAAGACAAGATACTATCACCTACGCGTTCACTTTACAGACGGTATCGGGTGGGCAAACGTGACGAGCGATATAGCAGATCATACATGCTATGAAAACGTTGTTGCTATGGCTCATTACATGTTTGCAAAGGGTAAAATCGATGCTTTTGAAATCATGTAGCTTTACATTCTGTCGATACGAAAAGCCGACCATGTTCACTTGTGGTCGGCTTTTCGTGTTTGTAGGATGTTTTCTGTTAACCTGATAATGGAGTTTAGTAGGCTAAATATGAGCATGGCAAGCTCGGAATGCAAAACATGTCGAGTCCGTATAGGATTACATGTTTCGGCAACGTATTAGGGCGAGGGCGATAACCCGTACATTACCGCTAAAACCGTTTACGATACTGACCAGATCACTTATGACCTGGTTGTTACCATGCAAGGCCGGAGACGGAGAATAACAAAACCCGCGCAACATTGAATATGTTCAGTGAAGGAACATTTTTGGTGGAAGGCGACTAAGAAGGTTTAATCCGTAGACCTGCTACACTTCCATGCCGATTAGCATACTGACTTCCATGTTCCAGGTAGCGAAACGGATAATGATCCTATCAGGGGGATGATAGGTGTGGAGTCAATGACTCCATGTGTAGGATATTTGGCTAGAACAACTATCACATATGTAGCCCGCAACGCTGAACCTTGGTGCAATGTTTTGCCATTGCCAAGACGATCTTTTGACCAATCTCTGCTATACTTTTGTGGGCTTATCATATGTCGAGCTAGACATTGTTTGGCTAGCATCTTCATGGTGACATCAGGATGCCATACGATTCCTGAGTGCTTTTCCTCTTATGCCATATGAGCTAAGGCTT
>JAKQDR010000141.1 GCA_029573715.1 bacterium | reverse complement strand
AGACGAGCTTCAAGCGTTGAATTCTTGCGAATAAGACACTGTTTAAGATTGAAAAGCCGCTCACAAGCTGTCACGCCACCAACCGTCTCAGGGCCAAGCGCTAAAGGGTTAAGAGGATCTGCTGTTGGAAGCACATACACTCCCGAAGAATCTTTAGGCAATGAGATGGTGGGTGTTAAACTCTCATTCAAAGCCTCCTCCCTGACGGCAATGTGCGGTTTAACTCCCGGGGCCAGCAGTGGGACGAGGGAATGGGTTAATAACAGACGAACAATAACAAATGTTACCAAAGTGACAAATCCGATAAGTGAACCAATAAAAAGCGTGTGTAGGATTTTGGTCTTATTCATAAGATGTGTGACAAAAACAATATGAGCGTACGAATTTGACGCATAAGATCAAACGGAAAGGCTCTCGATGTTACTTGTTATTCACGATGCGCTCTATTTCCATGAGTCGATTGTATTTTGCAACACGCTCGCCTCGCGTTGGTCCCACTTTAATAAAAGCAGAGCCCACCGCCACCGCAACATCAACCATCGTTGCATCATTAGTCTCGCCACCACCGCGATGTGACGTTGTCGTCATTAAGCCATGACGGTTGGCCAACATACAACAGTCAACCGTCTCGGTGAGGGTTCCAATTTGATTCAGTTTGATAAGGATGGCTGAAATTGCATTGGAATCGATGGCCCTCTGCAAACGATCGACATTAGTGACCGTCAAATCATCGCCAATAAGAGGCACTTTATACTTATCTGCGATTACCTTCAGCTTTGTCCAGTTTTCCCAATCGTCTTCAGCAAGCATATCTTCAATGGTTGCGATAGGATATTTTGCGAGCCACGATTCGTAGTAAGTGATAAGCTCAGCCGCTGTCAACTGTCGCTTCTCCACTTTCAAATCATACTTACCTGCAGCGTAAAACTCACTTGCGGCAGCATCGATTGAAAATCCAATCTCTTCGCCGGCTTTATACCCGGATCTTTTTATGGCCTCAAGCATATAGCCAAAAGGAGCTTCATTTGAAGGAATGCCATTGGGGGCAAATGCACCTTCATTACCTACGTTTGTTGATAGTTTATTTTCTTTGAGCACTTTGGCAAGCTGATGATAGGTTTCCATTATCATGCGAACATTCTCCACCACTGAGGTGTTTTTTCGGACTGCAGAAAAACAGTATTCCTGCAAATCAGTCGTTTCATCGGCATGTTTGCCACCTTCTATAGCAACGACCATCGGTTGAGGAAGCGTATGCAAACTTACTCCGGTCTGATAGGTATCAATAATATGTGCGAATAGTTCGGTTTTTTTACTGCGCGCGGCTGCATTTGCCACCGCAACAGATACCGCCAAAATCGCGTTTCCTCCCAGTGACGCTTTGTTTGGTGTTCCGTCAAGGCGGATCATCTCCTGGTCGAGTTTTCGTTGATCATAGGCATCCATTCCAACAACGACAGGCACGATTTTTTGGGTAATATTATCGATTGCGCGAAGCATTCCCTTCCCATTCCAGCGCGTCATATCTCCATCAGTCATCACCGTCGCCTCATGGGTACCTGCTGATGCTCCATAGGGCACCGATGCTCTACCCTGAGCGCCATCTTCTAACGTTGCTATTACTTCTATGGTCGGGTAACCACCTGATGCGAGAATTTCTTGAGCTTGAATAGAGGAAATCTTCATACGTACATGAGAATAATTAATAAAAAAGTTAAAATATGACCCCATATTCTAGCGTATTATGTGTTGAATCTCTAGCTCCACTCATTTCCTCAACATATATGCGCAATACAGTAATAATCTCATGATGTCTTATACAGCTCACCAAACACCCGATTCAAAACAGGTCATTGGTACACGCTTGAATATTTTCATAGTGCATGTTATTATTGCAACATCGTTGCATTATGGAAACATCAAAACTTCATTTGAAAGTCAAAAAGGCGGGCGGGCGAATGACCAAAGTTCGCACACAGATCATCGAATGCATACAACATTCCGGGTGTCTTACTACGCAGGCCGATATCCGTGCCCACCTCCTAAAAAACCATCTAAAACCCAACAGGTCAACCCTATTTCGAGAGCTCCAATTTCTGGTAAAACATGCCATTATCAACAAATCAATTCTTGCAGGAGTCGAGTACTACGAAGTGCCCCATCATCATCACCATTTGGTGTGCGTTCAGTGCCGAGCCATTACAAAAATAGAAATTAATGACAAGCTCCACATGCAAGAAGATCAACTCAGCAAAACATATGATTTTCATATCACCAATCACACTCTAGAGTTTTTCGGATACTGCAAGTCGTGTCAACACATCACATTATAATTTTCCTTACTGATATGAAACGTTATCTTGTTGTATTAGTCGCTTTTTTCGTCACCATCTTAACAGTAATTGCAGTATTCACGTGGCAAAATAATCAAAATTCTTCTCAGTCATCAGAAAAAGATCTAGTTGTGGTGACGACAATATTTCCACTGTACGATATAGTACGAGCTGTGGGAGGAGATAACGTGCGCGTATCAATGCTTATCCCACCTGGTGTTGAGATACACCACTTCGAGCCAACTCCCTCAGACATCATATCTATATCAAAAAGTGATGTGTTCATCTATTTAGGTGACTATCTAGAGCCATGGGCTCAAGATGTGGTACAACCACTGAATAAAGACGCAAACCAAATACTTGCGGCAGGACAAACCATTACACTTCTTGAGGGCGCGAAACTCCACGAAAACGAAGAAGATGAGCATGAGGAAGATGTTGAACATGAAGATGAACATGAACATGAGCAAGACCCTCATGTGTGGTTGGATTTTGAAAACACCGCAACCATGACAACAATAATCGCCGACCGTTTGAGTATCCTTGACCCCGATAATGCAAGCTCCTACCGCGCAAATGCAGGTGCACATCGCGCAAAACTTCAGGCACTCGATGAGACATACAAACAAACATTATCGACGTGTCAAAGCAACACCATCATCTACGGCGGACACTATGCATTTGGATATCTCGCTAATCGATATGGGTTGTCATACATGGCTGCGCAGGGATTTTCACCCGATGCAGAGCCCATTGCGACTGATATTGCGCTCCTCGCGAGACAAATCAAAGACAACAATATTCGCTATGTCTTTTATGAAAAGCTGGAAAGTGAACGAATTGCCATGACGCTCACAAAAGAAACAGGCGCAACGCTTCTTGCTTTGCAAGCGGCGCACAATATTAGTGCAAAAGACTTGGACAAGGGCACCACATTTATTGATATGATGAATGACAATCTTTCAAATTTACGCACAGGGCTCTCGTGTACATATGAATAAAAAACCATTAGTTGCAATATCACATTTGTCCGTTAGCTATCATGATCAACAAGCGGTCAGCGATATCTCATTTGAGATATATGCATCTGACTTTGTCGGATTGGCGGGCCCCAACGGTGCCGGCAAAACCACGCTGCTTCGCACCATACTCGGCTTGGAGAAGCCAACACATGGCTCTGTGTCGCTTTTTGGAAAAGATCAAAAAGAATTTCGTGCATGGCATACCATCGGCTATCTTCCCCAGCAAAAAACGTCCGTCAATCATCTGTTGCCCGCTACAGTTGAGGAAGTGGTTGCGCTCAGCATCCCCGACTCATGGGATAGGAGGACAGTAAGGGAGTCTGTTAGAGCGGTGCTTAACGAGCTAGGCATTACTCACCTATCTCACAAGCTCTTTTCCACCTTGTCTGGCGGCCAAAAACAGCGGGCGCTTCTTGCCCGAGCACTTGTTACCAAGCCGGCGCTTTTGTTTTTAGATGAGCCCTCCGCCGCACTTGATCCGCAAGCTCGAGACACCTTCTTTGCGCTACTTAAAAAACTCAACAAAGAACAAGGCACTGCCATTGTTTTGGTCACGCATGATGCAGGATATGTCGGCGCATACGCCAACAAGCTGTTATACATTGATACTCACCTCATATACTTTGGAGACTTCGCTCATTTTTGCCAATCTGAACAGATGAATAAGTACTTCGGGCCACATGATCATCATATTATTTGCCATCAACACACATAAAAATGGATATCATCAGCTTACTCCAATACGATTTTGTGCACCGGGCATTTTTAGTTGGCGTTTTTGTATCAATCATTAGTGGGACGTTAGGGCTCTTTTTGGTGCTTCGCAAGATGTCGCTTTTGGGCGATGGGCTGGCGCATGTGAGTTTCGGTGCCGTCACACTTGGTTTATTTGTAGGCATCTATCCCTACACCATATCAATCCCCCTTACCATTTTAGGCGCACTGCTCATGGTGTATCTCAACCACAAAGCGCGCGTCTACGCTGATGCCGCCATCGGCGTTGTGTCTGCGGCATCCATAGCTGCAGGTGTCATACTTGCTAGTAAATCCAAAGGATTTAATACCGACGTGATGAGCTATTTATTTGGCAATATTCTCACCGTCCGCATTGATGAAGTGATTGTCGTTGCGGTTCTTGCATTGGGAGTAGTAACCGTAGTGATCCACTACTATCGCGTACTCTTTGCCACCACATTTGACGAAGAGTATGCACGCACATTGGGTATACACACCCAGGCAGTTAATGCCGTGCTCGTCACGTGCACAGCACTCACCATTGCTTTGTGTATTAAAGTGATTGGTGCATTTCTTATCTCATCTGTTCTAATTATTCCTGCCGTCACGGCACTTCAGCTTGGCGCAAGCTTCAAACGAACACTGATATACAGTGTGTGTTTTGCGCTTATTTCGATGATAGGTGGCATAATGCTTTCACTTCTCACCAACACCCCCACCGGTGCAACCATAGTGCTGGTTCATGTAGCAACATTGGGGGCAGTGCTCACCGTAATGCGAGTACGCTAAAGTGCGGTGCTTGCCATATACACCACATACGCAACATACAAGGCAATAAGCACCAGCCCGGCGCGCCTCCCAATAGTCCACTTTCTGACGATAAGAACAAAAAGAATTGCCACAACCGTCGCAAACAATAGAAAGACACTGCTTAATAAATTATCTGTGCCAACCGCGATGGTGCCACCATTAATGAGCAGATATATCATCCATGGAAAGCCCAGTGCGAATAAGATGTCGAATATGTTTGAGCCGACCGCATTACTCACCGCCATATCCCCCCTACCTTGCCGGGCGACTACAACCGAGGAAAGAAGATCGGGAATGGAGGTGCCTGCTGCAAGCACCGTTAAGGCAATGATGGTTGGATTAATCTGTAAAATTTGCCCGACACCAACCGCCGCCTCAACAAGCAAATAACTTAAAAATGCCAGCGAAACAATCGAGGCGCCGAAGGTAATCAGGTACTTCTCAGGATGTTTTTGAGGATCGGGAATGATGAGCCCCAATAAATTTTTTGAAAATTGAGCGAGCTTATTTTTTGCTACCGATTTCTCAAGAAGCTCAATAGGGTTTTGATCTGTATACGGGAGTATTTTTTTCCATTGCGTGACCACCCAAATGTATATTGCATACACCCCAAGAAAGAGTGCCGCCTCAGCCAACACCACCTTGCCGTCCCAAAAGACAGCAAGAACTAATATGATAGAAAAAGAATAAAACACCAGGTCGCGTATCACGGGTTGCCAGGTGAGCTTGGCTTGGCGAAATGTTGCAGATGCGCCGATAATAACCAAAATGTTAAAAATTGCAGATCCGACAATCGTACCAGCACCAATGTCGGCATGCGATCCGGGGCGAAACACAGCGAAAAGTGCCGTAAAGAGTTCGGGAGCACTTGACCCTACCGCCATAAATGTGGCGCCAGCAACATCTGAGGGAAGGCGAAGTTTATGTGAAATGATGTCAAGTGACTCTACAAAAAAGTCTTCACATACGACCGCAAGCAGATAAAATAATGCAACAAGAGCAAAGATAAGCAGAATGAGCATAGGGTTTACTGTGGTGAAACGATAAGAAAAATTAAATTACGCCTTCTTTCTGGGATTGTAATGCTTTTGTGTGCTCGCGCTCAAATTTTTTATCGCCAAGATCGCCGACCTGTTCTTTAGTGATCTGCAATTTTTCCAAAACTAAGACCACTACAAGCCCAAACAGAAATAACACTATAACACTAATGAAACTTGTATCAAATTGAGCTGGGAACACATTGTTTTCTATGAGTGGCACGACATCTCCATGGCTATTGACTCGTGTCGCAACAACTTCTTTCCATGGCCAAATCTTACGAAGTGACCCTAACATAAAACCCGTTAAGATGGCCACAACAATATCGTGATGCTTGCGAAATAGATAGCTCAATACACGAGAAAAGAGTGCAAGCCCCACTGCGCAACCGAGTGCAAAAACCACAAGTGTAATAATGTCTCGATTGTTGACGGCAGAAAGAATCTGCTCATACTTACCCATGATGACCAAAAGAAACGAGCCAGAAACGCCCGGCAAGATCATGGCACAAATGGCAATGGCGCCGCTTACAAAGAGTGCAAGAAGTGTGTTTGGTGTTTCA
>JAKQDR010000124.1 GCA_029573715.1 bacterium | reverse complement strand
AATATATTGGAGATTCAAATGGTAAAATATCAGTAGCCCAACCAACAAACCAAAAAATATCTCCAACATCTGGAGCAAAATACGTGTTCATGGGTTTTGTGTAAAGATATATACCCCCGCCCTTGTGGATAAAAGAAGTGCTACTTGGAACAATGTTGTAAGAATAAAGAGCACCAGTATAACTCTTTCTAAACATATATTGTGTCAGACCTGGCTCTGCTGATGTTGCGCCTATTCTTACCGTTTTAAAATCGGTTGCGCTTATCAGTGGCTTTGTGTTCAGCATATATTGTTGTACAATATTTCGAGTGGCATAGTTTACATAAATCATAACAATCTATCCTTTTAATAATGCTACCGTGCGAAATTCTTGATAGTATCTATTGTAAGCGTGATTAGTAAATTCCAATGCAGCCCTACCTCATCACGCCGTCGGCAATACTATCTGTTGTGCATCAGCGTTATCATAGTAGCGCAACCTTGCAGTTCCATCAGGTCGCTTGTAAAGATAGCAGTTATAAGAAGCATAAACATGTGATGCGCCAGTAAAATCAACAGAAGCAATCGCACTATCAGCGACTTCATTCATTGTGAAATCGTCAGTAACTGTGTTGCTTTTGAAACCTGTGCCGATTGTGTTGCCATAGAAATCTGCGCCGATTGTGTTGTATTGGAAAATTGCGCCGATTGTGTTGCCACCGAAATTTGCGCCGATTGTGTTGCCATAGAAATCTGCGCCGATTGTGTTGCGTCGGAAATATGCGCCGATTGTGTTTTCTTGGAAATATGCGCCGATTATGTTGCTACCGAAATTTGCGCCGATTGTGTTTTCTTGGAAATATGCGTCGATTGTGTTGCCATAGAAATCTGCGCCGATTGTGTTGTTATGGAACTCTGCGCCGATTATGTTGCCACCGAAATTTGCGCCGATTGTGTTGTAAACAAAACTGTATCCTATTTCGTTCATAAATGCACTGCCGAAAAACACGCTGTTCGGAATAAGCGTTGGTGGAATATATTCTCCTTCATCTTCCCAATAAAACGTAGTTATTCTCTCAATGCCAATGTTTCCGCAATTATCGTTGAAAAGTAGAAAATCATCATAACCAGCACCACTCGGAACGCCATTCCAACTAGTCGGACTTGCGTTCCAGTATGTATATGTTGAAAGGTTAAGCATCACAATCCAGTATTCATCGTCGCTACCAGTTGGCTCGTTGTTCAGATTAGAACTAATTAATGACTTATATACCATGCTTGTTCCTGCATGACTGACTATATCACCAATAGAGTAAGATGTTCCGCTATCCCATGCGTTAGCATCAGTTTCCCATCTGCGTGTCAAACAGTTGCGCCAGTCAGAAGGGGCATTTAGTTGTCTTAATGTGTCGTGTCTTGAAATGATAACACCTTTGAAACCAGAGATAATCTCCAATCCACCACCGTCATCATAGCCAAAGGATAAGTCATTTATCCAGTTATCGGGATTCCAGTCGTAGTGAATGATGTCCTGTGGATACATTTCCGACTTTACTTCTGCGTGAATTTCATCTACACCAACTGCAAGACAAATCAAAGGCTCAGTAACGCCAACAACAATCCCATCTCCAGTTGTGTATTGCGTTCCACCGCCGTCCACAATATAATGCGTTGTAGCAAAATCGGTAATACGGTATTGCTGACCTTCTACAAGCTCACTATCGCCAATAAGCGCAACTAACTCTGAATAAGTAACGTCAATAAGGGGGACTCCACCGCCTCCG
>JAKQDR010000123.1 GCA_029573715.1 bacterium | reverse complement strand
CCGTGATTATGACCAAGAATCTCTCGACATGCTCAATAAGCTACGAAACGAAAATAGATCGCTTATTGACAAAGCCAAGGTCACTGAAAAGGTAGATGTAGGGAAAGCGGCATTAATGTACACCAGGGCGGTTGAAGCCATTCAAGGCTATGCTTTCATTAGCTACGAAACAGGAATTGTCGGTCAATGTCTTGAAGAATGGAAGGCCGAAGTCGGTTTCTCCGGGGAGGTATACGCCTTAAATCGACTAACGGTATGCCTTATCAAGTTAGGAAAACTTGAAGAGGCAATTAAACATACTGACAATTACTTTAAGACATATAAAGCCGATCTTCATAGCAGCTATGCTGAACCAATATTAAAGCGAATCAATAAAGCACGTGTGAAGATACAAAAGTAAAGATAACGTAAAATATTTTTCGCTTTTTTAAAACACGGCAGTGTCCTATACGGTACGGATTGTTGTGACCAAACAGACAATCAACCGAAGGGAGGAATCACTGCCGTGGGAGAAGAGTATACACCAAAAAGGAAAAAATCATCCAGCTGAACGAGGGTGCCATTCGGGATCATCATTCACTGGGCATTGATAGGTTCGTTCCCGATCGCTTCTTAACGGTCTTGTGGAAAGGATTGACAAGCTGTCAATATTCATTTGGCCTGCAATGTCAGGTTCCAAATATCTGGGTTACCGGTGCTTGTTGTGATTAGGGGGTGTTTAGCGACACCTAGAACCTTCTGTGTCTCGTGTGGCATTGCTGTTGATAGATAGGCGCGAAGTTCTCCTAGTGTTACCGTCCCGTCCTTTCGACCGGCGCTCTGAAAGCCGTCTGCCCTGCCTCTTAATCCCTGAAGGATGCAGTATGTGAAAGCACCGTTACGCCAGGAGCTATGCTCGACGGCTCTGCGATCAGTGTCGGCGCTGACCATGAATACCCACCCCTTTGGGATCGTATCATCTTCCTGCATTCGTCTAACTTTTGGAATAACAGATAATCCGCGGTCTCCACGAGTAACGAGTTTGCCAGCATGGCAAGTGTCAGCAAGGATTATCACGTTACGGGCATTGCGTTCTTCGAGAATCTGCACAACACGATCCATACGAAATCCAGTGGCAGGGATGCTTGAATCAGTGTCATAGCATGCAAAATAAACCTTTTCGGGATCTTCTGGGTCTGGGAAACCATGTCCAGACCAGAAAACGAGCAGGATATCATTAGGCCGAGACTTCGTGAGCCATGACTCCAGTGCTATACGGATATTTCGCTCTGTGGCTTCAGCATTCAGCAACGTTCTGATGTGGCTTGGGGACCAGTCAGCATCAATCAACCATCTGCTCAGCATTGAGGCGTCATCATCTGCAAAAGGCAGCGCAGGCAATGCAGAGTCTGCATAGGTGGAGATGCCAACGATGACTGCCCAGCGTTCCGTGTTTCCGAACATTTGTAATGGTTCGGCAACTAGAGAAATTTCCGGACGTGGTTCAACCGTGAACGGATGACTAATAGCAGTATCATACGCAATGAGTTCTGCCTTAATTCTATAGCATGTACTCCCAAAAAAATCAGGCTCTCGTATTTCTGTTAGAAGGACTCCTTGTGCACCTGCCTCTTGTGCTTTCTGCTTTGCAATAACAATTACGTCATTCCAATCGCAGTTAATTGATAGTCCAGTGTCTCCGATGCTCAAGAGACCGATAACACTGTAATCCCTTCCGACAACAGATCCAGGCAGATAAAGATCAACTTGTGTGCCAGCAGGCAACGCTGCCTTACCGGGTACAATGGGATGGTAAGAAACCCGTGGTCCCGTGCATGCGCAGATCAATGCTGTAAGGTAAAGCAGGATAATTGTGCGAAGCATACTTGCTGCCTCCTCGCCGGAAACTATCTATAAGTGATGAAAGCTTACAGCCACTTACTTTCTCCTATTAAAATGTGCGGGTACAACTTAACTTTTACACTTTGTCTGAACATTTTATGTTAATATTATCTAATACGATGTTCAATTACATTATTTGGTGCGTCTTCCCATTGGATTGTACGAAAAAAAGACTCACAAAAACCAGTCTCGTAATTTTTATAAGTTGTAATACCTGTTACTTTTGAATCAAAAAACCAAACAATGACATAATCGTCTCCGGCAGGACCATAACTTGTCTCGCAATATTGCCAAGCCTCATTTCTGCCAGAAAATTGCCTATTTTGTGGTGTTCCTAAAATTGTTTGAACATCTGTCATAGATTGACCAAGCTCGATTTTGATAGTTTTCTGCTGCAAAATATGTGGAGTCAAAGCTGCACAACCCACAAAGATAAACAATAAAAGTATATATATTTTGCGCATTTTACCCATACTTAATGAATTTACTATCTCTAATTTTGGCATTATTAATATGTTTAATCCAACAAAGTTAACATTTTTTATTAAGAAATATCATAAACTATCGTATCGTAACACATTAGTTGTTTTATTTAGCACCTATAATTTGTACTAATTAAAAAAATGGAAAGCAAGGAAAAAGATGCAAAGATGCACTGAATAGTGGATTGATTTTCTGTCAGATCATGGTAAAGAAATCATGACAGTAAGGGCATAGGGAACCGGACCCGAAAAGCCAGCTTCCCCACTGGCTTTGCCCTTTCCTACAAAACCGGGGAGATTGCGAGGGTGGGGCAATTCAAAATACCAGAGAAAACAGACCTTTTATAACGTATGCCCGATTGTCGCTAATTGAGGATATTTCCAATTTGCGGTTAATTTATGAGAGGCATAAGATGCCATTTAAAAACTTAACTGGGAAACACACTGGACT
>JAKQDR010000096.1 GCA_029573715.1 bacterium | reverse complement strand
AAACATAAACGGAAGTATGCTATCACAGGGAGTAATTAAAGGTAGGGTCTCAAATTGCTGCTCAGAGAACTTAAAGGGAATCATTAATAAATCTCTTATTTTGTATGCGTTCTCTGTGAATTCAAAATCTTCTACCATAATGGGTTCAAACCACCACATTTCACCAGCAATCACCCTAAACTCATAAACTCCGCATTCAAGTTCGGGCGAAATAGAATCGCCGTTATATGAATGGAAATAAAAACCTTCGCTAAGTATGCTATCAATAGTAAGCGTTATTTCTTCCCATACCCCTGATCCGTAAACTGATATCTCGCATCTTTCAATATTACCCGAAGAGATTACCTGGAATGGAAGCAATGAATATGTATTTGTCACTAAAGCAGGACAACAATCACCTGAATAAGTAATCTTATTCCGTGAGATGTAGCTCATCCACGGCTGGGGCTGTTGTTTATGGCAGTTATAGATACTCATGCTGTATTCACTTCAACACATTCTTCATTTGAAAAATCAGAACATCCTGCCGCATTACAAGCCTTAATTTTATAACAGAACGTTGCAGGACGGTAGTCATGATTTGAAGATTCGCAATCAGTAAATGTCGTTTCAGTTGACGGCAGCATAATAACATATTCGTATGCGCCACCGTCGATTGAGCGATAAACTTCATAATAAGACGCAGAAGCTATCGGTAGCCATCCCACCTCTACACAATCCCACTGGTCAGCCTGTGTCGGAGGATAGCAGGTTGTTGCGGCCGGTGGCGATGCGGGAGGGGCTGGGGGCGATCCGCAGTCTGCAATCTCGGTCCACGTCTCATTGTCGTTGTAAATAAATATCCACCCAGAAAGTGAACTATGTTCTGTGTAGATACCGTCAACAGTAGTGTGTTCCACATCTGCAATGTCCTGCTGATAAACCGTACCAGCCGGAATAAGTATCTCTAAGCATTCTTCTGTCTCTTCGCCTTCGTCAAAGAGAACAGTATAATAGGTATCAACTAAATTAGGCTCTGAAAGGTAAGAATTGACATATCTCGGCAAGTCCACGACACAATGCAGGACTTTGTACTTTATCACCGGTGACGGGGTTTCATTGCGATCTTCACCGTAAACGAGATTAAACTCCACGCGCCCGTCCGGATGAATTGTTGCCTGTCTGACATATCCCTTCTGCCCTGCGAGCCATGTTTCTCCAAGTTCGGTTGTTATGTAATCATTCGGGTCATAAGCATCTTCGTGACAAACAACTGCTGCTATCTCCTGACTTTTGGTGCGACGTGCCGAAATAAACTCTATGTCAACTCCATTGATCTTGCCTTCAATCAAAACACGACCATGCATGAAATAATTATACAGGAGATAACTCCATGAGTTGACATAGTTATGTGCAGCAGCAGGGTCTTCATAAGCCGTACCGTAATAAACCAGATTATCCCCGCCGGAGGGATATGTAGCCAGGATTACCCACCCCTCG
>JAKQDR010000064.1 GCA_029573715.1 bacterium | reverse complement strand
CAGTTTCTAAGCTGAATACTTCGGGAGCGATGCTCTCACAAACGCCACAAGCAATACACAAATCTTTATCAACAGAGGCTCTCATTTTTTCTCCTTAAGAGTTTGGTCAAATTCTTGCCCTATTGTATCATTGATTTGATATGGTCAATCCTCTTCCACAATCTCAATAGCGCCTTCTGGGCAGTTTTCTGCTGCTTCCCGCACGAGATCTTCTAATTCTTCCGGCACGGGATCAACCAGCACAACCGCGTAAGGTTCAGTTTCTAAGCTGAATACCTCAGGGACTAACCCTTCACAAACGCCACAAGCGGTGCACAAATCTTTGTTTACTCTAACTCTCATTTTTCGCTCGCAACCTCCTTTTTGCGTTGTATATAAACCAACAACTGAATCGCGCTGAGTATAACACGGGATAATTCCTACAAAGGCAATATTACAAAATGTATAACGTATTAAATATAATATAAATGTGCACACCTAAGCTTTACTATATATAGCGCAAATGCCTGCATTGCCGTTACAATTACGCTCAATACGCCAAAAGTACCCATTGAGGAATGTATATCATCAGATATAGAGATAAGGTTTAGCACATGATTTATCACATCCTTTCCCCCGAAGCTTGGAAAACCGCCCAATCCAATCACGGTTATACCCCGCAAGCCTTTCCTAAAGACGGATTCATTCACTGTTCTGATCTTTATCAAGTAGAAAAAACCGCTAACACCATTTTCTCTGAAGCCCAGGAGTTGCTCTTACTAGAAATTGACCCCCAACGCACTGGCATCAACTTAGTGTATGAAAACTTGGAAGGTGGTCAGATGACATTTCCACATTTATATGGCAGTCCGCTCCCGCTCGAATCAGTCATCTCGATTTTTCCACTTCAGCGGGATGAGAATGGGAACTGGCGCCTGCCTGCCCATATGCAACGGCCTAAGCCAACCCTAATCACGGAGATTCCCTATGGCCAAGCTGGCTGTGTATACCGCTCCGTAATGCCGGGCAGTAGTATGTTCGACCCTCACGATGAAGTCTTTGGTCTTTATCTGCAAG
>JAKQDR010000041.1 GCA_029573715.1 bacterium | reverse complement strand
TATTTCTTCAGCCGGGCCATGTCGGCTTCGACCATCATCTTGATGAGGTCTTTGAGTGATGTTTGAGGCTTCCAGCCAAGCTTCTTGCGCGCCTTATCTGAGCGACCCAACAGGAAGGGTACTTCTGCAGGGCGCATGTGTGCGGGGTCAACCTTGACATATTTTTCCCAGTCTTTGATGCCGGCATATTCAAATGCGAGTTGGACCATTTCCTTCACACTGTGTGCTTCGCCTGTTGCGACCACATAGTCATCTGCCTCATCTTGTTGAAGCATGAGGTACATCGCCTCGACAAAATCACCGGCAAACCCCCAATCACGCACTGCATCCAAGTTGCCCATGGTGATGTTGTCCGCAAGCCCCAGCTTAATGCGTGCCACTCCATCGGTCACTTTGCGGGTGACAAATTGAAGCCCGCGGATGGGGGACTCGTGATTGAAAAGAATGCCATTAGATGCAAAAACTCCATAGGATTCGCGGAAGTTGACACACATCCAGTAGGCATAGAGTTTACTGATGCCATAGGGTGAACGGGGGTGAAAGACCGTGCTTTCATCTTGATAACCATCTTTGTTTGAAAGCCCAAACATTTCACTCGTTGATGCTTGGTAGAGCTTGGTGGTGGGGGAGAACATCTTAATGGCGTTGAGCATGTAGAGCACGCCCAAGGCATTGATTTCAGTGGTCAGCTTGGGTTGATCAAATGAGCTGCGCACAAATGATTGCGCGGCCAAGTTGTACACCTCATGTGGGCGGAGTGTCCGAATGAGATGGTAGAGTGAGGACTCATCTGACATGTCACCCTCAATGAATTCGATGTTTTTGGTGATGCCCAAAAAATCGAGATTGGAATAGTTTGGATTGCTGTAGCGGCGCACCATGCCGTACACTTTGTAGTTTTTTTCTAACAGGAGTTTTGCGAGATAGGGGCCATCTTGGCCAAGAATTCCGGTGACAAGTGCTACGTGAGACATAGAGTTACAGTGAATAATAATCGATGAATAATTGTAGCAGATAATTATGTTCTCGAGCTTGGAGAAGATCGGTTATGGAAGTGCCCTCCATATTTCGGGCGTGTTCCTTAGCATATTTTCGCTGCGGATCATGCGCTCAATTATCGGCGGGCATTGATATATCTAGACTTATCGATTTAATCGATTCGTTAAGTTATATCAATGTGCACCTACCCTGAGTTGAACAGGGATCTGAAGCTCCGCAAGCTTCTGCTCTATCCGATTAAGCTATAGGTGCGCGACTACAGACTTATGATTATAGCACGGAAAAACATCCATGAGCGCATATGAGTCGAGCGCGAACTATTGGGTGGTGGAGGGTGTGCCGGTGCCGCCTGAGTTTTGAGAAGAATTAATCTTCGTTTGAAGCTCAGCGAGTATGGCGGCCAAAGAATCATCTACATTTTGAGCCTCCGGCGCCGATGGTGCTGCCACCGGTGCAACGGGCGCGGGCGGTGCCACAACCGGTGCGGGTGGTGCAACTGTTGGTGCAACGGGTGCGGGCGCTACTTTCGGGGCAGTTTGAGCTGCAAGTGATTCCTGTAATTTTTTGAGCTGTTCAATTTGTGCGGCAATAGCGTTCATGTCGACTGCAGGCGCGGCTGGTGCCGGGGGGGCTGCCACCGGAGCTGCGGGCGCGGGTGGAGCAACTGCGGGAACAACTGGTGCGGGCACTGCAACTGCCGGTGCCACCGGTGCAGCCATTGGCTGAGCGGGGGCAGGATTAATCACCACTGCATCAGTTGATGGGGCAAACCCAAATGTTTTGTCGAATTCATCTGTCGTGAAGCCCTTGAGTACCACAATTTGCCCATCATCCTTTTCGATTTTGGTGACGGGTGTACCAGCGAAATTATTGGATATGGTGAGCATTTCAGTGAGAAAATCTCGATTTTCCTCGAGGTTTCTTTCTTCAAAGGTGAGGCCATGAGCCTGCAGATAATCTTTCTCTTGTTTGGAGAAATAGCAATCAGATATGGTGTAGATGGTAATTTTCATATACCGCTCATTATGGACAATGGCACAAACTATGTCAAGGGCAATTACGCAGGTGAATATCGACATGTGTCGATTTCTAGTTTATGCGCGGGCCTTGTTTGTGTCGCAGATGTTCGGTTGCTCGGTCGAAAATCACTCCACCAATGCCAACTCCTATCCCCAGGCCAGTGGCGAAAAATAACATGGCCCCCAAGGGATTTTCGGGAAATTGTTTGGCGATAAGTGCCCCCGAAATGCCCACCCCCGTACCAGTAATGCCCGCTATTTGAGATGCCAGTGCAAGATTTTTTGCTATGTCAAGTTTGGTATCGTTGGCTGTTCTGGCTCGCACAAATGGTTGAGCGCCATAGCCTGGCACCGGGTTCCCATGCCAAACTCTTTCGGCTGTACATGCGAGAACTTTGGCTTCATAGTTTGCCAGATCACCGGTAGTGATGTGAGGTGAGAGTGGCCTGATTCGACAGGCGTTTAGTGTATCTCTGAAGTCGGGGAATATGGGGTCATCCCATGTTTGGACGCCGTCGGGCAGGTTAAACGTGCGACGCACATGGATATGTTGAAGCGTCAAATTGCGAATCAGCTCCTCGCGGACTGTCTGCAGACCATGCATAAGCATGCCATATGCGAGTATTTCGCCGGGACGAGAGTGACTAATATCTGCATTTCTGTCGAATACATGTGCAATGCGTGTAGTGAGTGATAGGTCGGTCAGAAGCGCGGCACTTTCATACATCTTGTAAATGTAATGCCACCACGACTTTGTTGACGGGCCATAAGTCAGCATGTTGTCCACACGGTCCATGCCTTTGACCAGTTCGACGGCGGCCCATGGGGATTTTTCAACCACATGATGAAACTTCTGGGTGTCGGTGTCGACTTCGGGGAAGGTGAGCGCTTGAATGCCTGCATGTGCCCGGGCAGACAGCTTGTGAGCCCATGTGGAAACCCCGGGATTCACGAGCTCATATGTGTAAGATTTATTACCATTACCACTTTCTTTTTTATATTTTAGCAATGGTCTATCTTCTTTGCCCCAGTCTTCATCTGCATCATGCAGCAGAGCAATTGAGGCGATATCAATGACATCTTCTTGAGAGAGCTTTGCTCCGGTGCGTATTAAATTGTCGAAGGTGTAATACAGCACCCGTGCTGCATGGCAATAGGCTGACTCACCCGACTTTCTCTTATTAAGAGGGCGGTATCCTTCTTGGGTAAACGCACAAAGCTTTTGGAAACTGGCGATAGTCGCCTCGTTTTCTGCGTTATTGGTGAGCAGATTGGCGATTTGCATGGCGTACACTCTGGGCATGCTGTTTAAGAACTCTTCTTCTGAATTAAACCCAAGAAATTGCACAGTGTTCTTTTGCCCCTCGGTATACAGGGGGGGGTGAGGAACGGCATCAAATATATCAATCAGGGTGCTGCGTGCGCGCTCGGTGGTGTCTTTTTGTTCGTCACTCTCGTGCCTATTGAGCCCCCAAAGCTGTACACACAAGTCTGCAAACGGCGCTTTCATTTCTTCTTTTTGCTCCATTAGTCGATATCTTCTGCTAATGAAGCCTCGATGCTCATGTAGTTGCATGTGCGGTGAGGGAAGGGGATGTAGAAGTGATTGAGCCGCATCATTGAGCCTACTCCCAAAAAGAAGTGTTCGATATTTTCCTCCCTCCGGTAGAGCCATATATGGAGGTATTTTACCAGTTCTAGCGCGCTATTCAATGTTATCGCTTCACCGATGTGCCTTTGAGTATGCCCATCTCCTTGAGTTTCCACATAAAGAGTGCCGCTTTGTTGCGAGCTCGGCTGTCAACTACAAATTTGAGCGCCTGCTCGAGCGCAGGGCGGGGGAGTGTTTTGGCAAAGCGCATATAGAGGCTTTTTCGTTTGGGATCACCCAGTTTTTCGGTGAGATACATGCCAAATGCCTGAAACTCACGGGATATATAGCGATCTTCGGTGGGGTTGAACTTCTTAAGTACGTCGGCGACTGATTGCATGGGGGCATTGTAACAAAACGCAAGGATATAGGTAATGATGCGAATATAAGAGTGAAAACAAGTGTGGCCCTCATGCAATAATAGATTTTATACCTTTGGGACAATCCAATATATGTATCCTAATATATCCAACATGATTGCATACATATTGTCCCAGTAGTCCATATTGTTGATTTACAGTAGTTTTAGCAAGTTCAGTAGCTCTAAACCACCTACTACAATGCACACCTATATATATGGTTTTATTTGATTTGACAATGCGTAGCTATATTTGGTATTATTGCCACTGTGAAAATTCTTCATGTCGCTGCAGAGGTTGCGCCGTATTCAAAAGTCGGAGGTTTAAGCCAAGTTATGTATTTTCTGCCTAAAGCACTCAAAAAATATGGGATGGATGTGCGTATATTCACTCCAAAATACGGCGAAATGATGCTCCCTGAAGGCGCCAAATTAGCTTTGGACACTCAGTGGTTGCGCGTTCCCAAAGAAGACACCGACGCCATGCCTCGCGCGCATGATCCCATCCGGGTTCGAGACACTAAATCATCGCTCATTTGCAATGTATGGCGATTGAGAAACGATGCAAATGTTAAAGTTTATTTCCTCGAAAATAGGGAATATTACGAGCTCCGTGCAAATGTCTTTGGATATAAGGACGACCATGTGCGGTTTGCTCTGCTTTCAAAAGCAGTGCTTGAATGGCTTCTGGTGCGAAAAACCCAAGATCCCAAAGATACGTGGTTTCCTGATATCATTCACTGCCATGATTGGCACACAGGATATCTAGTTGATTTTGCCAAGCGTGATCCGCGCTATAGCAAACTATGTAAAGACATCAAGTTTGTGTTCACTATTCATAATCTTGCGTATCAGGGGAATTATGATTTTCGATACAATCTTGATAAATATCAGGATGACGCAAAGAAACGCCTCATTGGACTTCTTGATCCGAAATTTCAGAAACAAAATGCACTGTTGCGGGGAATTGTTTATGCAGACGGCGTGAACACCGTAAGCCCCACCCATGCCAAAGAAATTCTCACTCCTGAGTTTGGCGAGGGCCTAGATCACTACTTAGATCAGTATAGAGAAAAGCTTGGTGGCATTATGAATGGGCTTGATTTTACTGCCTTTAATCCTGCGACAGATGAGTGTGTTGCGCGCAATTTTGATGCGCAATCATTTGTTGCTGCACGTGCTCAAAACAAAGCAGATTTGCAGGAGGTATTTGGTTTGCCAACTGACCCTCGTGCATTTCTGATTGGTTCGGTGGGAAGAGTAACCCCCCAGAAGGGGTGGGACATCGTGCTTGACGTATTGCCCAATTTGCTCCGTGAACGGCCCCAGATACAAATTGTGATTGTGGGGAGGGGGGATGATCATTATTGTCAGCAACTCGTGAGGCTAAAAAAGCAGTTTCACAAACAGCTTGGTCTCCGCCTTATTGCTGATTTCACCCTGCCCCGTAAGATATTTGCAGGATCTGATGCGATGCTTATTGCAAGCTCATTTGAGCCGGGTGGCATTGTGGCCCTTGAGGCCATGCGTTATGGGAGCGTGCCCATCATTCGCCGCACCGGAGGCTTAAACGATATTGTTGCCGACTTTAATCCGCGCACAATGAAAGGCACCGGCTTTTCGTTTACCAGTCGTACACCGTGGGCGCTTTATGGAGCAATTGTTGAAGCATCAACATTTTTCCTCCAAAAAGACATGTGGCATAAGGTGGTTGCCAATGCATTAAAGTACGACAGCTCATGGGAGCATTCGGCCAAAGAGTATATCAACTGGTATCGCCATGTGACGTACTCTTTGTAAGATATCTTTTACTTCTGCAAAAGGATTTTAAAGCGTCAAGGTGCGCTAAGTGTGGTATACTATGCCATGTCCGCCATTAACATCGCACTGTTTCTCCATTGGTATCAGCCACCTATCCAAAAGCCTGAGATAACGCTACGGGTGATACGGGAGTCCTATGAGCCCACAGTGCGCGGACTTGAGCGGCAAAAAAGAGGAAAAGTAACGCTCAATATAACTGGGTGCCTCCTTGAACAGCTAAACGTATTAGGGCACGGGAAGCTTATATGTCGCATTGGGAGGCTCGTGAAATCGGGGAGAGTTGAACTGGTCGGCTCGAGTGCCTATCATGCATTTTTACCCGGTTTACCGGAGTGGCAGATTAAGCGACAAATTGTGCTGCAAGAAGACATTATTCACCACTTTTTCGGAGATGGAGTGAAATTGCGAGGGTTCTTTTCGCCCGAGATGGCGTATGTTCCGCGGTTGGCACGCATTGTAAGGCGTAAAAAGTATGCCTGGATGGTGCTTGGCATATTCGGCGGACCGCAAAGCACAGTGAAAGCGCCGCTTTACACTGATGCGCTAGGGCTTGAATACTATTTTCGTGAGCGGGATGCGAGCTATGCGCTTATGGTTGATGATATGCACACATCGGGTGAATTTATTCAAATGATACGCTCTTCCACGCGTGATAAAGCATATCGTGTGCTTGCCATGGATGGGGAAACGTTTGGGCATCATAAGCCAGGCAGAGAGCGTTTGCTTGAAAAACTCTATGCAGATGAGCGAATTGCATGGCACACCATTTCAGACTTGAAACATCTCGGTCTGAATAAAATCCGTATCACTCCTCGTAAAAGCTCGTGGACTCTTCTTGATGCAAAACGCAGTGTGCATGAGCCGTTTATTCGATGGCATGATGCAGACAATGAAATACATACACTTCAATGGATACTTACCAATCTTGCGCTCAAAGCAAGCCATGATGAGGGCTCAATGCGCAGGCTTGATCAAGCTCTTTTTTCATGTCAGTACTGGTGGGCGAGTGCACGGCCGTGGTGGCAAATAGAGATGATAGAGGCAGGTGCACATGAGCTTCTGCAAAGCATTATCGAGTCTCATGCTACCGCACGCTACAAACAAAAGGCTGTTGACACATATCATAAGATCGTAGCTACTGCATTTGAATGGATGCGCAGTGGTAAGATGCAGCGTAGGGTGAACAAAGAACAAGAACACATGCACATGCGCCCGCATCAAATGCGTGTCAACACCTAAACATCTGCTTCATGAGCCAGTTGAATTTTGAAAAATACTACTTTATAGTGTTTGTATGATTGCATATTTTTGTGCAGAGTATTCACTTGACCCCCGTCTCAAGACTTACGCTGGGGGTTTGGGCATTTTAGCGGGTGACACCGTCAAAGAGATGGGTGATCAGGGGATACCGTTTGTAGGTGTGGGGCTTTACTATTACAAAGGATACTTGGCACGTGAGTATGATTGGTACACCCCAGAGTCTGCAGATTTACAACTGCTGAAAGACACCAAAGGAGACATCCTTACTGTACATGTGCCTATTGGGAGCCGAGAAGTGTATGCACGTGCGTGGGCATATCGGTATAAAACGGTGACGGTGTATTTGCTTGACACCATGCTCCATCAAAATCATCCGATGGATCAGCAAATCTCATATTATTTGTATGATGAAGATATTCGTATCCGCTTGGCGCAGGAGATGATGCTTGGGATTGGAGGCGTAAGACTTTTAAAAAGTATTGGTATAGAGCCTCAAGTCTATCATATGAATGAGGGACATTCCGCCTTTTTGTATTTAGAAACTCCCCCCGATGTGCCAATTGTCTTTACTAATCACACGGTGATTGCCGAGGGGAACCACATGTATGAGCAGAAGTTGGTGCGCAGTATGTTTGAGCGATATTTTATGAAAGACAGAAAACATAGCATGAATGATTTTTTTGCACTCGGTGCGTGTCAGTATCCTGAGGTATTTTCTTTGACTAATTTGGCCATACGTATTGCCAAACGCATGAATGGGGTAAGCCATATCCACACCAAAAAGCTTGAAGAGATTTATTCTGAATCCAAACCAATAGCAATCACCAATGGGGTGCATGTACCCACGTGGTTTCGCTCACATACCAATCGAGAGCTCCCCAGCATCATGACACCGCGTGATTTGCGCGGCATTCACGATGCAAACAAATCTAATTTGTTGTTGTATCTGCAACACATGACAGGAACCAAATGGGACCCTCATGGTTTGGTTGTCGGGTGGGCGCGTCGCTTTATTCGATATAAGCGGCCATTGGCACTTTTCGCCGATGTGGCTCGCCTCACTAAAATACTTACCGAGTCGGCCGTGCCGGTGCGCATTATCCTTTCGGGAGTCCCTCACCCGAAAGATACATGGGGCAATGATGCATTGCGCATTATCCTTTCACTTTTGGCTGAGAAATTTAGAAATGAGATTGTATACATTCCTAATTACAATCCTGACATTGCACGGATGCTGGTTGCTGGTTCTGATGTGTGGCTCAATACACCCGAGGTGGGGCTTGAGGCATGTGGGACTAGTGGTATGAAAGCCGCGTTAAACGGTGTGCTTCAACTCTCAACTCCCGACGGATGGATGGGGGAGGTGGATATTAAGCGGATTGGATGGGAGCTTGACACAACACGCGTATCTGAAAGTCTGTATGAGCATTTAGAGCAGCACATCATTCCCGCATATTCGGCATATCTCACGCATAATGATCGGTTTGGGTGGCTTCATAAAATGATGGAAGCACATATGCTGATTCGCAATCGTTTCTCCACTCGACGCATGGTGCAGGAGTACAGTGAGCATTTGTGGAACACGCCCGTTTTACATCACGCAGAACCTCATGCATATCATCACAATGGGACACACTCAATGCCCACTCTTCATGTGCACGCTCCCGCGGATCACATGACCTTATGATGTAGTTTATTAAGTGTTTAATTTATGGCGCAAGTGTGAGAATCTGTTGCCACATGCGGGGAAACTCTGCATAGACCATATTTTTTTCATCGGAAGTGAAATCTTGCAGGACATATGTTTCACCCGGTAAACGCATGGTTGGTGGTCGATTTTCGATGCCGATGCGTAATCGCCAAAACTGATCGGTGTGAAGCGATGCTTCAACCGATGTAATGCCATTGTGCAATTTGGGCCCTTTCGCAAATCCAAGCTTCCATTGCCCAACCGGAAAATCAAGATCGTCGTGCACGATGACCAGTGCTTTGGTGTCTGACACTTCTAGTTCTTTACACAAAATGTGCGCCGCCTTTCCTGACTCGTTCATATATGTGCGGGTTTTGGCGATGATGATGGAGGTGTTGCTCGGGCCTTGGATGCGGGCATGTGCAGCCCGCTTTTTTGAGTCAGCACGCCACAAAGTATTTTCGTGTTGTTTTCCAATCCAATCAACAAACATATGCCCCACGCTATGGCGATGGTGTGCATACTTATCACCTGGATTACCTAAACCAACAACAAGAATATTCATGCATCTATTGTAGCAGGAGTATTGGCTAGACCCCCTCAAGTATCTTGAGCACCACTTCGCGCTTGAAGCGGCGATCTCCACGGGAGTTGATACGGATAGCGGGGAGCTTTCCGCTTTTGCCCCAGCGCTTAAGGGTGAGAGTAGAAACTCGCAAAAGCTGAGAAACCTCTCGAAGAGTCAGCAAGTCGGGCATATCGTTGATGGATACACGCTTTGTGATTGTCATAGCAATGAGTGTATTGTAATACACAAAATGAAATAATCAAGACGAACTAGCACAAACGATAACAAGAGATAAAATAAAAGAAAAAAGGGCAAAGATGAGGGGGGTTTGGCTTCGCTCAATCTATACCTAGATATCCAAATCTAAATATGCTAGAGTGATATTATGCGTTGGCACACAAAACCATTCCTGCAACTTATGGTGATGTTTGGAGTGATGGGTGCAGTTGTAGCATCTCAACAGGCATTTACCATCTATAGTGCGCGCGGTCAAGCCACCCCTGCGTTACCTATTGCACAACTGCAAGAAGAAGGATTGGTGCAAGTGCAGGCAGGAGGATGCATCGAAGGCCAAGATGCGCCTCTGGGCGACACCTATGGATTGACTCAAGCAGAGAAAGACAACATGCTGAATCGATGGCCCATTAGTGGCAATCCAAATTTTGAAACATATTTTGGATATGATATTTTTGGATCAAAAAACAGCAAACAATATACGAAGATGCCTCTTTCAGGGGCTGAGCTTGATGATGCAACCACTATCAAGAATATTGATGGTCGTAAAGATACCAAGGCAGAGAATTTGCTCGGTTCCATGTTTGGATATACCCCCATAAAGCTTCAGGGGGCGTACAAAATGAAGTATCCCGGCGGAATGGGTGAGCCTCCGGACTATATTCATGGCAACTACCCCGGTATTACCGTGCCTGCTGCAGTTGGCACTCAAGTAAAAGCGCCAAATCTACCACAATATCCAATTGGAGGGGGATTTGGTGCGATGGTCGTATATGCTGATAGCAGCAAAATTACGCTCCATATTGGAAGGCACGAATATGTAAGTGGTGCTTTCGATAATAGCAGTACATGTGGTGGGGGTGGGTGCAGCGGAGGATATTGGATATATATTGAAAACATATGCGTTGCCACCAGGATTCTCGACTCTTATAGAACAGCATATAATCAATATCAAAAAGACGCTCCGGCCGATAAGAATCCTATCAAGCTTCCCATGGTGAGGCCTGGGCAAGTGGTGGGTGTCGCCAACAATGACCGAGGAGTCAATATTGTTGTGGTAGATAATGGCCCCATCATAGCCGCTAATGACACTCATTTTTGGAAGGCGCCCGTCGGAGGTGCAGCACCCCCAGCGGGAGGTCAGCCACCAACAGCGACACTACCTCCGCAAGGTGGAGGGGGAGGACAGTGTTTTGTGCCATCTATTGATTTT
>JAKQDR010000033.1 GCA_029573715.1 bacterium | reverse complement strand
CGAATCCCCCCTTTACGGCTACATCATGCCCGGTAGAAACATGCAGTTCAAAGTGGCTGTCTATTCCAGCACCAGCACGTTTGAGCATGACAGCTACTTTGTCTTCACTGGCACGGTAACAGACATCCAGATGAATGGGCACAATAAGACTGCGAACCTGATTTGTGAAGATGGCTGGCGGTTCTTAGCGGATAAAAACTATTATAGAGAACCGTTAACAACCGCATCTTCAGGTGTGGCGGTAGAAATAAACCGAATATTAACTTATGACATCCATTGGGATTATGATAATTCAAGTTATTATTATAATTTCCATTACCTTTACCCATTTGGAAGAGCATTTTCAAACGGTGCATCATCAACCGATCTGGCAAGGCACTGGTGGTGGGATGGGCCTGCTAAGGGCGGCATCGAAATGCTAACATTTGGATCGCTTGGGCGCTCGTGGGTAAAGGCTGACGGACGCTTTGACTTTGCTGACTTCCGCGAATCTACTGACGCCGCAGTTACCACGCTTGACGAAGATGTATTGTTGGATAATATTTACATGCCTATGCCTTGGGAAAATCTAAGGTCTGAAGTGATATTGAGGGGCAGTAACAACGTTTGGTATGGAACTAAAAAAACTGTGGCAACGCTATCTGACCCTATTAAGATTGATGCTGGGCAAAAAGTAGAGTTTTCTTTAGATTATGAATATGATGAATTAAAGAAAATTATTTGCACAAAAGTAACTGGGGTTACTATTTCAGCATTTGCTAACGCAGATGGAACCGGTACTGATATATCTGCGAGTATTGACGAAACCTTATATCCGAGCAAAAACAATGTACGAATTGAAGCCGTTAATAGAGGTCTAACAAATGGCTATATTACTGCCTTTACTATCACTGGTGAACCTATGGCTGAGATTGATGCCAGATGGGCTTATGAAAGTACAGCAACCTTTCATAATGCTACATTTGAATTAGATAATCCCTGGTTAACTATAACGGCGGTTGGAACTACTGATTATATTTCAGAAACAAGCACAACGTTAGATGATAGGGCGCGTATTAATACTGTTGGGAATACGCTGATAAGTTATCTTTCAACAGCTAAACCTTATCCAGTTATACAGATGCAAGGGCGTTATGCGACACAGTTCAGCCTTGAACTGGAAGATAAGATAACACTTACCTCTGGCACGCTTGGAATTAACGATGATTTTAGAATCAGTAAAATAGCGCACAAATCAATGACGTCTACTCAGGATATTCAGACTACCATGTGGTTATATCCTGTATTGACGCCAGTAGAATCTACTTAGGAGTTTTATATGGCAAATGTAAAAATTAGTGAATTAGCAGAACTGACTACACCTGCCGCTGATGACAAGATGGTTATCGTTGATGCCAGCGAGGCGCTTGACGCTGACAAAACAAAATATATCACGGTTAGTAACCTTAGGGCTGG
>JAKQDR010000026.1 GCA_029573715.1 bacterium | reverse complement strand
GCAAAGCGATCGTTGATTGGTGTGGCAGTGGTAGAATCTACGACTTGATAGGTAGCATTGTCAGCTTCAAAGACTTCCAAAGCGCCAAACTGATCGATTGATAGGTCTGGGTAATCAGCCAACATAGCGTTGACTTGATTGAGAGAGTTTTCTAGTTGAGTATTTTTTTGATTGAGCGCTTGTACTCCGAGTATGGCATAACCCAGGGTGTTGACGGGGTTAACGATGGTGCCATCATAATGCATGGCCCAAGGTGCTTCATCTGCCATGATGCCCACATACTCAGTTTCCGAATCGCTCGTACCCATACCTGGTTTGTAGTTGAAGCGGTAGACTTGAGCATTCACCAGCGTATCAAGTGCTACCGAAGCATCCATCGTTCCTAGAATATTTTTTGTAGTACGCAATGAGTTTGCAGCGGTCCAACTGGTTACTCCTGATCCGTTGGTAGTTAATTGCTGACCATTGCTACCAGTACCGGTGGGTAGCGTCATGGTCCAACTCCCCGCTGCAGCTGAAGGTTGGATTTGGGTGTAACCAGAGGTATTGCCAGTTAATCTTAGTGTGCCCAATGTGCTGGCTGCAGTACCCAATTGTAACATTGCTCCAGGGGCAGTGGTGCCGATACCCATGTTGCCACTGGCAACAATTAGACCATAATTGCTAGCTGCACCTGAGGCACTGAAGTACCCAGCCACATTGGTATCTCCACCTTCGCCAGTTCGAGTGTTGGTTACATACGCACCGTAGGTAGTTTCTGTTGTACCATTAGTTCCAGAGTTGGAAATATTTAGCACCTTTTGGCTACTGGAAGCGGCACCGGAGCCAGTGACAACCAAATTCATCAAACTACCAGAAGTAAGGGATGAGCTACTCGCATAGATTCCCGAACCAGAAGTTAGTGAGTTGGCAGTAATACTCATACCTCTACCTGTTGTTACTCCGCTTGAGTAGTCAAATCCTGAGTCGGTTCCAGTTGTGGCTCCACTATTCACAAACTCTATTCCTTTGTTTCCGGTGTTAGTGGAAAAACTAAAAGATCCACTGCCACTTGATTTTGAAAAGCTTGTGGTGGAAGAAAGCTCCAATCCAGATCCAGCCATACCAACATAATCAGAAAAAGTGAAACCCGAACTTATACCAACAGCATCAAAAGTTACGCCACCAGCTGATGAGACGGTTGTTGAGTAGTAATTTGAAGCATCATAGCCGAGGCGGAGTTGTTCAGTAGTTTTTATGCCGTGAATTAGAGCCGATGGGCTCGTTGTTCCTATGCCGACATTGCCTTTGAGGGCAGTAGTAGTAATCGAATCGTTACCTAATACTATGCTGTTCGCACCTATCCCTACTGCTTGATATCCAATGACTATAGAATTGGAATCAGAGTTGTTATATCCTCGGGACTGAGCTCCAATATATATACTATTTTCCGGATCAGTAAGCTGGGTTGTTCCATCAGCGTGGTAAACACCAGCCAGACTGCCTAGTGCAATATTGTTTGAACCAGAACTATTGTAAAAAAGTGAGCTTCTACCAATGGTAGTATTGTTATCTCCAGTGCTATTTGATGCGGACGAACTTCTCCCAATAGCAACATTTTCATCTCCTGATAGATTTGCATATAAAGATTCCACACCCATGGCTGTATTGGAATAACCTTCAGTATTTGTGAATAATGAGCTGAATCCAAATGCTGAATTTTGAAAACCTGTCGTGTTAGATACAAGAGTATTGTTACCCAGACTACTGTTTCTATAACCAATAGTATTTGCAAGTAATGACTGATAACCAACCGCAGTGTTTGTTGATCCATGGAGACTATTCGTAGCAGTGCTACCCATTGTAAAATTTCCGGCCTCAACGCCTACAAATGTATTTTTTCCTATTGGTATTGCCCCGCCTCCCACGGTATTATGATAATTGTGAATAAAGCGATCCAAACCCTTAAAGATAACGCCTGTCGTAGAGGTGGTTGTATCTTCAAGTTCAAGCGAGCCGATTAGATCTAGGTTTTGACTAGGAGCAGTGGTGCCGATGCCGACGTTGCCGGATGCATTAATGACAAACATATCATAACCAGACCCTAGAGTGCTGGTAGCAATTTTAAACTTATTACTATCACTAGTATCTATGCCTGAGTACCAGTTTTGGGATAAATTATTAAAAAATAGAACAGGATCATTGGCAGTGGCAACTATTTTCATCATAGCCCCACTGCCATTAATATGGAGTAAGGAGGTGGGATTAGTAGTCCCAATCCCAACATTGCCAGAGCTACCATCTACAAAAAGTTTTGGAGTTGCGCCAGCATCAGTTCCTCCAATTCCAATATTTCCATTTGGGTTAATATATAAAAGTGGGTTAGTGAGAGTAGAGTTAAATGATATGGGATATTGTGTGCCTGTGCCGCCAGCAGTAGTAATAAATGCATGAGCGCCAAGCGCTTGATCAGTGTAGAGTTTAGTGTAATTGGTTGTTGTGTCAGATGTGGCAAAAATTGAAAGAAATGAGCGATTTGAGGTTCCACCTGGAGCAAGAGTAAGACTACTAGTACTATTTCCTGTAGGTTGGACTAACAATGTACCTGCGACTTGTAGTTTTGCAGTTGGGCTCGTCGTTCCGATACCGACATTGCCGGAATTCTTGAAAGTGGCGATATTACCATTTGAAGCATTATTTATTGTTGTGTCACCTGTTGACAGAATCGATAACCTGTCATAGGAATTTGTATCTCTGAAATAATATGAGCCGGCGATTTTTGAGATCAGATTATCTGAGCTGGACAGTAGATAATTGTTTGTGTTTTCAAAATATAAATAAGGTGAAGTTGCGGATAGAATTACATTGCCATTTACATCTAATTTCTGAGTAGGCCCTGTCGTCCCGATACCAACATTGCCACCGTTTTTAATTGTCATTAAATCAGCACCCCAATTATCTGGACTTTCACTACTGCTTGCATTTCCAAAAAAGATATCGCTTCCATCTGAGGAAATTCCCATATGTGATGTACCATCGTTTCTCAAGTGCAAGCCAACTCTGCTATCTCCAACTGCTAAGCCAATTTTTCTATTACTACTTGTGACTTGCGCAGAAATAATATTCGTATCAACTGGTCCATTTGCTTGAAAAGCGTATGATGGACTTGTTGTCCCGATTCCAACTCTGCCGTTTGAGCCTACAAACAAACTTGTGGATGTGCCGTTATCAGTGGTGAAGTGAATATTCTTAGCATTATTTCTGAAGACTAAGTCATTTATCGAGGCATTTGTAACTAAGTTACCAGCTGCACCTGCAATTCCAATACGTGCATGAACAGTTCCACCGCTATCTGCCAATTTATAAGTGGGTGAAACCCCAGAAGATGCTCCGGCCAAAGTGATTCCTACGTCATTTGTAGTTGTGCGCACAGTCAAAAGGTCTGGAACGGTGGTTGTACCGATACCTACATTGCCATCTGTCATTAGCCTCATAATATCAATTGTTGATGGACTTGCTCCTTGTTGATAGCGTTTAAACACAATAGGTCTGGCGGTACCAGTCCCAATTGCTTCAGTGGAAATCCAGTACTCATTTGTATCCCCTCTTGCAGCAAACGTCATGTTCTCTACATTGGTTGGATCGGCAATTATATCTGTTAATCCAAACATCATGCGTGCTCTAGAATACGTTGGAGCTCCATTTGGTGAGAGAATAATTTGGCTTCTTCCATTCGTGGTTTGGGAGCGAAAAGCAACTTCACCACCAGTATGTCTAGAAATTAGCATGTCCTGATTTGTTTTATCTATAACAAATCCATTTGCTATTAATTTTCCAGATACAAGCACATTACTATTCGTAGTATCGACATCTAGAACAGAAGTTCCATTTGCCTTTTGTAGTTGTAAAGCTGTGGTGCCATCTGTTGCAGGACGAATACCTCCAGTTATGGTTAGATCTCCGAGTAAGTGCAACTTTGTGTTAGGACTCGTCGTCCCAATGCCGACGTTAGTGCCATTGTCAAAAATATTCGAATTACCTACAGAATTAGTGCCAGTGAATTTGGCTACGTAGTTGGTGGTTCCCGAAACATTACCCGCTGGTAAGTAGTAGCTCCCATGTTGACCATCCAGCAAATCAGCATTTAGATTGGTGTTGACAGTGGTAGATGAGACAGCAAATGGAGAAGTGCCAGTGGCAAGAGAAGAAGTAATCTGACCTGAGTAGTTACCGAGAACACTATATATATTAGCCCAGCGCACACTGCTACTACCTAGGGTAGAGGTGTTATTAGTTTGTGCACCAACATTACCATTCACTTGGAGCTTAAAGTTGTTAGGATTAGTCGTCCCAATGCCGACGTTGCCAGCGCTAGTCGCTAGTAGAGTTGGAGTGCTATTTGCCGCAGTACCACCGATCCCTACATTTCCGCCTGCTGTAAGGAATACATTCCACTGGTTGGATGTTTGGAACCCAAGATCTGTCCCACTAGCATTGACAATCTTGTTGGATGTTCCAGTAAACAAAATTGATTCGCCTCCACCCAATGTCAAACTTCCAGCAACATCAAGTTTTTGACTTGGTGTTGTTGAGCCAATACCTACGTTGCCACCATTCAAAATTGTGAGTCTCTCAGTCAGTCCAGCGTCTCCGCCAACGCTGGTTTGAATGCCGAAATTTTCTCCGTTAAGTACATTGATCTTGGGGTCAGTAGTGCCACGGAACGAGAGGGTGGCTGAGGAAGTGGCAGCTCCCGCAATATCGAGTAACGCTGTGGGGGTGGTGGTGCCAATACCAACATTATTAAGCGCGCTTATATATATGTCGCTATTACCACCGTTTGCACCAATGCCCATAGCTACACCAGCGGGTGCTCTCATGGTAGTTTGAGTAGTATTAGATGTAAGTGTGCCAATTTTGTTGGAACCAAGTCCACCCCACTTGAAATCACCCTTGATTTCCATAGTTGGTGTGCCACTGTTTAGGTTGATCACTGACATTTTTGCAGAAGCAGTGGAAGTGGCTCCAAGCAAGAAATCAACAGTACTATTCTTCGGGTAGAGAGCACCTAAGTTCTGACTCCAGAGCGTGTATGCAGGAATGAGTGTGGCGGGATTCTGCCAGGTTGGGGGAGAGCCAGCTCCAGCTGAGGTGAGCAAGTAATTACTGGTCCCAGCCTGCCCGTTGGGCATTAGGGCGCCACTGAATTGGACATTACCAACCACGTCTAGTTTTTGAGCGGGAGATGCTGAGCCAATGCCTACATTGCCTGCTGTGGGTTGGAGGAGTAGATAACTAGTCGTTCTCGTAGCATTACTGGTACCTTGGAGAGTCAGGTTACCATTGGCAACATCTGAACCATTAATAGTAGCGTTATCAGCAGTAAAGGTGAGACTGGTCGCTCCACCCCAGTTTACTGCAGCAGCAGTAGTAAGAGTACCTAGAGATGAAGCGGTCAGAGTAGTGGTACCTGAAAGAGTAGTCGTAGTATTAGTCAGGGTAGTAGTAGCACCCAAAGAGATACGAGTCGCATCTGCCGAATCAGTAATATCATTACCTCTCACTCTCAGATCACCATTCACATCTAAGACTTGAGTGGGAACAGTGGTGCCGATGCCGACGTAGCCGGCAAAGTAATTTGTTGCACTCGCATTAGTTTGCCACAGAGCCTTGTTTGCGTTCTGGATTCTGAGGCCAATTAAATCACCATAGCCAGTGAAATTTTCTGGAGCAATGTCAAGCACTATATGAGTTCCCGTATAGTTTGAGCCTGGTTGTACACTTGGATTAAGACGCATTATTATTTTGTTGGACGCAGTATTGTTTGGATTGGAAAACGGATTGAGACGTAGGCCGTCATGAGTCACGCTCCCATAACCTCCCAAAGACATCTGCTCTGCACTACCTTGCCAAAAACGAATTCTTTCGTCTCCTCCAGAGTAATAGTAGTTGAAACCAGTGAATCCAGCGTCACCATTTGTTGGAGCTCTTAGGTTAACGTTGCCTCCAACTTTTATGCCACTATTAATCAGGAGGTCATAGTCAGTCGTGTATCCTTCGGTGAAACTGCCGATCTTGACTTTACCATTTACCGAAAGGGACTGAGTCGGGTTTGTGGTTCCGATGCCGACATTCCCACCATTCAAAATGGTGAGTCTCTCCGTTAGTCCCAGATCACCACCAACTGATGTTTGGAATCCTAAGGAACCGCCATTATAGACATTCTGTTTAACAGCAGGATTAGCTCCGGTGGGAACAGCTATGGCAAAGTTACCGGAGATGGTAGCGGTGGGTGTACCACTATTGACATTAATGAAGCCAAACTT
>JAKQDR010000009.1 GCA_029573715.1 bacterium | reverse complement strand
CTGCATAAATCGTATTCCTAATCCCTGTGATTTTCTACCGGATAGAATAGCATAACTAAAATTAAAAGTCAAAAAAACGGATTATTTTTGCTTTTGCCTAAGCCAAACAAAATAACCTCCTGCCCCAAGGACCAAAACTACCCCGAGAAGGATACCCCACCAAGCAAACGATTGATACCGATTTGTCTTTTCTAAATAATTGCCCGTGATGACTATTGTGGCACTGGGGGATGCTAAGGTTATCGTTCCACTAGGCACTTGTTCGTGCGTAGGCGTAGGAGTACCGAGGGTTGGTTGTTCCTCTCCAGGAAGGGGATATGAAGAGGAGGTACTAGTCAATTCTTGGGTGGGTCGCGTCGGTTCTAGCAGAGTACTAGTTCTTGTTATTGTGGCAGTTTGGTAACGAGATGTGGCTGTGCGCACAGGTGTGGGCGTGGAAGTACTGTAGCGGCTCGTAGGCGACCGGTAAACATAAGAAGTTCGGGTAGGTGTAGGTGTTCTGGTAGGAGTTTTTGTTGGAGTATGTGTGATTGTAAATGTGTGGGTGAAAGTTGGCGTTGGTGTGGCTGTCGTGATGGTGATCGGACCAAAAAGCTGAAGGGTTAAATCTTCACTATCAACGATCTCAAGTTTGTAGTAATAAGTTTTACCGGTTTGGAGAGGAGCATCTGTATAGGTATAGATCCCACCCAAAAAAGGATTGCCGATTCCTTCAATAAGACCGGAGATACGTAAGTACGGACCATTGATATTTTCACTACGCAAAATGTGAAAGCCACTAATCGCGTTTTCATTGAGAGTTGTCCAACTTAGATCTGCTTGATTGTAATGATAGCTGCCCGAAAACCCCTCTTCGGATAGCTCCACACCCTGAGGGAGTGGCAAGCCGACAATAAAAGGAGTTTGGTTCATGTCCTGAGTAAGGTTCGGACGCCCAGTATCATCAATCGTCATCGTAATTGTTTTTTGAGTAGTATTGCAAACAACCGATTGCCCCGGTTGTCCGGATTGACTTTGGCC
>JAKQDR010000275.1 GCA_029573715.1 bacterium | reverse complement strand
GAGTTTTTGCGCTGCCTCAAACTCGGCCTGTGCGCTTTCAAATTTTTCTTTCTTATCCTTATCTTTTATTTTTTCCGTATCGGGAAAATCGGCCAACTTTAGCAACATCTTTACGTAAGGCATTTCGCTCACTTCGCTATCGCTCTCTCCTTTTACGATACTCTGATACTTAGCTATTCTCCCGAAAATGGTTTCTCCTCGGATTTGCTTATAATCAGATACTTCCCTCTTTTTATGAGTTGATAGGCAAAAAAAAAGCGTTCTTCATCCTTTAATCGCTCAACCATATCGAATAGATAGTGAAGTTGCTTGTTATTCATTTGCCGTAATGCCCTGCGAATAGGATATTTTGCCAGCCTCCGCCCGTTGGCTAATCCTGTGGCCACGTAATCAATTAAAACGGGAAAATTCTTTGCGAAGTTGATATATAGCTTTCCCTCCTCCTCGGGGAAACTCATTTTTTCGCTGAATCCGGCTAATTGAATTACTACCTTAACTTTCAGATATGTCAGGTCTATGGGGATTTTCACCCCCATAAACCGTACATACATCCGTCCCTCGGGTCGTCCCGAAGCCAAGTTAGCCAATTCTCTGAGTGTCGCCCCCATTACTGAGTGATCTTAACCGCCCAAGTCCTCTTGCTCCCGTTCGCTGCCTCAACCACATAGTTGACGGTTGCAGTGAAATCCTGAGTTTCACCGCTCAACGGGCTTGAAACGTATGCCCCTTTGCTCACCTTGATGTGTGGGGTAATAGCCGTAAGGGTAGCACCACTTGCGACAGCAGTAACCTTTGCCGACGCTACGTTGATGGTGGGCGACCCCTTCACCTCAGGAAAAGAAATATCCTCAATCTCGGCTTTCGCCTGATTTTCGGAACTGAGCCTGTAAATGTAGAAGTCAGCACTCTCCCCATCCCGTGGGTACAGAGACGCACCACTCGCCACGAACCTCTGCCCGTCAGCCGTGTTGTCAATCTGGGGGGCTGCACTAAATTCTACGTAAGGTATCTCGTAAAGAATGCCGTTATCCGATAGTGCTAAAATGCCCAACCTTTGTAGCGAATTGGGAGCCAGCGAAGCGGCATACTCATCAATGCCTCCGCTTGTGGTTACCGTACCACCCGCAAACTTCTGAATCAGCGCGGGGTCAATGCCGATAATCTCAAGCGTAATCTCCTTTTGACTCGCCTCAATCTTACTCGCCTTAGTTTGCCCCAGCTCGTTCTTTAGGGGCGTTACTGATGGAGTGCCCTGTGTAACCGTAAAGGTTCCCTCCTTCACATTCTCAATGATAGGAACCCAGTCAACGGGTCGTCCTTGACCATCCGTTACCGAGTACCATATCTTTTTAATATTTACTGAAAATAATGGTTTCATGTTATCAATGTGTTATTAATGTTAAAATTAATTTTCAAAACTGCATATCGTTGATGTGAAGCTACTAGCTCATTTGGCTGCTCGCTGTAAATCTGCCTCCCAACCCGTTGAAAGTTATAGGTCGGGTCGGTAACCAGCGATTCGCTGAACCTGAATAGCAACTCTTGAAGTGTATGGCCCATGCTCATATTCTCGTACCAAGTATCGTTTAGCAGCTCATCCGAGTAAAACGCTTTGACAATGAGCAGCCCCTTGGTGGATGCTTGCCCCGTTTCACCTGAAATAAGCGAAACAACGCAATCGGGTTTTTTTGAATCAGTGGGGCGGGTGTCCACGTAAATAGCCCCGCCCTCGCGGGTTATGAATGACTTTAAAACGCTACCCTCAAGTAACGTCCTAACATCCGCCTTTATCGTGTTAGCCGTCTTCATTTCAATACCCTAAATGCCCACTCAATCATTTCGCCCGCCACCATCTCGGTCTTTGCCAGCACGTTCTTCCCATGTAAATTCTCAACATAACTAGCATAATCCATGCCCGCTACCACTACTACTGAATACGTGCTGCGACCTTTCAGTGCCAACTCATTCAGATAAGCCAATCCTACCTTAGCCCCGTCATCGCCTCCCTGTACCACATCGAACCCTCTGGTGTGTATAAGATGGCCGTTTTTATAAACGCCTCCTCCGATACTGCTATTTAGGTTGCCCGTGTGGAAATTGTACCCTGCATTCAACTTGGCATGGTTCTTCAGCTCTTCCAGGACGTATTCCAGTCGGCTTACAATCACCCGATCCATCCTTTCGGAGTAGGCTCTTATATTCCGCCTCGCTGCGTCCACGCTGCCACGCTTCAAATTGAATCGCATCATACCACTATGCGGATTTGTCGGGTTAACTTTTGATAGGTGTTCGATATTACCTGATGCGTACCGATACACTTACATCTGCTGTCCTTCAACCTAACCTTTTTGCACTCGGAAAAATCAGCCGTCCCCACAAATCGCTCATCTACTAAAATCACGTAGTTAGCCCTGCGGTACTGACCGCCATCGTACTCCTGCAGCTCCCGCCTTGGTGCTTTGATGTTACATGGGTAGTACGATGACCACTCTGGGCGTGTGGGTAGGGGGTGTCCCCACCCATCCACGCCCGTTGTGCTCGTGCCTGTGTAGAACGATATTTCTCCCAGTTTTACCATCAGATTAGATTAAAATTTTCGCCCACGTAGCCCACCCTTTCGCCTCCACTCTCTCCGTGCTCATCGTAGATGCTATTCGCCTCACGGATTAACGCCTTGCGCTCATCGCTTGTGAACGAAATAGCAACCTCCTGCTCACGAATGTTTGGAGCCTTAGCGAGCCACATGTACAAATCAGCTCGTGCCAAATGCCACGCCCTGCCAACCACCAGCTCGCCATCAGCCTGCAAGCCCCTACCCGCACAGATAAGGGAAACAGTACCTTTCGGAACGGGGTATGCTGTTAGGGCGTGTATGGCTTCACTCACCGTCATCACCAAGCAGCTGCATTAGTTTTTAAAAATACCATGTGGGAGTATGCGTCAACGGCTGGGAACGCATTCGCCTTGCCGTAAACCTTTCCATAAGGTACATCTTTCTCCTCCTTGTACGAACCAACCATGAAGAACGATTGGTAGGTCTCCCTCTGTGGGGATTCCGTGTAAATCTGCTTCCACTCGAATCGACCCACGGCTGGCTCGGGCGAACCCACAGCCATAATCGAATTGAATGGGTTGGAAGTAGTGTACGACCCGTCAGCATTTTCCCTCGTAATCTGGTCGTCAATTATCTCGATTTGGATAGCGTCCACGCCGAAATAAATGGCTAGCATGGCGTTCACAGTCTCCAGTGATGGCGGAATGTTTTGGCTCATTAGGTGCATCACTAGGGTAGCGCAATAGCTCTTTACCTGTGTGTTCGCACGGATATAGCCAAATAGCTCGCCGCTCACTTTGACGCTGCGAATCCTAATCCCCTTCGATTTGGGTAGGTCAATGAAGAACGCCTTGATGTCGTCAATGATGGTTGCAGCAGCGTTCGTCCAAGGAGTTCCTGTCTTTACTTTCTGCCACGTCTGGACTGGGTACTGCATAGCGGCCAGCCCTGCCAAATATGGACTGTTGGCTGCGGCGAACTCCAAGGAACACCCGTTACTAATCAACGAGTAGCCCAAGTACCTGCGCTCATTCTCTAACGCCCTGCGAACATTCGCCAAATCGTTGTCCCAAAAAGCCAGCAGTTGAGCTGCAGCATCAGCATTCTGAGCACGTGCGAAATTCTCCTGCAATTTATGCCAACGCTCAAAGTCAGCAGCATCCATCTCAAACGCCTTGCCAAAGGTCGCTAGTTCACCCTGAACCGACTTGTAACCCCTGCGCCCCGAAACGGGAATGCTGGACTTGTTTTGAATCGGGTCGGCAGCAATGTTCATCTCACCCATAGCGTTCGTTATCGTTCGC
Source organism: bacterium (assembly GCA_029573715.1). Classification (GTDB taxonomy): domain Bacteria; phylum Patescibacteriota; class Microgenomatia; order UBA1406; family GWC2-37-13; genus JAGOLU01. Next base: position 7,962 of record JAKQDR010000275.1, on the reverse strand, counting down.
CATGAGCCGTCCATAGTCTGCGAAAGTGGGAAATGCACATCAATGGCAGACGTGGGGAGGGGGTTCGCATCGTAGAACGCCCTTATATCCTCGATGGTCAAGAGTTGACCCGTTGGACTTAGTGGTTGTGATTTTGCCATGTCTATTCCCTCCCTTAATATTTAACAACGTTAATGAACTTTAGATGCTCTAGGTACTTATCGCCTATTGCACCCTCTACCACGTCAGCACGTGTGTACGCATCTGCGCCAAAAATTACCATCTGGTCTTTCGGCACCTCAATCGGGTACTTTAGGATAGCATCAGGCGTGCGCTTCAATGCCGCACCCGTACCTGCCGTGTTCGCCTCGTAGATGAAGAACGATTGCGAAGTGCCAGGGAAGCCTATGGCTGTGGATAGGTTAATCTTCTCTATCCCCCCTGATGGGGCTGAAACACTGGCAATGTGCCGTGCCGTGCCGTTCGTATTGCCTAGGGTTACAAGGTCTCCCGCCTTGAAGTGGTGTGAACCCTGCTTGACTTTGAAACTCTTTGCTGTTGACCCCTTCTCCACCACCGCCTGCTTGCACACGTAGCGCAAGCCGCTTGATGGTGCAGAAATGGGAGTCCCCTCTGGCAAATAGTTCCCTGCGACAAGGTTGGAAGTCCGAAGGCTCACACCCCCAGGAATGTCCCACGCCTTGTCCTTGTTGATGATGTTCTTTCGCGTTAGAACATCCTCATAGGTTTGAATTTGTCTCATTTCTCTTTGTTTTGTTTATTAACCATTTCACGGGCTTTTTTTAGCACAGGCGTTTGCCCGTCGTCGTCTTGTGCCTGCGCCCTGCTGGGTACGGTGAAGTCCAACCCTTTCGCTTTTACAGAATCAACAAACGCCTTGTTAGCCTCCGTTTTCTGCTCAATCATAGAGTTAAACACGTCCGTACTCATGCCAGCGTACACCGATTCGTAAAGGGATAGCTCAACATCAACCTGAGCCTTTGGCATTCCTGCGTATGCTTTCTGAATCTTTGCCAGCCTCCCCTCTTTGATAGCCCCCTCCTGAAGGTCTTTCATTTGGTTGGCCAAATGTTGGATTTGTTCTTGCAGCGTTTTTACTGCATCGTTATCTGGTGGTTCGGGTTCTTTTTTCGGCTCAACTTTCTGTTGTGCCTTTAAATTCTCCAGCTCCTTTTGATGTTTCGCTAACAGCTTATCAGATTCGCCTTTCAAAACGAAGTTGATATTACCCTGCAAATTCTCAAGCAGCCCCTTAGCATCCATAGCCTCCAACTGCTCATCGGTGGTAATCAATTTGGAGTACTGGTCTGCCAGCCCCTCCAACGTGCGGTCGCTTACCTGTGAGTTTTGCTCACGTGCGCCTTTCAGTGTTTCTAGGATTTTGTCCCTCATAATTCAAGTTTTTTTGGTTTGTCCAATTTTGTAAATATAATCAATCGTTGCTCAAATGATTCAACAGTCTCGTTTTAGTTTTAAACATATCAAATTCTGCCACCCGCTCCAATGCTGTGCTGACCACGTTGTGATAGAATACTATATCATTCAATAACCTTTCGGTTAACTCTCTTATCTCCCCAACGTCATAGGGATTAACCAGCGTATGTGGGTATAGAACCTTTGCCGTTTCGCTCCGCTCGCTGCAAATCATCGGAATACCCAAAGCGGCTGCATCCATGCACACCCTGCCAATCGAGTAGCTCAAATGCCCGTCAACCAGAACCTTGTACTTCGTTAGAAGTCTCAGGAAGTTCAAATAGTCGGTATCGCCGTATATGGTGTCGTAGGTTTTCATCAGCCTAATGGCGTCTTGACCCTGATACGCCAACAGGTCAACGGGAACACACAGCCTATCAAATGCCTGACCCAAATACGCCTCGTGCGCTTGGTAGCGATGTGAAATCACGCCCACCCTATTCTCTTGAGTTAATCCCTGCACTCCCCTCACGAACTCAACGTCAACGGGGTTGTTAATCTCAATCACGGGCTTTTGGGTCAAGAACCTCAACATCCTGCATTGCATCTCTTCAACGCCTATGACGTAGTCGGCTGCGTTGACCGCCTGCTTGAATAGCTGAAAGTTGAACACCCCATTCATAACGTCAACCCCGTGGTCTGCCTGACAAATCAGCTTCGTGTTAGATTTTTCGCCCAAAATGCTGCGAACCTCCAACGCTAGGTCTAGGTCGTTCGGGGCAAGGTTCATGTGGATTATATCGTAATCATTTATGCTCTCTTTATCCCTTATTTGCGCCCAACGCCTCACGTCTGCGCCCATTGACCTAATCCAAAGGTATTGCCCGCTTCGGGTTATTTTCTCATCATTTATAAGCGTGTCGTGGATATAGTTCGTGAGCCATAGCACCCGCTTGTGTTCAAATAGGTCCCATTCGGGCACTGAGCGCAATATTTCGTCATGCTTCTCAACCAGTTCTTCCCGCCTATCCCATAACGTCTCCTTGAAATCGTCGGCTAAATACTTCACTTCACTCGCTTCGTGCGCTCGGCAAATAATAGGGAACTGCCTCACTTGGAATATCCTTGCAACCTCCAAATCGGTCATGCCGTGGTGCTTGAAGTAGTTTGAGTTGAAGTATATTTTATCTGTGTCAAATAGAGACAGACACGTCCCCGCCACATTGCAGATATAATTATCTTTTACGTCATCCCGCCACGATACCACCATTTCTACGTCCACGAAGTGCCGGGGCTGCGGCTTTAGCACCTTTCCAAAAGTCGTTACTGCCACATACCCCGTTTCTTTCATAAACTCTAGGCTCTTCCTAAAATATTCCTGTGTATAGAGTAAATCGTCATCAATCGTGAAATAGTACTCGTTCGGCTGCATGAAGTAGAACTTGCCCGAATCCATAATATTCTCATCGCCCAAATGGTAGTGGAACTTGTCGCCCTTAGGAAACTCATCGGGAATCTCTGTGTACTCGTTCAGGTACACCCTGACAATATCACACTTCACGTCCACCAGCCCATCCAAAACCTGTTTGCAGTACCTGCGGGTCTTCGGGTAGGTAGCCATATTTATTGATACTTTTTTCATCAATTCAAATTCGTTAGCCATATCGGTTTGCGTTTCCAATTCTTTGTTAACTCCTTAACCTCGTTAATATACTCCATGTTGCTGACCTCCCTCACTGTGTTAACGCTCGCTGCACTCGGCTCACCTCCACGAATGAGATTGTCAGCATCCATATCCATCTCACGTCTTGTTTTCAAAATGCTGGTCGCAACGCATCTGCAGTTTACATGCCATTTTTGCGAGAAATCGAAATCCTTTGGGTATCGCCCCTGCAAGTCAGCACATACGATACCTCCCTTATCCAATTCCCTGTCGTAGTTCGGAGCAACGCTAATATCTATACCCACTATAAAATCCTGCTGCTGTCTCCGTATCTGTTGAGCCGTTTCGTAGGCAAAATTAGTTTCATTGCGCGTCAGCCTCAAAGCATTCTTGTAGCTCGATTTATACATGCCCGCCTTGGGTCTCGATACGTCCACCGCATCCAGCAGCCTCTGTTCACCAAAACGGGTTTGTACATTCTCTCTCAGCTTTATGGGATTATTCAAGTACCTGCCTATCTGAACAGCCGTTGTTTTTGCCGATTGCCCTTTGCTCACCGCAAATTCCAAAGCGAGCTCCAGCTCCTGTTTGAACTGGTTGGTATTTCTCCATATTCTTTGGCTCAGGTTCAAACCGTTCTCTATCCTACCCGCAAATGCATCCCGTGCGGCAATGTTTGATGCCAGATACCTGTTGAGTGCCAGTTGTGGCAATCGGTTCGCATTCTTGCCGAAAGCCAAATTAAATAACGCATGGTGCTTCTCATTGCCAACGGCCCACTCGCTATAAATACCGTTGACGATTAATGCAAACACATCTCCGTGCATTGCCCGCAATAGTTCATTCACCTTCCTGTTCAGCACGGGGTGATTCCTGAAAGCATACTCAAGATTGGATAGCCCCACGGTCATTTCAGATACGCTGCCAATTACTGATAGGTAGATAGCCCGTAGTTCCTTCATGTACCTACGTACATTCGCTTCATGCCGTCTATCGTACCCGCTTAGTTTCATAGCAAGTTGGTTATCTCTTGGTTTCGCTCATTCAGTATCTGATCCACCTCGTTGCTCACATTGTCCGCTAAATCTAACTCCTCAACTCCCTGTTGAATGCTCAGTACCCCCGCATCCCTAGCAATCTTCACACTCTCAGCCCTATCTTTCAGCGACCTGACGCTGTATGGGGTAATTACGCTTCTACAATTCAAACGGCCAAACGCATCGGCCATGTGTGGGTACTGCACCGAAAGTAGCTGCCTAACCAGTTCAAACTCTTCGTTAAGCATGTAAACGTATTCCCCACCATAATCCTTTGCCCGTGCCTTGCTATCAAAGAGTAATATTTCCTTGTTGTCCGCACTGAGCGGCGTTTTCTGCATAGCACTCGGTGAGTTGTTAAAAACTTGGGTCTGCTGGTAGAACTGCTCCTCGATGGTTCGGTACTGCCACTCCACGGCCTCCTTTGCTCCTTCCCACTGAATAGCGTTCATAAAGCCGTCTTTGCCCACCACAATCACCCTCCTAGCATCATCAGGTTTCTCTTCCACATTGCTCACCCGTCCATTTTCGCCCTTGTAAATCACGTAGGTCGGCACGGTATTTTTATCAATGTACATCATCTGTTTGGATAGTATATCCTCCATTATCTCAACCAGCTTCGTGCCCCCATCGCCACCCCATACGGGCTCGGGAATATGCGTATAAACAACCGTCAGTATGTCATGCTCTAGCTTTTCTAAACTCTTTTGCTTCCACCCCTGACCGCCATTCTCATAAGTAATCACTGCCCCATTTAAGTAGGTTATCAGCTTATCGGTAGCATCCGTTGCATCCAGCCACGCTATGCTTATCCCTAATAGCGTTTTTTCATCGGAAAAATACGGATAAAGTTTGTATCCCAGTGCGGGTGAATAGAGATTGTGTGTTAGTGTGTAGTCCGATTTTTCCCCCTTAATGTTGCTCGGTTTTTTTTCCAAACGCCAAACGGTTGCCACCTGACAACTTTTAAACAGCTCCTTTCCCCGCTCCATATTCAAACTATCCACAGCGTTAACCACCTTATACGCCATTTCTAGCAGCTCTTTCGCTTCGTCCGCTGCACTGTCATCAATCGGTATATCATACTTTCGCACCACATCGGTGTAAAAAAGGGATTGAGACATTTTGTTAACGGCTTCTTTCTGCTTTGCCAAGGGTATGCGCCTGAACTCGTCAACACCATTGCGCATTTTTGGCGGGTATCGTAGGTGGTCCCGCATGATGGCGTGCTTCATCTCGTTGTACTGAGGCTCTAACTCGTTCGCCCAGTCAGGGAGTTTAATATCGCTCCTGCATAGCAATCCCACAGCCTCGGGGGCTGGCATGTTGATAATATCTTGTAGCTGCTCAATCGTCATCACATCCTATTTTAACGATGGCAGTTTTTCTGCCAGCTCAAGTTTTTTTACTTCTTTCTCTTAACCACTCTAGCTTGCGCTGGTCGTGGCGTTGCCTTTTGGGGCTTACTTGATTCGATAGGGGGCAATTCTTTTTTCGCCCTCTCTTCATTCACCCGCTCGGTCAACCTTTCCACACTCTCACTCACATAAGGGGGCACGGAAGTACCTGTGAGTTTACCCAGTTCCTCCTTCAAGTCGTCTTTCTCGGTTCGCTTCACGTCCACGGGCTCCAGCTCATTCTCTCTATACCTTTCGCCCGTGTTGATGTACGCACCCCAAGCATCCTTTTCGCCCTCGGTCAGTTCGTAAACAAGGTTGATGTTGCCTCCCTCAAATACCGATATGGTAGCTGAAATGGAGTATTCAACCCCTGTTGATTTCAGCCTCACCCTATCTTCTAGTTTAAATCGTGCCATAATTTTAAGCTTTTATTTACCACAAATATACACTATTTTTAATCAATCCAAATAAATTTAACAAAATTATATCAACATCTCCACGTGGCGGGCGAACGCTTTTGCATCAAACGTTTCTCCTAACTCAAACAACATACGCATTATGAAGTTATCCGCCCAGTCCGGCGAGTGTCCAATATTCTCCTTAACTTTCTCTTTTGGCAGTATTCTTAGTTTCGTGTCTGTGTCCGCTTGGTAGGTTTTGATTTGCCCCAGTTCCTCCTCGATACACTGACGTTCATCCTCAGATACTTGCACCTCAAAATATATGCTGTCCATCGCTTTGGCCAAATAGTAGGCGCACTCACACTTTAAGTTGTAATATGCAGAATCAAATGGGCGACCATTATTCACAAATCCATTTATGCCGCAATTATCCACAATACCCCCACCTATCCCATCTTCATCCGCTATACAATTTCTCGCCGGTATGCCGTGCTTGCTTCGCATTGAGTTAATAGTATTCTGAATATCCACCATCGAACTAGTGTCAAATACCGCCACATCCACTATCACGAACCCATACCACACCATGATTATTGCCTTATCTGAGCCGTACCTCGCTATATCAGCCGTTATGTACCTATTCGCATAATCCTTTTTTATGTGCGTATTGCTCCATATTGCGCTTATCTTTTCGTAGGGAATCAGCGCCGTGGGGTCATCGTCATAATCGAAGTTGCCCCGCAGCAGTCGCTCCTTAGTAGCCTTATCCTTTATATTTCTCAAGTTCTCGATATACTCCTTGGGCAACCATGGATTATCAGAGTAGAGAGCGGGGATAAATTTCGTGTCGCTTGTTTCCTCGTTATCACGGTATGGTTTATAAAAAGTATGGTACAGCCAATTTTTCTTAGGGTTAAATGTTACCAATATCTTGCCGGCCAGCCCAAACTCCTCGTTCATCCATCTGCCCACCTTGGATTTTAAAACATCAAACGCTAAAGGGTGAACATTCCCCGCCTCCTCAATCCAACCGCCCGTGTACTCCTTTGAACCTAAACGCTCATATAGCGGGTCGATTCTAGGGTAATACTGCAATTCCAAAAAATCTATCGTGGAGCCGTTTATAAAAATAATGTTCTTGTCCGTTACCCGCCACCCTTTCAGACCCTTTGCCCCGCAAACCTTTCTCCACGTATGAACCATAGAATCCCGAATCTCCATCATGGTGTTGCGGGCAAAGAACCACTTGCTGTTTGGCATAGTGGCGCAGAGCGTTGAGAATATATCGCAGCCCAAATAGGATTTGCCCCCCCCGCCCGCCCCGCCGTAACCAATGAAGCGAACATCACTCGACAGGTACATATCCCATGCCTGTTTCTGCTTATCACTCCTCTCGAACATCTTGTAATCCTAATGCATCCCTAATGTGCTGAATGGTATCAGTTGAATACTCGTACTCCACCTTTTGTTTCTCCGCTGCGTAATCCCCGTCTATCTTGCTTAGATAATCCAAAGCCCGTATAACCTCCGCCCCTGAATTATAGACTAATGCGTACTCAATCGGTGTGCCGTCCTTATCTAATTTCGTTGGTATTCGCCTCGGATTGTTCCTTGCAATTTTGGTTGCAATCTCTTGCCTTTCATAACGGCTCAATATATCGTATTTAACGGCTTCTTTTTCCATCTCGACCCTTACGTCGTCTTTCTCTTTTTCGAGCCTATTTTGACGCTCCTTATACTCTTGTTGGCATTCTTTCCAATAGTTTGCAAAGGCTCTTTCCGACAACTGCATATTTCTGCATATCGCTGCATACGTATCATTGAATGTTAACCCCTCTTCCATTTTGGATAGGATTATCTTTTTTGCTTTTATTTTATTGATACGTGGTTTGCTCATTTAATCGTAGTATCTTGATTTAATTCTAAAATGCTGTTTTAAGTATTCGTATTGTTCTGCGACAAAGTTATACATTTTTTCGCAATTGAATATCTCTAGTGTTTCAATTTTTGCCGTCCCCCCCATATTCATAGAACCAGTTAAGGTGTTA
>JAKQDR010000255.1 GCA_029573715.1 bacterium | reverse complement strand
TGTACCTGTTCTGCTAGTGTGCCCCACGCTACTAGATCAACGTAGTCTGTAGCCTCCTGCCACTCGCCGCTTGCGTCTTTGTAGCTGCGGTTTAGTGCTAGGCTAAAGCTGGCTACTGATTGACCGGCTGGCGTTTGTCGTAACTCCGGCTGTCGGGTCAAGTTGCCCATTAGTATTACTTGGTTGAGTGATTTTGCCATTAGATTTACCTTTCTTTGGCTGTGGTTGACCTTCTGCGAAACACAATACTATTGCGATTAAGGCAATTAGTAAGTATAGCATCTTAGTTTACCTTTATTGTTAAATTGGTCTGCTCTAGCACTTTTGCCGGTGCTGTCTTTTGTGGATTATCTCCCCACTGCAAGTATGCGTCCGATACTGTCGGCTGTAACTTGTTACCGCTGATCGTCTGCTGCGGATTGTATGGCTTGCCTACAACTGTCATAGTCTCGGCTTTGTTGACTTCTAGGGCAAATATGTTGCCGTGTATGAAGTTCCAAGCGAACACACCAGATATGATTACTAGTGCCCAAATTGCTATTACGCCTTTGTAACTACGCTTTGGCTTTTGTCCTGCTACGTATTTCATGACTCCTCCTTTCCCTCGGTTAATGGTTTCATGCCCCAGAACTCCCGATGATAGTTCTTTAGGCTTACTGGTAACTTCTTGGTCCATGTAAAGTGATCGTTATGATGTGCTATCTCAAACACGCTCATTTTCTCTAGCTTAGTCTCAAACCCGTGTTCTGTCTGGTGTTCGTAGTCCATGACCGGGAACGCTATTTCAGAACCAACTCGGCTTATTGTCAAGCCTGTGATGTTGTCGATTGCGTAAGTTATATTTTTCATCATAACTCCTTCTCTAACTTGGCTAGTAGGTGCTTGAAGTCATCCGTTACGAAGTTGCGTAAGCGTTGATCCTCACCGTTGACCATCTTTTCCATGTCGTGCTGCTCGTAATATGAGATTAGATTTTCTATTCTCTCCTTTAGTTCTTGGCTCATTATTTTGCCTCCTTGTAGCTTACGCCGTAAAACAGGGGCTTTGTATTGTCAAAGTAGTCTGTCATAGCGTCATCATTATCTTTGCCGAATGGGTTAAGTATAACCCTGATCCGTGCGTTAAGTGCCTCTAGTGCCTCTGGCGTTACTAGCCGGGCTGAATGGTGAGGGCGTCC
>JAKQDR010000206.1 GCA_029573715.1 bacterium | reverse complement strand
CGGTCAGAAACCGCACTATTAATTCTTGCCAGATTGAATATGTTCATCTTACACCGTTGCTACTGTCATTGTTATCGCAACAGGATTGTCAAATGTAGTCCATCCAGAAAATATCAAGTCTGTACTGCTTGCTCTAACCTGCAACTTAATCCATGTTTCCCCGTCTGCCCTGATTGTTCCAAGATAATGTTGTGTTCCAACTTCATTTGCCTGTCTGATTAATTCTGTGTTAGATTGCAAACACCGTGCTTCTGTCCATGTTGAGCCACTATCCATTGAGAACATAATGCGACTTGCAATTATTACACTTGTTGCTGAAACCCCATTATATTCTGAATGAACACAACCATTTACATGAAACAGTTTGTCGGTGTTTCCGATAACAATAATTGACTTATCCTCATCAACTTCACCAGCATGATAATAGTCAATATCACCGATACACTCATCGTCAATTTTTAAATCCCATTCAACATCAGTCCATGTATCTGCTGATGTTAGGGTCATATCGGCTGCCCTGTGTGTTTTGAAGGCAATCACATTAGACCGTGAGGACGCATTAGTGATTTCCATTAGTACCCCCAGAAAGTAGATAGAACTTCAAGCGTTCCTGGCTTTCCAACCGCACCAACCTCTTTTGCAGATACTCTGACTCGTTGTATGCCACCGCCAAGATTGACAGAGCCATATACAAATCGTTCTTCGTTTGCGTTTGTTGGGGTGTAAAGTATTTCTTCTCTTTGAATCAATGCCTGTTCATCAGAGCCAGCAACGATAAAGTCAGCCTCGTAAAGAGCAAGTTGAAACCAATTGTCATAAGTGGCTGAATCGCTTGCGTGTGGCGATACCTCAATCTTGAATGCAAATGATCCAAGAGCATCACCCCGTGTATAAGAAAAATAAAATACTGCACTTTCAAATCCAGCACACATCAGAGCGGTTGGGCTTGCATCATAAGCACCTGCTGCTGGTAAGGCGGCAGACGCTCTTGCGACTTGAAATGGAACAGCACCGATTAAAGCT
>JAKQDR010000205.1 GCA_029573715.1 bacterium | reverse complement strand
CGCCACGCCGAAGCTATGAAAGCAAGATAGTTTGACATAACGTTGCCAGGAACTTTCCACAGTTGAGCAGTTTCTCTAAGGTGTGCTTTGAGTAATTGTGGAATGTTTCTGGTGTCTTCTAGTTGATACATTTGGTTACCTCTTTGTTGACAAATTTGATTTTACAAGGTTTACATCAATTGTTATAATGGTTCTCTGTATGACAAATCCATAAAAGAATCTAGTAACTATCTAGATTAGATCTAGAGAAAAGATTATTAAAAGAAACTAGATGGTGAAACCAACGCGCAGCGTTGCACCGGTACAGGTAATACAAGAATAAGAAAAGAACCAGACCAAATGTAGTTAAACGGTATGATCTAAACAAGGAACTAGATAATGGCCTATAGTGATTATGGTGGTTATGCTTACTTGAATGGTATACATATCACAGAAAGATCAGACACCAGCATCAAGATTGATTCTACAACAGAAATTGATGGACATGTTGTATTAGGTGATGGTCCTATTTATGTAGTACTATACAAGCAATCTATCATTATTTATCGTGGTGGTGAACGTCTTCATTATTTTTCATACCCACTTGATATCGTCGATGATCGAACTATTAGTGAATCACTTGAAATTGATGACCATTTGATCCAAATCTATCTAACCAGTGAAGACAATTACTATGTCTATGCCAAACTGAAATGCCCCAATGGTAACACTTGGTATGGTTTTTCTGGGTACGGTGTTGGGGCGGGTCTAGAGGATGCTGGATACGGCTACAGTACAGAAGATCGTATTGACACCCTGAGTGATCTTTTTCCGGACATCTTTCAAAATGAACCAGGCTGATGTGATTGACTTCATTAAGCATGAGACTCAGTTACTAGATGAATCCGTTGGAGAGTTCATCAGTAATTGTGAAGAGCTCATTCGTGGTACATGGGATGTCACCTTTGAAGAACAATTGACTATTCGGATTGAGTTGGCTGGTTATAATGGTCGAAGTGAAGCTAATTACTACATAGTATGAATATGAGAAACAAACTGTTACAATTTGTATTGATTCAAAAAGATCCCGATGGGTTAAAATTGACACAGTACCAAAGAGCTAAAGCGATCGAGTCTGCTATTGTTGAGTTTGATGAACATGCGACTCGTGAACAAGTTTGGGAATCAATTGAACAATTTCGACTGGATGGTCGAAAGGCGTTCGGAATTTAAGGAGAGTAAAATGGCTGTGAAATTTCCCCCTGATAATGTTTTTGGAGGCAACAAAATGAATACAAGTAAGATGAGTCAAATGTTCAATGGTAATAAGCTATTTGACCGAATGTTCCGCAAAGCTGACGGTGTAGTTTGGGATCTAATGTCTGGTAAGATTGGTATCCAAACTGATGATGGTATTGTCACTCTTGATGGTGAGGGGGACGACGCTCAGGTAAATCTAAATCTGTTCGATGATTTTGGATTTGCTCTTCCAGCCTTTGCTCAAAGCACTCCGGTTGCAAACGTTCAAGTTGGTGATATCATCTATCGCGGCACTCGAAACAACGTCGCGTGGGTCATCAGCAAGAACGAGGATAAAGGTACCTTTAAGCTCATGAAACCTAATGGCGAGACTGTTGGTTGGACCGCACCCAAGGTTCAAATGCTTGGTTTTGAGTCGGGTGTAATGGTTCTTCGCAGTCTAGCAACCATGCTTCCCGGTGGAGACAAAGACATGAGCCAGATGCAGAATCTTCTCATGCCAATGTTGATGTTCGGTGATGGTGAATTTGGTGGTGACATGATGGATAAGCTGATGCCGATGATGCTAATGGGTATGATGAATGGTGGTGGGAATAATCTCGGTAACATGATGCCGATGGTTATGATGATGAATATGATGAAGGGTAAGTGATCATGGGACACGGATCTTGGACCGCGCGGGCATATTCAACGTATGCTAGCACAACTGGTTATACCGACAAATCTGTTCATGAGGTATTTTCATCTCGAGCTGTGAATAAG
>JAKQDR010000027.1 GCA_029573715.1 bacterium | reverse complement strand
CTTCTCATTCGCCACTCGCTGTCTTTTTCGCACAGTTCCCATCCTCACGCACGATCCGGCAAAACACTTCTCTTGCCCCTTCAGATAAGGCTAACCACCGAACGATAACCTTCCGTTCTTCCCTTGACAATGCATTCCATGCTATCCTTGCGTTATGAATTGCCTGTTCGTTCTCAGTCATGTTATTTTTTTCCATTATTTTCTCTCACCGTTCGTCTAATCTGATCTCTCCGGATCTCGTCTAACATCGACTCCATGCGTATCAGTGTACCCGTCACGTTTCGTTGGCACTCTTTGAGCGTGGCAATTTCCTCGCTATGACTCGCAACCTTGAGTGAGACATTGTTGACCCATATCGATATCCCCGAATAGGCCAATGCCATGAGGCCAAGCAAGACAGACGCTACCGTTCCGATTTTCAACCGCCACACTGTTTCGTCGCTCAACGTAAGGCACCTCCGCTATGGACTTGTTATAATGTTGATAGTCAATGATCCAGTCCCGATATTAATCGTTAAATTTCCGCTCCCTATATCAATACCAGAAACGGTCTTACTCGCATCGGTTGTTACTGTTAGTTCCAAATTTGACGATTCATTTTCCTGCGTATCCTGACAGAGTACTTCATATTTCTGCGCCGTACTCTCTGCCTGACTTACCGAAGTGGAATGATGCACGGTATCCCCTCCTGTAACAGAGAAGGGTGTCCTGTTCGCCCAAGTTGTTGCAGATGTGCAGGCATCCCCGTCATATTGGCAGTACCGACATGTTGACGGTTCATCCGTGCTGACCCGTAACAATATCCCACAGCATGACTGGCTTGCCTGTGTTACATTTGTAACAGTTGGTGCTGTAGTATCATTCCCTGTTGCTATAGGAAATGTCCAGCTTGCAACATCATTATCATTGGTTCCATCCGTACAGGCATAATATACCGTTGTTTGCAGCCCACATGTCTGGTTAGCTATCGTTGCGCTTGCTGCTGTTCCGTCCAATGTCATCAATGTTCCCGCAGCTGCGAGGGCTGCGTAGTTAGCCCGCGATGTAGTGTCCACATAGCACACAACGCTTCCCTGTGTTTGGTCGTTCACAACAAAGCCCACGTTTATTGATTGCGTATTATAAGGCGATTCAACCGTACAGGCTTGCTCTGCCCCCTGTGCAGGCACTCTATTACTGATGGCAGGGGCTGTGGTATCTTCTGGCACATCTTCCCGATAAGGGTGAGGATAAGTGTAGGGAATATAATAGATACCCCAATTATTCGTTGAATTACAGCGGTAAAGAGTACCTGATAACGGAGTGGTAGGGTTCTGTCCATATTTCCCATCCTCAATGGACGTACAAGAATCATCGGTTTTCCAGTACATTACCCCCGTGGTGCAACTTCCGGTAGGTGCAGCAGCACCACATCCCACACCACTCGAACAGGCAGAGGATGTGCAGTTTGAGTTAGGCTTGAAATAATCTATGTTCGCCCGTAATGTGCCACCACCATATCCTTGAGACCCATTGATTAGCGTATTGTTACCGGAAGTACCATACCTATTGTTCCACCATGCGCTTCTCCACACATCCTGCGGTTGCCCGTCTTCCGCACAATACTCTAATCCGCTTCTTAATGTTCCTGAACCACAAACATTATCCGTGTCTGCCGTAGCGGTAGAGTAATAAAGATATTCTCCTATCGCTGTTACAGCATTAATCTTGTTAAAATATATGAGGCTTTTTCCTCCACGGATACCAAACAACCTTACGTTCGTTGCTGTCCCAGGGGTATGATTAATATAGTTCCCATAGAACTCACCACCTTTGGAGGCATAATTAACGCTTGAACCGTGGTGGGGGATGTAAGTCATCCCGTGGGAGCTGTACGTCCTATCCGTTCTAAAGGTATTATATCTCCATACAGCCCATGCACCGGCATCGAGATCAATCCACCATGATGCATCCGTGTGCTGTGTTGGGTAGGATGTACTTGTCGCAGGACTCCATATCAGGTTATCCTCAAAATACAGTGCATTTGCCGTACCATGTGTATAATTGTTTGCCGTAGAGGTATAGGCGTTGGCATCCCGCCCCATCGTCTCGATATGAGGCCAACCCTTGATGGTATTGGAATGTATAACCCCATACACCGCACCATAGGTTAGGATACATGAAACGGCAGTCCACGTTGAATCGTTGCCATCCCAACAATGGTCTAATATGTTATTGTCTATTACGAGTTTATTGAGCGGGGTATTGCTGATATTGCGAATATAGATACCCGATGAACGGTTATCCATGTCAAATGTAAATCCGGTTATCCGCAGTGTTTCGTTGGTGTCAGAGGCAATACTGGACGGATTGTAATAAATCATATAATAGGCAGATGACCGTGAACTAAGAGAGGTGTGGTCATGACCGCTGGTGATTATCGTACTTCCACTTCCTGCTCCTTTTAGGGTGATAGCTTTATCTATGGTAAGGACTGAATTCCATGTTGCCGATCCAGCAGATATATTAACGGTATCCCCTCTGGCTGCTTGAGTAACACAGGATTGAACAGAAGCAAGGTCAACTGAAGCTGTCCATGAGCCTCCACCATTATCAACACAGGCTGCATAAGAATAGCCAACCATTGAAAGGATTATTACAAAAGCTAAGAATATTTTTTTCATTCTACCCTCATTTATACAGTTTTGCCATACCGCAGGTTTCGGTTTCGTATGATGTTGTTGGCGGTGCTGTTGCCCCTCTATACCATTGTGATGTGGCGCATGTTGCATCTGCACCCCAATATGCTATATTTGTCCCATCCACCGCATTACAGCCTAAAACGATATGATATGTATTCGTTGCTGTGACAGCGGGGGAAGCACCAGAAAAACATATCCACTGAAACGAACCTGTTAGCATATCTGTCATGTTTCGTCCGGTAAACGTGCCGTCTGCTACCAATGACCCCGGTACACCCTCATCGTCATCATAAAGATATGCCGTCATGGTATAAGTTGGACTATTACCGCTTGAACTTTTCAGATATACGCATATTTGGCATATGTCGACTGATTCACCGGCAATAAACGCACTTGAGACAAACTTATTTCCTGATGCCTCGCAGACGTTCTGCGAATCTGTAGCATAGGTTTCCATATCGTTGGGGGTAGTCTGTGTATCGCAGGCATCGGCTGGTGCTTCTCCTGCTGCATTGCCTCCCGTCAATGTTGTCATACACCACGGGTATGCGTTACCAACTACAAAAAGGCTAATAATAACAAATAAAACTTTTATCATTCTGGAGGTGTTTCTTGCGCCCATGTCCCCACCTTTGAAGTTACTTTCCAGTATGATGAATCAATGCCTATTACGCAAAGTTGTTCATCTGCTGCTCCTGTTGATACTACGGATTCTCCTGCTGCCCCTGCTACACCATCCATGATAATGTAATCAGCATCATCAGGATCAACGGTAATAGCTTTTGCATATAAAGTATTTGCAAAGCAGTATCCCTTATTAGTAGGGTCTGCTGGCAAATCGAACTCGATTACATCATCATCAGCATTTACATAGTAACCTGACATCCCTAAAACCGTAACGGTTGCCGCCGTTGACTTTGTGACTAAGATGCCACCATCAATATACCCAGTTGTAATTACGTTTTGTGTACTCAATGACGTAAGTTTCTGGCTTGCATCCCATACAGCTACGGTTGATGCCGTACCACCAGAAATATCTATATCGGCGATAGACGATGTTGTATTCATTGCTCCTGCATCGGCACGTAGGAGTCCAGTAGGTTCGGAAGCCGGAAGGGTAAGAGTATACGAGGTCGTTTCATTGGCAGGGGTAATAGCGACATAGTCTGAGTTGTTAAGGTCTGCTAATTGAAGCGTCCCTTTTGAAGTTGATTCATTACCACCAAGGTAGACAGGAGAAAGAGACATTATCCCTGTATCCCAATTTTTACCTACAAATATTCCATAATCTGCTGCATCAGAGTTTGTTATTTCATTAACATAGATACCTACAACAGTGTCAGTTACCGTATGTGAACTTGACCCCGTATTTGTATAGTCAAGAAATATCCCTCTAAATGTCTTGCTGCCATCCATCTCCCCCAACGTGCCTGACATGGTTAAAGCTGTTGCCGAACCTCCGGCTGCGTTGACTTTGGAAAGAGTATTGGAGCCGGTAAAGGTGTTGTCTCCTGCTATTGTTGGTATAGTTGAAGGAGGAGTTATCGTTGCCCCGCTCCAATCCCAGGTGCCAGTGGGGGAGTAGTCGCCAGATTCAGAGAAAGAAGATGCAGACCATGTATAATTACCGCTTCCATCGTTGGTAAGAACACCAACCGCATTGGTCGGCAATCGGAGAATAAAGAT
>JAKQDR010000019.1 GCA_029573715.1 bacterium | reverse complement strand
GTGTCCGTTATACGCAAGTAAGATTTAACTTCGGTTAGGGTTACTTCACTTATTTTCATATCTAACCCCCTTTAAATAGAAAACGGCAACATTAAGTTACCGTTTTTATAAGTCCTGCGCTTGACATTGCATTTAAGAGCAGATTGAAATCTGTCTTAATGCCTGATACTGTTGTAGCTGTTGACAGTGAAAATGCCGGTATTACCGACACTTCATCACCGTCAAGCTTCATTGTGCCGGTAATATCAAGCTCACCGCCGATAACGGTTTTTTCTCCGCCCTGTTCGGTGAAATTCTTAGTGTTATATGACATATTTACCTCGCTTTCAAATAACAAAGGCGGCTGTTACACCGCCTTAATCGTATGCAATTATGCGCCCATTGTAATAGTTGCAAGCTTCTGATTGTCAATTACCTTGCTGTCGAACTCAAACCATGCAACCAAGCCAACAGCGTGCTGTGTAGCGTACTTTTCATTGAGTACTTGCATTTCAATCTGCTGGCGCATATTAACTGCAAGTCCGCTGTAATCACCGTAAAGGATAGGCTTTGCACTGGCTTCAACGGCAGGCATATTGTCGGAAAGATATACCGGCTTGCCAAGCAACATGAATGGAAAACCGCCTGCAATATTCGGAGCTGTCTGCAAGAGGTACTGTCCTGTACTGTCCTTAAGTTTTCTGATTGCTGTAAATGTAGCGGGTGACATCGTCCAGCAAGCGTTAGCCTGATAAGGTGTAACAACCTTAGACTGCAACGTAATAAGGTCATCAGCTGTGATATTAGTCGCACTTGTAAGGGTTACGTTTGTGGTTGTAGCAAGTGCGCCTGTTGCCTTGCCTGATGTGCCAACAATCAATTCTTTTTCAAGGAAGAGAACAATCTGCTTAGACATTTCAGCAACGATAAAGCCGAGTACATCAATTTCGCTGTTGTTAATTACAGACTTACCAATAAGAGTTAATGCTCCTGCAAGATATCCGGTAAGGTCAACGGAAGTGAACTTGCCTGCATCGGCTGTAATATCCGTAAATTCAGACTGATAGCCAACAGTAATATTGTGAGTTGTGTTTGCATTGCCCCAAACAGGAACTTTAAGAGTGCCTTTTACTGCAAACATTGTAGCTTTTGCATAAATAGGGCACATTTCCTTAACTGTGTTAATAATCATCTGCGCAATAGTTGTCGGAACAACAGCGCCGTTGTTTGACATGGTGATATTCTGTTCGCCTGAACGGTATTCAGGTGATACTCTACCACCGCACTGTGAATTAACATAGTCCATGAACGCTCTTACTTCCGCCTTAGACTTGTCTGTTTCTGCTACGCCTGCAACAGTGTCCGCTTTCCCCTGCACTGCAAGAATTGAGATTGCTCTCTTTTCAGCCGCAAGAGTGCTGTCAATGTCCTTAATCTGCTGTTCAATGTCCTGAAACTTTGTGTCTTCTTCCTCTGTAAACGCTCTGATTTCTGCTTTGGAAGTGTCAAGAATTGCCTGCAAGTCTGCTACAAGTCCTGCTCTCTTTTCTGTCAGTGACTTAATTGTATCTGCTCTGAATTCTGCTGTTTTCATGTGGTTTTCCTCCTTAAATTTGGTTGTTTTTTTGTTTTTGGATATAAAAAATCGCCTTACGGTTGTAAGACGTTAATTATTGATTTCGGATAGCCT
>JAKQDR010000018.1 GCA_029573715.1 bacterium | reverse complement strand
TGCATCTGAGCCAAAACAGTCAAGAGTAACAAACACAGCGATACAATCACAGCTCGTTGAATTATCTGTTAGGTTAACTCGTATGGAAAAAGATATACAGGAAATTAAAAAGACATTATTTGAAAGTGATAAAAAGATTGGCGATATGGAAAAGAATGAGGCTGGTCGAAATCCGCTAATTGAGCGTAGGCTTGATAACCTTGAGAAAAGAACTGACAAGCACGGTGCTGAAATCGATGAGCTCATCAAAATAACGCAATCACTCGCGAACACAAATAAGGTTCTAACTTGGGTTGCTGGTTTAGCTGGCGCTGGTGTATTATCTTGGCTGATTGCGCAAATCTTATCGCTAATAGGGTAATTATAATACTTAAGTACTATCAACAATTTGGAGGCTTATGATGTTAGATGAAATCTTAAAACTAATTGCAGGAATGGCTGGGCTTGGCGCTTTTACGTCTATGCTCATTAACTTGCTCAAAGTAGCAGGATTGGTAAAAGACGGGCAAGCGGATAAGGCGTTCAAGGTTGCCGACCTTATCGTGTTTGTCATTGTTACAGTAATCTATCTCACAAAAACGCCTGTGGACTGGGCGCAAGTTGACGAATGGCTTGTTCTACTCACAGCGCTGCTTGGCTATGTTGTGTCCGTGTTTAGCGGGGAATTCACTCACGATACAATCAAAGGCACGCCATTGATAGGTTATAGTTACAGCGAGAAAAAACTCAATAAATAGCGGATCAGCACTCTTTTCGAGAATAGCCACTCTAACCAGGGTGGCTATTTTTATTTAACCGAATCTTAAAACATCCGATGTTTTAAGATTAGTTGCCAATTGGTGCTTGACATTCTGGCATTGTCATATATAATTATAGTAACAAACTAATAGGAAAAGGAGTAGAAATGAGCAAAAAATATTATATCAAATTCAACACAGGAAAGGAGCTTACCGGAACGGCTAAAGAGATCGTAACGCAATTGCGCAACGAATCAAGGTTGTTAGCCATTACGCCGCGCAAGTATGCAAAGTTAGTGGCTAAGAGCTATGAGATGAGCACCGGGCTGAAGTTACGCACTTGGACGTATAACAGCTTTGTGAAGTCGTTAGGCAAATCACTAATGGTAATGGAGTTTAAGGAGATGAAGTAATGGA
>JAKQDR010000128.1 GCA_029573715.1 bacterium | reverse complement strand
GACTCCAAGTCCAATCTGTTTTCTGTTACTCTGGCTACAAAGCCTTTGCTTAGCTCTGTTTCTAACGTAAACTTCTTTTTTCCCCTTTTTGTGAATTTCATATTTTTAGATATTAGTAATACTATGCAAAGATAGTACATATTTTCAAATTTACAACATTATAAATAAAAAAAGGGCAACATTTCTGCTGCCCTGATTGAGTGATACGCGATTGGTTATTCTGAGTTTGTGGATACAGTTCCGCTCCCCGAATCGGAGTCCCTGTAATCACTTTCAACGGCTGCGATAGCCTTGACGAGCATCGTATAAGATGTGCCTGGTGTAAGTTCTGTAAGGGTGATTTCAAGCAATTCAGTAGATCCCCAAGTAGTACCATCGTCTGTCGAGTAGGAATAACTAGCGGCATTGCTTATGGCGACCCATGAGAATTTCACGCTGGTTGTGCTAAGTGCTTCGCCAGTAACTACTGGGGTTCCAAGTTTCTCTTTCAGCGTGGTTTCCGAAATTTCCGATAAAACGGAATCATCATAAGTAACACCATCCCCAACTGCCTTGACAGATATAGCGTATGCCGTATTTACATCGAGCGTGGTAAACTGGTATGTCAGCTGGTCCGTGGTATATGTAGTTTCTCCGATTTGCACTTCGTAACCTGAAGCGTTTTCTACGGCCGACCATGTAATGGTTATGTAATTTTCACCCACCTCGCTGGCTGTAAGGTCAGCTGGTGCGTCAAGCACGATAAGCGGATCCGTGGTTTCCGAAATTGCCGATAAAGCGGAATCATCATAAGTAACATCATCTCCAACCGCCTTAACGGATATGTTATATTCAGTATCCGCGTCAAGTGATGTGAATTGGTATATAAGCAGTTCCGTGGTATCGGTAATTTCTCCGATCTGCACCTCATATTCAGTGGCGTTGGCAACCTCTCCCCATGTGATGGTAATTTCATTTACGCCAACTTCTGTGGCTGTAAGGTTGGCGGGGGCATCAAGCACAATGAGTGCGGCGGTTGTGAAGCTATACTCTTCGGATTCAGGTGAGTCTACGAAGCTCTCTCCATCACCGATAGCCTTAACCCTTATCTTATAGGTAGTGCTGTATGTAAGACCCGTGAGTTCAGCCTCGGCAACATCCACTTTCACCCATGCCCCATCGTCAATCTGGTATTCATACCCTTCGGCATCAGCATCTTCAAGCCAACTTATGGTAACGGTGTTGGGTGTCGTGTCAGATGCGGCAAA
>JAKQDR010000127.1 GCA_029573715.1 bacterium | reverse complement strand
TGACGTGTACGAGGAAGTCGGGCTGTGGCTTAGGGTGGGGCAGGGCAAATTCTGCTCTGGCAACTCGGCTTATGTGAAACGGATTGAGATGAGCGATAAAGAGAAGTTAGACACGCTTTGGGCGTGGTATGAGGAGTCGCACTTATGATAAGTCCATTAGGCTCACGCTACGGCATACAGGGTGCGCTCGGTAGAAGCGTAAAGAGAGCGAGTACAAGCGTGCCGACTGTGTTTTATCCAACAGCAGACACTTACTTAACAAGTTTTGGCTCATATGACACTTATAATTTTGGTGCAACAGAACTTTGGCTTGCATTAAATTATTCTCAATCAACACATTATTCATCTTGGCTATATAAATTTGACCTATCTCTTGCTTCTGGTAAAACAGTAACAGGGGCAACTTTGACGCTTACTGCCATGTATGGAGGAGCAAAAAATTATGCTAGGGCAATTGCCTTTTATGGAATTAGCTCTGCAAATGGTGATTGGGTTGAAGGGACAAAAGATGCCCAAATTGCTGGGAGCGGTGAGCCGTGCTGGGACGCAAAGGAAGCGGATGGCTCTGGCGGTGTAACAACAGCGTGGGCTGGGAGCGCTGGATGTGCCACGTCTGGCACAGACTATAGTGCGACAAGCATCGGGGGTGTGGCAGATGTAGATTATAACAATTCTGACTATACGGCTTATGACGCTGTATTTAATTCAACAGGAATTGCGCTCGTTCAATCATGGATTGATTCCCCACAAACTAATTATGGGATAGTTTGCCCTAATAGGTCAAACTGGTATCCCCCTATATATGGTCGAGAAGTATCTAATGATTTATACAAACCGACTTTGACTTTGACTTACTCATAACACTATTCGGAGGAATAACACATGGCAACACAAGAAGTAATCAGTTTAGTAGTAGACAAAATCGTATCCGCTTTTGACGGTGATGCAGTTTTATTTGAGTCATTCCTGACAAGGGCACGGCTCGAAACAGAAGCGGCAACTCTGCA
>JAKQDR010000008.1 GCA_029573715.1 bacterium | reverse complement strand
TAATGGGTAATGGAACGATTGCTTCAAGGTACAACACATATGTATGAGCTCTGATTAAAATGTTTTAATGCGTTGAAACTATTGGCCAAAATTGTTGACTTTAGAAAGTTCCATTACCTCCCAAAATGCGGCTAAACATTTATCATAGTTTTCAATGCTTGGGAAAAGAGCCAGGGCATACTGATAATCATACCAATTAACGTGGATCATATCTGGAACCCCAGTTGATTTCGGGATCTCAAGATCGAGTAAGAACTCTGTTTCACCAAGAAAATGTGTGTCAGATTCGTATGTGTAATAAGTTGCCATATCTGGCCCATCTCTAAAACCATTGGCAGCTACATGACATCCAGGATAGAGTTTTGACTCAAGGAAGTCGTATTCTGTGGCTTCCCATTTGGCTTTGTCATAAGTCAGGTAGAATTCAGGATTATTCCAATTCCAAATCTTGATCTTTCCATATTCAGTTGGTATTTCAGTCGGTGTCTCTGTTGGGGCTTTTGTTAATTCACGCGAAGGAGCCTTTGTTGGCATCTCCGTAGGAGCATTTGTGGGAGCTTCAGAGGGCGCCTGCGTATGAACCTTTGTTGAGGTTGTGGTTGGAGCTGAGCATGCAGATAGTACAACACTCAGCACAATCAAGACACCTAGCATTGAATATGATTTATTTTTCATTTATATTCCTCACTATTGAAAATACGTAAAATAAACAGATTGTTAAAATTGTCACATCAGCTATAATGGCTCGCTGCACAATTATAGTCAAGGTTTAAGTTTCAATGGCGTTGAAAAACAATATATGATCGTTTACACCTGGATTCTTTAAAGAAAAAAATAACGATTTGCCCTCACCCTGCCCTCTCCCGGGTCCAAATCACTACTGCTTTTATATCTGAATCTACGTGGAGATTGTAGACCTTCTGACAGCTGGGGGGCACGAATAGATTGAGAACTTGGTGAATAAATAAGCATTTAAATTAAAAATGAACTGAATATTTTTTGCGTACTCATCCAAAAGTTTAGAGCAGATACAAAAAAAGCGGAAAATTGATTTTCCGCTCTAGATCAAAGGTGTTATCGTAAGAAAATTTACTTTGCTGTAGGGTCTTTCCCTTCTAGTAAGTTTTCAACGATTTGCCTTAGCGTGCTTTCAGGCACCGCTCCCGGCAAGATCCAACGCTGGTTGAAAATCAGCGTGGGCACGGCGTTGACTCCCCATTGCTCAGCCTCGCGTAAATCCATTTCCACAGCCTGCTTGGCCGCCGGGCTAGCAAAATCCACTTCCCAGCGCGCCACGTCCAGCCCAATTTCTACCGCACAGTCCTTGAGCACTGCAGGGTCCACAATATTGCGCGCCTCAACAGCATGTGCTTGCTGCACCCGGTCGAACATATCCCAATGCACCGGCATGCCGCCCTGTATTTCGGCTGCCTTACAAGCCAACAAGCCAGGCATTGAATACGGGTAAGGGAAAGTACGGCTGCGCATCAGTTCCACATTGATCACTTCGCCATCTGGTTGGGAAGCAGCTGCCGCCCAATGCCCCATGATATCCTCTTTGCCCGACTCAGCATCGCCAAACATGCGGGCGATAGAATTTAGTTCAGGTGCCAGCGCAAAGGCATGGTGCACCACTTGCACCTGGGGATAGTCTTTGACAATGCGTCGTAGCCTCGCAGAGGCTAAAAAACACCATACACAAAGCACATCGTGATAAAAATCAAGCCTAAGTTCAGACATTAATTCTCCTCGATAAATTCTGGTTGTGATAAATCCGCGGTGCTCAAAAGCAAAGCGTTAGATGAAGGATCATGCAGGAACAAGCCATCCG
>JAKQDR010000106.1 GCA_029573715.1 bacterium | reverse complement strand
TCAGGAAGCGGTTCGTGCCGCTCAAGCTGGAGCAGATCTACTTCTGCTTACGGCAGACCCCAAAGATCAAGAACGTGTCGCCACAGCACTTGCTCAGGCTCTCAGAACGGGAGAACTTGATTTAGTGGAGACCCGCGATTCTATAAATCGCATCTGTGAATTGAAGCGCTGGCTCTCATTACACACCAATGCTCCGGATTTAAGTGTGGTCGGATGTGCGGAACATGCTATTGTTGCGCAAGAGATTGCTGAGAACTCGGTTACTTTAGTGCGTGACCGCCAAAGAATCCTCCCGATCCAGCTAAGCGCTGATCAACGTATTGCCTTATTGGTCCCAGAGATAAAAGACCTGACCCCAGCTGATACCTCATCCTATTTGAAGCTCAGCTTTGCGGATGCACTTAGAGAATATCACCCAGCTGTGGACGAGTTCGTCTTCCCCTTTAACCCTCAAGAAAAGGAAATAGCTGTATTATTGCAGCGATTGGAAAAATTCGATTTAGTGATCCTTGGGACACTAAATGCGTACAGCCAGCTCGGGCAGCAAGCACTCGTACATGAAGTAATGAAACGCCACGTGCCCACAATTGTAGTGGCAATGCGTTTGCCTTACGATTTAGCTGCATTCCCAGAGGTATCTACCTATCTTTGCACTTATAGTATCGTCGAACCGTCTATGCGGGCATTGGCAAAAGCGATGTTTGGTTTTGCTGAATTTAGGGGGCGATTGCCAGTAACGATCCCTCATATGTCATAAACCTCCAATCTTATTAAAGCCCAACAACATTATTTTCACGAATCAGTAGAGCTGATATAGTATTGTTTTCTATCCAGATTGAGAAATTAATATATTGTTTACAAAGAGTAAATATCATCTTGACAAACGGCTTAAGTCTATTAAAATAATTGATATATACACTAAATGGATTGCTCCAAAAAAGTGAAGGAATATGTACACAGAGAAAATGGAGTTTTACAAATCACTCAAAGCAATATTCCTGCATA
>JAKQDR010000104.1 GCA_029573715.1 bacterium | reverse complement strand
AGCTCGGCAATGCGAGATTCGAGTTCGTGTTCTCTTGAATTGAATTCGTTTTGCTGACGTTCCCACTCTTTGCCAGCTTCAAGAATTGCGCCATCATGTGCATCTTGCTCAAACCGCTCTACTTGCCATTCTGTGTAATGTTCACTCATTCCTCACGCTCCTTACCGTACACAATTGTTTGCGTTTGTGTATCGTTAGGTGACTTATCATCTTGCCGCTCTGTAGCATAGTGGGCGGCAAGTTGGTCAATTTCAGCCTCAAGCTCGGCAATGCGCTTGCGAAGGTCATCCTCAATTGGGCGGGTGTTCCATCGCTCGACATTTGATTCTGCCGAGCAATTGTCACAATAGTTAAGATTTATACCTTTCTCGGTACAAATTTTAGTGCCACCACAAAACGGACAGGGTTTCAATTTCTCGCTCATTCTTGCACCTCCGGCGGTGTTGTAGCCTCGATTAGTGTATTTCTTAGCCCAACAGTATCCTCGTCTGACATGCTGATTTCCATCAGCAAATATTCTTTTCCTCGAATTGCTGACCATAGCCGTTTCAGATACGACCTGATTCTTCCACCCTGTTTCGAGTAAAAAGAGTTCTCATAGATCATCATCCACGCACCTTCATCGTCCGTCCATTTCTCAAATTTGACCAAATGACATCCGCAAACACAGCTAACAATTTTGGAAATTTTGGGTATCATTCCTGCACCTCCGGCAATTCTGGCAGCGGCATCCAGTGGGTGACGACGGGTTTGTCCACAAATGGCACATACCATAAACTGTACTTGCTATGATACGAGGCGATTAGTTGCTCACCCCTGCTAAGTATCAGCACATTCGAGATATTTTCCGGCAACCTCTCACTTACCGGTATCCACCTGCGCTCCTCCTCCAACTCAGCGATGCGGGCTTTCAGCAATTCAATTCGCCCTTGCATTATTCCGACGTAGTTTTTTAAGGCTTTAGTTTTGTAGAAAACGTCCAGCATCTTTTCTTTGCTCTCATCTTTCCCATACTCGTAACAACCCTCTGACAGTTCGTCTACTAACTTGTCAGCCTCTTCTTTAGATGTCGTCCAACCAGGGATATTAATCGTCATTCCTCACTCTCCTTTCGATACACAATTGTTTGCGTTTGTGTATCGTTAGGCGACTTATCATCCTGCCGCTCTATGTCGCTATGAACGGTAAATCGTTCACTTTCCGCCTCAAGCTCGGCAATTTCGTCCATCCGCTCGGTAAGAAGTTTCTGCAAGGCTTTAGCATGAAACTTCGTGTTGTTCAGCTCCAACTCAAGCTCGGCAATGCGCTTTTTCAAAAGTTTGCTCATATGTTACTCCTTATCCTGCGTTGAACGAAGCCACTACGATTCCATATTGCATCTCGTCAATTGCTGTGCCAATAAGCTTAATGGTAATGTCGAGCTCTTTGTGAGTTTCTACAAAGACTTTTTCAACATACTTCCAGTCCGTGTACGTCCAGCCATATAAGTCCTGCTCAATTAGGGCTTTTGCGTCTTCCTCATCGGGCGCTGCCACTACCGCACTATCGTACTGGTCGTAGTCAACATCATCGTTTCTTGTAATAAGATATAGGTTCATGTAATACTCCTCTCGTTCATTCCTGCACCTCCTCTGCTTCTTCCACCTCCGGCGGGTTAGGAGGCCGGCAAATAATATTTTTTACATCAGTGCTGGCTTTGCCGTCTAAAACAGCACGGTTGTAATTCTTGATAAAATTATCAATCATTGTGAAAGCACGATACGAAATTCCGTAAGCACCAGCCATTGCTTCCGCGTTGCTGTTATA
>JAKQDR010000100.1 GCA_029573715.1 bacterium | reverse complement strand
ATTTACCCTGATGACAGGAGGTACTATGACCCCAAACAAGCGAGTAATAGGTCGTAAAGGCCGCCGCTGCCTGTACCACCAGACACCCCTATATCAACACCCTATTACTAAGGAGTGGAGTTGCCCTTTGTGTGAGGAGGATTTAGCTGATGAGCAGATATTACAGTCGGGGTATACAGATTGACTTGGAAACTCTATGAGGCTGATTGTTTCGATGTATTCCCATCTATTGAGGATGGATCTATCGATATGGTTCTTTGTGATTTGCCTTATGGTACTACTGCGTGTAAGTGGGACACACCCCTACCCCTTGATGAACTCTGGGGTGAGTATAAACGGGTAGTGAAGGATAATGGGGCTATTGTATTAACAGCAAGCCAACCATTCACGACCAGATTAATCAGTAGTAATTACGAGATGTTCCGATACACATGGGTCTGGGAAAAAGACCAAGCTCCCAACTTTTTAATGGCTAAACATCAGCCATTGAAGAAACATGAAGATGTTTGTGTGTTTTCATTAACACAATCTGTTTATAATCCTCAGATGGAAGGGGATGAATTTAGAGTTATTAATAGAAAACCCACCAGGGTTAGTGAGAATTATGGGGGTGTGCTGTCCCTGGACAGCACATCTTCTTATGAAGGCCGGTATCCTACATCCATAATTTCATTTAATAAAGAGAGAGGGTTCCACCCTACCCAAAAACCAGTGGCCCTATTTGAGTACCTTATTAAGACTTACACTAACGAGGGGGACTTAATACTCGATAATTGCGCCGGCTCCGGTACAACCGGAGTGGCCTGCCAAAACCTTAACCGCAGTTGTATCCTTATCGAGAAAGAACCCGAATACTGCCAAGTAATACGAGACCGCATGGAAACTGTGGAGTCCCTTCATGTGGAAGCCCGTAAACAGCAAACCCTTACTGATTACATACCAGCAAAATAAAATACACTTTTCATTTTTACTAGGTTATTTATGATGATGCGCTAAGGGGCCACTAATCACCCCCTAAGGATTTGTTATACTATACTTTTTGGGTAATTCACTTGGCCCCTTACATCATACACCCCCACACTTTATAATCATTTTATAATGGAGATATTAAAAATG
>JAKQDR010000089.1 GCA_029573715.1 bacterium | reverse complement strand
CTGGCTCGTGCCGGTCGATAAGATATTTGAAAACCACACCAACTTGTCGGCTGCACATTACAATCCGCATGGTGTCGAAGAAGAGGATCTTCTTGAGCCTGAGCAATATGCTGAGGAGATAAAAGAACTCCTGCAGGCCAGCCTGACAAATATAGAGTCATTGCTTGGTGAACTGCAAAGCTGATTACCAGCATCGGTCTATTGAAATTGTCTAGGGGCTTATACTTAAAACATTGAACGCCAATCGTTTTGCGCCATGGCTGTAATTCGACCGGTCGAATTTGTAAAAGGGCAGGGAAATGGTGATTTGGGCTGTTTAAAACGAATTTGTGACGACTTTGATTGTCGTCACAATTGCTTTGGCTATTTCGCTTTTGAAGATTTTTTTACCGTCGTCCTTTTAGTGGCCAACAGTTTATCACGAGCTTGAGCCTCAGGTGTTCTGACCTGATTAACAATGCTCGCCACATTCTGGGGATTTACGAAATAGGTATACAGGGTGGACCGATATTCACAGTCCAATACGATCCAACCATTGGCGGCAATATGTTTTACTTCACCCTCGACAAAGTGTTCCTCACCGATGACCTCGTTATAAGCACCGGTGGGATTGCCTTGCTCGTCACAGATTTCTTCACGGGTCACCGTCGCCGGTACAATGGTCGTGATTGAAACCCATTTACCTGCGAGATCCTTCAACTCTTTCATAATAAGACTCCTTACAAAAATGCAGAAGCCACCCGTATTGGGGTGGCTCCAGGTTGATATGCAGGCCGTTTTATCGTTCAATTCACGGCCATGATTTTGATCAATTATATCAGATTGTTACACGCATTGCTACAGCATAACCAGCTGTATTTATTGGATATTATTGGCGTATTTGACACAGTTTTTTCGGCTATTTTAGCGGCCAAATCGTGGTTCTTTTACCTAGGCCGTTGGTGCCCGTTTGCCCCCAATTACTCTCAGACTCCTAATCGTTGTGTGGACGCAATGACGGTAACAAACTTAAGCATTTTCCGTCACCCTCTGATGAAATCAGAAATTCGAGCAATCCGTTTTTGATATGATTGAAGCGCACCTTCTTCTCGCAAGCTCTCGAAGGCAGGGGCATCGTCAAGATGAAGCACATACCATGCTCGTTCGTTGTCATCGGCTGGCGGTGCATCTTCCCACCAATACCAAGCTAGGTCGGCTATTGTCAGATTGACGCCTGATGTCAAAAGTCGGTTTTGGGAAACAATGCAGTTGAAGGAGTCGGGCAACTTTTTTATCCCTTGTTTCTTTAACCAAAGCAGACTTTTTTCCGCATCAAAAAATGTCGGTAAATGGGATGCATACAGATTGACTAGGGCCTGTAATCAATTTCTTGATTCTAAAAAATTCCGGGCAGCGTAACATGGCGTAAACGCTACCCGGAGACAATTACATGAGATCGAGTTTATCCGAAGAACAGGTCGACCTGATAGTGGAAAGTTTTCAAGCTGAAGGAGTTTATGATTCCCCTTCTTACGCCTGAACATTCTAGGAATTCTGTGGCGGCTTCGTACCGGCGCTCCTTGGCGCGATCTGCCCCATGAGTTTGGCGGCTGGCAACGAGTTTTCAATCAATTCAATCGCTGGTCCCACAATGGTTTGCTCAGGCGAGTGTTCGAGAGGTTTATTGATGAGGCTGACGAGGAGTGGAATTCGATCGATTCGACGATTAACCGTGCGCACCAACATGCGTCGGGAGTACGTAAGGGCGCTGAATCAGCAATTGGGAGGTCTCGCGGGGGCTTGAGCAGCAAAGTACACGCCGTATGTGATGCAAATGGCAATCCGATTAGATTCTCCGTAACTGAGGGCCAGCGCCACGATGCGGCTGAGGCCGTGAACATCATGAGCGACTTGGACGGGGAGGTAATTATCGGCGATAAAGGCTACGACTCAGAAGAAATAAGGGATCATATTGCTGCACTCGGTGCGGAGCCGGTGATTCCTTACCGCGAATCAACCAAAACCAGGAGGCACAGCTTCGATAAGGACCTTTACAAGGCGCGGCATGCGGTGGAGAACATGTTTGCAAAACTAAAACAGATGCGGGCCTTTGCTACCAGGTACGACAAGCTTAAGAGAAACTACGAGGGCATGACAGCCATGGCCTGCAGTGTTTTATGGGCCAAAGTTTTGAGAAATTGATTACAGGCCCTA
>JAKQDR010000042.1 GCA_029573715.1 bacterium | reverse complement strand
GTGACCGGCGCACAGCCTGCGCCGAATGCGGTCGCATATCTCGACATAGGGGCGGGCGGCTACAGGGACATCGGCACAGACCTCACGGACGACGCCATCGCTGCCATACACATGCTGGGAATAATCAGGAAGTATGGAGTTAATGGGTACGTGCCGGCACAGCCCGCGCCGAGCGTACCTGAGGACTTTAGCCGGGAAGAGCTAGAAGCAGTGGCTGCTGGTCTGGATACCTATGAAAAGACGGTCAATGTCGGCAACGTCACTGGGGGAGGGTGATGACCATCTAGAGTCTACAACCGCTTATGCCGCTCGATTCATCCGCGCGATGATCGCCATCGCCCCGGAGGCCAAGTCATGACCGTTTTTCAAGATCTATTTGGAAGACCTGCACCCATCGGCGTAATCAAAACTCTTAAGTTCTGGATTGCTCCGGCATCGTGGAGCTGGCAGGTATGTACGGCGAGGCGTGCGAGCGTGGAGACACTGAGCCGATGTCCCTCATCAATACAAGGCTGGGCACTGTTATTCACTAACAAGGTTTAGCAGCACCGGAGGCCAAGCCATGACAAGAGACGCGATGATGGTCCATTGATCCACCCTGGCATCTGGATTCCGATGGCGCGAGGCTCAGAGATCGAGTAAATAATAGATAGGCTGTTCCACTTTTGCAAGGATTGTTGCTGAAGCTGAGTGAACATAATCTGAGATTGCCGCTGAAATCTAGTTCAGTCCAATTGTTTACTTTTTCACTAGACTTGATATAATAGTCACATCAGCTAAACAAACAAGGTGATTGAAAATGACTTTCAAGATTGGTGACCGAGTTCATTATGTTGGTCCTTGTGCCCATGGTGGCGTCGAAGATTTTGGCACTATTGTCTCTAGGGATAACCACAGTGCGGGGTCTTGGCGGGTGGATTGGGATAATGGAGAATGCTTGTTTGCACAAGATATACATCTTGAATTGATCAATGCTGAACAGCGTGAAATCGCTGCTAGTATCTCGCTGAATAAACTTTCTGTCAAACAGCTGAAGGATCTTCTTAACAAGATGGATGATTCTATTGAGCTTTCTTTTACTGATCTTAAAATTCATTTTGGATGATAATCATGACTCTCGAACAACAACTTGCTGCGCTCGAATCTGAACGACAATCTATCCGAGATTTGACGGAAGGTCTTCGGGAAAAATCACTCAATCTTTTTCATCAAATTGAATCTATCAAAGATCAGATTGCAGATCAAAAGATTCAACAGTCTATCGAACCTGATTGGGAATTTTTGTTGAAGAACGATAATGG
Source organism: bacterium (assembly GCA_029573715.1). Classification (GTDB taxonomy): domain Bacteria; phylum Patescibacteriota; class Microgenomatia; order UBA1406; family GWC2-37-13; genus JAGOLU01. The sequence goes on along the minus strand of JAKQDR010000042.1, from coordinate 304 downwards.
TACTGTCGCATACAATGAACTTAAGCGACAACTAGAAAAGTTTGGACTCGAAACCGGGTCTTATAATCCCGAAACAAATCAGATGGTGGTGCAAATCTCTCTGAAATCCAATGATTCCGATGGTCTTCATTTGGCCCATGATGGTCTTAACGAGGTGATTCCACATATTGATGCAGTATTCGGATACAAATTCATTGACATCTTCGAACATACTTTGAGTGAAGATGGGGCATATAGCCTTCATATTTACGAAAAAGAGCATAACCAATTTAAGTTGATGATCACTCGTTGGCATCGCGAGTCG
>JAKQDR010000271.1 GCA_029573715.1 bacterium | reverse complement strand
GGGGGAACGGTCTGATGCTCAGTATGATTTTGTCTATACCGCTTGGTCTTCTGCTATGACTTCAACACATATTACCGACCTTGCGGCTGGCGAAGCTGTGACCTTAAAACTCTACAGGGACATCGATGATACGGACACTTATGCACAGGACATAGCGGTTATCGGAATTGAGCTTCGATACAAAAGAAACCCTGTAACTACTTTCTAACAAGATCGTATGGCATTTTATTTGCAAGCGTATAAATCAAGAATATTAGAAAAATGAAGGGAGTGACTAATATGTCAAGATTAAAGATTTGTACTGCGCGAATATTGGAATTAACGATTTTGTTTATGCTGATTGCGACACCGTCTCATGCCGCTACTCGCCTGTTTCAAGATGGTTTTGAAAGCGGGAACACCAACAATTGGGGCACCGCTACAGGAACCGTTACCACCTCAAACCCCAAAACGGGTTCTTATTGTGTAGCGATAGATTACACACAAGGCACCCAAGCCATGATAAAAAGTTTGGGCGCTTCTGCTCCAACTGATGAATTTTATGTTAAATTTTGGGTTCGAATCGGAAATAACTATCATGCTCCATACTTGGGCTTCAAGTGGATGAGGCTAAAGCATGGGCAAACTGATGGTATTCAGACGGAGTTTTACCTTAACTCAGAATCTTGGTCTTCTAGTGGCCACTCCTATCAGACAGGCCAATCTTCTCTTGACTCCCCCAACACCAGGTGGTCTTGGTACTCTGATGGTCATTGGAATGATGAGGCATGGCACAAAATTGAAGTCTTTGGAAAATACAACACAAATAGTTGTGCAAATGGCATATGTCGGATATGGTTTGATGATGTGCTCAGGTTTGAAAAGACATCTTATACATGGAGAACAGGTACTTGGGCTAATGACATTTTTAGACTCTTTTATATTCCATCAAATGGAGGGGACGGAACACACAAGGCTCAGAGCGGGGACATCGTATATTATGACGACATCGAGATTTGGGACGGAATGCCTACAGCGGAAGAACCGACAAAATCCATTTCCGGTTGCGGCCTTTCCGGCTGTTCGATTGGCGGAGATTAATTTTAACATTTAACGTATTGACTACTGCACTGTGAAGCACTAAAATAGAAAGACTAA
>JAKQDR010000240.1 GCA_029573715.1 bacterium | reverse complement strand
GTGTTTGGTGAGGTAAGGTAAGATGCCCTCCGTCTATTATGCTGTTTGCCCTGGAACGGGTGGAACTGACGACAAGAAAACAGGCTCTCCAACTATAACTATTGCTAGTGGGGTAGCCACTCTTTCTGTTGCTCAGACCGGAAACATAGGGCAGGGTTTCAGGATCACTTACGACACCTCAAAGGTGTGCTTCATTTCCAAGGTCAATTCATCTACCAGCTTTGCTGTAGTCACGGCTACAGGTGGAACGCCAAGCAATGAGGCTTTAGCGGTTACGGTTAATAGCATTGCGGCAGATTATGCCAGCTTGAGCGCAGCCGAGGCCGGGGCCAGTGACTCAAGCCACCTGAACACCTCAGACCTTGCGACAGCAAAAACGATCCTGAATCTGGTGTGTTATGCTGGGGCAAGTGCCGATACAGCGGCCACGACCGTTGACACTTACACCACAGATGCCAGCTATTATATTAATGTCTATGCGGCTAATGGTGGAACGCAGTCTTTAAGCTCAAATAGGCATTCTGGAGTATGGGATTCTTCAAAATATATACTTTCTCCGACAGATGCAAATTGCCTTACAATAAATGTAAACTATATTAGCTTAACAGGATTGCAGATAGCAGAAAATCCAACAGGCACAACTGGCAGAATGGGCATTACGTGGGATGCCATAGGTGCGGTATCTAATGAAACAAAAATAGATAGCTGCATAATTTGTAATGTTGGAACAGCCAATTATGCCCTTGCCCTGTATAACACCGATGGCGATAGAATAACCAAAACTATAAATTCAATATTTTATGGTGGCACACAGTCATACGGTAATATTTACATGGCCGGAACTGTCAGCTTCTACAACTGCACAATGTTTGCTGGCAGATATGGTGTGTATGCTGCTGCATCTGCAACGATTACTTTGGTTAATTGTGCTGTATTCAACAATACTGATGATTTCCAAGGCACAATGACTGTCACCTATACGGCCTCAGATGACAATGATATTTCAGGCACGGGCAATATAGACCTTG
>JAKQDR010000181.1 GCA_029573715.1 bacterium | reverse complement strand
CTCGGCCTCTGCGCGTTCGGCGCGTTGAAGTTGATACTCCGATTCTTTTTCCTCGTTTACCAAATGGCCGGTGGCAATCTTCCATGCCTTGTTCCACTTGTCCCGCTCGGCCCTCGCCTCGGCTAGTTCGCGCTCTAGCTGGCGGGCGACATGGCTAGGCACAACCTGTCGCAAACCCTCATCAGAATACAAATCGTCTTGTAGCGGAACCTCGTACTCGGCGGCATCCGTCCTCGGCGTATCGCTCATGCGACTCTCCTTAAAAAGTATATCCAGTTAAATCAAGCTCTAACCAAGTCAACATTTTTTTATGATTACCCATGAATTTCTTTTTTACTTCAAATCCAGCGTCCAGAAATATTTTATAGTCTTTTTCAGGCTTATCAGAAATATGAATTAGCATTTTGTCTCCGTGTACAATAGAATCAATAAGCTCTTCATATAATTCATTTTCTCGCTTCGTGTGAGTTATCTCTCTAACAGCACAACAGAAAGGTAAGACTTCTGAGATACATTGTCTATAAAGCCGATCTTCGCCCATAAAATATTCAAACCGCTCTTGCAACGGTTTGTTAGACCAATAATTACTATAATCTGTTTTAGAATACTCACTTTCATAAAACTCTTTGATTACGGGTTCAGCGTATTTTTGAAGCTTTTCTACATTAAGTGCCATATTAGTAATTCTCAATGTGGTTGTTAAGAATGGTTTCTACAGAAGTTTCAGTATCTTCAAAATCATCATTAGATAGGTTTGGGTCCTCTTCAAACATTAGGTCTGTGTCAAGAATACAATCATCACACAACCCAATGTAGCGAGACTCAGGATTTTTAATCTCCTGCCAATTCTCATATTTACGATTGGCTTCCCTATCTGAAAGATTACAGTTACAACTTAGGCAGCGCATATTTAGGCCACCAACACTAGTAATAGAATTCCACAAAGCAGCGAGAGCCATATGAATTCCCTAGTAGAGATTAAAGAGGTTGTTTCTTTGTTGGAAAAGTTTTTTGGCATATTGTTCTTCTTCTTTTTGTTTTTTGTAGTTGTTAAATGCCGTTACATAGGCTTCAATTGTATCGAAATTCTCAAGACCGGGGGCAGTATTCACTTCAAATACTACTGCCTTTCCTTCCTTGTTTACTGCAATATCGACCGCACCAAAATCTAAACCTAAAGCGTTAACTGCTTTAAGTGCTTCTTCTTTTACATTGTTAGGACAGTCTACATTATCGTGAGCAAACACCCAACCATTTTCTAGATTGCGAATGTATGGACTGCGGTTTGGATTGTTTTGTGCCCCGTTTCGTAGTTTCTTCTTAACCACATCAATTACATTGGATGTAAATATGTGAACTCTATACTCCTCTACCTTCTTAACTCGTAGAGTGTATAGTGTGGCATTAACTAACTCCTCTTTAGAGGTAGCAATTACAATGCCGTCCCCACCTGATGACCGTAGTTTAGTGCGACAGAATACCACACATTTCTTATGTTTGTCAAACCATTCTTTAGCAACCTCTTTGTTAGCTGTCCACTCTGGAATAGAAATCCCTGCGGCCTGCATCTTGACAAACGCAGTTAATTTGTTTGTGGCACTAGCAACAGCTTCCGCTTTGTTAATTACTTGTGTTCCAACATTAAGGGGTGGTGCTGATGTTCCCCAATTAATTACTATCTTGTTAGGTTTGGGTTTCCACTTACTGCCAATTAGCTTAATAACCTTCGCTCTAGTACCGTTCTTAATTTGCTTTACTGCTCTACTACCTACCATATAAGGTAGGATAAAAAGTTTCATCATGTTTTGAACCTTAGCATTTGGTCAAATTGAACAGGGCTTTGTAGAGCCAGTCTAAAACACGGCTTACAAATGTAATGTTCTGGCCTTGTTTTATCAAATTGCCATCGCATTCTTTCTTGCTCTCCGTGAAATTTATGACCACAGGCATAGCACTCTTTTTTCTGCGGGCGAGTGCTACCCGCACTACTTTTTTTCGTTTGTTTCCTTCATATCTACGGCGTATTGAGGATCAGGCATACCACTAATATAAACTTCCCTAACCCAAATACAAGTAGGTTCGTTCTTCTTTGTTTGGATACTGCTAATGGTACCCACCATAAAATTAGTAGTAGTGATTAAGCTATCCTCGTCAATAGGAGTATTACACATCACCACAAAATCTTTGATAGGAACGCCGTGAATATTACCAATAAGTTTTCTAAACCTACCTTTATCCTCTACCTTATCAACAGAGAAATAAATCTTTTGCTTAAGTCTAAACTCAGGTTTAGTGGGATCAATAACAATTATCTTAGTTTCGTCACTAGGCGAACTTACTGGAGGCGCAGGAATTTTGTGAACAGTATCAAAATATGTCCACGGATTAATTTGCTTATAAGTATCTTTAGAGGCAGCCCTAGCGTGGGTGGGCGACAGTGGAACAATATTAGTACCAACATTATTGTACGGAGGATAGTGAACACCCATTGCACCATAGTCGTCTTCGTCGTCCAAAGCATCTTGCCAATATTGCCTATACGCATCGCGGTCATAGGTCGGCGTAGCCGGCACAAAAGACCTGATATGTGTTAGATCGGTTTTGGTTGGCTCAAGATTATATGGCTTAAAGGTGTATAGCGTATGTTCACTAACAGGCTCTACATTTTTTACCTGAAACTCATTGCGAGTCAGAATCCACTCTGCCATCTTTGCTTCCGAAGAAACAACGGCAAAGGTATCACTATAAACAAGATAGAGCGGACGATCTTTGTTACGCAGTAGGTTTAAATCTTTTGTTTGTTTGTTGAACCACACTAAGGCATAAGCACCAAACGAATCTTTAATGAAGTTTTCTACACTATCTTCATTAATCATCTTAGCAATTGAGTGTGAATCAACAGTTGTACCATCCGTAAATTGTTTAGGAACATAGGACATGGTTCCGTTGTGTACCAGAACCACATTTCCTTCATCAAACGGATGATTGTTTTCTGAGGAAACTTTACCCCTAGTCGCAGCCCGGTTATGGCCAATGATGTACGGATAATCTTCCGAATCTTTCAATGCCCTGTCTAAACTTTTATCTGAAAAGACTTCTGTAAAATCTGCGTCTTTAATTACATCGTATGTATTTTTCTTATCGTTATATAGGAGAACGCCTGCTCCATCAGTACCTCGAAGTTGGTCAACAAACAAAAGCTCAGAGAACACATGGCGCAGTTTGTATTTGATCTGCCTGTTGCCATTAATAATACCAACAATTCCACACATGATTAAAACTCCTCCAAGCGATTAGCAACGCGAATATTTTCATGAGCCGGCGGCGGTTCGAGGCGCCTGCGGAGGGCGACGAGGAAGTCGGCGGCGCGCTCCACCGCGGCTCTTTCTACAGGATCAATCCGCCATACGTCACGAGCTTCTTCTACATGATCGACTCGATCTACTTGCCCCCTATAATCTTCTCTATTTACATCAGGTTCATCTTCATCCAAATCATCGAACAGAGGCTGCTCATCGCCATCATATCGAGGAGGCTGCTCAATAAAAAATCTAGGCCCATTAATATCTGGTTGTGGAAACTCTACATAATTCTTACCTTTACCAAAAAGATTAACAGATTTCGGCTTCAATTTTTCAGAGGTAGTGGGATCAACAAAAGATTTGTAAGTTGTGAGCAAGGACTCTAAACAAGCTATATACAGGTCGTTGTGTTGGTTTAGGATGTCGTTTCCATACGGCTTGAAGATTCGATTAGCGAATACGCTAAGAGCCGATTTACGACGATTGTTTCTAAACAGTTGTACGGCATCTTCAAGATCAATGTCTTTTTGAGCAACATCAAAAAGATTTTTCAGAGTTTCTACCCATTTCTCAATGTCGTCTGGATTATAAGTACCTTTATGCATACGAAACTCTAAAGTACCGTACTGAGCAATGGTCGATAAATTTAATCCACAATACTTAGAATAGTTTCTCCATCGGAAATCATTAAGTCTACTTTTCTGTGCGTAGTCTGTAACCTGCACAAGAACATCGCCAAGCGTTGTAGAGTTTTTATACCACGGCAAACAGAAAATATTATCTTCGCGGTTGCCAGATACTTTAAAAAATACAGGCTCAAAGATTGAGTATAGGAACAGAATATTAGCCACATCGTAAATGGGCTTTTCACTAACATCCATGTGAATGTGTAGACCGGTTCTGGCATTAGCTATAGGTTTATTCTTACTCATTAGAAGGTCGTCATTTAATAGCTTAACTGCCCTCTTATAAGTGTCGGTAGTCAGTCCTTTAAAAGTAACAAACTCTTTACCATTATTTCTAAGACTGCCATCTTCTTTAATACCCCAATAAGTATTGGTAGATAGATTACTAAATCCTCTAGGACTGTTTTCTACCTCTACTTCAATGCCCAAATATTGACAAGGTTCTTTATAGTTTGGATAGAAATAATTATCCAACTCATCTCTAATGTCTTTATTTAAAGGTAGCCCATACACATTACTAACTAGATTAGTCTCTAAATAGCTTTTATAGGCCGGATCATTACGAAACGATCTTTGTAAAATCGAATACGACTTTAGTGCTTGGAAATTACTGTAGTTGAAACTCATGTTTCACCATTTCTACAAGGGTTAAAGTTTCATCGTCAGCAAATAGCTGTTTGTCTTTGGTTACAATACCAATGAAAGTGTCATAGTAAAAAAGTTTGTAGATAAATCCATCGGAAGTTGATAACCAATAGCCATTACCTAGAGCAGAATTTACATTCAATGTAATTGCATCATCAATTGTTCGATAAGTTGGCAAATAGCCATTATAAATTACTGACATTTTGCTGTTGGTATTGTTTACATCAGTAAGTTTTTCAATTTGAACAGTATCCTCGTTCCAACCTCGCCTCCATTGACGATGTGAGTTACGCTTAATGACGAAAATATCTCCGTTAGATTCGACTACGCCACAGGTCGGATACTCTTTAACAATATTAATAGTTAGAATCGGTAAACGAAGCTCAGTAACTTTTTCATCCTTATCGTAAATCTCTACTAGTACATAAGGATATTCAAATAACTTTAATAGACATACTTTTTTTCCAGGGCTCTCTAACCAATTAAAATCAGCAAGAACATAGCTTTTTTGCCACTTCCTCCTGAAATCATCTTGTGGATGTTCCAATCCATCAAAATTTAAAAGGTTCATTTAAAAAGTTCGGCCGCGTCGTTGAACATTTTAATATACTTTTTATAGATTTTGTGTCCACCGACTTTATCTCCATTGTTTACTGCTTTTACGATATCGTCGTAATCGTCCTTCATTACCTTATGACCGTAGTTAATAAACTTTACCGCCATTTCACAACGACGCGATACTAAATCCAACAGAGAAAGATCAAACAGCCAATAGTTGGATAGTGTGCGATACTCTACACCATAAGGTTTGATTCGCATGGCGCCGGCCTTGCCATAAAGCTCACGACGCCTCGTGTCAGCATCTTCACTTAGAGAGGGAAGGCCAACAAAAACATCCATTGCACGAATCAATTCAAAGCGACTTTCCATATCAGGATTTTCCCACCCGATATGAATGTGGCCACCAGCCGAACGCAGGTACGGATTTTCTGCGTGAGGGCGAGGATTTACTTTCTGAGTGTAGGCATTGATATCAGGCTCGCATCCAAATTCGCGGGCCTGTGGGTGCATAAGATACACCGGTTTGAACGCTGCGCTGGCCTTTTCGTAATACGAAAAAGACGGTGGCAGTTTGTCTTGACAAAGACGAAACCCTTTATCTACTGCCTGCACAAAACTATTCCGATCTTTACAAATAGGGATATTAAATTCAACTGCAACATTATCTTCTTGAATGAAATAGCCCTTGCTTAGCGGCATAGGTTTCTCTTTCGTCCCACCTACCATACCGATAGCCGGGATAGGTTCAGTATCCCCAAGCGGACGGATAAAGAATTCGATATCAGCGCCGTAAGTCACTTTGTTCAACATTTAAGTCTCCTAATTACATTGAATGTAATTGTTAAATTGCAGGATTAGGAAGGGGGTATTGAGGCACACAGTTTTCGTTACCTAGCAAGTAACGCTCAACAAGATCACATGCGTATTTGTGCAGTTTATTGTCTAACGAATACTCCGGGTGTCCTTGAATAGCGAGTGCTTTGATTTCGTGAAAGTAAACAATCTCAGGTTCTTTGGTAATTGCAAAAGGTGCGGCGATAGGTTTGCGCTCCCCGTTTAGATAACGATTTGATTGTGGGTATTTAGCCCACCCAATAAGTGTATGTTGTGTTCCTTCTGGAATCATCATTTGATGATGAGCAGAAGTCATTAGCAATTCGTTGTTGAAAATATCTACTATTTTGTGATCTAAGGTATGACCTCCAACATCTTGGACTAACTTTCCTCCGGCGAATACGCACATAAACTGCGCGCCGCGGCAAATGCCAAGAATAGGTTTCCCCTTTTCTTTGGCAAGTTTAGCCACCATCATTTCAAACTTATCACGATGTGGATTTGGCACGGTGTATACCGCACAAGTCTCACCGTATAGATGAGGCGATACATCACTACCGCCAGTGAACATTACAACATCGCATTCATCCAGATATTGCAATAGCTTTTCATGTGTATCCGCATATAGAACATCAAACAAACTTTTATACGGATTGGCATAGCCAAGTTGATCGAATACAAGAAGCTTCTTTTTAGCAGTATTTGTCATACAGTTCCTTAAAGTTATTCATTATTATGTAGTCATGCCTACTCTCATTGGCACTATGTTCAAACATATCAAAATTAAAATATGCAATTGAGGGTTTTTTAATAAACGGCTCCACTATTGTTTTACACTCAAGAGCAGCTTTAATCTGTGATTTAACCAACAAAACAAAATAGTGACCAACAGCAAAGTATGGCGTTATTTTACTATATGAAGTTATTTTATAACGAAGAAGTTTATATAGATATTCTTTACCTAAGGATACAGATACCTCTGCACTAGCTAAATAAAGTAAAATACACAACGGAGCTCTAGGATATTGTTTGATAAAGTGTTTTCTATATTGTGCAAACAAAAAGAATGCTGCTGTTGTTTCATTTAACAGGCGTAGAAAGAAGCAATGCAAGTGTAGAAACTTTTTCTTATTTAGATTCTTCGGCATTCCTTTATAAATTTCTTTATTATCTATTGTGAAAATTAAATATGATCCGACAACTCTAAATGTAGTGTTCTTAAATCTAAGACCTATCTTATTTCCAATTGCTAACCAATATCGCACACGCCTTGCAAAACTCTGTGAATTGAAAAAACTGTAAGTGTATTCTCCCGTATTTTTTGTAACTAGATGTAAATACTTAGACGATTTTTTGTATTGTAGTTGGGCAAAACAAGGGTTCCACGCATGTTCATCGTCTATTTGTAGATGAGTGCTGTCTTTATGGTCGTCATAAAACCATAACCATAAATAGGCCATAAATCATTTAATCCCACGCAGCGCCATAATCTGGATGAAACTCAGATTGCAGTAGTTCCTCGATAGAGAAACTCTCTGTCCACGGAATCTCGAACGCAGGCCCTCTTTTCTCGTAGCGGCCATTGATGATAGCCCTTGCAATCTTTTTATTGAATGGGTCTTTCCAACAACACCTAGCCACTTGGCCCACAATCTTGAATTTGTTTTCATCTATTGGTTTAATTTCGTAACCAATAGAAACTACTTTGCTAGGTAGGTCACGCGGCAGAATTCCTTGATCTTTAATCATTGCCTCAATGTCAAGTTTATCATACACGCTATGCAGATACAGCATTTTAAGAGCCATTGTTTACTCCAATAACATTGAATGTAATTTACACAGAAGTGTGTTTCAGTAGCGGAATAGATCGACGCACATGGACGATGACCGTAGTTTTCATCCTTTCCTGTTGACGATTGAGTTTCTGCTGCGCTTGGGTAGCAAGGTAGGTTTTCCAGAACACACGCTTTTGCATTTCATTTCTCCTAGTGATGGTGGGTCTTGTTGGACTCGAACCAACGACCAAGCGATTATGAGTCGCTTGCTCTAACCATCTGAGCTAAAGACCCTATAAATGGTGCCCGGAGGGGGACTCGAACCCCCACGCTTACGCGGCAGATTTTAAGTCTGCTGTGTCTGCCTATTCCACCATCCGGGCTTAGTTACTTATTCAAGCTCGAAGATTTCTTTTTCTTGAACAAGCTTCTGTCGGCGCTTATCTCGTTCTGCTCGACAGGATGGGCACAGGGTTTTGATCCACCCATTTCCCTCAGTAGTCACGCCTTCCATGATGCTACATTCTTCGCACACATGGTAGCTAATACATTCGTAAATGAATACGATTTGTTGTGCCCTTTCTCGTGTCCCTTCGGAACAGCCCTCTCTGGGATGGGTGTAAAAGTGAAGCCCACCAAACTTCTCTTTTACTTGAAACACAATTGGAATGTCTTTTTCTTCTTGTTCCAATTCCTCTTGTAGTTTGGTTAGTGCCCATTGTTTTGCAGCTTCGTCTTTGTAACGAAAAGTACCATCTTCCGTATGCTGAAGTCTGCTCTTCGTATAGTTATATCTCGCATAAAGCCTTTCGCATAAGGCATTGATTAGAGGATACCAACCATCACCACAATCGAAACCCCAACACATTGCGGTTTTGGTCATATCCTCATACCTATCCACAAACAATAGCGGATATGTGGCACACAGCTTCTCATCTAGTTCTTTACGCATTTTCGTCTCTTTTTACTTTCTGCCAAACCACTACAACATCTGCATTTTCATGGGGCCAAAGCAGCACTTGTTCGTAGCCTACAGCAGCCATATCAAGCTCATGCTTGTATTTTAAAACTTTTAGGCAGTAATTGTGTGACACAAACAAAATAGCTAAAAAAGATACAGACAATAACCAAGTTAAAATGTCCATAAAATGTTCCTTTACATTACATGTAATGTTGAGTTAAATGATACCAACTGCGGTAAGCTTCTTCTGCACTTTTGCCAGAGGCAGCACAACCTCTGCTAATGCAGTACCACAAGTTGCCGCGTTTCCTGATTTTAGGTTTCATTGTGAAAGGTATGCGCTTGATGACTATAGTTTATTCTTCGTCTTGCTCCAGTCGATCAATGCTGTTCCTTTCGTTGCGCCGGCAGAAACTGCCAACCACGATCCTTGAAATACTTCGGCATGATACGCGGATCATGTGTTGTGATGATACGAAGGGCTCGCTTGTTGGCACCCTGATGATGGCGGTCTTTGAAAATCTTGATGTTGAACAGCTTAGGCACATTGTGTTCCATGATTTTCTCCTATGAATTACATGCAATGTAATTACTTGTTGTTACTGCCGGGACGGTGATACGCAGGACGCCCTGACTTCGGGCTGATGTAGTTTTTCTTGGGGTCGGATTGCAGCATCTTGTCGTAGTCTTGACGACGAGCGGCAAGACGCTTCTTTGCTTTGGAACCTTTCATGGCTTTTCTCCTGTGTGATGATGACCGTAGTTAATGTGTGCGAATGCGCTGTGTGTTGTTTACTGTGCCGTAGCCGTAGCCGTCGCCGTAGCCGTCGCCGTCGCCGCAGCCGTCGCCGTAGCCGTAGCCGTAGCCGTCGCTGTAGCCGTAGCCGTTGCCGTTGCCGTAGCCGTAGCCGGAGCCGTCGCCGTAGCCGTCGCCGTAGCCGTAGCCGTTGCCGTTGCCGTCGCCGTAGCCGTCGCCGTAGCCGTCGCCGGAGCCGTCGCCGTTGCCGTAGCCGGAGCCGTCGCCGTAGCCGTAGCCGTAGCCGTTGCCGATTGGCCTAAACATTAAAGACCCCAATCATCAGGAACAGGGACACAAAAAACTTCTGCGCCGGCAGGTATATCAACATCAGGGATGGGGCGAAGATCGGCTTTTGCTTTTTTGGGGTTTGTTACCATCCCAGAAAATCCGAGGGAAGTCCACTTGAAAACATGCAGGGCTTTGGACAGATGGATGCGGCCATTCTCTCTGGTAACATCGCCAGCGAAAATCCAGCCACGATCTACAACAACAACAGCACGATTACCCTTCGGACGCTCTTGCACAGCATCCGCGCGCACATAGGTCACTTCGTCAATCTTGATGGTTTCCGGTTTCATTTGAATATCTCCTATAAAATTACATTGAATGTAATTACTTAGCCCTTTGCTACAACTTCTGAACAAGCCATTTGCCGCATTATGATTATACCCCTATGTATGGCATTTGTCAAGCTGGAGAGGGCAGTGATTTAGAGTGGTATATCACAGAAGATAGCAGGAGATAGACACATATAGCAGAACATGAGAAAGGTATTAGCCTGATGACCGTAGTAATTGCGTGACCACACAATGTGGTGCTGGTGCTGTAGTGCGGGGGTGGGGTGATACGGGGAGTGGGTGAATTACATGGAATGTAATGACAAAAAAAATCCCCGGCATTGCGCCGGGGATTTGTGTGGTGCGGTGTGGGGACTACTTGAACGCCTCGAACACTTCACCCTTCTTCCTCAGCACCGCGGCGCGGCTCTTACCGGCAGCGAACAGGCGAGTGAGTTGCTTGGCGTTCATGCGCGCCACCTGCTGGATCACCTTGTCGAAGGACTTCTGGCCGAGGGTGCGAACCTTGCGTTGGATGTTGCCCGCGCCGGAAGTCCGCTTGGCGTAGGTGACGTTGCCGTCGTCATCCACCTTGAAAGGCTTGTTGTCGCGTATGCAACGAATCGCCTTGAATGCTTCCACCTGATTCTTGCACTCCGCCAGCGCGCCGACCACTTCGCCGGAGGAAACGAGATACGCCTTGACGAACGCGCGAAAATCGGCGGCGTCAGCGGTGGCCCTCGCATACTTGCGAGCCTTCAATTCCGCGCCGAATGCTTCGCACATGGTTTCGGCTTGCTCCTCGGTGGACACTTCCATCGCGTAGGCGAGCCACAGGGTTCCGCGCGTGACGCGGGCTTGTTGGTTGAGTTCGGCGATGGCAGCCTTGATCTCCTCTTCGCTCGACAGGAAAGTGGTGGCAGCTTCCTTGCCCATCTTGGTGAAGTCCTTGCCGTCCTGCACCAGAACGCGAGCCTTCCCACTACGCTTCATGCTCTTGGCGTCCTTCGCCACGGTGCCGGGAACCTCGCCGTGGTCCTTGATCGCCTTGAGCGCGGCGCCGATGTTCGCCCCGATCAC
>JAKQDR010000179.1 GCA_029573715.1 bacterium | reverse complement strand
CGCAGGAGCTCCACAAGACGCGTCAGTTTCTCCTCGCTTGTAGGGTTGCACACCACGTGTTCGCGGTGAGTGATGTCGTAAAATTTCCACATGTCCATGATTCAGTCCTTCAATGGCCTAACGAAAAAATCAGCCGGAGCGTAGCGATCGGCTGCATTGCCCTTGTTGGCTATAAATTCTTAGCCTTGGCCACGCCACATTTTTCGCAATTGTAACATATTTCAGTACTACCGTTTGGGTATTTCATCTGGCTCAAAATTGCTCTGTTATTGCATTTGGGACAGTTCGCTTCCCCAAAGTAAGGTAGCCCCCATTTGTTTTTTTGAGATTGCGTTATAAGCAACCAATAATCAGGAAGACCTGTACTGTATTCGCTATGGTAATTGAGCCAGCATATTGTCGATGTCTTAAGTACCTCAGCCCCACCACACTTTTCACAACTACCATCAATAATTCTAGGAAGCAGAGGAATAGAATCTTTGTGTGGCCATCCTTTCCAAACATTTAATATTTGTTGGCCACAGCCAAGGCAATAATCATAATTTTGAATTATCATAATATTTATTCTCTTAGCCAACGGAAAGCTAAGCCGGAGCAGCACCGCAGGTGCTGCGATCGGCTTTAGCGACGGGTTGGGCAATTATTAAATAGGACGTTTCCATTTACTATTCACTGATGCCAGAGGCCTTATACATACGCGGAAGCATTTCTTGCATGTACTGCCACTTGTCCTTATTCTTATTCAGCACAACGAGCTTTTCATCAATTATCATATTAAGGTCTGTCATTGCATGGAAACTTCCACAAGCTATATTTGCAACCCATTTTTTGTCAAGATCACAGATGATTACGTTATCTTTGTAATCAGTTCTGTCCAAAAATTCGATCAAACAATCACTGCATATTAGACGAGGATAGCCTGTCTTCTTTTCCATATCGACGGCCTCGACAAGCGCTGGGCCGAAAATTACGCCAGTGTCATCATGGTAGAGGCCTCCCAAAGTAACAGCCCCCCGTATCAAGAATCCCACCCGCATCAACTCGTGCGTTGCGAAAGCAATAATTTTAAAAATCATTTTGACCTGATCGTCATCAACCGGTGCAGAAACCGCAAAATTATCAGAGAAAAATGAAAACTGGATTACAGTGTGTTGCTCAGTAGTCTTGAGTGCACGTTTAACAGATAAAGAAAATTTGCGTGCATATTTTGCAATTTCATTCGCTGCGTTTTGGAGAGATGGAAATTGCGACAAGTCGCGACAGGCGTCGCTCCAACCGAGTACATCGGCATAAACAACTATTCGCTGTTCGTAGTCATTCATGTTACCTATCCTCAACGATCAATTACAAAAAGCATTTTTGCGATGCCCACAGTGAGCGGAACAGCCCTCATCGAAGAGGGGTTCGCCGTGAGTTTTGGCTATTTTGAAGGGCATTTTTTTGGTGAATATCTCTTTGCTCCTCAAACACCGATTGTTACTCTCTATATATTAGACCAACCCATTGAAAATGAGGGGCCCTAATTCTAGCCCCAAAAGCGTTAGTGCCGTCTATTGTGCCTTTTCCTTTGAGCGCCAACATCACTTTGGGGGCC
>JAKQDR010000161.1 GCA_029573715.1 bacterium | reverse complement strand
GCATGGCGTTGGATGGTGAGTGAACTCGAGCGGGAAAAACCAAAAATTCGCATTGGTTTGGTGGGGAAGTATGTAGAGTTGCATGATGCCTATATCAGTGTACGCGAAGCCTTGCGGCACGCTGCCTTGTATGCTGGCGTGGATGTGGAAATCGAATGGATTTCAGCTACAGACTTAGAGAAGGGCATCGGGCTGGAGCGCCTGGAGCAAGTAGATGGCATTGTGGTACCAGGTGGGTTTGGCTCCCGTGGGGTGGAAGGCAAGATTATCGCAGCTAAATATGCCCGAGAGCATCAGGTGCCCTATTTGGGATTGTGTTTGGGCATGCAAGTGATGGTGATTGAATATGCACGCAATGTGCTGGGGATGGAGGATGCCAACTCACCCGAATTTGATCAACGCACACGCCATCCGGTTATCGATTTGATGGCAGAACAGCGAGGTTTGGAAGATAAAGGCGGTACAATGCGTTTGGGGCTTTACCCGTGTGTGATCCAACCAGGCACCTTGGCAGCGCGCCTGTACCAGACTGATAGAATCGAGGAACGCCATCGCCATCGCTATGAAGTTAATAACGCATACCGGCAAGCTTTAGAAGAGCATGGGTTGATTATGTCTGGGCTTTCTCCAGATGGAATCCTAGTTGAGATGGCGGAGGTGCGAGATCATCCTTTCATGATTGGCTGCCAATTTCATCCAGAGTTTCTCTCCCGACCCACTTCGCCGCATCCGCTTTTTAGCGGCTTTATTAAAGCTTGCTGTCAGCGACGTAAATTATCTGTAGCAGTGGAGCTGCCCGAAAATTTGACCGATAAAAATACAGGCTCTTCATCACGATAAACATGTTGCGCATAGATATCTTAATAAAATCAGCAAGCAATAATCTCGTCTGTTTTGGGATAAAGGCGAGTAAAAATTTCCCCCACCTTTTTGAGTCTATTATTTGTTTTCTATTCCAAACAGCTGAAACTATCACTGTCTTTTATATGACCATTAATTTCTTGCGACCAACAAATACATGAGCCCAATTGCCTGTCAAAAGTTGTTGACGTTTATACACAGGTAACTTAAAATTAATCTATCGTGCCATACGTTCATCGCTGTTTATCACAATGTAAACCATAACCATGAAGGTTACATCAGTAACTTTGAGTCACATTAAAGTTGGCAAATAAAACTTTTCAATCCGTTAAGAATTTAGTCCGCAGCCTTTCTCGAGAGGAACGCCGCGAGATTATTTCCGAAATCAAGCCAATGGCATCCCCTAGCTTTGATTTCTTTTTAATGGTCGTGCTCTCATGCAGTATCGCTACCATGGGGTTGATCACAAACTCTCCCGCAGTGATTATTGGAGCGATGCTGCTTGCACCATTAATGTCCCCTCTCATTGCCATAGGGCTTGCTGCAATGAGTGGTGATAGCAAACTTCTTGGGACAGCATTTACCACGATTCTAAGAGGCGCGCTCCTGGCTGTTTTATTATCTTTTTTGATTACAAAGATAAATACACTGCTACCATTTATTTCTTTTCAGGAATTACCCACAGAAATTATCGCTCGTACGAATCCCTCACCAACCGATCTTATGATCGCGCTGGCAGGTGGGTTAGCGGCAGCATACGCTATGACCAATCCAAATTTATCAGCTGCACTGCCGGGGGTTGCAATTGCAACAGCATTGATGCCACCTCTGTGTACGATTGGGATTGGCATATCAATCGGTAGATGGGATGTTGCTGGCGGGGCGTCATTGTTATTCTTAACAAACGCCGTAACTATTGCTTTTGCAGCGACCTTGGTCTTCTTTTTACGTGGTTTTAGCGTTACTTCTTCACTGAGAAATAGCCATCGATTACCCAGTAGCTTATTACTTTCTGCGTTACTTGTGATTCTATTACTCGTCCCCCTCTCTTTCTACAGCATTCAGTTTGTGCGCGAAGCTTCAGAGAATCGAGAAATTCATGCAGTGGTAATAAAAGAGGTGAGGGACACTCTCCAAGCAGATTTAATGGAAATGGATGTAAAACGAAGTGAAAGTGGATTGCAAATGACCCTGACGGTACGCACACGTTCACCGCTACGTTATCAGCAAGTTGTTAATCTCCAACAAGCTATTGTGGACAGGATTAATAAGCCTGTTTCGCTAAAGGTAAACCAGATCTTCGCTGAAGAATTAGATCCACTTATTCCCCCGACCCCCACACCAACACCGACCCAGACTCCCACACCAACCTTAGGACCAAGCCCAACCGCTACCCATACGCCCACTTCAACAAACACGATGACACCCACAGCAACCTTCTTGCCAACAAATACACATACACCTTCTCCAACTTGGACACCAGCCTCAGCGGAGATCATTTACTTCACCCCCCTAGGCTATATATTTATCAGACTCCTAATGGAGCAACAATCGGCGTTTTGCAAGTTGGTCAGAGGGTTGAATACCTTTATCAAACAGTTATAGAGGACGGTTTGGTCTGGGTACAAATCAGGGATCAAGATGGACGGATTGGCTGGATCCCTAAAATTTACATAAGATTAATCCAACCTACATCAACGCCAACGATAATTACGCCACCGTAACAACTCTCATCCACGCAGTCTTCGATTAGCGTTTTACAATTTCATTTGAGGGTCTGCTAAGCACGGAGGTATGGGCTAAGAATTATGGGATTCCGGAATGTTGAAGTTACACGAGGCTGTTCTGTTTGGTTTTAGAGAACCATTAATATTAGCCCTCCCAAGAATTTACAGCCTCAATGCCCTCGATCCTGTCAAGGCTAAATAGAAATGTTCTAACGCGGGCAATTTAGAAATGTCCTAATGGGTGGATAAAGTCTTCAGTATGGGTTTTTTCTCATAACTAACTATCTTTTTTCTTCTTGACTGTAATGATTCACGGTAACCCTAAACCTGACCCTTCCACAGCTGCAAGCGGTTTTTTATGCCGCGGTTCAGCCGCTGGGGAAGGGGAGTAAGAGGGGAAAGGCTGCTCTTACACTGTTCGTCATGATTTTATCGTTCCTTTGAAAAAACCGGAGTAATCGAACAACGATTTCATAGCTCCTATTCTTAATTAGGACATTTCTATTTTGCTACTTTAGGACATTATCACTTTGCTCTTACATGACCCCCGCACACTGCTAATTTGTTAGGAGAATAGATTATACTTAAGCTCGAATTTAAGAGAGATAAAGAAAGGAAAAAAACCATGTTTTCTACGATTGAATTTATCAATGCCATGGAAGTTTTAGATTCGCGTGGCAACCCCACTGTTGAAGTGGATGTCATTTTGGCTGATGGCAGCCACGGGAGAGCCATTGTCCCATCGGGTGCGTCCACCGGCGTGCATGAAGCCTTGGAATTGCGCGATGGCGACAAGAAACGCTATGGCGGTAAGGGCGTTCTGGATGCGGTTGAGCATGTCAACGATGAGATCGCGGATGAACTCATTGGGTGGGATGCCACT
>JAKQDR010000155.1 GCA_029573715.1 bacterium | reverse complement strand
CCGCGTGCAGTGCCGTAGAATTCTCGGCTGAGGTAGACTCGCTCGCGACGTGCCTGGGTTGATGTCCAGTGTCGGACATCGATTGATAGATCTCTTCCACACACTGACAGAAATAAGTCCGGTGCACGTCGCTTATCTATCGGGTCAGTTAATCGAATCGTGCCGCGCAAGTGCTGCCGTGCAATCGAGTGCTCCAAAGATTGCTTGACTACAATTTCCGTCTTGGCACCTGTGCGAGGATTTATAAGGCATAGCTGCCGTTGTGATAGGTGGCAACGTTGAATTTTCTCCACAGCGGCGGATGAGGCGCTATTCATCGCTTCCGTCCTCCGCTGCTGGATTCCTATAAAGTAGCACCTTATGCTTTGTGGGCACACATCGAATCAATTTTCTCAATCTAAGCGCCCGAATCCTGCCGCGAAGAACGCTCTCAGAGCGTTCTGTCAGAAAAGGCCTTATTGCTTCCGAAATGGAGCAACCCTGCTTTCTAGAAATTCGGTCCAATATCGAGATGTCTATCTCGTCCGGTTCTTTCATCATGGTTTCAATCACCTCGTGAAAGAGCTAACCGGTATCGGTAGACACTACGCAGCAATTACAAGGTTTGCAAAGGTTTCAAATACTTATTGATACCTTGTATTCTCTTGTCGTAGTGCCCAGGTCGACCTTTTCTTTCTTGCAGGTTAGTCAAGGTCGGCCTGTAGCCCTATCCTATTACTATTGCTTCTGAGGCTAGGTATGCATCTCCAGTTTATTCCTTTTGCGCTCCAAACTCTCATAATTTCTCTATAGACATCTAACATGCAGATCATCAGTTTGATCCATCTTGCTCTTTGAGGAGCTATTTGTCTAATGGCTCGATGATCAGCCCTCCGCTTGTTAAGTTGGCTCTGATCACGACATCCTCGCATTCGCCGAAAAGCGCGGCGAGCTGTGGAGGAATGCTCACTGTGACGAATCCTTTGCGCCTAACCAAGCGCCTCTTAAAGACCGGATTGAATTCCATGTTAGGAAGAATATCGCAAATAGTATTTAACTGTTTACGTAGCATTTCGTAATACTATAAAATCATCTGCTTTGGACTGTTGTGTATAGTCCTGGGCCTGGGCGAGAAGCACTTTTATCAACTGAGCCATTCCATACTATATACGAATAGCCATTCCCTAGAGCGCAAACCCATACTTTACGAGTTCAGAAATAGTTTGATAATATTATGCGAATAAAATCAAGATAAAACCGATATCAAGAACGGCCTTCTTCCACGCAGGGGAGCGCTATCCGCTAAATCAAGACCTGTGGCGGAGTGTTACGCAAGCAATTTCATGGCTCGCGTTCGTATTCATAGCACCATTATTATTCACGAGCCGTTTAAAATTGATTTAAGGCTCATAAATGTGGTGGTGAGTATAAATCCTACTCAAACACCCGATTACCGCCCAGGTTCGGCCCGCTGTGCAAGCTCACCACGTTCTATTAAACGCTTGATGAGTGCTTCAACAGTCTGCCTGGGCCGGTCTATGTCTCTGGCAATATCTGCGACGGAAAGACCTGTAGTTGTCCACAGGTGAGTTATACGCGAGATTGCAGCCGTGTCTTTAGCCAACTGCTTTGGTCTGATCGCCTGCGTGGGCAATTGGGTCTTAGGAGCGTTCGGTTCAATTGGTTCTGTGGCCGCATAGGTCTTATGGTCCAAGACAGATAACGCCCTTGGGGATATGTGGCTTAATATGGCTTCTGTCGCGATATCTCTAACAGTCTTATGCCTCAAGACCGCTTCAATCTGAAGACCATCAAAGGCTTTCTGGTCTATCTCGATACGTGGGTATTTTCTCATGAGACCAAAATAGGCCACAAACCGGTATAACCCCATTGGTCTACGGCAGACACGTAAAATCTCATGCATCTTTTTTATTTGATAAGGAGATGATAAAATAACAAATATAAATATAAATATAAATATTGATATAACCTCAATTATAAAATATGTAATAATAGCATTGGGTTATGTATGCACTATACCAAAAGTATGAGACGGCTCACAGAAAGTTTTATGCTACTGAGAACCATTCCTCTCTGCTGATCCCCGCCTCATCTAAAATAGTGTCCAGCAAGGAAGGATCTATCTCTTCACCATGATGAGGATTTGGCATGCGTGCAGTTACCGTGCCTCGCTTCATGTAGGCGTGTTTCCCACCAGGATACGGGCCATCAAATCCCAGCTTCCTTAATCGCTTAATCAGCTCACGCCGGGATACTGGTGTTAGTCTAGACACTCGTGATAGGCTCCGCAGATGCTTCTATGGCCTGGTTATCCATTGATGGAATTGGCAAACCCAATCTCAAGCGTAAAGCTATCCATCCTTCAATAACCTCTACAAGCTCGGTACGTGCTCCCTCGATAGTCTTGCCTGTAGCCCAAACACCTTGCAGACCAGGGACGGTAGCAACATACTCACTGTTGTCAAGGATTTTATAATTGGCCTTAGATAGTGCCGCCGTAATATATTCAGCAAACATGTCAAGATCCTATATGTCATGGTGGGATTTAACTTTCACCATCGGCGCTTAGGCTTCGG
>JAKQDR010000144.1 GCA_029573715.1 bacterium | reverse complement strand
TTGGGTTACGACTCTGAGCAGACCATCATCAAGGGCGAAGAGTTTTTTGAAAGGGTGAACAAATGAGCAGGCCAATGTATGAGCGAGACAAAGACCGGTATTTCGAGGATAAGGTCAAGGAGTTCATTGAGAAGGTGACCTCGGTTGTTCTTCATAAACTGCCGATAAAGTACGGCGCAGACTTTTTATCTGTTGACCGGGAGACCGGCCGACCGAAATCGGTGATAGAGTGTAAGTGCCGCCGTAACATGATGTCAAGTAGTTATCCTGACTATCGCATTTCATTACACAAAGCCCTGACCTGCATTCAGTATGCAGACGCTATGGATGCTCAGTTTTTGCTTGTAGTGGGGTTCGCCGATAGGGTAGCCGTTGCGGAACTGAACATAATAGACCTGTCGAATGTGATGGTATTTGGGCGTACCGATCGGGATGATGGCGATGATATCGAACCATGCGTTGTGTTGCCGATGAGTAAGTTTAAGTGGACTCTATCTCATACGCCCCAAGATTTTTATGTACCAATAGTCGAGCAATGAAAATATTTGAACGTTTACGGGAAAAGAGATTCAGGCGCAAATATGCCCTGAAAGATGCGCAAGAGGTGAGGTGCTTTGTCCGGGTTCCCATGGTAGCCGGGCTCAAGCCTAAATACCTTCATGAGATCGGTGTGTTTAAAATCTCATCTTTACTATTTCGCTCTGATGACAGGAGAAAGATGGACATCCAATTTTCTTCTCTCAGAGAATTTGAAAAGCACTTAGTCACGATACTGAGATGAGCTCCTTCGGTAAGGATATCGGCATAATACATGAACAGTGCGCCGTATGCAAGTTCGGGAAGGGCTTTTGCCCCATCGCTACGGCGCAGTTGGTTTATGATCAAGAGGCAAAGAAGAACGGCGCAGTTGACGCCATCCTCGACATTCTGTTTGACCCGTCAGGGGTCTGTTCATTGTTCAACGAGCATGAAAGGGAGTTAAGAATTGAGAGCTGAAAGTATCTATAAGCACATACGTCTGAGGCCCGGCGAGTATCGGGCCAAGTGGACATCTAACTACATCCGGGTAATACTTGATGACGGCACCATGACTCATAAGATAGCCGTAAACGTCGGTGTCCGGGGAATAGGGATAAACTGCCGCGTCGTGGTTGACGAGACAGGTCAGATAACGATAAACACAAACTGATGGAAACGTTTATTGTGATTGCGGTGGTCGCCTTTATGGGCGCTATATTATTTCTCCTGTTCAGAGACCTGAGCAGAGATTATGATGAGTTTAAAAATCAAAAAAAAGTGTGAGATGACAAGAGAAGAATTTAACGAACAAAGCCTGATTGATCGTATTGAGAATAGGATCAATGCTGAGTACCGGAAGCATAAAGATTTGGATTGGGCAAAGATTGCAGCCATTAAAATAGTTCATGCGATTAAGGACGCC
>JAKQDR010000130.1 GCA_029573715.1 bacterium | reverse complement strand
TGAGACATCAACATCATCGACGGTAAAAGGGCGCTTCGGAAGTTTGACCGGGGTTGAGCGCGAAATTGCTGGAAGGTTGAACATTGACCAGCCTGTCATGGTGGTAGTTCCAGCAGGCACTGATGTGATCGAGACCGATAGACTGACAATATCAAGTGTCGAATACGAAGTCGGGTCTGTATTATCAAAATCGAAGGCAACTGCTCTTCGATTAATATGCAAAAAATTATAGAAAGGAAAATATTATGACTGCTGAAACGTTAGCTATGATTACGGGGGTGGCTTTATCGCTATTGGCATCCTATATACCGGGCGTAAAATCGTGGTTTGAAAATTTATCGCCATCTTTGAAACAGTCGGTAATGGGAATTGCACTGATTGTCGTGGCAGCCGCGATAATGGGTCTCGTATGCAGTGGATATGGTGCAGATTTGGGCCTAGCTATAACTTGCGACAGAGCCGGCATTATCGGATTTGTGCGCGTCTTAATAATGGCATTGATTGCTAATCAAAGCACGTATCTAATTACGAAGTCTTGAAATGACACCGAATGACCCTAGCAATAACCGTGTTACCATCGCTGTCTTGTCTCAACAGATACAGACGTTGACCGCAGAAGTCGGCAGTTTGCGCAACGATGTGCGTGAATTGAGTAGATCTACATCGGCAGATTTTAGGACATTATCGCAATCGATATCTGAGATAAGCAATTCGGAATCGAAGCAGGCAACAAGAATTGACAATCTTGAGCAGGATGTTGAGAAAGTGACTGGACGAGTAAACACATGGTCGGCGGTCAATTCGGCTATGGCGGTCATGGCTGGGGTCATTGGCAGTATATTCGGGAGGAATTCGTGATGGAGCGGGAAAAAATTACCGACAGGGCGCATGGTATAGATTTAAGTCATTGGCAGGGGAAGTTTGTCTATGCCGATACATGGGGACAAATTGACTTTGCAATTGGCAAAATAGGCGAACCATATATGAGTAAGGATTGGATTGACCCTAAATTCTCGGCGTTGTGGGACGTCGGAATTGCGCAGGTCGGCATACGAGGATTGTACTGGTATCAGCGCAGTGGAGTACCGTGGAAACAGCAGGCGGATAAATTCCTCGAAGCCGCGGATAAATTATCGCCATGGGTTCATATTCTTGCACTAGATGTTGAGAAAACCAACAACACGCTCAATAAGAATTTCTTTATAGATACAAAGAACATTTTGGATTATCTGATGGAGAACGGTGATGAACGCAGAGTAATCCATTATACCAATCCCGATATTTTAGACAATTATATGTTTCCGATTTTCAAGAATGACCCAACATATACGGATTGGTTACAGAAATGCCCGTTGTGGCTGGCGCAATACCCATATAAGCCGGATCCGAATGGTTATCCATTGACACCTAAAAACAGGTCTACTTGGGATATCTGGCAGTATACCAGTTCTGGCGAC
>JAKQDR010000095.1 GCA_029573715.1 bacterium | reverse complement strand
GCCCTGATCCAAAATGACCTGATCGTTGGTATAGGAGTGAATGGTTGTCATGACTGCGTTCTGAATGTGGAATTTATCATGCACAATCTTGGCAGCCGGGGCTAAGCAGTTGGTCGTGCAGGATGCATTCGAGATAATGTGATGAACCTTGGGGTCATATTTGTCTTCATTGACACCTAACACAATGGTGATGTCTTCGCCTTTGGCGGGTGCGGAAATGATGACCTTTTTGGCACCACCGCGCAGGATATGTGCATCAGCACCAATCTTGCCATCGGCAGAGCGGGCGTTGGTAAAGATGCCCGTGGATTCAATCACAACCTCGACGCCAAGGTCCTTCCAAGGGAGATTGCCAGGATCTTTTTCGGCAAAAACTTTGATGGTGCGGCCATCAATGACCAAATTACCATCCACGACTTCTACGGTACCGGGAAAGATGCCGTAGTTAGAGTCGTATTTAAACAAATGCGCATTGGTTTGAGCATCAAATAGATCGTTTATAGCGACAACTTCCAAATCATCGCCAGCACGCTCCATGATGGCTTTCAATACCTGACGACCAATGCGGCCGAAACCATTAATACCTACTTTTGTTTTCATATATTTACCTCCATGGAAATATTGTTGATCAACTGCCTATATTTTACCACGCCCCATTGTGATTTTTCAATTTTTAGGCTATGAGAATGCTTAGAAAAGTACTTTTGAGGATTTACAAATGCCTAATTCTCGCTGATTTCCATCATTCACTTGATCTGCCGGATTCCTGAGTGTGCAGCCAGTCCTATGGGAACCGAGTGAGGTAAAAAGATTTAAGATCACCACTGGGAATACTCGCTTAGAGTAGTGGACCCGTGCGTTCCTCAAACAAATTGATGATTACTTTAGCTAACTTTTGTGAGTCATGCCGCCATGGGTACGTCTCGTCGATCAAATCAGCTTCATACACTTTGTAGTTCTCATGCAGCACCATATCTGCTACCACCCACTCGGCGTTAGCCCCTAACTGACCCCGGAAATTCCGATTGCAGATAACCAAATCGAATAAATCCCGACCTAAATGCTGCTCGATTACCTTGAGATGGTCAGATGCATTAAAGCCTTCGGTTTCCCCGCGCTCTGTGGCGACATTACAGATGAAGTACTTCTCAGCACGGCTGGATTGAATTGCATCAGCCAAGCCGCCTACCAA
>JAKQDR010000084.1 GCA_029573715.1 bacterium | reverse complement strand
CTGGTATCCAGCAGGCCACGGGTGAATGAACCGTAGGCCGAGCGCACATCGTAATCGTAGGTTTTATCAAAGTGTCCTTTCTGAAAGGCCTCTACCCAGCCGCCTTCACAACAATCATAGGCCAGTTTGGCGGCCTGCTCCGGTATGTCATCCAGCTCAGGTAAGTCCATGTGTGCTAAGACTTCCTTTTCCCAGCACCTTACCGGCGATACCAATGACGTGGGCGATAAGCCTAACTGCAACAGGGCTTCATAAACCTGACTGCCGATGCGGGCAGCCTCCATAGCATACCATTCAGGCTCATGCTCTGTGATGTCGCTGTTGCGGTGGAACTGGTACATATCGTTGAAATTGGCAAAGGGCGCACCTCGGCCTGCGCCATGCTGCACATTAAAATACTTTTTGGGGATGTAATTGAATGTATAAGGTGCAAGGTACAGACTGCCATTATTCAACAGCTTTTTCAGGTCATGTGCAGGCACTTGCAAGGCTCTAAACAAGTTAGCCACGCAATAATCGAGATGATACATCACTTTGATGCTGTCGGGTTTGTATTCAAGCAGAAAGTCCAGGATGCTGCCATTTGGTCTCTCGCCTAATGAATTAACGGCCTGAATGCAGGTTATATGATAACCGATTATTTGCATATCATCTCCCTCTTATATTCCTAACTCCATAACTTCTTGGCTATAGCTATCCAAAGGTGATATACCATCTAATCTTTGCTGTGCTATTTGAAATGTATCAATATCATTCTCAAAGCCCAGAAAGTTGCGGTTCAGTTTTTTGCAGACACAAGCAGTTGTACCGCCCCCAAGGAAGTAATCAACAACCAAATCACCCTCTTTAGAAAAACAATCTATATAGTATCGAGCAGTGGTTTCATCTTGCCCCCACTTATGGAAGCGCTTATCGCCACCTGTGCCATCCCATTGCCCTAATACGTTGGTCCTCGGCAATGGTTTTTGCCCTTTTAGATGATAGCAAAGGATCGATTTGTAGCCCGATATTATCTTGCGTGGCCACAAAATAGATGTGTCTCCTTTGTGCACAAGGATAAAGTCATAAAAATACTGAAGGTACTCATTAAAATAATCCATTACTACATCTTTCCAGTAAGGACCTACGTAAGCTATCAAAAATCCGCTTGGCTTCAGACATCGCACCGCTTCTTTGACAAGCCATTCATAAAGATAATGAAACTCTTTAGGATATGGCGGATCGGTGTAAATTAAATCTACACTACCATCTTTGATTTTGGTAGATGCCAATTCTATTGAGTTACCAAAAACTAATTCCTGATAATACGGTTTCATTTTATCTTTTCCCTTCCGGCAT
>JAKQDR010000079.1 GCA_029573715.1 bacterium | reverse complement strand
GACCAG
Organism: bacterium; assembly: GCA_029573715.1. Taxonomy (GTDB): domain Bacteria; phylum Patescibacteriota; class Microgenomatia; order UBA1406; family GWC2-37-13; genus JAGOLU01. The sequence continues at coordinate 1,297 of JAKQDR010000079.1, read as the reverse complement.
CATGCGTCGTTGGTTTTCGATCTCTTTCTTGCGCGCTATGGCTTCAACATCTTCGCCTTGGGTTGGTTCTTCAGCGAGCTTAAAGCCTGCCTTCGCAATGGCTTGGCGGATTTCACTTTGGCTGATTATGGTAGGCACGTAGCGCACCGTGACACGCTCGGTCGCCAGGTTTGCTTGACTGTAGAGCACGCCCTCAAGGCTGTTGAGTGCCTTTTCTAAGCGCAGAGCATCCGCTTGATCGCTAAGGTTTTGAACTTGGAGTGCGGCTTCGCCAATGGCAACGTCATAACCCACCTTGCGCACCTGATCGACCAAGTTTTGTACGTTGGTCTTGCTCGGGTCGTAGCGCACGGCGGCGCGCTCAGAAGAGAGATTTACGCTCGCCTCTTCCACGCCTTCTGTTTTGGAAAGGCTGCGCTCAACGGTAGCCACACAATTGGCACAGGTCATCCCTAATATAGGCAGGGTGACCTGATGTTTTTCTGCCATTTTTATCTCCTGGGGGGATAGTTGATTTCTTCTAAGGCTGCGACGATAAGCTCTTCGCTCGCGGGTTCAGAAAATTCAACGGTCACCTCTTTGGTAGTACCATCGCCTTCTACGTTTTCGACGCCATCGATTTCATTCAAGCGTTTGGTGATATGCATCACGCAATGCGCGCAGCTAATATTGGGGATAAAGTAAGTTTTTGTATACATCACTCTCACCTTGGATAAATTTTACCTTTCTTGTATGTTATTTTAGGATTTATTTAGTGTGAGTCAATTGCTGAAACTATACACACAGCCTGCCAATGGGTAAATGTTTGTTTCTATTTAATTTAAATAGAAGAGAACTGCATTTTCTCGTATGTAATTAGCAACATTGGAACAATGGAATATAAAAAAAGAATGCCCCGCGATGTGGTGCGGAGCATGAGGAGGGATGAACATTGGAGGCGACGATGGGAATCGAACCCATGATGAGAGTTTTGCAGACTCTTGCCTTGCCGCTTGGCCACGTCGCCCTAATAAAAAACTGATATAAACATTATATCAGTTTTTGAGCTATAAGCGGGCGATGGGGCTCGAACCCACGACCTTCTCCTTGGCAAGGAGACGTTCTACCAATTGAACTACACCCGCAAATTTTTGTGCTTACTCTTTATTGAAGCGGTTGAGATTTTAACATAGGCACATTAGCTTGTCAAATGTAATGAGGATAAACATTTTGCGAGGAATATCAATGAACAATGGTGTTACTAGAAATAACTAACATAAGTGATCTCACCGTGTTGGTGTGGGTGTTAGCGATGCAC
>JAKQDR010000076.1 GCA_029573715.1 bacterium | reverse complement strand
TTATAAGTGTAGCCCGCGCGCCGCATCTAAGAATATTGCATCGGGCCTTGACAAAAAATCTAGATGATTGGAAATCAAGTACTTGCAACGCGCGATAATTTAACTTATAGTTCACGCCTTGCGCGCCCCTTAGTTTTTAATAGTCTAAGTATTTGTTTTTATTGGTTTCATAATCAAAATAAATACTTATGAGGGGGGTGGGGGGTGGCCGCTTGGAAAAATCAATATGCCTACTCGCCCGCATCAATTTTAAATTCGCAGGGCATTTTCCTTTCCGGCTACTTATGAGAAGCTAATCTCTGGAACCAGCGATTAAGTCGATTTAAGGGGGCACCACATGCCTAGAGGCAATCAGACGCCCGCGATTCAGCGTGCGAAGGAAGATTTAGAAAAGTCAGAGCAGAGTTTTGGCAAGCAGTTTGGGATAGATTTGTTTGACCTGGAAAATCCGAGGTCGCTTATCAACATAGTTCCGCAGCGATTGCGGGAGGCGATGTTGCGTCCTGATTTGCCGCGCGGATGGTTGGAGTATCCGGAGTCAAATCTCATGCAGCTTTGCGAGCATCATTTGGACCCGAGGGACTACCGTCTAAAATTAACATTCTGGGATGAGTACAACCGTGCGCAGGATGAAAATTGCATGATGAATTTGGAGCGTGTGTGCAAGGGTTCAGTTTCTGTGAATTATTTTTACTCAACGGTTTTGAAGAATCCGCACAAGTTAATTTTCATGTTGCAGCCGCACGCGCACTATCAGGTGAGTGTGAGGGAGCTTCTGCAGTTATCGCTTTCGAAGATGCGGGAGGTGATGACGTTACCGATAGTTGATGGGAAGGGGAAGCCGCAGCTTGGAGTGATAAAGGAAATGGTGAAGATATTCCAGATTGTGGACAATCGTGTGCAGGGTGGGGCGAGGCAGACGGTTGATATAAATCAGAAGACTCTGCAGATGAATGTTGATGCGCGGGCAATGAATCCTTCAGAGAAGGAGGTTTCTGCGATTGATTTAGAGATAGAAAAACTTCAGGGGCAGTTGGCAGAGAAGAGTCAGGTAGTGGCTGAGTATGCGGAGGTTAGTTACGAGGATGTAGTGGCGATGCCTCCGATTAAAGAAGATGTGAATAATGACGAAGACGAAGACGTTGCCTGAGTCAGAGGCCAGGAAAAAGCTAGCACTTTTAAAGCGTCTAAAGTCTTTAGAGGAAAAATCCTGGAATATAAAGAGTCAGCTTCCGCATTTATATGGGCAGACATTTTACAGATGGCAGCGGACATTTTTTGAGTCTGTGAATTCGATGAATTTACTTTGCGCAGCCAACCAAATCGGAAAATCGGCAGCGAGTATTAGGAAGTGTATACATTGGGCGACGGCAACAAATCTCTGGAAAAAGTTGTGGCCTGGGCAGACGCCCAGAATTTTTTGGTACATATATCCTAATTCGGAAGTAGCCACTATTGAGTTTGAGAAAAAGTGGGTAACAGAGTTTATGCCTCGTGGGCATGCAAAAGACCATGCGGTGTATGGGTGGAGTGAGAAGCGGGACAAGGGTTATATAAAGCAGATAGATTTTAAATCTGGTGTGAGTATAGTTTTTAAGACTCATTCGCAGGCGCTTTCAGCGTTGCAGACTGCGACGGTGCACGCGGTATTTGCTGATGAGGAGTTGCCGGAGGATATGTATTCTGAAATCAGTATTCGCTTAGCAGCGACTGAAGGGTACTTTCACATGGTATTTACGGCGACGTTGAATCAGGAATTATGGCGGCGTGCGATTCAGTCAGGCACCAGGGAGGAGGAGATGTTTCCTGCGGCTCACAAGGTGCAGATTAGTATGTATGATTGCTTGGTGTATGAGGACGGGAGTCCTGGTTTATACACTGAGGAAAAGATTAAGAAGATTATGGCTCAGTGTAAGAGTCAGGCAGAAATTGACAGGCGGGTATTTGGAAAATTTGTAACTGAGCAGGGTAGAACGTTTCACGCTTTTGATATTGGCAAGCATTTTTCGGAGCCGATGCAGGTGCCGCCGATGGGGTGGGGAGTGTATGCGGGGGTAGATCCGGGGGGCGGGGGGACTTCGCATCCGAGTGCGATAATATGTTTAGCGGTAGATCCGCCTGCAAAGAAGGGTGTTGTGTTTCGAGCGTGGCGTGGGGATGGGATTCAAACTACTGCGGGTGATGTGTATGAAAAATACAGGGAGCTATCGCGGGATTTGCATGTAGTAGATAAGCGCTATGATTATTCTGCGAAGGATTTTGAGACGATTGCTAGTCGTGCGGGTGAGAGTTTCAACAAGGCCGATAAGAACCGTGAGCGTGGCGAGGAGATATTAAACACGCTTTTTAGAAATGGAATGCTTACAATTGCGGATGGGAATGTGGAGTTAAGAAAGCTTGGGACCGAGCTTGCTACATTACTCAAAGGGGCTGACAAGTCAAAATCGAAGGATGATTTAGCGGATGCACTGAGGTATGCGGTGATGGCCGTGGGTTGGGATTTTGAGGAATTAAATCGCACGCCTGCAAAAGAGAGTGAAGTGGAATACAAGCCTAAGAGGATGACAGAGGCTGAGTTATTAGCTGAAGAGATAAAAGAGAGACGGAGGGGATTTTTTGATGAGCGAGAAGAAAAGGGTTTTGAGGAAGCGAGTTGGGCGGACGACGACTTCGACGAGTGGAATAACGCGTATTGACATTAAAGAAATTTCTAAATTGCTCCGAGATTGTAGAAAAACCGGGGTGAAGGCATTGACCATTCCTGGTTTAGCGGTAGAATTTAAAGAGAGTGGCGCGGTGCAAAGCCAAGCATTGCCGTCCGATGTGCATCCAAGCCAGGTGCCATTGTCGTCCACTTCAACCGAAGAAATTAAACCGCAGCTTGGACTCTTTGATAATTCTGAGATTCAGGAAATGGAGCGGGCTCAACAGCTCATGGATGACCCGTATGGGTTTGAGCAAGAAGAGATTCGTGGCTCTCTTGAAGAGCAGAGGTTAAGTGGTGGGGATGAAAAAATTAGCGCTTAGCGATTTGAATCAGCTTTATACGGATTCAGAGGAGTGTGATACTCAGGTATTTTCTGAGATGCGCTCGAATATATTGTTGGCAGCGGGCGAGCATTATTCAAAGTCTTCTGCAAAAGTTTACGCAAGGCTTCGGGATCAAAATAAGATTTCAGACAACGCGAAACTTCGCCTTACAAAAAATCACATTCATAAAATCACTAGGTATTATGAGCAGCAAATTTTATCTAAGTCGCCTGGTGTAATAGTAAGGCCGAAGAATGAATCCGAGCTGCAGGACAGGAAAGATGCGGAGTTAAATCAGGCGGTGTGGGTGGACGTGAAGACGCGCCACAAGTTCAAGGACAAGATACGTCGCTGGGTTAAGGATTTTGTAGATATTGGGGAAGTGGCTTGTAAGGTTTACTGGGACCCGAATAAGGGTGAGCTTATAGGTTACAGCCCGAAGATGAGTGATGACGGTAAAACTGAGGTGCTTGACGAAAAGGGCGCCATGGTTGCAGATGAGGGGCGGCCCATTTTTCAAGGGGATTGGGGTTTCGAGTCCATTCCTGGTTATGATTTGCTACGCTCGCGCTCTGCGCACACGATGAGTGACTCGCCTTATTTTATTTACCGAAAAATGGTAGATAAGAAATATTTAATGGGTGTGTATGCGGATAGTCCTGAGAAATTAAAATCGATTCAGGATTCCGATAAAGAGACTTATGTAATATTTGATTCGAATAATCAAAACTATCAGAAGGAAGACAAGCGCATCATGGTGCGCGAGACTTACTACCGCCCGTGTTTTGATTATCCGAAGGGATATTTTTACATTGCAACGGAGTTTGGAATTTTGGAAGAGGGAGAGCTGCCAGAGGGGATTTTTCCGATTATTTGGAAAGGTTTCGATGAATTTTCTGGAACACCTCGTGCGCGCTCGATTATTAAAGTAGCGCGTCCGTTTCAGGCAGAGATAAATCGCGCAAGTTCACAGTTAGCAACGCATCAGGTGACGGTTGGAGATGATAAGGTCATCTACCAGGCGGGCACAAAATTGCAGCCAGGCGCCTTGCTCCCTGGTGTGCGGGGGATTACTTTCCAAGGTGCGCCGCCAACTATTTTAGCCGGTCGCGATGGCTCCCAGTTTATGGGTTACATTGAGCAGCAAATTTCAGAGATGTACGATGCCGTGATGATGGAAGAGTCCATGGTTGATGACAATCAAAACCAGGACCCTTATTCAAATTTGTTTAAATCGATAAAGCAGCAAACCAGATTTGGTAAATATGCAGAGAAGTTTGAAGAGTTTTTATCGGAGATTTGCGAATTAACATTGAAGCTGGCAAAATTTTACTTGCCAGACAACATGCTTGTAGGGGCCGTGGGTCGGGCTGAGTTCATAAATATTTCTGAGTTTAGAAAGACCACACCGCTAGCGTATCAAATTGTAGTAGAGGAGCAGACTGATTCTGCAGACACGCAGTTTGGGCGACAGCTCACGCTTAATCACTTGCTGCAGTATGCTGGGACAAATTTGAATCGCGAAGATGTTGGCAAAATCATGAAGAACATGCCTTTTGTGAATAACAAAGAAATTTTCTCAGATTTCACGATTAACTATGAGTCAGTAGAAAATGACATGCTAGCACTTGAGCGAGGCGAGGTGCCTACGGTTGAGATGTATGCCGACAATAAATATTACGTGGACAAGCTCACGCATAGAACCAAGCAGGGTGATTTCAAATTCTTGGATGAGACGATTCAGCAAAATTATCACACGTTGATAGCTGAGCATGAGCAAGAGATTGCGAGAAAAGAGCAAGCCATCATTGACGCGAAGAATGAGTACATTCCAGTTGGTGGAGCGCTTATAAAATGTGACATGTATGTGCCGAATGAGTCTGGAAAAGTGGCTAGGGCCGAGGTGCCGTATCAGGCGCTTGATTGGCTTATAAAGCAGCTTTCGACGCAGGGCATGAGTTTAGAGCAATTAAAATCGATGAATTCAGGCGCGCAGGCTGACATTTCGCAAATGATAACTCAGAATCAACAAGGCGCCGGGCAGATGATGCCTTCGCCAGAGGAGTTACAATAATTTTCTAAGGAAGGGAAATTTTACACCACATGGATACACCACAAACGACCGACACCACACCTGGAATTGAAACGCCAACGACGCCTAGTGAAGGCGGAGCCCCTGCGTCCTCTACTGAAGATAAAGTGGGGACTCCCGAGATAGCGACTGGGGAAGAGCCTCTAATCTCAGACACGGCTGAGTCTACGAAAGTAGCGTCACCTGCCTATAGCCCATCATACAAGTACAATGCGAACGGTGAAGAGTTAGAATTTGACGCTTGGGCAAGGCCTCTTATAACAAATGCGGATTTAGAGAAAAAATTTCAAGAGCTTTTCCAGGCGCAGAAGGGTTTACCGCTTGTAAAGAAATTGCGTGATGAATACAAAGCCAAGCATGAAGAACTATCAGGAAAGTATGGCAATATTGAGAAAAGTCTCAATTATGTATCTGATTTAGTAAAGAAGGGTGACATGGAGAGTTTTTTTCAAGCTCTTCAGATACCCGAAGATAAAATTTTAAGGTATGCTATAGAGAAGCTCAAGTTTTCGCAGCTCCCGCCCGAAGAGCAGCAAAAGATTGTAGCGCAGAGACAAGACTCTCAGCGACTACAAACCGTTGAGCAACAGAATGCGGAACTGCAAACGCAGATTTACCAAAGCCAGGTAGAAATGCGAAGCAGGGAATTACAAGGCGAGCTTTCAAAGCCAGAAGTGCAAGCCGTAGTTCAGCATTTTGATAGCCGCACTGGGAGACCGGGAGCGTTTCGGGAAGAGGTGATTAAGCGTGGCATTGCTTATCACACGATGACTGGTGAAGATTTGCCAGTTGAGAATGCCGTGAAAGAAGTTTTGTCACTGATAAGCCAATCGGTACAAAACGGAACAGTGCCTCAGCCAGGCGCTGCCGATGTCGCCCCGCAAAGCCATGCGGCGGTAGTCGAAGCACAAAGTAAGAAGCCTGTGATACCAAATTTACAAGGTCAGGGTGGATCTCCTGTAAAGAGAACTCCCAAGAGCTTGGACGATTTGCGCAAGCTTCGCGATAATTTTAGTTCATAAACTTTGACTTTAAACACTACCGACTAGGGGGATAAAATATGAGCACGACTCGTACCTTCCAGGCGATGTTAAATGAATTCTTGCCAAACGAATTGTTAATGGAAGAACTCATCAAGCGCGACTGGATTTTAACAAACGTTGAAAAAAATAATTCTTGGAAGGGTGGAAAACTAATTGTACCCTTCATGGGACAACAAGCTTCAAGCGTAGCTTTCGGCTCTTTGACGGGTTCAACCGACATTGCAGAATACAGCTACATCCGTGGCTCAGTTGATGACTATAAGGAAGCCTGGGGCTCGCTTATATTTAATCAACGTGACCTCATGGACCACTCAGGCCGCATCAAGGAAGACAGTTTCCTTAAAATATTGCCTGACCAAATCGACCAATTTATTGAGTACATGAAATTTGTTTGCTCAGTACAACTTGGTACTGGACCTCATTTTGCGACTGTTACCGATGCGACAAACGCAGCTACTGGTATCATGATTGTAGATAAGGTTGACCGTTTCAGCTTGGCACAAAAATGCCAAATTGATGATGATAACTCTTCACCTCTCACGGTGTATGTAATTGCCATCAACGTAAATACCAGTGCTGTTACCTTCTCTGCAACACGAGGCGGAGCAGCGGTTGACATTTCGGCCTATACTGTAGCGCAAAATGCGAAACTGTATCAGGACGGGGCTCAGTCAAATAGCTTTAGCTCTTTGAAAGACCAACTTTTGAGTGCAGCAAACGGCGGGTCGGCCACGATTTTCGGACAGACGAAATTAAGCTATCCGTTTTTGCAAGCAATTAACTATTCTGGCGCATCTGTTACAACTTCCAACATTCTTAGCCAACTTTTTGATTTCTACACAGATGTCAGAAAGAAAGCACGTGGTGGAAAAGCAGATACCTTCCTCATGAGTTACAAATGGGGTGGAGCTTGCATGAAGCTCATGGAAACTACTCCCTACCAAGGGCAGTACCAAGTTTCTGTAGCTGACAGAAAAGCTTCTGTTTACGGTTGGGATGAAATCATCATTCGCTCTGTGAAGGGCACTTTGAAGATTGTCATGATTCAAGAATGGGATGACACAAGCATCGTCGCTCTTGATATGTCAGCCGTTAAGTTTTACTCAAACGGTTTCTTCAAGAAACGAAAAGGTCCAAATGGAAACGAATATTTTGAGGTTCGTAATACCACTGGATATCAGTACATTGTCGACACCTGTTTGTTTGGCGAATTAGTCGTCAACAAACCCGGAAATTGCGGCATAATGTATGGTATTCCGTGATCTACTAGCTAGCTAGGATTTCGGGGAGCGTGTCCGAAGGACACTGCGGCGCGCTCCCTGATTTTTATAGGAGGCTTATTAATTGCGCACGAGATTTTTTTTATCAATTTTGTAGTCCCAGCTTTAGTGCGCGAGAAAAGTTTGTCCTGGTTCTTGTGGTGCCTAGACTGACTGGAAGTGCATTTAAGCTGGGATTAGAGCATTGAAAAGGAAATTGAGATGGCAAAAATTTATGGCCAGCTAGAAAAAGCTCAAATGGAAAATGCCACTTCGGACACAGCAAGTGAACCGAAGGGCACGATGAAATATCGCACAGACACTAACGTTGCTACCGTGTCGGATGGCTCAGCCACTCCAAAAATACTTGTAGACACTACCACAGCGCAAACTCTTACCAATAAAACTTTAACGTCGCCAGTGATGACGACGCCTTCTATGACTTCGCCCACTATTACTTCGGGGCCGATTACAATCCCAGAGCAGTCGACACCTGCGACACCAAGCTCAGGAAATGGGAAGATTTATTTTAAATCCGACGGTTTTCTTTATCAACTAAATGACGACGGCACCGAGAGTAAAGTTGGCTCGGGCGGATCTAGTACTAACTACATTTTAAATCCCGATGCAGAATCAAACACAACTGGCTGGGCGACTTACGCTGATGCAGCGGCTTCTCGCCCCGTTGACGGCACAGGCGGCTCGCCTACTCTTACATTTACACGTTCTACAAGCAGTCCACTTCGAGGGACTGCGAACTTTCTTATTACAAAAGATGCAGCTAACAGGCAGGGTGAAGGAGCGTCTTATGATTTTACAATTAGCGCAGCCGACCAAGCGAAAGTCCTGCAGATAGGATTTGATTATGAAATTGGAAGCGGCACTTATTCTGGCGGCACTAGTAGTACTGATAGCGATCTTATTGCTTATATTTATCGCACGACTGCAACAGGAAGGCTCATTGAGCCCACTCCTATTAAACTCGATGGGGCGGTAGTAGGGCAGAAATACCAGTACCGAGGTTCATTTCAGTCTGACTCAGATGCTACAGGTTACAGACTTATTATTCACGTAGCTACGACTTCTGCAAGTGCTTACACTGTGAAAATTGATAATGTTTCTGTTTCGCCCGTAGTTTATTCAGCGGGTACTTTGATAACTGATTTTGTTACATACACACCAACATTAAATAGTAATACCAACGTTTCCAGTAATGTTTCTTACTGGCGGCGCTCTGGTGACTCCATGGAAATTCATGGGCGTGTTGCTTATAGCGGCGTTGGTAATAGTTCTCAGCTGTCTTTGTCTTTGCCGACAGGGTATGTAATTGATTCAACCAAAATAAACACAACTGCGTCAACGGGCACGATTGGTTATTGGGGTTGGTATGACGACGCCGGAGCATCGGCTGGTCTTCGTAATGGCAGCGTTACCCTCTTAGACACTTCTAATTTTACATTTAGAATTGACGGCGGCGCCACACTCATTAACTCAAATCAATTTGCAAACAATGACGTTTTTGGTTTTGTCGTAAGGGTTCCGATTGTTGGCTGGGGTTCGAATGTAAAGATAGCAAATGAATCCGATACTAGGGTTGTGCAAATGGCGGTTAAAGTCGCCGTCCCTACTGGCGGAACAAACGGCGCGAGTACTACTATCATAGGTGCAACGCCTGACAAAGACACACATGGCGGGTACAATCTTTCGACAGGTGTTTACACAATACCTGTAGCTGGGGAATATAGAATCAACGGTGGAATTTACGTTGGTGGAACGGCTGCATCACCCAATAGAACTTTGTTGCAGATTTTCAAGAATGGTTCAGTTTTAACCAATGGCGCGATTGTTAGGCACGTTTCGTCTATTTCTACAGATTGGACTGTCACTGCGTCTACAACGCGAAGCTTTAATGCTGGCGACACAGTTGAGCTGCGCTTAAATACAAACATTACAAGTCCTGTTTACACGAGTGGCGATACCTCATCAAATTACTTCGAAGTCACGCGCGTTTCAGGTCCTGCGCAGATTGCAGCAAGTGAATTTGTGGGTGCAAGGTATGGGGCCGTAAGCACTGCAAACTTAGTGACTGACACGATTATAGACTATGCGACAAAAGAGTATGATTCGCATAATGCGGTCACTACTGGGGCTTCATGGAAATTCACGGCACCTGCTAGAGGTACTTATCAAATTACAGCGCAGCTTGTGACCTCTGCAGCTGCAGCTGGCGCTATAGGTAATCAATATGGGTTGAAGCTTTTTAAAAACGGCTCATTGCATGCGTTTCTGACTCTTAAAACAGCTGAGACTACAACTTCATGTATTAAATCAACAAGTGGGGCCATTACGCTTCAGCTTAACTCAGCCGATACGGTTGACTTGCGAGGAATTAACAGTGCTGGCACGCATGCATTGAATGGCGACATTACACAGAATTTTATTTGCATAACTAAATTAGATCGATAGGGGGATTTATGGAAAACATTTTGATTCAAGGTAAGGACATCATTCACGCGGTAGCTAGCATTATAGGGATTCTTTCAATTCTTGCGACGGTAGTAGTTCGTCTCACACCTAGTAAAAAAGATGATGAGGCAGTGCTTGCTCTGGGTGGAAAGATTTGGAAAGTGATTCAATGGCTTCCCACTATGGGAATTAACCCACAGACTAAAGCGCTTATTGATTCATACCATGCTGTTAAAGCTGAGCTTGAAGCAGTGAAGACCAAGGAAGCAGCAAAGCCCGCATGATTGGAACAATCATAAAGGTTTTAGGTTTACTCTTAAAATTGTTTGAGGATTTACAAGTAAAATTGACAAAGAAAAAAATAGAGGGGGCGGTAAAAGAATCGGATGACAAAAAAGACCAAAGGTCTATTGAGGCTCTCACTGGCGATAGTGGTAAGCCTAGCGACCATGAATATTCTGGGATGCGCATCCAAGATAGGAAAAGCAGACGTTGAGCTTTGGCAGGTTGATCCCTATGAATTGGAGCTTTTTAGGATTATTGATCAGGATGCTGTAAGAGAGCAGGTTCTTCCAATTCATACCAATGAGGAAATGTTTAAATTTCTTTGTATAGATAAGCGAGAGTATGCGGAGCTTTTAGAGTCCTGCATCGTGAAATGGAGTTTTTGATGGCAAAATTCGGAAAATCCTCCATGATAAAACTTCAGACATGTCATCCAAAGCTCCAAGAGCTTTTCCACGACGTGATTCAATATATTGATTGCTCAATTATATGTGGGCATAGGGGCGAGGCAGAGCAGCAAGCAGCCTTTGAAATGGGCACATCACGTGCGCAGTTTGGTGAATCAAAGCACAACCTAGTACCTTCAATGGCGGTCGATGCTGTTCCGTACCCGCTAAATTGGGGTGATAAAGACAGTTTTGTTTATTTTGCAGGCGTCGTCCTTGGGATTGCGCGCGCAAAGGGAATAAAAATCAAATGGGGTGGGGATTGGAATATGAATCACAACCTCAAAGACCAAAGTTTATTTGACCTTCCACACTTTGAGTTAATGGAGTAAAAATTATGTTAACACTTTCAAAAGGGTTTAAACTTCCAGAGGACGGGGATTTCGGCGACGTATGGTTTGATGCTCTAGAAGATGACATTCAGCAATTAAACGACCACACGCATGATGGCTCAAACTCAGCCAAACTTGCATCAACCGCTGTAGAAACAACGCACCAAACTGTTACAAGCGGCTCCTTTGCATCGCAAGGGGATGGCTATTATAGGGCGACGGTTTCTCTACCTGCAGGTACAGACTATGATACTTTGCAAATTGTTTGCAGGGACCCATCTACTGGTGACACAATATATCTTCGCACGGCAAAGCTCTCTGATACGCAAGCTTATATTTATACAAATTTCGTACAAAACTTTGAGGTTTACTTTTTGTCATGAGCATAGACACGCAGCCACTTGAAGTCATAGATTTTAGCGGCGGCATCACTGACTATTATATTGATGGGCGGCCAGAGCAGGCGCAGGTTTGTGACAATTTACTTATCAATGCAAATAAAAAGCCCGTCACACGTCCTGGGTGCGAGTCCATTGTCGATGCGCAGCTTCCGCTAGGAGCATTCAGAGTAAATCACCTAGTTTTTTACGCCTCTGATTTATTTACTTTTCAGAATAGACGCTCTTATTATGTGAGTGCTGGTGCTTGGCTTGAGGTTGAAGGACCAACGTCGGACGGATTTTTTCCTAACGGCGCAAATGACATGGTCATTTCCACATCCGAGTGGCAGGGCCACATTTACGCTTCAAACGATGAGTATGCGAGCCCGCAAAAACTTTATAAGGATGGCTCGAGCGTTTACCAAGTTAGAAACGCAGGACTCCCCGCCGTACCCTCTGGGATTACGGTGCCATCTCCTACAGGGGCTGGCGAGACATACCTTTACGCTTTTGTTCTTCGCTATGATTATTCTGTAGCGACAGTTTCATTTTTAGACCGAGGGCCAGTATATTTGTATCCGACGGCGGTGACTGGCGGAATTATCAGCGGCGGTAATACCGTCTCGATTACGCTCCCCACCGCTCTCACGACAGTTGAGAACTGGGACGCTGCTAATATCAAAATAGAAATTTATCGCACGGTAACGGGCGGTGATGTATTTTACAAAGTAGGTCAAACGACTCTTGGCACAACCCCATTTGTTGATAACGTGCCTGATGCTACTCTTGAAAATAACGAGACGCTTTACACTACAGGTGACATTGTTAGTAATGGCACACCTCCTAAATGCAAATTCCTACACGTTGTAAACGACATTGGCTACTATGCATCTTTAAAAGATGGCACAGAGCTGAAGGAATATGAATTTAGGCAGTCAGTGCCTGGCGATCCCGACGCAGTACCGCCAGAGTTTTTTGGTGAGACTGAGCAAAAGATAAAAGGTTTCTCTTCAATTTTCGATAGGCCCATCATTTTTTGTGAAGAGTATGTGTACCGTGTAGACGGTGCCAGGGCTAACGATTCCACTGGGGATATTATTACAACTAGAATTGATGACCATGCAGGCTGTATGGGGCAGAATTCAATTGTAAGAACGCACAAGGGAATTTTCTGGGCTGGGATCAACGGATTTTATTGGTCGGATGGTTTTAAAGTTCAAATGATTTCCACCAATCTAAATAAAACTACCTACAAAGCTTTTGTCACTACTACTACCAGACAAGAGCATATCACTGGGACCTATGACCCAAGTGAGGATAGAATTTACTGGGCCGTTTCTAAAGAAGACGGCGGCGGTGAGCCTGACATGTGGATAGTTCTAGATTTGAAGTGGGGAATTTCAGAAGCTTGCTCTTTTCAAACTTGCTCTGGTGGAGCCTCTTTCATGCCCACCGCTATGGCCTTTAAAGATAAAACAATTTATCGGGGGGACACGCGCGGGTACGTGTTAAAACATAATGCAAGCTTTTTCACAGATAAAGAAATTGATACAACAATTGACCCGTTTGATTGGCAGGACATCACTATCGTGCATGACTACAAGTCTTGCTTTCTTGATTTCGGTTCTAAATTCGTGCGAAAATTTGTGCCTCGGATACTTATTTCAGCTGCAAATACGACAAATCTCTCACTTGCCATCAGAAGCTCCAACGACAATAACAGAGTCACAGGTGATCTTAAACCTATACGGTATAGATCAAACATCACGTGGGGCGACAGTCTTCCTCTCTGGGGAGACGCAGAAGCAATCTGGGATGCTCAGGGTATTATTGAGGAATGGCGAAGGTTTCCGGCCCGAGGCCTGAGATGTAACTACAAGCAGGTGCAGCTCACAAATGCTGAGGTGCAGATTTTCACATCTACACTTTTAGGTACAGCTGTAGTGGACCCAGCGCTAAAAACGGCAACGCTTTCTGGTAGCTCGCAGTGGACCACGGACATTTTCAGTTATTACATTTCTTTTGAAAACGATAATTACACTATTCAGTATTTAATAACAGAGCGCACAAGTGCCACAGTTATTACTTTTGACGACCCAAATAACTTAGCGCCTAATGGCGCACAGAATTTTGTAGTTAGGGGAATGCCAAAAGGCGAAGTCTTAGAATTAAATGGTTACATTATTCATTGGTCGTACCTGTCGAAGACTCATACACCTTTCACGGCGAGTAGCCTCGGGAGTAATCCTACATAATGGCAAACATTAAACCTCTCAGGCTTCTCTTCAATGAGATTCTGGACAAGTACACGCAAGAAAACTTTTACAAGTTAAAGGCGTACTTAGATCAACTGGAATTAATCATTGATACGGGAGCCACAGGACCGCAAGGACCTCCCGGCCCGCCAGGGGTTGTGGACTTGTCTCTCTTTGACACTGGCGATTTGGCTGAGGGCTCGAATCTTTACTACACTGACGAAAGAGTGGACGACAGAGTCGCAGCTCTTTTAGTCGCAGGTGCAGGTATTACTCTCACCTACAATGACGTAGCAAATACGCTTACAATAATTTCAACGGGCGGCTTTACTACTGAAGATGCCCAGGACGCAGTCGGTACAATACTTGTAGATTCTAGCTCTATTGATTTTACTTATTCAGATGGCACACCTTCTATTACTGCGGCTGTGCTACCGGCTGGCGTAGATCATAACTTACTGGGAAATTTAACAGTCGGAGATGTGCATACGCAGTACATTTTGGCTGAGCCAAGCTCTGTCGATAACCAATTAGTAAGATGGGATTCAGTCTCGGGTAGAGCCGTACAGGGCAGCGTTGGAGTTCTTTCCGATGCGGGTTTTTTAACTGGTCTTACAGAAGTAGACGTTACAACAAAAATAGAAGTTGGTGACTTTGGCTCTGAATCAGCCGGTGTAAATATAGGTGGGGCGACGTATGCTCTAGGGCTAAGAGTTAACGATATAGGCGGAGGCCGCCAGGGCCAGCTTATGATGCATAGGCATTCTACAAGCTTTGGCTCCATTATGTTTGGCTCGCGCTCTAATTCAGATACGAGTGCGCATGCTGATGTTGCTGCAGATATGCAGCTGATGGGAATTTCTGGCTGCGGATGGGCCGGATCTAACTACAAAATATTTGCTTCAATTTTCCTAAAGTCTGGGGCTGGGACAATTAGCGACACTTCTGCCCCAGGTAAAATTGAGTTTTATACAACTTCAGATTTAACGCTCACCCAAGTTTTGCGCCTTACTATTGACCAAGCAGGACTTGCCACATTCACAGGAAACATAGCTGCGGCTAACTATTCCGGAACGCACTCAGGCACGTCTAGTGGGACAAATACTGGCGACCAAACAATTACGCTTACAGGTGATGTGACTGGCTCTGGTACTGGAAGTTTCGCTGCCACAATCGCAGCCGATGCAGTTACAAATGCGAAGTTAGCGGACATGGCAACTTTAACTATCAAAGGAAACAACACTGGGGGCACTGCAAATCCTATCGATTTAAGCGTTGCCCAAGTGCAATCAATGCTCGGCACCTCTGGTACTAATACTGGGGATGTGACTCTGGCAGCATTCGGTAGCACTGCAAATGCCAATGGCGCTTCTCTTTCTGGACAGGTCCTTACTCTGCAGCCAGCAAGCGCTAGCTTTCCGGGAGGCGTTACAACCGGCGTTCAAAGTTTCGCAGGCGCTAAAACCTTCACGGGCGCAATCTCTGCTTCAAATTTGAGCGGAACAAATACTGGCGATCAAACTATCACTCTCACGGGTGATGTCACGGGCTCAGGCACTGGGTCGTTTGCAGCAACAATAGCAGCCGACGCTGTGACGAACGCTAAACTTGCTGACATGGCTACACTTACAATTAAAGGAAATAATACCGGGGGCACTGCAAACCCACTTGATTTAACGGTAGCGCAAGTAAAAACAATGTTGGACCTTGCGGGTACAAATACCGGCGACCAATTAATTTTCCAAACTATAGCATGTCCTGCAGGCACAAATCCTGTAGCTGACACTACATCTGACACGCTTACATTCGCCAACGGTGCAGGAATTTCCATTACTGGCACGGCTGGCACTGACACTGTCACGATTGCTAGCACTATTACACAATACACAAATGAGGACGCGCAGGATGCCGTTGGCAATATACTTACTGATTCAGCTTCCATTGATTTTACTTACAATGACGGTGCCAACACGATTACAGCCGCTGTGTTGCCTGGCGGGGTTGACCATAACTCTCTTGCAAATCTTACTGTTGGGGACGTGCATACACAGTACATGCTGGCCGTTGGGTCCGCTGTAACGGACAATGCCCTCGCAAGATTTGACACTACCTCGGGTCGCCTGGTGCAAAATTCGCTCGGGCTTCTAAGCGATACGGGAGTACTGACTGGCCTCACTGAGATTCAGCTGGGTGGAATTGTATGGAATGCAGCTGGCGAATATTTTAACAACGCAACAGGATCTATGTCCTTTAGCACCACTGGTGCCTTTGACTTAAATTTCACTTCTGGCATTGGTGGAAACATAAATTTTCTATCTGTATCAGGACAGGTCAACATAGCAGCTGATGGTGATTGTACCTTTGGGAGTGCCTCTGGTTCTTTTTTCCTAGCGGCTGCTACTGGTATTTTTTCAGCCGATCATTTCACTTTAGAAAATCAAAAAGAATTACGCTTTAGAGAGGGCTCAGGCGGCGGCACAAACTACGCAGCCATACGCGCTCCGGCAACGCTTGCCGCAGACTACACGCTTACACTTCCCGCAGATGATGGGGCAGCTAACCAAGCACTATTCACAAACGGCTCAGGCACTCTTAGTTGGCAAACTACTCCGACAATCACGGCAGGCGTTGATAACCAACTAATGAGATATGACGGAACTCTAGCGGCGCAGGGCTCGCTTGGTGTTCTTGACGATTCAGGTAATTTAACCGGTCTCAACTCAATTGTAATAACTGACACCACTCTCTCAACTAACCTGCTCTCATCAATAAATAACTTAGACGTTGTAGGCGATGTAGATTTAAATCTCACTGCAACGACGGGAAACGTAAATATATTGTCCTCTGCAGCTGGCATAGGATTCACGGCAGTTGGAGGCATCTATGCTAACAACGATTTTAACTTTGGAGCTAGCGCTATTCATGGCGCAAATAGTATTTATCTAGGCGCATCAAACGACGCCGTAATATTCCGCGATGGCACAAGTTTAGTTCTTAATCCAAGGCTTGTTGGCTCCGTTGGTGTCAATGATGTTGTCGTCGGAAGTTCAGGTGCTAGCGGCGGAAATGACTCAAATCTTCGCGTGTACAGAATGGCGCTTTTTGGCTCGGATATCTTAGGAACAGCAGCAGTAAACTGCGTTACAACGGGGGCACTCAGAGCTGCTCTAAACTTCGTGCTTACAATGAACTCCGGCACCGTGGGCGCTCCATTCTCTTGTAACCTTATAGACACCTCAAGCGGCAACAACTTCATTATGGCAAACGTAATGGAGTACACGCTTAAGTCCACAAGCCACACTACTACCGATGCTACAAAGGCAAGTGTTCTTAACCTATCAACTGGGATTGACTCTACAATAACGCTCTCGCCCGTGGGCACGGCTGAGAATCACATGCTCACATGTCTTAAGCTTGCACCAAACGGCAAGGGTGTAGGTGGATCTCATAGTAACGGTGCTTCAACACTAAATATCTATTCGACGGGACTCTTTCAAAAGAAGATGACGGCCTTTACTGGCACCGGCACTTATACCTATGTGGGCGGTTATTTTGGGGACGACCTATGTATCGAGTCGGGCTCAAAAATTATCTATGGGGACAACAGCGAAACGGATTCCACCACATGGGTCAAAGTTGTTAAAGGTAACTACTATCACACCTATAGCACAGCGAATGTGGCCTTAGAGCTATTCGCAGGGGGGACCAAGGTCCAATCACACACGGCTACACTCAACACAAGTGAGGTAGTGCTTAGAACACTTGCAGGCACCTCAACAAGCTACGCAAGAGTCGGTGGAACTATAAATGTAAACACAACGGCGGTAGGTAACGTAGGCACGGGTGAGGATGATTTAATAACCTACACGGTGCCCGCAAATACTCTTTCAACTAATGGCGATAGAATAGATTTTAAGATGTCTGGTAAATTTGCAGCTAACGCCAATAACAAACAAGTAAAAGTAAAATTTGGCGCTACGACACTATTAGCTACTGGCGCTTTGGCATTCAATAACGTGGATTGGAGCGCTGAGGGGTATGTTATTAGAACAGGTGCCACAACACAAAAGGCGGCTTGTTGGTTTAGAGCAGGAGCCACGCTCACCTCATTTACTGATGATACAGCACCGGCTGAAACACTCTCTGGCACTGTAGTATTAAAGTGTACTGGGGAGGCAACTTCAAACAATGACATAACCGAGGAGTCGCATGTCGTAATGTGGCATCCGAACGCTTAGGAGTAATATGGCACTGGGAAAAGAAATAGAATTAGCAAATGGCTCGACAGCCGCCTATTGGAGGCTCTCTGAGATTATTGATGCCAGAAAAGATAAAATTCTTTTTCTCAGGCTCGAGGGCTACAAAACTCAGCAACACCGCTTAGACGGGAAGCCTCCCGTGGTGACAGAAGATTACACATTTGATGACGTGGACTATCCGCAAGAGAGCTTAAATGCGAGCGGCGGGATTATAGTTGGTTACACTAAATTAAAAACATTGCCTAGATTTGCTGGGGCTACGGACGTTTAAAGGGGGAATTTATGCGCTATTGGACATGGGCTGAGATTCGCACAAAAATTGAGGAAGACCTCGATTTAGAGGATGAGGATTTTGTACGCCCAAATGAGCTTCTAGCTTACGCCAATGAAGCAATCGATGAGGCAGAAGCAGAAATTCACAGCATTTATGAAGACTATTTCCTGGCGCGTGGGGTGCTTACACTTGTACAGAATGAAGATGAAATAGACATGCCCACCGACATTTACGCCAACAAAGTTCGAAGGCTTGTTTATGACAATGGCTCGAAGGTCTATGAAATTGAGCGCCTAAAAGATTGGCGCAAATTTGAAGAGTATTCGGTGCAGAAGAACTACGGAGCAGGCGACACTTACGCATATTTCCCAGTTAATTCTACCCCTGGTAGTCCTCAGATTTTACTTGTACCTAAAGCTAGAGAGTCGGGTGCAGTGGGTTATATTTGGTACTTGCGCAATGCCAATCGCTTGGTTGACGACGATGATATTTGTGACATCCCTGAGTTTGTATCCTTTATTTTGCAGCACATGAAGGTTAGAATCTATGAGAAGGAAGGGCACCCCAATATAGATAAAGCTATGGCTGATTTAGAGCAGCAAAGAAGTCAGATGACCTCTACACTTACTGCAATGGTTCCGGATGCAAACAATGAATTAGAAATGGACACATCGAGCTACGAGGAGATGAGTTAAATGACGCCAGCCGAATATGCATACATGAAAAAACCAGGCGCTAAATACGCGAGCGATCCGGATAATCCTGCTAATATGAAGAACGGAGTTTACTCTGCGGGACTTTCGTCGGGCGCTAAAGTAGACCCTATGGCCGGATCTCCGCTCGCGCCGAAATGGCAGGGGCTGGCTAAAACTAATTTAAACAAACTACTGGGCTCTGATTTACAAAATACTACTCAGCTCAATACGCAAGCACTTGATGCGCTTCGGGGCGAGGCTCTTCGCACCGGGCCTTCTGCATGGCGCGGAATGGCGGGTACTGCTATGGGGCAGCGCTATGCACAGATGGGCGACCAACTTGCTCAACAGCAAGCGGGCCAACAATCGCAGGCACTCGGTCGCCTTGCTATGACGGGCGGTCTCAGAGGCGGATCGGCTGAGCGTATCGCCGGGCAGGGTGCCACAAATGCGCTTTTGGAAAAGCAAAGAATGGCTCGCCAGCGCGCACAAGAGTCAACGGGTCTAGACATTCAAGATGAGGCAAACCGCCAGAATCAACTCGGGCAAGTTATGCAGGGTGATTTGGCTGCGGGAAACTTTGCATCACAACAAAAGAGTTTCAACATACAAAATGCGCTACAGGAAATGGCTCAAAAGCGAGGATTCGACGCAGGAAATTATGCAGAGAAGATGAAAGCTTGGGCCGCGCAGAAGACTGCGGAAGCAACACCCTCTGGTGGAAAAAAGTAACAATGCAGATTTCATTCATCACGGCTGAGGAGTGGAAGGAAATGGCGCCTGATGCGCATGTAATTTCTTTTGCGTGCAGGCGTCCTGGCGACATGGACAGAATTTCCTTTGCGCTCATTGGAGGCGAAGAAAAAACACCCCACTATTTTGTGACTGTAAGAGAGTTAGATAGCGAATCAGTTTACATACAGCACGGCGGGCTTTTCCCGCTAATAAAGGGCCAAGGAAAAGGGTCTGCATGCTTTAGCGAAATAGTCGCATGGCTATGGGGTAGAGGTTACAAGCGTATCAATTTTCTCACCGAAAATACTAATACGCCTATGATAAAGCTTGGTTTAAACAATAGCTTTAAGGTAGTCGGAATGCGCGTATTTGAAAAAGAATTGCTTTTAGAAATGCTATTAGAGCGCGGAGAGAAAAGTGAAAGTTGAAAAATTCGAACCACAAAGACATTATGAAATGGTTGCTCATTGGTGGGTGGGTCATAAATGGCCTGTACTTCCTTTGGCGGCTCTTCCCGCAAGCGGATTTGTTGTGCCTGGCGTTTGCGCAGGTTTTTTATATTTTACTGATTCTGAAATTGCGATCCTAGAATGGGTTGTATCCAATCCAAAAGCTAGCACTATGGAAGTGGGTCGGGGAATTAAAGCGATAGTAGAGGCAGCAATATCTACAGCTTTAAACGAAGGCTATTCAATGATTTTCTCTTATGTAAAAAGTAAGGGCCTACAAAAGCTCTATGAGCGACAAGGCTTCAAGGTAACGGACGATAACATGACACACGTTTTATGGAGGGCATAAGCAAATGGCACTAGGTACAGCGGCATTAATTGGTGGAGGTCTTGGGGCACTAAAAGGTATCTCAAACAACGCCAGAAATAAAAAAGACGCGGCATTTAGAAAAGCTGCTCTCATGTATTCACCTTGGACAGGTATGGGCGACCCAGGTCAACCAGAGCGCGCCGGTGTTTTGGGAAGTGTTCTTCAAGGCGGATTAGCCGGATTGTCAGCGAGCCAATCTATTCCTGGTATGAACGCAGGAATCGATAAAGGACTTGGTTCTTTGTGGGGTGCCATGTCCCCAACCGTTGGCGGTGGAGCTAGTAATGCACTAGCTATGGCGCCAACTAAGGGCGGTCTTAATTATAAAGTGCCTGTCTAAACATTTTACTAGGAGATTCTATGGATGAATACGATTTGGCAACAATGCTAGAAAACATGCAGGAACAAACTGGCGGCATTCCAATGCTACAAAACATGCAAGCACAAACTGGCGGCATTCCAATGCAAGCACTTATGCAGCAACAAGCGCAGGCTATGCAGGGCGGAGCAAACGCTGCCCCATCCGGCGCAGGTGCAGAGCCACTTCTAAAACTTTTAGGTATCACACAGAAGCGTCCTATCTCCATGCTTGAATCAGATGAAATGTTTCGCAGAGTAAATAGCGCAGGCCTTGCCTCCAAAAAACAACAGCAAGAGGGCTTGAAAAAATTCGAAGAGCAAATAGCAGCGCTCAATCAAGGCGCTCCAACTGGACTCCAAGGCGCTGACCTTACTGCACTCCTTGCACTTGCCGATCAATGGACCGGGTCCAATCTAGCTAAAAGTTACAAAGCACCAGAGTCAGCCTCTGAGCGAAAGCAGCGCCAAATCATGTTAGAGCAAGCAGCTCAGAAAATGCGCCAAGGTATCACCGATACCGACATCGATCTAGCTAAGCTCCAATGGCAGAATGCAAACAACCAAGATACGCTTCGCTATGGCTTAGAGAAAACTCTTCTAGGTGCAGCACTCAAAGGGCAAAAAACCCCTACCAAAGACCAATTTGACGCCGCAGGCTTTGGTAAGCGTATGGCGCAAGCTGAGGAAGTTTTCAAAAAGTTGGGTGATGAGGGTTATGATAGAACCAAGCGTGCTGAATCTTTTAAATCCATACTACCTGGGGAATTTCAAAGCGAGTCGCTCAGGGAGCAGGACCAAGCTGAAAGAAATTTTGTCAACGCAGTTTTACGACGTGAGTCTGGGGCTGCAATTTCTGACACTGAATTTAAAAGCGCAGAAAAACAATACTTCCCGCGTCCGGGTGACACGGAAGATGTGTTAGCGCAAAAAGCTGCTAACAGAAGACAGGTGTTTGAATCACTAAAAGCAGGCTCAGGACCTGCATGGGATCTAGTTCCAAATATTTCAGCCGTTGCAGGTCAGTCTGGTGGAGGACTGGACGCCGCGAAAAAATCACGCTTAGAAGAGCTGCGAGCCAAAAAAGCCGCCGGAACATTAGGTAAATAATATGACTGAAGCTGAAGAACTCGAACTTTTAGAATTAGAAAATGAAGAGGCCGCTCTAGGCGCTGCTCCCAAGCAGCAAGTAGTAGAGGAAATGCACCCTGACATTTCACTAAAAGACAGGGCTCTTTATAAAAATTTCGCAGCCGACCCAGAGGCAGGATTTAATTTTCTACAAAAGCAATACCCTAAGCTTAACTTTAGAAAAGATAAATCAGGCGAAATTCTTGCAAAGCGCCCCGATGAGGCCGCATGGAAAAAGTTAGATCCGGACACAGGATTTTTTTCGAAGGATTTTCTGCCAGATGTACTTGATGTAGCGTGGGACGTGCCAGCCGGATTACTGGAATCAGCCGCGACCGCCGCTGGGGGAGTCGGTGGAGCTTTGGCCGGTGCCCCAACTATTGTAGGAGCTGCGCCCGGTGCTCTGGCTGGCGCTGCACTCGCAGGTGGAGCTACGGGGGCAGGACTTGAGACCGCGCGCCAGAGCCTTGGAAAATACTTTGGTGTTGCAGAAGAATTAGATCCAAGCCAAATTGCGCTCTCTGGTGCATTCGGAGCTGCCTCACCTCTACTTCTAGGTACGGGAGCCACTGCGGGCCAAATCGCAAAAGGCGCGCTTAAATCGGGCACAAAAGAAGCCACAAAAGATTTGATTGGAGCACAAAGCGGGCTTCTCGGTCGCACATGGAGCGGAGCTAAAAACACAATCGCTCCGAAGGCTGCCCAAATCGCATCAGGTGTAGACTCAGACATCATTCGCTATGCATCCCAGAATTTGGATAAAATAAAAGAAGCAGAAAAAAACTTTGGTATAAGCCCAATCTATGGTGAGCTTAGAGACGAATTTATCAATGCAGCCCAGAAAGCTAAGTCTGGAATTGGTGAAGCCATTGGGCAGTCAAAGGAAGCAATGAACGTGCGCATAGGAGCCGATGATGTCGCAAAGGAATATGAGGGGCTTTTAGCTAAATACACCGAGAGAGCCCAACGTCTCGGGACAAAAGCTGCCCAAGAGGACTTGGACTACATAACTAACGTTATAGACCAATATGTGCCTCCAAATATTTACTCCTCTGAGGGCTTAGATGCTAAAACTGCATTTGATTTGAAGGGCTCACTCAATGAAATTTCAGGTATAAAGAAAACAGCCAAAGGGCCAATCGACATGCGCCCTGGTAAATTGTCAGAGGTTGAGCGGGATTTAGAACGCGTTACAAAGACGGCTCTCTCGAAGCTTGATAGCAATATTACAAAAGCCTCGCCCAAGGGTGGGGAATTGAATGAACTAAACAAGGCGTACAAGCAGACACTAGCTGATTCTGAGGCTGTGAATAAATACTTTGGTGATGAAAAGGCGACTGAAAAAACTATCAACGCGCTTATTAAGAGCAAAAGCTCATCCCAGAGAAAAGAAGTTTACGGCTTGGCTGAAAAGTTAGGTATCGACGTAAAAGGCCCAGCCCGCGAATCGGTCGCTATAAATTACTTCGCACAACCGGCTGAGGATATTCTGTCTCTGGGCGGCACTACTTCCACATCTAGAACTGGCGCACTTGCGGGACTTGGTGGAGCCCTTGGCTTTGCAGCTGGCGGACCCATCGGTGGAGCTATTGGCGGATTCGCAGGCGCCAAAGCTGGCTCACCTGCTAACATTCGCCGTGTGATGCAAGCAAACGCAAGAGCCAATGCTGCGGGCCGCATGATCCAAAACATGAAAGTCCCAGGCGGGGCAGGGCTTCCACAGACTGCTATAAATACCTGGCAAAATCTCTATCAAAACGAAAGGTAAAATTATGGAAATGGAAGTCAAAGAAGTAAAAAAAGAAGACGGCAAGTATGATGAGTGGGAGCTAAAAAATTGTGCCGACAAGGTTCTAGAGGTTGAAGAATACAAAGCTGATCCCAAGAAATGGGCCGCTATCCAAGGCGTACTGGCTAAGAAAAAGTCAGCCCTCGACGCTATCACAAGCCTTGATGGCTTAAAGGCT
Source organism: bacterium (assembly GCA_029573715.1). Classification (GTDB taxonomy): domain Bacteria; phylum Patescibacteriota; class Microgenomatia; order UBA1406; family GWC2-37-13; genus JAGOLU01. The sequence continues at coordinate 10,426 of JAKQDR010000076.1, read as the reverse complement.
AAAGCCAAAGCTAAAATTGAGGAGATGGCTGAGAAAGAACCCGAGCCAGGTGACATGGACGAAGCCGACGAATACGCGTGAGCGAGCTTGTCGTCGGGACAATAATAACTATCCTCATAGCCTTGACCGCTTACTTCTTTCAGAAGTGGCTGGCAGAGGTTGAAGAGAAGTTCCAAGACATAAAAAAGTCAGTCAGCTCGCTAAAAGATAATTTTGAAACCCTAAGCGACAGCGTGAAGGGTCTTCGGCTTCAGCTCATGGGTGACATTAAAAAACTTCCAGAGCTTCATGCTCTGTCTGTTAGGCTCGAAGCTATAGAAACCCTAACAAAAGAATTTCATGCTGGCATCAATTCAAAAACACAAGAAATTAAGGAAACTCACGGCAACATCATTATCATGCACCGTAAAATAAATGAGCAGGATAAAAAGATGATGACCCTATTTAAGGTTGTGCAGCGGCTGGCTCTTCAAAGCGGCTCTCGACCGCCTTCAGAGGACTAGCTTTTCCATCGAGTAATTCTTCAAAATCAATTATGCACTCAGCGCAAATAAGCTCTGATGGGGCAAGCTGAAGTTTAGCTAGGTCACTGAATTTAATTTTTTCTCTTCGCTCATCGATACTAACTTTCATAGATAAGAGTTCGTCAATTTCTGCTTTGAATTTTTCAGTGGCTTCGAGTTTTTCTTGTGGTGTGAAAGGTGCAGGGTTCTCTGCGGTGTATGTTTCGTCGTATTTTTTATATTTTGCGAATAAAGATTCGCGAGATTTAAGCGCAATTTTCAATTCACGCTCCACTAACTCTATAATTTTAGCCACATTATAGGCTGCTTTTTGTGATGGGAAATCTGCAAAATCTGCTAGTTTTTTGAGTGCCGCATGAAATTTGTCAGACAAAATGTATCTATACTCTAGCTCAATGGCCATGTGGTGTACCCCTTCTATTAATTGGTATCAAAGTATCCTTGAATATAACCGTGCTCTGCAAGCTTTTGCAAGTAGCTGTAAACGGTTTCCCAATTTTCAGGATGCACTATTAACGCAAGGCCTTTGGCTTTTGTGATGTTTTCTAGATTGTATTTCTGAAGCTCAGAGGGCTTATCCTTGGGGGTGGCTTTTAATTCTAGCGCTACAAAGTGCCCATGGATGCAGAGTAGGAAATCAGGCGTACCCCGTAGCGCCATTTGCTGTATTTTCACTAGCCACGTGTTTGGTAGTGACAGAAGCAATGGCCGTACCCTGTTCTTGAACCGCGTCTCTGGCTGCATCCCCACTCCCTCTTTTAGGCATTTTATCAGTTTTGTCTGCCAAAGAAAGGGTCGAGTATTCGACGCTCACCAAGAGCGGAAGCCGCTTGTGAGGATAAGTATTCTGCATGAAGTATTTACACTTCTCTACAATGTACTCTTCGCCATAAGCCACTTCCAGAATTAGCTCATCGTGAATGGTTAGAATCATACGCGACTTTTTAGGCTCTAAATATTTGTGAATTTTATTCATGGCTATTTTTATAATATCCGCCGCTCCACCCTGTATGACGTAATTTGGAGCCTTGTAGGCAACACTCAGGTTCGAAAACTGATAGCGTCTACCGAACCAATTAGTTATTGTGCCGGTCGATTCAACCTGCCCTATAGTGCTTCGGATAAATTTTCTAACTTCCGGAGCAGCGTTGAAAATTGAGTGTTGGATGAGACGCGCTTTCTCTTCTGTGACACCAAGGGCTTTAGAAAGCTTGGAAATTCCCCCGCCATATAACGTTAAAAAATTGCAGGTCTTAGCTTCGCGACGGGAGATGCCAGCAATTTTGGCTGTAGCCTCATGCACATCGAGGCCCCTCAAAACCTCATCTATAAGTTTATGCGATTCCGCGATGTCTAACATCATGCGATACTCTAGTTGGTCATAGTCGAGCATAGCGAAGAAATAACCCTCGCGAGGGACAATAGCTCGCCTTACTTCGAACTCTTTTTTGTCCGCGTCTTTTTCAGCCGCGCGTTTAAGATTTTGGAGATTGGGATTCGAGCTAGAGAAGCGACCTGTTCTAGCTCTACCTGGGTTAAATGAGGTATGTATAATTTCATCCCCACCCATGGCAAAGAGGAATCCATTGAAGAAATCATAACTATTCTTGCTGGCTTTATAGCGAAGCACTTCTTTAGCCGCTTCGAGAGTAAATTTTTCAAGGACGCCTGAGACAAAGCTCGGGTTTTCTTTTTCTGTGTATTCCCAGAGTTCTTTGTCGCTTTCAAAGACTTTTTGGAAAAGCACCGAGCTAGTTTTAAAGTCTTCCCCGCTAAGCTCTTTGAACTTAGCTTTTGCTTTTTCCATTTCTTCTTTTTCATACTCTAGTGCCCTTCTACAAAAGTCTGCGTCTACTTTTGCCCCAATTTGCTCCATGGCAAAAATTGTTTTTGTAAGCTCTGCCTCATTCTTTACTACATTATTTATATTGTACTCACTTTGGCCAGAGCGCAAGGTCCACAAATTAAAAGTATCGAACTGCTTTCTACCAAGGCGATAACAAACCCTGGCGTCCATTTCCGCATACTCCGAAATGATAGCAAGCGGAACATCAGCATATTTTTTAGCTGTTAAAAGCCTACCATTTATCAGCCTTTTTTCAGTAGCCGCGTGGTCCTGAATCCATGCTTCTACTGCATCGGACTTTTCCATACCAATGCGCTTTGCGCAGTCTGCTAGCGCTAGATTTAACTCATCATTATTTTCTAACCTTGCTCCAACATAAGTGCAGTAAATTTTCCCAGCAAGGCTTAGGCCTTCTTTCTGCAGAAAAGTCATGTCGAATTTCGCGTTATGTATGAACCAAGAAATATCTTTAACCGAGAACAAAAATGCTTGCATAGTAAGCATCTCAGCCCTAGCTAAACACATTGACTCTGGTAAATTATTGTAATGCAGGAAATTAAAATAGAACTCTTCTTTTTCGCTAGCTATAGATATAGAAAAAAGTGTGTCGCCATGATAGGGAAAAAGACCTGTTGTCTCGGTATCTAAAGCGAGGAATTTCTCTTGTGAGAGTTTTTCTAAAACCCTAGTAAAATCTCCCCGCTGCACTATCATAGACTAATGGTTTTAGGCCCTTTTGTTTTAATCTTAGCGTGCTTAGTTATGAGGATTTTACGCCTCTGGCGAAGAGCCCCAAGAATTTTGCCCATGCAAAAACTTGCAGAGCGCCCCGTCCTCTCAGCTACTGATTTTAAAAATTTAACGTCTTCTTTGGCTACATACGTGTAAAGAATTTTCTTTGGCATAAATCTCCTAATATTCTACAACGGGAAAAGGTGCCTCGGCTTTTTCTTTCTCGAGGTCGCATGTTTTTACCTTTTTCACCCAAGATTTAGGGTATAGCTCAGAGCCAAGCATTTGCCAAGAATATCTGCGCTTCTTTGCTAGCTCTTTCTGCTCAAAATTAACCTCAGCCTTCACCACAACCCAAGGAGAGCTTGCGCGTACAAGCACATCGTCTAAATTACAATGACTGAGAACTGTAAGCATAGTCATTACATCAAAAACAGCTCGGTGCTTAAAATGGTTGATAACACCAATTTCTGCAGCCATAGACATTAAATTGTTATAGCGAAATTTACCTGGCGGTAAATCGAATGCCGTATCAATCCAAGTCCTGGAAAATAACTCGTGAGCTGAAGTGTTGTGCTTGTTGCACTCTGCTTGCAAAAACAACTTGTCAAAGTTCTCACCATTCTGCGCCACAATGTAGTCTACCTTGTGGACTGCAATCTCAGTATTTAAGAGATGAATTATATTCTTAAAATCCTGCCCAAACTCATCAACAGCTTCACGAGTAATTCCTGTGAGTTTGGTTATCTCTGCACTAATTACTGCAGGTGTTTGAATAAGAAATGACTGGATGCTCAGCGGTGTCACACCGTGTGACAGGGGAGCCTCGCAGAGCACCCAGCCTATTTCAGTGACTGCATCTTTTTCAAAATCTAATCCTGTGGTCTCAATGTCGATTCCTAAAAGACGCATGTCTTCCCCTTTTCATAGGTGCTACGGCTTGGAATTGAACCAAGCTCTAGAAAGAGGAAATAGGGTGCGTTGTTCGGACCCAGAGTCACTTTCTATGTTTTGACGCTAAACTACCGTAGCAAACAATAAAACCTAGTAGTCGCCCACATCAACTTTGCCGTCGTCGGCAATAGTCTCAGCGTCACTAACATTGTGGTCTTTAACTTTTCCAATGCTTTCGGAAATTGTTGTATACCATGATTTACAAGCCTGCATTTGCTCAATTGTTGAATTTTCACCTACCGCTACAGTAAATACTTGATAGGTGTTTTTGTCACCCTTCACAAGCTCGCTCCCAATATTAAATATTTTTATTACTGGCGGCTTTTTCATCATCTTACAAACACCAAAGTGATTTGCAAGCACACGCCCTGCTTTGAGACTTGCGCTCTTAAATTGCAATTTTATAGGTAGAGGGAAACCGTCAGACGATGCAATATCTTGCAAAAGCAAAGCATAAAAATTTAGTGCTTTCTGCCTTTTCCACTTGTCACCATTTAACTCATACTCCCAAGCATCATTTGAATTTTCAGCCGTGTAAGGCCTCTCATGGTCCCAGCGATACTGGCCATCTTTAAATTTATTTTCAACCCAAGTTTTAAACATCATGAATGGTATAAGCTTTACAGGTTTGTTTTTGTCACCCAATTTTACATTATCCGTAGAGCGTACTAAATCCCCGCCCTGCGCTGAGGCGCCTTGCACTAACTCGCTTGTAGGGTGCATGAGCAGTAATTTTGGAATCACTATATCAGTTGAATCAACTGACTCAGTACCCCAGTCGCCAGCTAAATCCGCCGGCAAAATTGCCACACTATCTGTTTCTCGCCTTGCTACTTCCTTATTTGCCATATTCTTTTGTCTCCTTTTTACATGCTTCTCATGAAGCAAATTATTTTTTCCGCAGCGAAAGGTATGGTACTCGCTCTGGCGCTTCGAGCCCAGGTGGAATCCAACCAATTTCCCCTTTAGCCTCAGCCGTCTCAATTTCACCCCGCACGTAGGACCCAAGGGTTTTAGAATTTACAGATACAAGGTTTTCAAAGTCCCCCTTGGAACGCAAATAATTGAAAAAAGCTTCCTTCGCTTCCGGCGTTGCTGGCTGGCGAACAGAAAATCTTTTCCCAACTGATATTTTTCCAAGCTCGCATTCGAAATTACTCAAACCATATTGCTCTAAGTACTCTAGTACTTTGGCCTCTGTTAGTTTGTATTCTGACTTTTTGAGCGAGACAGTATCTTCTAAAATATCTATTTCCCCACGCATTTTGTAAAGCGAATCACAAAGAGTTTTTAACTCCGCTACCGTCACTTCACTTGGTTTTTCTTGTTTAGACCATTCTATATCTAGATTCATATTTTACTCCTAGGCGTTGGGCCTCTTGTCTGATGTAGGAAATTGTTGGTGCAGTCCAAACATTAATAGAATCGCCGCCGCCGCTCGATGCCGAGATATTCTGAGAAAACCAAGAGTTTGCATATTTAGGAAGCGGCACACGCGTACTAAGTCCAAGCTGCGCAAAGAAGAGCGCGTTCTCGTACTCTGCCATGTCGATTGCTATTTTTTCTATTGGATTCATAACCCACCACTTGGGACCAAAAACAGTTTGGTGCACCCAGAGGGCTCTCATCGTGATGTCTCGGACATAGCCCAATTTATTAAACTTCGGAAAAATCATAGGCGAAATTGCCCAGTACCAGCCTCCAAAAACTAGCCAGTGCAGCCAAAAGACTGCTTTCCAGAAAATGTTCTCTCTGTAGGCAAGTGCTAGTAGCGCACTCGTGGTGTAAAACTGCGGGCCTGTGCATGGCTGCCCTATACCCTTCCACCCGTCGGGACAGTAGTTCACACCTAGATTATTACAGCGAGCTGAGACCCAGCCCTGTACACTCCCGTTTATTGATTTTGTTCCAAGGTTTCTCAGATAGTGCCAAGCAGCCCTACGCAAGGCTTTCCTTGGGCGAAAAACTGGCGGCAAAAGTGAGTAAGCAAAGCACCATGCCACAACACAATCACCAGAGGTTTTACTTCCCTCTGAAACTCCGGCCATGTAGCGGCGAATAAAGGCCCCATCAGGTGACACTAAAAGCTCTAATCCCTTTTGGCCAAGCTCTGGGTGCATGTGAAAGAGCGGGTAATGTGTCAGCGCATTGTGTGTGTCGTCATTGTCATGGAAATACAAATCCCTAATTCTAGAATATGCGGGATTGTCCGGGTAGTCTGTGTGCTCATTTGTTTTAAGCGCGTACTTCTTAATTTCAGGCAGTACCTTTATTGCCCAATAAAGATAAAAAAACGGATAAAGAAGCATCGTAAGCGCTTGCATAGGAAGTCCCACAATAAAGAATAACATCCAACGCACAAAAATTACTTTCATATACTCTCAGCCCATTCCTTCAAAACATTTTCACCAATTTTTACTTTTGCCTCTAATGCTTTTAAAACCTCTTCGTCGATTGTGCCAGGACTAACTAAATCAATGCGCGTAATTTTATCATGGATCTGTGACCCGCCGCGATAGTTCCGGGCTTCTGCTTGCAAATCATTTTCGAGCGAAAAATTGCGCGAGTAAAAGATACTGTAAGAAGCGCTGACCAAATTAATACCAATACCGCCACTACCAGGATGTCCAAGAAGTACCTTACAGGTCGGGTCCGTTGAAAATTTATCAACCGCAGCCTGCTTATCCATTGACGAAACATCACCATGAACCTCCACATAATCTAACTTTAATTTTGCTAGCACTTCTTTTATCTGCGCATAATTGCGCCTAAAAACAGCCCAAATTATCACCTTATTGGAAGGCGTAATTTCTTCCAAAAGCTCTTGAAGCGCTGCGGCCCGAGGGTTTTCTTTAAAGTCAGCCGCTTCCCGCTCACCGCCTCCAAGCTCCACGGTGACAAATCCCGAAACAATTTGCTGAAGCCTAAGTGCTTTTGTTATAGCAAGTTCCGCCAAGCAGGCCCTATCTTTTATGAATGTGATGAAATCTTTTTTCATCTCATTGTAAGCTGCTTGTTGGTCGGGGCTAAGCGGAACAAAAATCTTTTTTCGAATAAGTGGAGGCAAGTCTAGGCAATCTTCCTTTTTAACGCGCATCACATGCGGATCTATAATATTTTGAATTTCACTATAACTTTTTTCCTTTAGGCACCAATCCGGATAATATTTTGATCGGTGCATGTTGCGATTTTTGTCGAAGAAAAATCTATTCCTAAAAGCAAAAAAATTGCGCCCAAATACTTCGGGAGCCATAATCCTAAATTGTGAAAATAAATCCATGAGCGAATTTAAAATTGGCGACCCACTAAGAAGAAACTTGTACTCTGCCAGGACCGAAAGTGTCTCGACTCGTTTAGCGCGCTTCGAACTTGGATTTTTAACCTTGTGCGATTCATCCAAGATGAGACACTTCGGAGACCATATAAGGAGCGATCTGAAAATATCAGGCGACAGTATGGCCTCATAATTTATAAGCACGATGCAGTTGGGGTCCTTTTCTAACTGCATAAGCCTTAAAACCCTCTGGCTTTTCTGGCCCGTCACAACTATTATTTTCTCGGGCGGAATGTTCGAATGCATGAGCCATTCACGCTTCCAGTTCTCTAATGTAATCGGCGGAGTAATAACAAGTGTAGGAAGAATTTTTTTCTCTGTGTTGAAGGCAATTCTAAGTCTATTTATAGCAGTGAGTGTTTTCCCAGTACCAGGATCAAAAAAGTATGCAAAAGCCGCTTTATCTTTGCTTCGCCTTAAAGCCTCGAGCTGATGCGCCCAAGGCTTCACTTTGAATGTAACTGGAAACTCTCTTTGACTCCCCTCTAAAATCATCCCACTCAGTTACAGCATCAACCGTCATAACTTGGCAATAGGGGCAGGGTAGAAGTCGCGCAAAATCTACAAGTATTAGACCCGTGTCGTCACACTCTGCACAATCAGCAATTGCTAGCATTTCTCGAAGTTCCATTATTTCACCCCATACTTTTTCTTTTGTGCTTCGCGCTTCACCTTGTAGGAAATTGCAAGGGCCTGCTTGATGGGTTTCCCTTCGGCCTTCAATTTTTCTAGGTTGTGCTCGAATGTCTTTCGGGATGCGCCTTTTCTTAGCGGCATAAAACCTCCAAAGATTAGCCTACCACCTTTTGTTTTTTATTAAAGGCAATATGCTCTCATCTACAATCATGGGGCCTGAGCGATTCCAGAATCTTTCCTCGCTCGACTTAGGCGACATCATGGCCTTCAGCTTTAAGAATTCTGTGGGCGTCAAAAAAACGTACTCTAGCGTGGTGGAGTCTAACTTATGCGTGTACTGCGGATGCACGAGAGCCACGAGTTTAAGGGGTTTATCTTTGTCTAAAACCATTTCACCGTCCACCACAAGTGCTTACACTATTTGTGGGTTAGCAAATGTGCAAGCAAAAATTCTTGCTACTCGCGGCGCCTTTTGGCGAGCTGCGCCTTGCTATAAAGTGAAACATCTACAGTGCGCTTTTTCTTAGGTGGGACAGGCTTTGGCTTTTCTTTTTCTTTAGACTCTACCTTGGTTTCCATTTTATTTTTCCCCGCCGCAAATTTTAACAGTGCCGTTACTTACCAAATAAAAGTTTAGCGGCACCAATCCCAACAGCCGTGCCGACCGCCGTACTCCCGACAGAGCTACCACTCTGTGGTTGTGGGCATAGGCTATTGCGCATTTTATCCAAACAATATTGAAAACTGCTATAGACACCCGTCTTCAAAAAACAATCGTCCATGTAAGCCTGCTCAATAACTGGAAGGGTCTGAATCGCCTTTAATTGAATATCGGAATATACGCGAGGAGCCTCAACGACCCCTTCCTTGCATGCCGACAACATGAATAAAAATAAAGTAATGTATTTCATTTTCCCTCCTCGTTCTTCGCAGGCATTCCACTAGAACCGTAGTCACTAAAGTCGTGCTTATCTATCTCTTGCAAATCTGCGTTAATCTTTTCTACCCATTCCTTTAAATGCTTCTGCACCTCTCTGCGAGCGAGCAGCTCTTCGCACAGCGCTTTGACTGTGGTGGGGTTGGCTGCCTGATAAAAAACTGCCTCGTCCTCACCCACAGGCATGTCTATAGTACAATGTTTCTCAATAAAGGCTTTTTCTGCCAGTTCAATTAACGTGCGCAGGTCGGTATTTGGAAGAGTCATTCTAATCTCCTCAACATCGCCCAAAATGTATGTGATGCTCCGATCGACCCACCCTTTTTTACTAAATGCCCAAACAAAGGCTCCCAATGCGGAAGCAAATCAAAGATACGCTGCAATCGAATGTCGTGGTCGTTCCATTTCAAAGCCATGAGGGCATTGGGCTTGGTGACTCGATGGGCCTCGCGGCCGGTGCCTTCAACAATGGAAAGAATCTCACCAGTTTTATGATAGCCATAAGACTTAGCCATATTTGATTTTGGCCCGCAACACATGTGCGGGGGGTCCCAAACAACTAAGTCATAGCCGGATCCAACACTCTCAGGCAGCTTGGTGGAGTCGGCCACAATGGTAGGATTCACCTCAGCACGTATGTCTACAAACATAGCTAATGGGTGTTTCTTGTTAAACCAAATAGCCCTGTTGCCGGCACTAAGGTCTAGTATTTTCACTTACACGCCCAGCCTTTCTTTGATCCAGTGAAAGCAGGCAGTCCACGAGTTGCCATAAGGGTCACCTGAAACAATCTTTGCCAGCTCATGCCAACGAGCCCTTTCACACTCGTCCTCACTCGGCCACCTAGCCTTGATGTCCACTGTGGCTCTCATCTCGCAGGCTTTGCGAAAGCCAGCCTTATAACCATGTTCGGCGTCTTGGTCATAGTTAAATTCATGTGGTGCGCCATTGAGCCCAGGATTACCATCGATACGAGTGCTGCCCCATATCCCAGCGAGCCTACACAGCTCCTCCTCGCTCACGAGTTGGGAGGCTGCTTCTTCGCGGAGAACTTGTGCTTTGATTTGTGAAACCCAATTGTTAAGCGTGGCGGTGATGCCTCCGACTGAGGCGACAGAGTTTGCTTGCAAGTACCTAGACACGAGCATCTCTGCAATTTCTCGTGAGGTCTTAATCTTGGTCATTTAGTAACGCTCTTCTTTTAATTCTTCAATAGCCCTAGAGAGTGCTCGCCCCATAACTTTGTCGACATATTCCTGAGTCAGGTGTTTCGCAATCAATTGCTTTAACCTTTCCTTATATTCATCGCTAGACAAAACCGTCTTTACATAATCCCTTACAGCACTCTGGCAAATTTCACTTACTGGACTTCTATATCCGTTGAGAACTTCATTCATTGCCTTGTTCACGGCATCGGAAAAATTCTTTCCAAATGTACTATCCAAAATTGTTTTGGCTACAGC
>JAKQDR010000032.1 GCA_029573715.1 bacterium | reverse complement strand
GACTTTTTGCTCGCCTTTCTTTCTGAAAGCGCTGTCCTTGTCATGCGGAGACTGAACGCTACCCGAAGAAATCTCTTCTTTTGGCCGCAATTGAATTTTCTGCTTTTCAATCATTTTGTATTGCTCATCAAAAACACGCTGGAGTAACTGATAGGATTCATTTGTTTGACCAATAAGTGTGCGAAGCAGGCTGTAGATCAATACTCCCAAGTCTTGCAAACGGCCCTGGATTTCTTCTTTAGTACTACGGTACACGGTTTTGTTAGGCTCTTCCTTGGTAAGTTCGTCTAGTTGTTGCCTCTCGGACACTGCAAGTTTGGTTTGAGCCGATTTGTCCAGCGATTTATAAAACCTGATTAAGGTCTGATGAATAATCTCGTAGCGACTGTAATAGGCAATATTGCTGCCGATGAGCTTTGAGTCCATGCGGATTTGGCGCCCATTGACATCAAACTGCTTGATCTGCTCGCGGGTTATCTGGGCAAAGGTCTTCTCCAATAAATCTTCCCCGGTCATCCGATGATACTCATAAATACGTTTACGCAATAGATAATAGGTCGATTCTGCAGGCAGCGGGTCGTTCATGTTGACCAATCCCAAAGCACTTCTGACCAACAGGTTGAACTGGCAATGCTCAAACAACTGGGAATCGCTCCAGCCAAAGGCTTCTTTGATGACCATCATGCCTACAAGCAGCCTTATGGGTGCATTCGGAGCACCCATTTTCTCATTGAACAGCACCTTGTAAGCGCTTTCATCGATTAAATGAGTGATTTCCTGGCGGAATTGATTATGCCAGTAACTCTTATCATTGTATTTATCCGTAGCTCTACCCGGTAATAATGCCGGAACGCTTCCGAATAAATCAATTTGCCGTCCTTTGCTTGATTTTCTAAACATCTTCCTTAGTGCTTTCGGAGATAAAGATAAGAAAAATAGTCAAACAAATTACATTAAGATATTGACAAACAAGTGTTTATAACCACGTGAAAAAACATAAAGCTAACTTCGTATAAATGGGTTACCGACTTTTCGGAGGGGACTCAAATTTCAACTTTCAATATATGTCGCGTCCTAGCCTGCATATTCTCACCTCACCATCAGCTTGGTGGTGACGACCTGCCCGCTTTCATAGATCAGGCTAACCAGGTATATACCGCTTTTTAGTTTGGTAGTATCAAGCTGGTATTCTTTGCTGTGACGGGGTATACTGTGGCTGGAAACAATGCGGCCGGAAAGGTCCAACAGGTTCAGGCTAGCGGCCTGACCCGTGTAATCCAGCGCTATCCAGGTATGGCCCGTG
>JAKQDR010000031.1 GCA_029573715.1 bacterium | reverse complement strand
TCGCATCACATCAGCGACAATATCACTTCGTGGATCATGCTTAATGAACACACCTTCGAATGATTTTAGATTAAAGTCGTTTTGGAATTTTGGGATACCGATACCCATCCCCTCGATGAATGATCTAGTGTCACGCATCATCCGCCATTGGAATGGGACTTCTTTTCCACAATCGACGAGAACTGATTCAAGAAAGTTAGGATCAAACGATCCGCCTCGAGTATAGATTTTCTTTAACCCACCGAATTCAACTTTCTGCAAAAGGAAATCATAAAGTTGATCGATGGAGACATCGTCTGAACTTGGGGTGATCTGCTTCTTCGCCTCATCACCCTGCTTTACCCACCAATCAATTGTCTCTTTGTCCATCACCCGATTGTATTTCTTTACTTGTTCTTCAATATCGAACTTGATATAGTGACAGGTCTGTAGGAGTTCTTGAAAATTATATGGGTTCTCGAGGAAACGCTCGGTTGAGTAATTCAGTAGAGCCAACGATGTTACCACACCGCGTTGTTGATTCTTGCTAAGTGTTTCAAAATCAAAGATAAGACAATTGTTGATAGTCATTTTCAATCCCAAAGTGATAAGTAATATTTTCCGAATAGGCGGAGACCATTCTTGATCCGATCAGCGTGTGCCCGATGTCCTTCCTTATCAAAGGTTGAAGTATCATTTGGTCCACGCTTCAGCTCATACATACCATTATCTAGCAATTCAGACTTAAATTCAATATTGCCGGAATGGTATTGTTCTTCCCAATCATAGTTCGGCTGAAGTTGCTCAAATGTCCAAATCATTTCATCCATGATCCAATCCCACCGCTTGAAATGGTTTGCGTCAGTATCCCACTCATCTTTCTTGGGCGGTGCTTCCGTTGATCGAAGACCGAGACCGTCTGGGACATCTTCATCATCAGTCCACGGGGCGCCATGTTTAGTATCCTTGAGCTGTTTCAACATGGGGAGGATAATCATGGAAAGAGTTGAGTCCATATTCCATGTGTCCCATGGATCAATATGTATTTTTACCTTTCGATGTTTCTTCGAATGGATCCATGATAGAAATTTGTACAACCAAGTTTCATCTTGATCATTATCGAATAGATCGATCATCTCATCCTTGAATGTTCCATATGCAAGAAAATGACCGAAATTATAAACTCGATCATCATCTTTATCCATCCAGAACAGAAGCTTTTCGGCTAGCTGAAACGGACCAAACCAGTTAACGTATTTGCCGATCTTTACTTTCATTTTAAAATCCCCTAATGTTCACCAAGTTTCATTAAGCCAATCAACGAGCCATTCAGCAACGCTAACAATGAAATCGCCAAGTTTTAATCCAGCTAAAATCACCAAAAATACCATCAAGGCGACTGGTGAAATGTATGAAATAGTAACAATCACGGAGATTACCGACGTGAAAATAATCGCCGAAAAAATTAGTCTATCACGAGTCTTGTTTGTCGCCTGATGCATTTTTAGATTTCCTTTCAGTTGTCGTATTCATTAGAAAAACAAGTAGAACCCACCACGCAGAACCCGTCAGCCAGACTAGAAAACAAATCACGACTAGAATCACAATGTTTTCAATTATAATTATGATTCTCCATAAAATATAGAAAATCTAGACGCTTCAACAACACAGCATCGAGAACATATAGTAATCAATGACTTACATATCTCCACGTCTGTAATCGGCTAATTCCTCCGAGGTTTAACGTATCCAAATGTTCATAGTTGATAATCTCTAGCTTGGTTTTCGCTAGAACAACTATAAAATGTTATTGGATTTGTTATTGGCATTTATTACTTTCAAAATTTAGATATTATATACCACATCATATCGGCGTTTTTCATGTCATTTTCCTTGCAATGCCAGCCGCAGCTAATCGAAGCCTTTTGTTAAACCATCTACGGATTACGTAGCTTCTCACAATAGCGATTGAGGTAAAAATTACGCTGATTCCAATCTGCTCGCTAAATGAAACATGGATGTCAAACAGTGGAAAAACGATAATCTGAGTGACGATTGCTATAAGCCAACCGATAATAGTATTCAACAATACTTCAATGAAGGATTCCAATCTCGATTGCATCAGATGATACCGGGTGTGGACAAAAACAAGACCATGTAGATGGATACTATTACAACAATGGGATACCAGACAATTGACAGAAATTTTTTAAAGTTGTTCATGTAATTCCAAGTTGATGCATTTGTTGCAAAGTGTCTTCCAGTGTTACATGGAGAATACCCGTTCCACCAACCTTAATCCAATCCTCGATGTTTCGAGGCGAATCGTCAATCAAAATGTCATGCTTGCCCCGGCAAAAATACTTTTTCATTTCCCAACTAGACACACAATTGACTTGAGCCCAATCATCGATATGCCAATGTACCCAATCCGTCTTATCCCGTTGGGCTGTTTTTAGGTATCCGGTTGCTGGTGGAAGGGCTGTCAGAAATTGCATTTCAATATTGGTATTCGATGCAATATCATCATAAATCTTCAAACTGGGCAAAATCGGATCTAGAGTTGAGAAAAAATTTGGGATGGTCTCAAGAACTGACCAAATTTGCTTTGAGTGTTGTTGATAGACCAATCCTGGGCAGTGTTTTTGAACAGCACCGTTGAAATCTGCAAACACGCCGTCGAGATCAAGATAGATCATTCATTATTCTCCAGCAAATCCATTTCAAATTCATCAAGCCAAAGCAGCTGCCCTGCAAATTCACCAGTTTCCCAAAGAACCCACCAACCATCTTGGACATCGGGATTTTTTCTGTCATAATGCGCTTGCTTAATGACACCGACATCGCCTTCACTCCAATCATAAACCCGATCACCGATCTTGAATATCATTTTAAATCTCCTTGGTTGATGTGGCTATTATATCAAGTCTAGGTCAAAAGTAAACACTCCGTAGAAAAGATTAAGGGGCCCGAAGACCCCTTGTTCTTAGATCACTCCAAGTCGACGGCGGAACTCAGCGATGCGGCCATCAAGGTAAAACACACGGCAAAATACTTCGCCGGGCTCAACAAAATGCGCGGTGTAAGCAGCAGGATGTGTGCCGTAAAGCAGAGGCTCATCGTCACCTTGGCCCCAAACTCGGCGCCAACGATCACCGCAGCAGGAGCAGTCAAGATTGTCTTCGACACCGTTGAAGTAGATGCCAATACTTTCGGCAAGCTCATTGGCTTTGGCGGCATTCTCTGCTTCGATGATCACGTGCTGACAAAGATCCTCATCATTGTGACACCAGCCGCCCGAGTTGTTTTGGTTGAAGTGGTAGAACATTCCGTTGCTCCATTGCGTTATGTTATGTGGCTATTATACCGGATTTGCTCGGTGTTGTCAGGCCTTAGTTTCCATTTTGATGATGTCAACGTGGCGCCAGGCATCACCCACAACCAAATCACGCATCACGCTACCTGATCCATATTAACGACCCGGACACTAGCGTACCCGTCTCGGATCATCGCCTCAAGATCCATGATGTAATACGGGCGCGGTGCAAGCACGTAGCCGTCGACGATCGCAGGCCTGAAGCCAATCTTGTAGTTGTCGATGACGCGGTACCGTTCTTCACTGACCTCGAACTCGCCTTCGAACAGTTCGTCGCTGCTGGTGGTGTAGCAAATAAAGCCACAACTTTGCAGAGGTGCCTCTTTCAAAGTGAACCGAAGATTTTCAACACCGTATTGTTTGGCAAGTTCGCAGATCATAGTAATTACCTTATTAACTGAAGAGAGTGTAGATCCCAATAGCAGCAATCGCGCAGCCCGTTACTGTTGTCAAGCCTTAGTTTCCATTTTTATGATGTCAACGTGGTGTGTGTGCGCTCCGATTTTAGCCATCTTCCCAATCATAAACCTGATCGCCGATCTTGAATATCATTTTAAATCTCCTCTAAGCAATGTTCTGTGATGACAACAGCAAGATATTCTTCGGTCGGAATATCTAGTAGAACTATAATTATGATTTTCCATAAAATATAGAAAATCTAGACGCTTCAACGATACAGCATTA
>JAKQDR010000028.1 GCA_029573715.1 bacterium | reverse complement strand
AGAGAGGTAACTCAGCGTGACCTCAAGTTCCACCGGGCCTATTTCTCACTGTTGAACTTTATCTATGACTACCTGCCTCCGGCGTTCAAGCGGAAGGTGCCCAAGCAACACTTTTATAAGTTCGTGAAACACCTGCGGGGGGAATACGACGTTCTCTTTGAGTTTAAAGACGGCACTAAGTTGGTGGAGTATCAATCCATTTCTTTCGGCAGAATGTCTCAGAAACGATTTGAGGCCTATATACGCGAGCAATTACCGTGGATATACGAGAACATTATCGGGGCTTTCTTTGAGGGCGAAATCTATAAGAATATCATTGAGACCATTGAGATGGAGTATGAGAAATTCCTGCAAAAGTTATGAAGACGTTACCAAGACTCAAACAAGAGGCTCAGGTTGTTTTTAATGAGTTCATCCGGTTGAGAGACTCTGTGGGGGCGAGCCACTTTAAGTGCATATCGTGCGGTCAGGTGAAGGCTGTTAAATTCATGGATGCCGGGCATTTTTACAACGTCGGGTATTACGATGGCCTTAGATATGACGAAGATAACTGTCATGGACAGTGCTCGCACTGCAACCGATTTTTACATGGTAACCTGATTGAATATCAGGCGAACCTGATCAGTAAAATCGGGCTCCAACGTTTTGATAGGCTCAAGATCAAAGCCGGTCATTATAAGCGGAATGGGTACAAATTTACACGTTTTGAACTTAATTTGTTAATAACTATCTACAAAGAAAAGATTGTGGAATTAAAAAAGCAATTAGATTTGTAGTGTGTATCAGGTGAACTATGAGAAAAGAAATTGAGATACTTGCCTCCGCAAGAAAGAGACCACCGGCAGTTCATGGTTCATGTTCTGATACACCCGGTGGTTTTCGCTTGTGGGGGCATTAATATTTTATGATATGGCTAAAGACCCCGCATTTTTAATGTATTCCAAAGATTGGCTTGAAGGCACGGCAGAATATATGCCCGAGGAAAAAGGGGTATATATTGATCTGCTTTGTTTTCAACATCAAAGGGGAGGACTCCCAAATGATCCGGTGCGGCTCGCCAAAATGGTTGGTCTGTCCGAAGAGCGTTTCAATAAGATATGGAGTGTTATATCTATACACTTTGACCGAATGGATGACCGTTTGGTTAACCGTCGGTTGCAGGCGGTTATGACCGAAAGGTCAAGAAAAAGTTTGGTAAATACTATAACCGGTACTTTTGCGGGTCTTTTAAGGCTTGGGAAATATGATAAAAAACAATACCAACACCTTAAAAATCAATTCAAAGTAAGTGATTTTATAAGTAACGGAGATGATAAGGAATGGTTGACCGATCGGTTAACCGAATGGATACAGGAATGCTTAAAAAGCATTGAAGATGGAAATAATAATAATAATAGTAATTACATTAAGTTATTTAAGAAAGTAGTAACAGAAAATAACTTAGTTATTGCGCCGGAAATCGAAAAATTATTCCTCGAATGGCTGAGGTATAAATCTGAGAAAAATCAGACCTACAAAGAAACCGGCTTAAAGAACTTTATCATAAAAACTCTTCAGGAGTGTAACAACGACCCGGCAGAGTTCAAGAAGATGATCATGTATTCAACCTCCAACAATTACGACGGATTATTTAAAGAGAAAAAACATGAAAACAATTCAAGAGACGATCAGCGACGCACTAAGCGGACGGACTCCTATTGGGTGCGCCCGAATTCAGTACCTGCCATACAAGATGGAAATCTCTTTGCAGGTAGTGGAGCGAATAGCCAAAAGCCTTGAGCCGGCATTCAGGTTCAATGGTTCGGTTAAACAGACCTACATGAACCTCATCCGGTATTTCCATGCTGACCCGGCATTTGACGGCAGACTTGAAAAGGGTTTGCTGCTTATAGGCCCGGCGGGCACCGGGAAAACCTTTGCAATGAAGGTGATGCAAATTTATCGTACAATCGACGATACTCGCTATTTTCATAATGGTGTTGCATGTCGGATGAACTACGACATTTACCATGTCAATGAGATTGTGAGAAGCTTTATGACCGGTGGGTTTGATGGCGTGGAGTTATACTGCAAGCGATATGTGGCTTGCCTTGACGATATTGGCAGCGAGACTGAGCAGGTGAAACATTTTGGAAACTCCTTGGACGTTATCGGGCATGTATTACATGAGCGGTATGCCCGAGGGCTCATGACTTTTGGCACGAGCAACTTTCCACCTGAGGTTATGGAAAAAAAATATGATGACCGTACTATGAGCCGTATGTATGCTCTGTTTAATTTCGTCGTAGTGAACGACATTGACTATCGGAGGCAATGAAGACTTTTGTAGAGTATGAACGGCATTTAGGCGAGCCCGTAGGGTATGTGGTTCCTCCATCAGACCTGAACACGATCTTTGAAGAGTTTCTCAGAGAGGCGTCGGCCAACATGGGTGGAGAGTCCAAGCATGGTTGCCTTGAACGAGTGGTTGACATAGCCACAACGGCATTCAAAGATGTTCCGGTGTATGTGCTATGCGCCTCAATTATTCAAGGGTCGTTGGGTCGTTATGGCCCGGGGCGACTTGTTCCACGGACTGTTTACGGGTGGTTTACTGAGGCATCGACTGAATTTCGTAGTCGGACAAAGTATGAAGAGCAGAAGAAACCCCAAGAGCGAGTGGAGTTGCCCGATCTGATAAAATACCCGGTTGGTAAGGCTATAAACCTGAAGATCATGTGGCTCACCTCAGGGGCGATAACCTCCGATGAGTGGGATAAGATTCCCTTGTGGGAATTAGCCGAGAGAATCGGAAAGGGTGAAAACCCGTCTATGCGAGACTTTGGTCTTAACCCAAAGCCGGCAAAACCGGCAGAGAACTTAGGAATGACGTTAATTTCAAGAAGATCGAGATATGAGTAAAATTGAAGAAAAGAGGCTGCAGCGGGTTGAAAAGCTCGAGGAAGAGATGAAACACACGGCAGTGGCCACGCCTGAGGGCTATAAGAGGCTCTTTGAGTTGGTGGAAAAGCATGGCGTCAAGAACGCTGTTTACTATTTCAACACGGTTGAAAAGCGCATCTCAGGCAATGTTTTCAAAAAGGAAGACATTGTGTTTGATCAAGGGCTTATCTTTAATAACGGCCTTGAGCTGAGACGAATAGAGAAACATTTTGTGAATCACTTTAAGAAGGCGGGAGTAGAGGTGATGATGAAGCGCGAGCGCCTGCCGGGGTATTCACTTTGATGTCGAACGAAAACTAAATGGATGAAGAAGATGGTAGCAACATTTTTGTTCTCACTCATCATGACTTTTGCATATGCACCCACCTCACCATTCCTGATCATTGAGGATGCAGAGCCTATCAGGCCCTACGAAGATCTATGGAAGGCGGTGTGCTATTACGAGAGCAGAAACAACCCCTTGGCTTACAATGAAGCGGAAGGGGCCACCGGCATAGCTCAGATACGGCAGTGTCGGGTTGATCACTTTAACGACCTGACAGGCAAGAATTATTCCCTGTCTGACTGTTATGACCCTAAGGTCTCGAAAGAGATTTTTATGACTTTTGCCCTAATTCACCGCGACCCCGAGATTATCGCGCGCCGGTGGAATGGGTCAGGCAGCATGACTGAAAAATATTGGCGCAATATTGTTGCAATATTGAAAAACGATGTTTACATTTGATTGCTCATACTTTGATTTGGAGCGGGGTCTTCATGGCTTTGTTTGGTTCACATAGTTCAACTTGTACCCCGCTCTTTTTTCAAAAAAGATGAAAGTTTGGAAGACAGAAATACGCGCAATAGACCCGGTAGATGGGCGAATCAAAACATGGGGTGGAATCGCAGTCATGGGCGACACAAGGCGCTCAGCTCAGGAAAACTGCCGGTTGCATGGCCATGGGTACCTGAAGGTCACTGAGTACATCGGTGAATTTGTTAACGAAACAGAGGACGATCCTCTTTATGATATAAGCACCAACTAATTAAATATCACTAACTTAAATCAAGGTAATGGAGAAAAAACAGGTTGATCTGCAGATTAAGATGAAATATCTCGAGCAGATTGTGAACGGAACAAAAGTTGAAGACTATCGTACCCTCTCGCGGTACAACATGGGTCTGCTGACTCACTTTACGAAGCCCAAGACATGGGCCATCCGACATGATATCACTCATGTCAGGTTTGTGTCGGGATTCCGGGCTGAAAGAAAATTTGCTATTTGCGAAATTGAGGGTATCTTTGCTGAACAGTTCGTCAATTTCATCCCCGAGGGTATGAAGCCCGGTACCAAGGCATTGACGATAAAAATCCGGCGAGTGTTGGAGCATAATCTGTAAAGATCATGGCTAAGAAAAAGAAAATGTCTGCCAAAGCGCGGGCTGCCGCTCACAGAGCATCCGAAGCCAAGTGGCGTAAGGCAAACGCGCGCTACGTGTCCGAGTGGGAGTCTGAGGAAACTTGGAACACGCGGTAGTCATTTAACCGGAAAGGGAGGCCGGTAGCCAACGCCGGCCTTCAATTATCAAGGCATGAATAACGCTGAAAAAATATTACGAACGGTTCGACAGGAGACTGGTGACGTCATCCTGTTTTCTTCTGTCTTAGGCAAAGATTCAATTTTATTAACTCACTATTGCTCCTTAATTTTCCGCAAGGTCACCGTGGTCTTTATGTATATCGTGAAAGACCTTGAGCATGTGATGAAATATCAGCGGTTCTTTGAGCGGAGATACCCGAACATCAAATATCTGAACCTGCCTCATTACTGCATTTCAAGTTTTGTTAAGGTTGGATATCTTGGCCTTCGCAAAGACCCCAAACAAAAAGCTTATACGCTCGCAAATATAGATCAGATAGCCCGCGATCAGACCGGTCTCCGGTGGTCAGTGTACGGCATGAAAAAGTCTGATTCTATGAACCGCCGGCTACAACTCAATGGCTACCCTGACGGGATATGCCATGCCTCCAATAAAGTTTACCCGCTGAAAGATATGACCAACAAACAGGTCATTGGTTTGATTGACTATTACCGTCTTCCTAAACCGGTGACGTATGTCGAGTACGGGCAGTCGAGCGGTGA
>JAKQDR010000020.1 GCA_029573715.1 bacterium | reverse complement strand
AACGGTCGTTATCGACACCGCCGATTGGCTTGAAAAACTGATCTGGAAGACGGTTTGCGATGAAAACAAGGTAACTTCCATCGAGAAAATCGGTTATGGAAAAGGTTATGTTTTCGCCATGCAGTACTGGGAAAAGTTTTTCAATGGATTGAACCTGCTCCGCGACAAAGGCATGGCCTGCGTCATCCTGGCGCATAACGAGATTAAGAGCTTTTCACCGCCAGACGGAGATCCGTATGATCGTTTTCAGATCAAACTAAATAAGACAGCAGCAGCGAGGCTTGAAGAGTGGGCCGACGTTGTTTTGTTTGCCGGATTTGCTGTAACGGTCAACGCCGACACAGGCAAAGCGATCAACAATGCCGAGCGCGTGATACACACGACAAACAAACCGGCGTGGCGCGCAAAAACACGCTATGTTTTACCGGACACTTTACCGCTTAACTTCGCGGCATTATTAACAGCAATTAAAAACCAAACAAAAGGAGAATAAAAATCATGGCAAATTTACAGGGAATAAACATTGACGCGAATGTTCCAGAGGCAGGGAGCTTTACTGTTGTACCCGAGGGAGTTTATAAAGCGGTCATCGCCGGTGACAAGATCACGACGACTAAAGACGGCAAGGGAAAGATGCTGGAACTGACCATTCAGATCATTGACGGATCCCATACCGGATCAACAATCATTGACCGCCTGAACATCGTCAACGCCAGCCAGCAAGCCCAGAACATCGCACAGGGCACGCTCAAACGGATTTGCGGGGTATTACGCGCCCCGTTCCCCCCACAGAATACAGACAGCCTGATGGGTAAACCGATGCTTGTCACAGTCGGCGTTGATGAATTTACTAGTAATAAGACCGGCAATCCATTGAAAAGCAACAAAATCAAAAACTATGCTCCTATCCCGTCCGTAACGTCAACTCCTCCGGCGGCGGTGCAGGGATGGTAAACTCAATCATCGAAAAGATTGAGGCCAAGCGAGCCGGGGAGAACATTCCCCGGCAGCACTTGGGACTTTCTGAAATCGGGCATAAATGCCCTCGATGGCTGTGGTATGCCCATCACAACACGCCGTCAAAGCCGATTGAAGGCCGCATCATCAGATTATTTCGGACGGGAAACATTATTGAGGATGCGATTATAAGTGATCTGGAATCAATCGACATTGAAGTAACAGATCGGCAGCGGGAAGTTGAAATCGTCAACGGGGACATAGTTTTAAAGGGGCATATTGACGGGATAGTATCCGGGCAACTTTTAGAAATCAAAAGCGCAAGTGAAAAGTATTTTAAACAGCTTTTAAAAGTCGGTTATGAGAAATGGAATCCAAAATACAAAGCACAAGCGCACGTTTACATGGTGCTGTGTGACTTGGAAGAGTGCATGGTGGTAGTCGAAAACAAGAATGACTCAAACCTCTATATTGAAACACTGAAACTTGACCGCGACTATGTGACCAAATTATTAATCGATGTATTTGCAGCCATAACATTGCCCGAACCGCCCGAGCGGATCTGCCCGGATGTGTCATGGTATGAATCAAAATGCTGCAAATATCAGGAAGTCTGTTTCACGTGAAAGGGGAGGAAACATGGATAAGGATACAAAGCATTTTGCGATAGTCGCGGCCATAGTTGGCATACTGCTTACGTTGACGATGCTGTATTACGCCAACAAATCAGATCGGCTGGTTGACGACTATGCAAAAGGGACGCTCACTTTGAATCTTGAAAAGACAGGGTGGGCTTTGACTGAATACAACGTCAATATTCCGCTGCCAAACGAAATTGAGGTGGCATAAATGGAAACAATATTTATTAAAGTCCGTAACTACTGGGTCGCTCTTGAGCGATCCGAGCCGCAGTCAAATCCTGTCCTTGAACTTGGATTAGGTATCATGCTGTTCGCCTGCTTGGTCGTTGGCATCCTGACTGCCTGCCAGGACACGCGCCAACACGACACAGAATATATGACTGCTTACGAGCAGGAAGTGGTCAGCAGGGAGCTTAAAATCATTGGTATAGACAACGCAAAACTTGAAAGAACCGATGACGGGTTTATTGCGACTGACAGCAAAGGCCGTAAGTTCAAGGTGGCGGTGCGATGAGGTTAAAAGACGGAAAAATCTGCGGGTGCAAAGAATGCTCGCAGGATCATTGCGACGAACTCTGTCGTCAGGAATGGTACATGGAGAAGAGGCGTCGAAAGAACGCCCAAATCCGGGCAGATAAGCTGTTGTTTCGGCCATTGAAGCAATGCGATTACTGCGGACGGCTTTACCTGCCAATCAAAAGTGATCAACGCTATTGCCGGCCAGAATGCTCTCATGCAGTGCTGAGAACAAAACAGCTTAAAACTTACAATGCAACATGGTGGTCTAATGGGTAGTGTAAAAATCAAGAAAATCGAAGTTCAGTGCAAGTGTCCTATATGCCACACGATACACACAGAGCAGTGGGGATGTAGGCCTGACGTTACGCCTTGGCGTTACTGCAAGCAGGAATGCGGCATGACGAAAAGATCAGCCGGAGCGCAGCGATCGGCTGGTGGGAAGATTGAGGAATAAATGAGTAATTTAGATTTGTTTTCTGGGAAAGATAAAGCAGAGATAGCGATTGACCGGTTGCAGGCGTTTTGCCCACCGGAAGGGTACTATGTTGCGTTTTCTGGTGGCAAGGACAGCGTTGTGATTCTTGACCTTGTTAAACGGTCTGGCTGTAAATATGATGCTCATTACCACTACACAACCGTTGACCCGCCTGAGCTGGTGCAATTTATTAAAACCTTCGCTGATGTTGCGATTGATAAACCAGAAATATCCATGTGGAAATTAATTATAAAAAAAAGAATGCCACCAACTCGTCGCGTCCGGTACTGTTGTGAGTATTTTAAGGAAAGATATGGGCAAGGAAGGCGCGTTGTTACTGGAATAAGATGGGCTGAAAGCAGAGGAAGATCGAAAAGACCAATGGTTGAGGCATGTTTTAAAGATGCCCGCACCTTTTACGTTAGGCCGATTGTTGATTGGTCTAATGAAGACGTTTGGTCATACATAAGAAGCCAAAAACTACCATATTGTAAATTATACGATGAAGGAATGGATCGCATTGGCTGTATTGGATGCCCTTTAGCTGGCCCAAAAAAAATGATGGAAGAATTTCTTAGGTGGCCTCGATTTAAAAAGGCATATTTAAAAACTTTTGAAAGATGCCTTAAAAAGCGTGATGCCGACGGATTAATTACAAATAAATGGAATAGTGGGCAAGACATAATGGATTGGTGGTTGTCTGATTCACAATCTAAAGATGATCCTGACCAGACCGTAATGTTTGAGTGATTTTTACTTTATAACGACCGACATCAGCCCAATATTATTTGAGGCATAACGACAGCATAAACCGCCTGGGCCAACTGAACCCGGCAAAGGAGATTAACATGAATCCAGAAGAACAACAAGTAGAGGCCGCTGAA
>JAKQDR010000017.1 GCA_029573715.1 bacterium | reverse complement strand
AATGTTGAGGTTACTCGCGCACTCCCCACAACAGTCGGGAATACGATAGAAATTGGGAATCTTAATGTCACCAATGGCGCTCATAATGTGAGGTTGTCTGTCACGGTGCCATCTTCTAGTAATTCGGTTGCAAAACAATATCTCATCCCGGTGAGTTATGGTCAAACATCAGGAGCCTGGCAGATTGTGCAGCCAATTAGCGATACTGGTGCATATTCTGGAAATAATTTTGCGATAGAAATTAATGTAAATACGAATGTTGCCACTTTCAGGTTGCGTAGGACTGCTGGCACAACCGCTGGCACCGCCTATGTGCGACTTGAATCCACCGGATATAGTGCAGATGCATGGACTGACTCTTCAACCACATCAACATCATCTGTTACTGCAATATTTTCATCTACACCTTTCACACAAGTTGCTGGTAATGTAGGGATTGGCACGACAAGCCCGAGTAGCAAGCTTACTGTTGAAGGCGCCTTGACTGTCTCTAATCAGTCGTTTGGATCGCTTGGCATCGCAAAAGCTACTATTACATCAAATGACACGTGGGGCACCCGGCTCAACCTTGGGAACACTGATACGGGCGGGGGGACTATTGGGTTTATGAGTTATGGGTCAACCAATCCGTATGCAGCGGCTGGTACTTTTGCGATTTCCACTAATGGACTCGATAGATTTTCTATCGTAAATGATGGAAGCGTTGGTATTGGTACAAATTATCCCTCTTCAATTTTTCATACGGTAGCATCGGGAGCGAAAACAGCTAACTACATTGGAAATCTATTAACCAATACCGCCACATCATCAACTGCATCAATCACCAAGACCGGGCTATCGGTGGAATCAACCGGTACCTGGAATGGGACAACGGCAGTCAATCGGGGATTATATGTTAATGCTACCGGTGGAACTACTAATTACGCCGCAATTTTTGATGGAGGCAACGTCGGCATCGGGACGACGAACCCCGGTGGTCTGCTACATGTCAACGTCGGATCTGTTCCAGCTCTTGGAGCCATTCGGCTCACTAACGGAGCCAACACCTACTTTTCGGTCAATGCAGTAACCAACAACTCACTGTTTTTGGGCACCAATGCTGGATCGGGAGCAACAGGTGCCATCTTATCAAACTTCTTTGGCTATGATGCAGGTCTCAATGCTACAAACGCAAGTGATTCAAACTTCTTTGGCTATCAAGCAGGAGCTAATGCAACAAGTGGAGGAGCCTCAAATTTCTTAGGAACATACGCTGGACAAAATGCTACGAATGCAGGCTATGGT
The DNA here is from genome assembly GCA_029573715.1 of bacterium. Taxonomy (GTDB): domain Bacteria; phylum Patescibacteriota; class Microgenomatia; order UBA1406; family GWC2-37-13; genus JAGOLU01. Next base: position 3,372 of record JAKQDR010000017.1, on the reverse strand, counting down.
AATTACCTGGGATATGAAGCGGGAAGAACCGCCACCAATGCAAGCAACTCTAACTTCTTAGGGTATCGTGCAGGGTATGGTGCCACAGGTGCCAGTTACGCCAACTACCTAGGTATGGAAGCAGGGAGTGGAGCTACCGCAGCCTCATACTCAACCCTCATCGGCTATCAGGCAGGCAAAACATTCTCTGGAAACAATATTGGCAGTAACAACATTATCCTTGGAACAAACATCTCACTTCCTAATACGACAGCGAATGCACTCAATATCGGTGGTGTTATCTTTGGAACAGGACTGTACTCAACTACCGCTGGCAATCCCTCAACATCTCCTGTAAGCGGAGGTAATATTGGAATCGGGGTAGTCTCACCCACTCAAAGACTTCACGTTGACGGCAATCTTCGACTCACTGGAGCACTCTATGACTCATCAAACTCAGCGGGATCAAACACCAACATACTAACCTCAACAGGAACTGGCACTGCATGGACCAACCTGTCTGCCTCCCTCCTTCCCTCAGGCACAGAAGGTCAGACTTTGTATAACAACGCAGGTACCTGGACTGCCAACTCTGGACTTTTCTATGATGATGTCAATGCTAGGGTCGGCATCGGGACCACAGCTCCAGGATCGTTACTCGACGTTAACGGCGCAACAACCATTAGACTTCCTGCAGTTGGTGTCAACTCGTATATGACGCTCACTAGCGGAACAGCCACTGTGTTTAACACACGATTTGGAACCACTGCTTCCAACCAATATGCTTGGTTTACCAATCTTTACTACAATGCCGGTTGGTACAAAGATGATGGCACTAGAGGTGCATGGAGAATGAATCAGGTTACGGGTACCACTGACGTAAATAATTCATTTAACTTAGACTATGCGCCAGTTGGATCGACAAGCCCCATTACTGTGTTTACAGTCAAGGGCAACTCCACTGGTGGAAACGTCGGCATCCAAACAGCCACTCCATTATCTCCATTGCACATTACAACCGCAAATGCAGTGGATTCACGCCTAACCCTTACTCAGACAGGAGCTCAAAATTGGACGTTAGGCAACCCGGCAAGTACAACGAGGTTTGATGTCGCCGAAGGTGCAGACCTAACTGCACCAAAACTAAGTATTATTTCTGGAGGCAACGTCGGTATTGGAACAACAGCCCCAAACACCACCCTTCAAGTTATGGGTTCACTCGCAATAGACTCAGGGTTTAATACGGGTATATCATCGCTCTACTTGTCACACACTGGTACAAGCAATCAGCATAAAGCTGGCATATTCAGCACATATACTACTGGCTATGGTCGTTCATCAAGTATCCAATTTGCTCTCAACAGTGCTATGGATGGAACTATTGTAACAACAGCTGACGCAAAAATGACCATATTGGAAGGGGGCAACGTCGGCATCGGGACGACGGGGCCTAGTCAGTCTTTATCTGTCAATGGCAAAGTGAAAATAGGAAATTTTACCGAAGGATACACAACTGATTATGACCTTCTAATGAACAGTGGAATAAAAGTCGGGGGCAATATTAACCTAAGAGCTCCAACAAATGGAGATTCAGGTTTTACTGGTTTCAACTACTATAACTCAGGAGGAGACGAAAGAATTCGTTTTTGGCAAGGCAGTGCAGAGCAGATGTCCTTAGGGGGTTATGGAGGCGTGACTCATGATGGCCTACGTCTCAATCCGTTTTCCAATCCAAACAATACTGCGTCCGACAAAATTGTAATGCGACTTAATCCAAGTGTCCAACCAGGCTCAAACTATACGGGAACTCATATTATGCTTGACATTGCTCCGGCAAGTTTCTCAGGTTATGGTGACTTAATTGGCCTCAGAATTCAGAACGCAAACAAGGCTCTGTGGCAAACTAATGCGAGTGCAACAAATTACTTTGCTGGCAACGTCGGTATCGGAACAACAGCGCCTGGAGCAAAACTTCAAATTAATGGCGCTGCCTCTTCGGTAACATCCATTTTCCGCGCAAATGCAACAACCCCTGGCAATATATCTGAGTGGCAGGACAGTACCGGACAGGCAGGATTCTTGGTAGACAGCACTTCTCAAGCCAGATTTCAATATGGAACTAGTGGTTCAACTACCACAGATGGAATCATTATTAAAAGATACTTATCCAATGTCGCAGGACGATCAACTATGGAACTTGCAGGAACAAATACAACATATTGGACATCAGGTAAGGGAATAGAATTTACTAATCATGCTTTGGGGATAAGTGTTGGAGCACCCACCATGTTCAAAGATAAACTTTCTACAAATCAATTGTGGATTGGAGATTCGAGTATTGGTAGTGTTGACGACTTTCTAATATTCAATACTGCTGATTCTGGCTATGTCGACATTCTCTCGATGAAATATGCAAGCTCTCCTTATCCAGATATGAGAATAGCGGCACCGAAAATTTCCTTCTTTACAAAATCAGGAGCGGCTTGGCCAGATGGTAGCACCATCAAGGCGTATGGAACTGAAGCTATGACAATTGATGGCACAGGCAACGTCGGCATCGGAACAACTAATCCATTACGAACACTTCAATTAGGAACCTATTTGGGAGCAGGTGGTTCCGGAGATTGGACTATTGGTGGATCCACGGGTAGTTATAACGGCATAGTATCTCCCTCAAGTAGTGGTGCGTTTGGAGCAAATACTGATGCAACACTCATAACGTCAAGTCAACAGGGAAGTTGGGGTGGTAATCTTATTTTTGCAACTAGACCCGCGGGCGGAGGATCCGGAGTTGAAAGAATGCGTATCAGTGATGGAGGTTTAGTCGGCATTGGCTCCTCCAGCCCAGCAGAAGTACTTGATGTTGTTGGAGAGGTGCGAGCTACCAACTTTTACACCGCTCAAGGCGGAGGCAATTCCACTACCACTCCATTTGGATCAGGCTCATCTGGATATACATTAACTGAAATTGGTCCTAATGAAGATCAAGCTGGCAATTCCGTCATTAGGTTTAGTCGGGTTCGTGCGGGATCTAATAACGACAGTCGATCATGGATTGGCGCATACTATAATTGACCCGCAGCTATCCGAGGGCTGTTGAGCCCTCGGCTGCAACGCGTAGCACTTTACAAACAGAAGCAAGGCAGTAGACTTCAACCGTATATGCCCGTGTATAAAGGGTTGAAGTCTACTGCTCAAACACGATATGACCTGAGATACCACTTTGTCTTTATCCCCAAGTACCGCAAGCGGGTACTGGAAGGTAAGATTAAAGAACGTATCGAAGGCATGATTAAGTTTGCATGCCAAATACACGAATGGGAAATCTTTGAGCTTGCGGTACAACCTGACCATGTACATCTGTATGTAGGGACTCCCCCAAAATGGAGCCCC
>JAKQDR010000015.1 GCA_029573715.1 bacterium | reverse complement strand
CCAGTGACGATGTCGCGCGAGTTGACCATGTGCACCGTGTGACATTCGGCACAAACATACGAAGTGTAGGCACCTCGAACAGCGCAGGCACCGCAAGTTATCCCGCGCGCGCGGACCATGTGCACAAAGGATTAGAAAGCGATTCGACGAACTTATTTAAGGTATCTGAATTGAGTGAGGACGGGAATAAAATAAAAGGGTACTTATGGTCAAGCCTTGCCGACGGGTGGGACTCAGGTATGAGTGAAGTCTACAAGCCCCATGTGCTGCAAGAGGCATCGTGGAACGAAAAATTATTACACTATTGCGACGGAACACAGATGAGTTACACTCGACTAACAAAATACTCACGCGAGGCGATGGACTATTACGGAAATAGGGAAATTCAATTCCTTACACCCATGTATTACAAAAATGAGGTGCTTATGGTTCAAAAGTCACCATCTAACGGGGAATGGGTAGACATGAATAACGCGGGCCGCAGTTGGGCGGCATGTGAGGAGGATTAAATGTTGACGGCGGGCGAGTACATCGGACGAACACCGCTAGGCGCGTATATTCGATCCCCCAATGGAGCGCGGTATTTAACAAAAGATGCCGAGATTCCACCCGATATTAGTTTGGTGTACAAAAAGTACAACTCTATTTATAAGGTCACGGGGACAGGCGACATTATTTATGATCACGATGAATATTGGGAATCCACCACATTATATAATATGTTTAGTATAACCATTCCACCACATTGGGCTGGTGCCGCTTGGAGCATGGGCTTAGGATCGGGATATAATGGAGGATTTTTTGATGTTCCATACGCACTCTTTGTGTCGCGTAACCAATTTGAAATCATAATGATGGATACAAAACGAGCAGATTATCTCAATTATTATGTAGAAGAAGTAACTAATCATGATCCGTTTGATCCAGATTGTTATGAGGCTGGCTGGAGTCCATTATATGAGAGTTCATTTCGACAGGTGGTAAGTACGACCCCTTATATTCGACCTGCGATCTCGTTAGATCAAGTTCCGATTCCTGGTACTATAGATTTTTCTCTTTGGAAATTTACATATAATTATACCTTACGCTCGGACCTTAATTGGCATGTTTTTCTCCCTGTGTCAACGGTGGAATATGTCCCCACTTCTGGAGGTCGCATTACGGGAGACAAAAGACAATCCGTACAGTGGAACCTCCAGCTCGGCGACTTCTCATACCCGAGCATGACCAGCAGCGTAACCGCACAGC
>JAKQDR010000011.1 GCA_029573715.1 bacterium | reverse complement strand
TAGATAATATTGCCAACTCAACCTCTCCTCGGTCATAAAATGTTGAATCTGGATCCGGTCATCATAGTAAATATCCCAGCCGCACATTTTCATTAGTAATAGTAATTCTGATTCGTCACCTGATAACAACTTTGTTCCTCGCCGAGAAGATAATATTGGCTCATATCCCGCATTAATTAACTGCATGCAAGCTTCTTTACGAAATATACTTCCAGCGCCCCAAATTAGCCCATCCAGTTTATCAATTTTTCCACTTTTTGTATATTGTTGTCCTACAGCGTAATTATTTTCATACTTTTTAAACCAATTAGGAATTTCAGTTTCAAATACTGCTTTGCTAGATACTCCAATTGCACCAGCACTTGGTTTCGATGCGATGGATAGAAACGCTTGTTCCACGTAATTTGGGGTAGCCCAGTTATCTTGATCTATAAAACTTACAAATTCATAATTACAATTTTTAAACCCTGTTTTGCGTGCATAGGCAACCCCAGGTCGTGGTTCCTTAACTATTTTCATTGGAACATTACTATTATTCCAATTTTCTTGAGCAACTTGAATCGTATTATCAGTCGAAGCATTGTCCACTAGAACGATTTCCCAGTTGATTGGCGTTGAAAATTCTTGATGGCTAAGATGCGCTAAGGTTTTGATTATTAAATCACTAGCATCATATGTCATAATTACGACACTTAACCCGGTTGTGGAAACCATATCAATTTTGCCTCCATCTAATGTTCTTATTATCACAAAAAATGCTAAGATGACTGTTTATGCAAGACCATAAGAATTGTAAAGGTCGGAAATAATCCCACAGATGTAGTCAATCACTTCTGAATCTATCTCTCCCCAGATTGGCAAACATAATACCCGATCTGCAATATATCTAGCAGTGGGAGTTTCTCCTCGATATTTTCCTCGATAGCAGGCATAATCCATTGTAAGCGGATAGAAGTATTTTCGTGGAAAAATATTATGCTTTTGAAGCATCAATGCTAATTCATTTCTGGTCAATCCATAATCTTCAGTAACTACGATAGGAAAATATGCACAATTTTCCCTTAAGTTTTCGATATTATTCGATAAAAGTTTAATTCCTGGAATTGCTCTTAGATGATGACGATATAATTCAACTTTCTTTTGGCGATTAATAATTTCTTGATCGATGTACTTAAGGTTTAAAAGCCCCATTAAAGCCTGAAATTCATTCATTTTGGCATTTGTGCCGGGCAATAAAACCTCTTCTGAATTGGCAATCCCAAAATCTTGCCTAAGGTAGATATCTCGAGCGAGTTCTTTATTCGAAAAAGCTAATGCCCCTCCCTCAATCGTATTGTATACCTTTGTGGCATGGAAAGAAAACATGGTTATATCACCAAATGAACCTATGCCACGATCTCCAATCTTTACTCCAAATGCATGTGCAGCATCATAGATCACCTTAATGCCATACTGCTTGGCAATCGAATCGATCGCTTCCACATTGCATGGTGTACCAAAGACATGTACTGGGAGAATTGCTGAGGTTTTATTGGTGATTAATGCCTCAATTTTACTTTCATCAATATTGTAATTGTCCATACGAATATCACAAAAAACTGGTTCTAAACCTGATCGAACAATGGCATGTGTTGTAGAGGCAAATGTGAAAGGTGTTGTAATGACTTCACCACTTAGTTGCAAAGCAGATATAGCTATCTCAAGTGCTTGATGACCATTGACTACTAGCGATAAATTTTCAACCTGAAGATAATTTTTCAAACATGAAAGCAATTCTGTATATAATGGGCCAAAGTTGGTTAACATTCTCGAGTTCCAAATCCTCTTCAAGCCTTCATTAAATTCTTCAAAAGGTGGAAGAAATGGTTTCGTAATATAAATCGGTGCAATATTTTTCATTTTTTCTCCAAAAACGCGCTTTGTTAATAACAGTAAGTATTACAATGAAAATCTAATCAACAAAATATTGTCCCCTTATCGATTCTAAATTTACAGTGCTAAATTTTGCGATAGAGTCAAAAAAGTCTTCGGACGTGGCAATTTGATAGGCATTGTTGATTGCGTAATCCTTAAGTGCGGCGAAGAAGGCTTCATCGCCGACGGCATCGCGGATTTCTTGCAGAAACATAGCACCATGCAAGTAAACCGCATTTCGATAAGCCTCATAGCCGCCTGCGATATAGATATCGCTGTTCACATTACCTTGTGGTGCAAAGCCGCTGACACGGTTATCCCACCACCACTGGACCAAATCGGGATGGTAGCGCTGGTAGAATAAAACTTCATGATATGTCGCTAAAGCTTCATCCAGCCAGGGCTCCTTGGCTTGGTCGTTGCCTACCAGGCTGTAAAACCACTGATGGGAGACTTCGTGAGGCGTCAGAATGGTGAGGTTAGTTTTGGGGGTGTCATTATAGAAATCGAACACCCCGTAGCTGATCATTACCATGCCGTCCATCTCCATGTTGTGCAAGAAGTCAGCAGCAACAATGGTGAGCATTTCCCGTGGGTAAGGGTAATACAGCTCGCCAAACAGCTTGAGCGCCTGCGCAGCTATCTCAGTCACCGCTTCGCCGGCATCTTGCGCTTCCATGAAGACGTAAGAGTGAATGCGCACACCATCTTGCACGATTTCATGCTCAAAGTAGCTGTCGCTAATTGAGAATGCAAAGCCGCGGGCTAACTCCAAGTGATAACTGCGCACGCCGTTAGTTTCCTCAGCGGGAGCGCTGGCTGCAACTTCAATCAATTCTTCGCGGTCAGTCAGTTTAAGAGTCACGTCAAAATCAGCCACCTCATTGACTACATATTCCCCCACAACCATGTTATTGACCACTTGTTGCGGGTGTGTGATCCATCCCTCAGTTTCATCGTACGGCGGGATGTAGGGATACCAATTCATGAGGTTCGTTTGCCTGCCAGAAACACCAAAGGTGCCCTCGACTGTGGGAAAATCCAAGCGGAAATTAAGCCTCAAGCTGGTGGTTTGGTTTGGCTGCAGGGGTTGCGCAAGCGGCACGTAAAGGTTGATGCCCTCCTCACGCCAATTGGTGATGGAGTTACCATCTGCATCGCTTAGGCTCTGCAGCGTAAAGCTCCCGGGGTAGTTCTTAGGCGGGATGGAAAGTAAGAGCTCTTCAAATGCTCGCGTGCTGCGGTTCGTATAGGTAATAATTTCCTCAACAATGCCATAATGTGTATAGTAATTTAGGGTTAGGTTGAGCTCATAATGCGTACGGTTCTCGGGGATCTTGACCTCATTGAGCGCTGATGACAATATGGATGAAGCTGTCGGGGTGGTAGCTATATCAGTAGGAATGGGATTCGCGGAGTTGCGGGTTGGTTCGGTAGGTAGATCCGTGAGTTGGACGTGAGGCGCAGGTAGGGTGAAGACCATCGTACTGGTCTGCCCTCCGGAGCAAGCTCCAACCAGCAGAACGAGAGAAAGTGAAAGCAAGACTAATTTGCTAGATCTCAAGCGAACCTCATATGGTTGCTGATTCTACCAGAAAAGAGATCCCGCAATTTCGCGGGACCCCGATAATTTTGCAGCAAGCCAACTTCTGTTATGCTTCAACTTCGTGGATCGTGATGAGGTATTCCATCTCCACTACTTGCTTGAACATGGCGATGCACGGGCAGTATTTTTCCTTTGAAAGCTCAACGGCACGCTCTACATCGGCTCGCTTGATATTGTGCCCGGTGACCACATATTCAA
>JAKQDR010000293.1 GCA_029573715.1 bacterium | reverse complement strand
TGAGAAGCAAAAGAAGCAACGAGATATGCTGATTAGCTCGGCAAAAGAGGTGGTAAAATTAACAAACTCAATCACGGAGATGGCAGAGGCGATGGATGACGATCGGATTGCAGGGCTTACATCCACTCTTGGATCTCTGGCCGATGTTATTGAGTCAATAGCGGCAGGTGCGAAAACTGGCGGATGGGTAGGCGCTATTGTAAGTGCTGTTGCCACAATCGCAGATATGCTTGTTGGTGATTTTAAGAAGATTGGGGAATTAAAGGACGCTGTTGCTGATAGCAAGTTGGAGGCATGGGTTACGTCTGTGGACGAATTGTCTAAGTCCGATGGCATATTCGGTGAATCATTCTTCATGGGCGCACGTGATAATATAGATGCGGCATCGGAGTCAATGAAAAAATACAACAAGGTATTGGGAGAGGCGACAAAGTTGTATGCCGATATAGACCCAGAAACCCAATGGAAGCACAATTACGGGAATCCTCTTGGTTTCATATCTAATTGGTTATCAAACGTAACTGTAAAAATATTCGGAACGCAAACTGATTTATTTGCACAAAAAGACGCTTACATAGAGGCTTTTAAAAAGGCTTATGAGTCTGGATATAATGAAGTAGAAGCGTTTGTTTTAAGAATAAATAATAGGGGTGGATTTTTTAACTTCTTCGGATGGCAAGATAAGTTTGCCGTTCTAAAGGATGTGGTAGAAGAACTTGGGTATGAGTTGTATGGCAAAGGCGGCATATTGAATACCGAAGCCTTGCAAGCAGCCCTCACCACTTATGGAGACGAAATGACCGAGGAGCAAAAAAGGTGGGTAGAGGAAGCCATTGCCGCCACTGAGAAGTATGCAGAGGCTATGGATGCACTTGATGACTATGTATCAAAACTTTTCGGCAATTTGGCGTCCGACATAGCATCTTCCATGATAGACTCATTTAAGGATATTGGAGTTGCAGCATACGGACTTGAAGGTGTATTTAGTGATATTAGCGAGTCTATTATCAATAACCTTTTACAGACAATGCTCATAGAGGAAGTGCTGAATAAATATAGTGAATCATTAAAAGCTATAATGAAAGATACCTCATTAAGTGACGAAGAAAGAGCGAACGCACTCTTGGGGATTATGGCAGATATGAGGGTTGACATACTGGCCTTTGCTCAAGGTAAAAATGCGTTTTTAGAAGCGGCTAAAGAGGCTGGTCTTTTAAACATGTCAGATATGTCTGGTGGGGATTTTGGGGCAGAAGAATGGGCAAAGGCTATTGCTGAAATTGATGCTCTGATAGCGTCTATGACGGATAATGCGGGGAGGTATAATGAAGAACTTTTAGACGATTTGCGCAAGGAACTTGATGATATAACAAATAGTATAGGTGTAACCGAGCAACGGCTCGGAGAGGAGATGAGCAGGTTGTTGGCTGAAAGACCAGAAGAGGGTACTAAGGCATACGAGGAATGGGCGCAAAGGGTTGCTGAATTAGAGGATAAGTTTTTGTCGCTTGGTATATCGTATGAGGAGTACTTGGCAAAGCAAGAGCGTTATAAAGAGCTTCTTAGGGAAATAGCCATCATGGAAGATAGCTATGCGGACAGCGAGGCGATAAAATTATTACTTAAACAAAAGAAAGAATTATTAGACAAGATATACGAAGCTGGGTATGGTAAGTATGCCACTGA
>JAKQDR010000269.1 GCA_029573715.1 bacterium | reverse complement strand
AATGATGCCTTCGTATCCTTCCAAAAAAATGGCTCGGACGAGATCATAGAGGGGAAAGTTAGCGAACGAAGGATTATCCATTGAAAGATAAAGAAAGCGCTTGCCTGTCGCATGATGGAGAAGAAAGGTCGTCTTGCCCACGCCCCGCGGACCGGTGAGCACCAATGTTTGAGGAAGGTCATGATATTCTCGCGTAAATGGACGAAGCGCGGAAGGCAAAATAGAAAGCCGCCGCTGCATGGCTTCCTCGAGGTTGGTAATTATTTCATGTTCGATACGCATAGTAGTGATTATAAATGAACTTTGTATCTGTGACAAGTACAAAATGCATAAATCGTATCTGTGATAGATACAAATAACAATCTGGGCGCTGCGGGCTTTTTGGCTTTTTGGCTCTCCTACTCTATAAAATATGCTGTAAATCAAGTAAAATCCTGTTGGCCTGTCGAAGCATCATGTACATCCCTGCAAAGGTTCTATGCCATTTTGTTTATCCAAATAACCAAAAATAGAGTAAAAATGGTTATTGCACTATTCAATCTTTGTCAATTTGTGATATACTTTGATCATGGAACGAATTATAGAACAGTATAGGCGAAGAATCGCTGCCACAAACCAGAAATTTATTCGCTCGATCGCCGACACGATTGCCTGGGATGCTCGCCTTGTCGGTATACGCGGCGCTCGCGGAGTGGGGAAAACGACACTATTGCTGCAACATATCGCGGAGGCTTTTAGCAACAACCTCAATGCTGCGCTCTATGCGAGCTTGGATAATCTATGGTTCGCGAATCATAGCCTCATTGAACTCGCCGATAATTTTGTAAAGCGAGGTGGAACTCACCTTTTTCTCGATGAAGTGCATGCATATCCGCAGTGGTCGCAGGCAATCAAGAATATCTATGATGACTATCCTGATCTACATATGGTATTCACTGGCTCTTCCTTGCTGGAAATTCTCAATGCGCACGTAGATTTGAGTCGACGCGCGATGGTGTATA
>JAKQDR010000252.1 GCA_029573715.1 bacterium | reverse complement strand
TGGACGATTGACTACCGCCTCGTTGGACAGGTTGAAAGCAGAAGCGGAAAGATTGAAGCCCTATTATACGGTGAATGATCTTGTACGAATCGCTGTTGACAATTATGTGTGTACGAAATTGGATAATCCCTAGTTGGGCGGCTTCGCCCATAAAAGGAGTCTTTATGTGTGAAGAACTATTTGGCAAAGAAAATCTCGCTGTCAAGTTTTCTCTTGAAAAGAATACACTCTCGCCAAAAGAGTTTATGCTAATTCAAGAGTTCTACGCATGGTTAGCCGCCCAACAAATGCTTGCACTTGACCCGCCTTCGGCTCTGGTATGCAATTGTGGCTCGGTGGCAGGTATTCATTGTGATTGGTGTCCGTGTGCAAACGCGGCGGTCAAGTAAAGCAAACCGTTGGGCGGCTCTCGCTCAACGAAGTAGTGATGTAGCAATGGTTTTATATGCCAACAACGCTATGCCGAAAATTAGAATACCTTGCCCGCATTGTCATATTGTCTCGCGCTATGACGCAAGTTTCATCGAAGATGCAATCATGGAGCAAAAAGGTATTGAGTGCGTCGCGTGTTTTCTTTCGTTCAATGTTCTGGTTGCGCGAACACAAAGCCGCCCAACACAGTATGCACTGGACGGTGGTACTGGTTGCGCTCCCGAAGGTGAATCTACACCCGAAGTTTTATCGGCTGGCGAAGTTGATACTCACCACCGCCAGTAATACAATCCGTTGGGCAGATAGGAGCAAAAATGTTTGAAGAAATAGCAAAACGTATTCATCAAGTAGCGGAAGCATGGCAATATGCTTGCGAGGCAGGCGATGTTGTGCAAGCCAATTTTCATCGTGGCGAATTGAGCCAGTTGGTAAGCACAATGCAATCTGCCCAACAAAGCGTGCAGCGGATTGGTGGGATTCTTCCCGCTAACGAGCCTGTTCCTACGCCTTCAACTGGTTCTGGCATTGAGTATCTTCGCCGCCAGCCCACCAACCGCTAACGCAAACCGTTGGGCGGACGCTCCGCCAGAGGAAGTTATGCCTAAATGTCCTAATTGTCAAAACGAGTTGGAAATGTTAACTGAAATCACTGGTTATCATTATTGGATGTGCAAAAATTCATCCTGCCCATCAAGCTACAAATACCGCCGCGCCGCCGCCCAACAAAGCGTGCAGCGGACGGGGCTGGATGCAGACGAACCAACAGAAGAAAATAAACAGCGTATGCGCGAAAATTCTGTCACTACGCTAAATCTGCCCCGCCGCTAACGCAAACCGTTAGGTGGCTTCCTTATGGCTTTGAAACCTTGCCCATGTGGTAAAACTCCCAATAGTCTACTCATCGCTGATAATGGAGTTAAGTGGGCGTATGTATTTGGCGATTGTTGCAATGAGTGGAATATAGAATTTCGCACGATGTACAATCCGATTGACTCGGAAGCATGTATGAAATTAGCAATAGAGGCATGGAATAGTGCAACTAGAGTCTGCCCCTTGTGTCATGGTACAAAAGTTTTTTTTGACGGTGTTCTTCGCCCGTGCGTGATTTGTAAAGAGGAGCAATAAAATGGGTTTCGTAGAGAGGTATTGGAAGGAAGCGGAGGAAAAGAAAATCCCGCATTATCGTAGCGTGGTTATTGTTGAGTTAAAAACAGGCGTTGCGCGGGTTCAGCGACGCGGGCTAGCGAATTTATCAGATAAACAATTTCCAGAACTGCCTATGGAATTTCCTACATATGAGGACGCATTCTCATATGTAGAACGCAGACTAAATAATACAACGAAGGCAAAAGTAACGTGCTCAAACGGTCACATTAGAATCGTTGAAGGTATAAGCTGGAATACTAATTGTCCAAAATGCGGGGTAAACACACATATATATGACAGTCGTTTTGGTGGATTGTAACGCCACCTAACAAAGCGTGAACCAGACGGCGGGAAGTCTGGCAAAAATTTATAGTCTTGCGTGGCAGTGGTGTTCCCAAGCACCCGCCGCTGGTTACGCAAACCTTAGGCGTTTCGGAGCAAACATGAAACTTACAGTAAAAGAAATACGCACCCTGCAATTAGCCCTAATCAACATGGAGTCTGGGCTAACCGAAAGCGGTATTGCAAAAGTCAATTCGCTTTCCGAAAAACTCGAAGGCGAAGTGCAACGCCTAACAAAGCGTGCACTGGACGTTTGCCCCGTCTGCGCTGGCAAGGGTTTCGTAAAAAATACTCATGGCGTTGAGCAGTTTTGTATTCCGTGCAATGGCACGGGGCAACGCCAGTAAAGCAAACCGTTAGACCGCTCTCGAAGGAGTTTGTCATGTCTGAAATGAAAATTGCTTTTGATATTGAAAATCGTGGCTATCGCATCAGGGCTTATTGGGGCGAAGCGTCAGACGCGAAAGTTACGATCCATAAGGGCGATGAGTTATTCAAAGAGTTTGAATATCCTGCTTATAAAATATTCAACCTTGCCGCTCATTTCGCCGATATTGTTGACGGCATTATCTCAGATGAAATTGAAAAAGGTTTTGCTGTCGCTGGCTCAGATGGTATTGGCGGTTGTGTAATGCCACAAGAAGTTGGCGCAGGCTAACACAGCCTGCACCTGACGCTGGGGAGTCTGCGGCTTTTCAAGCAGATTTCTACACCTCAGCCGAATCCATATCCCAAGCATTATCTACGCCCACCCAGCGCAGGTAAGGCAAACCGTTAGCCGCCTGTCTTGCCTGCGAAATTGCCCTTGACAAATCTAATGATTTATTGTATATTTAGAGCATACCAAACAAGGAGCATGAAATGAAAAAGATTACAGCGCAAGCGGCATATAAAACAGCAGCATCAGAAAAGATTAAATTTCAAGAGCGAGGCTATGGTCGCCGTGTTATTTTCATCAACGAATGCCCAGATTGTCTTGGGCGTGGTCAAGGTTGCGGAACTTGCGGAAACGAGCCTGATGACACGTCAAATAAAGTCAAAGTAGGAAAGTTTTGGTATGAAAAACTTGCAATTTCCTGAGCAAGATTATCAGCAACTTGTCACGCTCGCAAAGCAAGCAGGTTTCCGCGTATCTCGTGGGCGCGGCTCGCAGTTGCGCTTGTTCGTCATGGCGGCGGCTAACATCGCGTGCAGCGGACGGGTGGTACTGTCCCCACCTCAAGCATTATCTAAGCCCGAAAAGTTATCGGCTCGGAAGGCTTCGTCTAAGCCCTCCACCCGCCGCTAACGCAATCCGTT
>JAKQDR010000239.1 GCA_029573715.1 bacterium | reverse complement strand
CAAGTCCTTAAAGCCCAGATGTAAGCCATTGATAAACCTGTGTCCAAGCTCGTGAATGAGCAGACCATGTGCTAACGGGTCGGTCAGGTCATCGGGGTTGCCATAACATTTTAGCCAAGCCCAGCAGGTCAGCCCGTAATTAGCTTGTTCAACCAGGACAAAGTTCAGCTCGCCAAATACCTGATATAGCACCTCGTTTTCAGAATATCCTGTGATTGTAGCCAGTTTACTGGCTAAGGGTTGGAGTTCCCGTTCGACGCTATTAATGTCAAACCCCTCACTACTGACACCCGTGAAGATGATTGAGCTTGCCAATAAAATTGATGTTAATATGGCGCTCAACTTGATTTCCTGTCCAGCTGTGCTTTGATATAATCATGCGCATCGCCCCAGTTCCTGGCGATGTACACGGGCGAACCTTTACGGAAGACTGTAATCTCGCCATCAGTCTTGCGTGAGTAGAAGTATTGTTTGCTTGCGGACTTCTTAATCTTGCGTTGCATTATGTGCCTCCTTATTTATCAGAACGGCTTGCGATTACGGCAAGTCTATTATCATAAGTGATATTAATCAGCCAGTATTTTCGGTCAGCGTACCCCATAGCAGATACAATACCCAAAGTTGCATCGTGCCCGTCAAGCGCTTCGATAAATAGCTCTGGTGATACATACAATGGCTTGCCAAATTTAATCTGTGTTTTAAGGTTCAAGTCCAAGTGTTTATCATAATCATGGGCGATTAAATTTTCACCAAGTTCGATAGACTTATACTTCTTAACCAAATTTAATCTCTTGTCCCATGTGAAATGATACTCAGCCTCAGGTTCTTGTATGATTGTGTCAAAGTTAGGCAGGTTATAACCGCCAGCCTTAGCTGCATCAGCGTTGTGGAGTGCGCATATCATACAATAGTCATAGTACTGATATGAGTATACAAATCTTTTCCCATCATCCTGTTCAATAGGTTCTGAGAATTGAACGGGTGCCTTAAAGTAGCCCTTAGGCTCTGCATTGATTACAGCCTCGATGCCAGTATGGGTAAAGCCTCGATGTAATCGGTAGCCGTTGGTAGCTGTAATCCTATTAGGTTCAATCTTAATGAAAGCAAGGCGGTCAAGCTGCCTGCCGTCATCATACACAGCCTGATTAACCCAGTTCAGCAGCTTATTGTCAATGGGCTCAGTCAATTTAACCCCCGATTTAAGTACTGATTTAGCAGAAGGTACAATCAGATTTCGATAATCGGGTTCGTTCTTAAAAGTTTCTGCTGCTATACTACTGTTGCCATTGTATAGCTTGCCATCCCTGTATTTTAGCTCATCGCTCCACTCGCAAATAGATAGAAACTCGATCATCTCTTTGATATGCGCTTGTAATGGTACATCAACGTAATACTTCATCGGGGTTATGATTGTAACCTGGTCAACGGGTAGGATAATACGCAAATGCCATTCTTCATCGTGATCAAGATATAACAAGCCGAAGAACTTATCCTTTGCAAATGCCTTTAATGCCTTTTCCATGTTATGCCTCCTTTTCAATGTGATACTTTGTAACGTTCAATCCAAGTAATGTGTCAAGATTAACTCCTATAACTTCGCCATCCTCAAGCTCAAACCTAATGCTACCAAGATGTGATTTGTGTTCATACATACACCCATCGCCAGCGTCAAGCTCTTCAACCTGATAAACAGGTACTCTGATAAAGCCTGAGAATTTAGCATCACTATAACGTCCAGCGCGCACCTCAGAATCAATTTTAGTAAGCAACTTAATTAAATTCGCCTTTGATTTTCGAGCATATATGATACAACTGCTCTTATTGTCAAACGGCACATCTCTAACGATATGGTCAATCCTGTAATCAATTTTACTTTTCATGTTAAGCCTCCTGTTAGTACCAGCCAAACACGATGTTAGCAAGTGTCAAAGTCGCCTCGTCAAAGTTCATGCCAATGGTAAAGTACTTGTACTGATAAGCTTTATCGAATTTATCAAAGCTAATCGGTTCGATGTTAGCAGTCTTGCAAATCTCAACGTATAAGTCATAAACATTATATACGTTAGGCTCAATGTAACCTTCGAGAATGTTATATAACCACTCTCTAAGGTCGGGATAATAACAAATCATGGCTCGGAATTGATTAATCCTGTTGAAAATTCGGTCAATCGAGCCCTCGAATGCCTCATAATCGTATACGTTAATTTTATCGTTCATCTTATGCCTCCTGTGCTTTTAGATAATTAAATTATTTTTTCCTGTTTAGCAATACGCATACAATTGCCTTTACTTCTAACATAAGCCTTATAATCGTATTCTCTATTAACCCCAGCGATAAACTCCTGCTCATCAAATGTCTTATCTGCCCAATTTAATGCGCCAATCATGTTAGCAGCGATAAACTGTAAAGCATCGTCAGATATAAAGTCGGGGTTCTCATCTCGTTCCAGCCTCAGCCATGCTAATGTGTTAGCCAAATGCTCCTTCAAATCTTTTTCTTTCATAGTAGCCTCCTGTGCTTATGATAAGTCGGGGGGTATGATTACCCCCCCTGATTAAATTAAGATTGTTGCGCGTTGCTTGTAAACAACTCAAGCAATGTGTCATGCCACTGATTAACAATTTTACCATTTTCGATTATAAACATAATGTTACCTATGCATGTTTCGCGCGCGTATGTAACAAAGCCCCCATCGTCATAACAAGTTTCTTCAATCCGTTTAATCGGCGCCCTTAACCTGCCTGTAAACCGATTGCCTGTATAATCGCCATGCCTAACCGCTGTTTCGATTGTGTCAAGTAAACGCGTTAGCTCGTGGTCGGACTCGAAGATGTAAACATAGCGCCCTTGTTTATTGCGGTCGGGGTTCTCGTTTACAATAACCCAGTCAATCTTGTATGTGATATTTTCCATCTTATGCCTCCTTAGCATTTGATTATAGTATACTCAACCGTTTAATTAACTTTGTGGTAAGTTCCTAATTAACTTTCAAAGAATGTTT
>JAKQDR010000233.1 GCA_029573715.1 bacterium | reverse complement strand
GCTTTTATCAACAATTCTGCTAGCTCCTGAGGAATCTGGCAGGCATGAAAAGTTTTTTCGCGGCTTACATTTTTCACCAAGTCAAAGTAAAACCAATCGTAGGGCATGCGACCTGGAGAACCCTTGCTGATGTTTTGTTTTATGCGTCTATCTGTTGGGTTTTGATATGGGACAGCAACATTCTCTTTATAAAATTTATTATTTTCGGTTTTTCTGCAGTGTAAAATACTGCGATGAGCTGTCGTAAAGCGCTTGGGACTGTGCCCAATATTAGTGTTATATACCCAGGAATAATCTAAAACTTCATAACAAGCTTGATCTAGGTACTTAACCCGCAGATAGGCATTTTGTTTGGGGTAATTAATTAAAAACATATTCCCATCATCTTTGAGAACACGAAGTGACTCTTTAGATAAGTTGATATACCATTCAATATATTGGTCAAAGCTAACGGAGTAAGATTTATCGCCATACTTAATACCAACGTTGTAATCCGGGTCGCTGTAAATCATATCTACCGATTTATCGGGCAATTTCTTAAGTAATTCCATTACATCGCCCAAGTAAACTTTATTGAGGAATTCTTCCAAAGGATTTTCCATATCAATCTTATAGAATAATTATCTTTTAAGCAAAGTATATTGCGATTTCTTTAGTAATCTTATGGATTCGATTCGGTTTATATCATCAAACGTATAATTATAAAGTCGCAGAATAGACGCTTCTTGATTTCTTTTTCTTAATATATAACAACAGGTTATCTTATCAATTGCAATACTTTTTTCTTGTTTCAATATATCATAGTATTTATAAGGGTGAAATAATTGGTAGACGGCAAAATCTTTTGGAAACCCATTTTTTCCTTCTACAACCGTTACAACGCCTTGATACTCCAAAGTTAAATCAATTTCCATCTGAAGATTTTTGCATTTAACTGTAGTTTCTCCAACTTTATATTCAAAAGATGTTTTAGTTCTTCTCGCATTGTAAACTTTGGGTGATGCTACAATATCATTATACAAAAAATCGTGAATTATTCTCTGGTTACTGGCTACAGATAGTATATTAGACTCACTTGTATCAAAGTCATTGAGTAAACTCTGTCGATATTTCCACTCGTAGATTTCATCTTCATCTATAGGTTCAAATTTATGATAACCATAATTAATCCCCTTTACAAATTGGTGAAGACCGCTACCGAGATGAACGATGAAATAATCTGCAGCTTTTACATTCTCTGGTAATAGAGAGGAGTTATCAACCTTAGTTACATCAAAAGGGTTACCGAATCCCAATTCATGGCAAACCTCCTTAACGAGCTTGTTATCGAAGCAATAATTGTTTTGATGGACGCAAATCTCGAATAACCTACTTATTACTTCTTGTTTTGTTCCCATTAACTACTCTTTTCCGAGGTGATTTAATAAAATTATACCCTATAGATTTTCAAAATATTTTTGAAGGTACTTTTCTGTTTTCTCTTGTGCTAATTCCATCCCATTCTTCAAAATCCTTATTTTTGGGTTCCTCAAAATTGACAAACTTACAATAGGTTATAATCCGCTCAAGATTATAAATTTTTATTCTGCGCTCATTTCGCTATCATCTTTTGACGGCAG
The DNA here is from genome assembly GCA_029573715.1 of bacterium. Taxonomy (GTDB): domain Bacteria; phylum Patescibacteriota; class Microgenomatia; order UBA1406; family GWC2-37-13; genus JAGOLU01. Next base: position 2,016 of record JAKQDR010000233.1, on the reverse strand, counting down.
GAACATCCCCCATCCTGCTGCCGTCTATAGATTGAGCCTGCGGCTTACAATGAAAGGAGTGACAGAATGAAAAAATTGACCGTGTGCTTAAGCCTTTTGCTCGTGGTTCTCGTGGCGGGGTGCACCCTCGTCCCAACGCCAACCGAAATGCCCACCAGCCTCCCGAGCGCTACCCAAGCCCCCACTGCCACAGCGACCTTGGCAGCGCCCACCGCAACGCTGGCTCAGAAAACCCCAACCCAAACCCCCACGATCTTCTTTAAGAGAACGCCGGCGGCAATGCCGACGATTGTTCCTACGATCATGGCAATGGCGAAACCACAGATATCGCTTTCGTCTCTCTCACCAGATGGCGAATGGCGAGCAGATCTAATCGCGTACGACTGCATGCAAGTTGGCGATGGTGATGAAGTGGCTTACGATCAACTTAACATGGTGCACCTCACCGACATGAGTGCTGTGGTTGTCGATTTTCAGGTGCAAAGCTGCGAAGGGACCGGTGCGCGCGGCATAGGACCGTTATTTTGGTCTTCCAATAGCCGCTTTTTTTATTACACCACGGCGCGTATGGGACGCCCAGATGGCTGCAGTTATTGGCAACCCCCTATCTACCGCATAGATGTCAATTTTCAGACGAAGCAGTTTATCGGCGCGGGGGAACTTTCCCCGGATAACACTAAAATTGCTGCATGGGAGAATGACCATCTATGGGTATGGGATGTCAACGGGCAAAAGTTGACCGGATACCTCTTTCAAGATCCTGAAATTGAAGAGGGACCGATCGACTGGTGTGCGGATAGCCAACAAGTTGTTTTTCTGCAGTTCGAATCTTCTTGCCCGCTCTCCGGAAAGTCGAGCGTAGGGTATATCAACCTAAGCGAGAATGAATATAGCGTGATTGAATATGAGGACCACACCTTTGGGGACGTGTACTGGTATGGTTTTGATAAATTTGTCTTGGTAGATGCGGACGGGAAGGAATATATTTTCGACTTGGACGATTGGCAGCTCAAGCCTTTTGAATATTAACGAAAAGAGAGCAAATTGAGCCATTCTGTGGCTGGGCGAGGTTATAATATGCCCTCATGACTGATCGTACCTCCCCAGCTGCCCAGCGGCGGATTGCGCAAGAGCAGCGCACTGTCGGGAAGATGATCGCGCTATATTGCCATGCGCAGCACCACACGCAGGGCAGCCTATGCCCCGAGTGCACAGAGCTCAAAGCTTATGCACATGCGCGCATTGCCCGTTGCCCCTTCCTGCCCGATAAACCCACTTGTGCTAAATGCCCTGTGCATTGCTACCAGCCAGCCATGCGTGCGCAGATCCGCCAGGTGATGCGCTATGCCGGCCCGCGCATGCTGCTGCACGACCCCATAGCAGCTGTACAACACTTAGCGCAGATGCTGCGCAAACCCAGCCCAGCAGTGCAACGCGCCCTCGCGCGCAAAGCTGCCAAAGAGTAATTTACCAAGAGATGTATACAAACTAAGCTTTCAGTTTACATCTCTTCTAAGATGGATACGAACTTTACGCCTTAATCCCGCTCGCCTGTCTCCACGTAACGCGTCAACTCTTCCACGCTGAGATCCGCGATGCCAAGCCTGTCCAGCGTGCGACCTTTGCGCCAATAGTCCGTATTATGCACAATGCACGCCAAGCGGATGATAGCATCAATCGCGCGCACAGAGACGCCGTAGCGCTGCCCTAAAGCTGCAATCGGCACCAAGCTCATCGGCACTTCTTCAAATATATAGCGGTGTTGCAGCGTGGCTGGTGCTTTGATGCCGTAGTAGCCCGTCTGGTTGTGGATGGCTTCGAAAAGATCCGTGCCGCGGGCATCATAAGCCATTGCGAGCCACTCCAAGCCAGTGCGCGCGCGGATGCCTAACGAAGATGCTACTGTACAGCGTTCGCGGTCCACAGCTTCCAGCAGCCTTGCTACCGATGGAGAAACGCCATCGATGTAAAACTGGAAATCACCATGCGTGGTTTCAATCCAGCCGGCGTTGAGCA
>JAKQDR010000218.1 GCA_029573715.1 bacterium | reverse complement strand
TACGGATAACAACTACGTAAAACGCGCAATCGGACTGCCGGGTGAGACAATAGAAATTAAAGACAGTATCGTCTACGTTGATGGGCAGCCATTGCAGGAGGATTACATCAGCCTGCAGGCTTATCCTGATATGGCGGCGGTAACCGTTCCGGAAGACGCAGTTTTTGTATTGGGAGATAACCGTGCAAATTCAACAGACAGCAGGGTTGTTGGGCCGATTCCCCATGATATGATCGTAGGGCATGCTATGGCGGTGATCTGGCCGGTCAATGAATGGCGGACGCTTAATTAAACAATCGGCGAAAGATAGCGCTCCATGCTTTGTTCAATCTATGTGGTTGCGGCAAAAGGGGGAACAAAATAAAATATCGCAGCTTCATTAATATATTTAAAATGGGGGGAACAGAATGAATCTAAAGTCAGAAAAGTTTAGTAATGTATTTGGGCTGCCCCCAATCTTTGTACCAAGTACAGAGTTAGTGGAGGAGGCATCGTAAAAGTTTCTTATACAGCATATACCATGCTCTGAGGCGCTGGCGGCCTGCCGCCAAGGCTACTATGTGGTCTGACTTCATTGTAGTAGCGTACCCATCTTTGTGTCAATACCTGTGCCTCATATATATTTCCAAACAGCTCCCCATTCAAAAATTCATCGCGCATCCTGGAATTGAAACTCTCTATATAGCCATTTTCCCACGGACTACCAGGCTCAATGTATGTAGTGATAATCCCCAGATTATTTAGCCACTCACGAAGCCTCCTTGCAACAAATTCAGGGCCATTGTCGCTGCGGATATATTCCGGACATCCTCGTAATATCATGATTTCCGCCAGCACCTCAATGACATCTGTACTTCGCCAACTGCGTCTGGGCACACTTGCCAAACATACACGCTCATATTCGTCGATAATATTCAGCCACCGGACTTTTCGTCCATCCATTGTTCTGTCTTCTACGAAGTCATAGCTCCAAACATGATTTTTATGCTCTGGTCGGAGGCGGATACAACTCCCGTCATTTAGCCACAATCGGCGTTTCTTCGTTTGTTTCTTGGGAAGTTTGAGGTATTCTTCCCGCCATATGCGTTCTACCCGTTTATGGTTGATTATTTTACCTTCATTTCGCATCATATTTGTTACCATCCGATACCCCACTCGTCCGTAATTACACGCTTTATCCACGATATCCGCACGTGTTTCATCCTCGTCCGGTAATCTGATGGGTTCATATCTATATGCGGTTCTATTCACGTCCAGCACCCTGCAAGCCCGCCTTTGTGATATTTTATGAGCCTCTATCACATACGCTACGGCCGCATGCCGCTTTACAGGGCTTAGAAGTTTTTTGAGTTTACATCTTTGAGTATCTCTATATCGAGTGCTTGCTCTGCAACCAGTTTCTTTAAGCGCACATTCTCTTTTTCCAGCAGTTTGAGTCGTTTAGCTTCATCCTTATTCATTCCGCCATATTCTTTCCTCCAGCGGTAGTACGTCTGTTCAGAAATATCCGCCTGTCTAACCGCTTCCCCTATTGTTTTTCCTTGTCCGCATAAAACCTCAATTTCTCTAAGCTTTACAATTATCTGCTCTGTTGTGTATTTTTTCCTTGCCATCTCCATTCTCCTTCTTCGTTAGTTTATCATCACTCCACTAACTTTGGAACTGGTTCAAGGATTGGGGGGCACGCCAATTGTATACAATATGGTTCGACAACGTCCGCAAAATATTTTTTTTCCGGAAGCTAAAAAGCGTAATATAGGAATTATTGCGCGAGTACCGCTTGCAAGCGGGCTTTTATCCGGAAAAATAACAAAAGACAGTGTTTTTGCAGAGGGTGATTATCGCTTGCAGTATGGGAGGGGAGAAGCCGTAAATTATGATCCGCATGAATACGGGATGCGTGGAGAACTGTTTGGTGGTGTTGATTTGGATAAGGGTATTGCAGCGGTTGAAGAGCTAAAGCAGTATATACCTTCTAAACAATTTGCCGAATATGCGATTAAATGGATTCTTATGT
>JAKQDR010000203.1 GCA_029573715.1 bacterium | reverse complement strand
GTCGCACTTGAGGATGGGTTGAAGTTTGCCATTCGAGAGGGTGGACACACGGTGGGTGCAGGAGTAATCACGAAGATTTTAAAGTAAGTCTTTGAAACACACTCTGCCCGCTTTTTGATCAAGCGGGCAGATTTATCTATTTGATCAAGCACGTTTCAATATGCCTAAAGGAAGAATACGTATCCGGCTCAAATCGTATGATTATCGTCTTATAGATGAGACGTGTCAGAAGATTGTTACATCAGCGCTCCAAACAGGAGCATCGGTCAATGGGCCCATACCCCTTCCGACAAAGCAAGAAACATTTGTCGTCAATAAAGCTCCATTTATTGACAAAAATGCACGAGAGCATTTTGGACTCAAAACCCACAAACGCCTCATTGATATTCAGAATCCGACTAATCAAACGATTGACACACTCATGCATCTTGAACTGCCTGCGGGCGTCGAGGTCGAAGTGAAGATGTGATCACGCTTGAGTTTATATTAAGTTTGGGATATAATGCCCGTCTTGTTGGGTGGAAATTATTGTTGTACTATGCAATCAGTTCTTATTGCCGAGAAAGGCAAAACGACACAAACATTTGATACAGCTTCACGTCGTATCCCCGTAACCACCCTTACGGTTCCTTCTTTGCATTTGGTCGATGTAAAAACCAAAGAAAAACACGGATATAATGCAGTTAAGCTTGCCGCAGGGACTGCAAAAAAAATTGATAAACCAACGGCCGGAGTTTTAAAGAAGGTGGGCATCACCACTGTGCCACGCCGAGTGAAAGAAATTCGCCTCAAGCAAACAACAGATAGAATGTCTATTGTGCAAACTGAGAGTCAATTCGGCCTCCAGGTGGGAGATCACACGTTGACTGTGGGCTCTGCACTTAATCCTGAAGTGCTTTTCAAGGTAGGAGATAGGGTAGATGTTTCTGCAGTCTCTAAAGGTAAGGGATTTCAGGGTGGAGTCAAAAGACATGGGTTTAGTGGTGGCCCCAAGACTCATGGACAATCTGACAGACATCGTGCTCCGGGATCTATCGGCTCAGGCACCACTCCTGGTCGTATCCGCAAGGGCTTGCGTATGGCCGGTCGTATGGGTGGGAAAAATATCACAGTCAAAGGACTTCGTGTTATTGCGGTGACCGATAAAACTATCGCAGTAAAAGGTTTGGTGCCGGGAGTGCCGGGCACATCAGTTGTTGTACAGTTAGCTTCGTAACGAAAACACTTACATTATTATGAACACATCCACTTTTTCCATCCCCGTCATCGGTCTTGATAAAACTTCAGCAAGTAAGGATGCCACATCTGTCATTACATTTGCACATGCAGGTGTAAACGCTAAGCTTCTCGCGCAATCGGTGCGCATGTATTTAACTAACAAGCGTCAGGGCACCGCATCAACCAAAGACAGATCACGTATCTCGGGAACTACAAAAAAGATGTATAAACAAAAGGGCACAGGGAACGCTCGTCATGGAAGTAAAAAAGCCCCCATTTTTGTGGGGGGAGGAGTGGTTGGTGGGCCCACACCAAAAACGTATGCGCTTTCCATGAACAAAAAACAAAAAACATTGGCTCTTCGATCTGCATTTGCTCATCGATTAAACCAA
>JAKQDR010000195.1 GCA_029573715.1 bacterium | reverse complement strand
TTTGTGGTGCCACCGGTTACTGAACTACTTAATTTGTACTAACTGAAAAAGCATTGATTATCAGTACATATAGCAATATTTCTTAACGTATATTTTCGGCATAAATTAGCGTAAATTAGGTAATGTATGGTACAAATGTATGGTACAAGTTAATTTTTATTATATTTGTATTGTAATTGTTCCATAAAATATCTTATCAATGGCAAAAATCTATTTTGTACTGCGGACACAAAAAGTCCAACGCGATGACGAAGCACCTATTTGGGCGCGTATCGTGGGAGGCCGCCAATTTGAATACAGAGCGACCTCAACGCTGACAATACCAATCAAGCATTGGAACAGTAAAAACGGATGTGTCCGGGAATATTCGGGCGATAATAAAGCACTTGCGGAGCGTTTGCGTGGCATAGATAAGCGGTTGAATGCGATCCGCCATGCCTTGTTGCAAGCAATAACAGACAATGAAGTATTTACACCCGCCATTGCAAAGGAAACCATTGCCAATTGTCTTAGGGGTTTTGAAGTCAAAGTTACCGCCATTCCTAAGGATATAGCGATGTATTGTGATTATGTCATTTCCGAGATGCAGAGCGGAGCACGTCAGAACAAGGGAAGGCGATACGCACCAAATTCAATTAAGGCGTGGCGAAGTTTCGCAAAACTGTTAAAGGCGTTTTTATCAAAACGGCATTACACGTGGGATTCCCTCAACGTTGAGGAATTCAAACAATATCTTATAAATGGTGGGTACCTCAACAAGACCATAAATAAGTATGTAACTACATTTAAGACGTTATGTGCATTTGCATTCGCAGACGGACTGCACCATAACGCTGACATTGCAAAGGTAGTTTACCGGGAAAAAACCGAGAAAAAAGACAAAACTTTCAAGCCATTTTTGACATTGGCAGAATTGGAGGCACTATATAAAATGCACCTTCCGGCAGGGAGCCTAAAAGACAAGGTTAGAGACGTTTTTCTGTGCGGTTGCTATATGGGCCAACGCATATCAGACTATGGCCGTATAAGTCCGGAAATGTTCAAAAAAACGGCAAATGGGTATGATGTTGTTAGTCTTACCCAGGTAAAGACGGGAACGACCGTAACCATACCCGTACTTAGTCAGTATTTAACTAAAATATTTAAGAAGTACGATTACCAACTTCCGAGGGTATGCGACCAGGTACTGAACAGATATATAAAGGAGATCCTCCGTGAATTGTCGCAAACGGTTCCGTCTTTGGCTGAAAGGTCCATTACATTGCTGACAATGAAGGAACGCGAAGCAGAGGCAGCCGGGAAGATGAAGTTTGAACGTGATGCAAAAGGTAACGTATGGCGGCCCAAATGGGAGATGGTGAGTTCACACACGGCCCGCAGAACCTGCATAACCAATCTATATATTACCGGACTATTTGACGATCGTACAATAATGGCCATATCGGGCCATAAAAGCCAAGAATCATTCGAGGGATATATATGCCTTAGTTCAGAGATGATCGCTGAAAGAATAGCGCAAAAACTTCAAAACATGGGCAGTAATAATCAATTATAAAGGGTGCAACAATGGACAAAACAACAATCAACAAATACACGGAGCAGATGCGGGAGCAGTATCAACACCTGGTAAGCAGCAAGCCGAGTATTAGCACCGGCTTACGGTTCTATTTAGATGCAACGCAGCAAAATGGCGTCAATTGGTATGGTCAATTACAAAAATGGATAGCGGATTTTCGCGAGATATACGACTTTATCAGTGATGAGGTAAACAAAGGCGGTACTTCCTTTGAATCTAACACCTTTATTCAAGAGGCGACAAAATTAGTTGATAAGTACAACCAGGTATGTACGACTGTGTCCGCAATCCAAGACC
>JAKQDR010000117.1 GCA_029573715.1 bacterium | reverse complement strand
GTGGATGTCAACCTTACCGGAGTTTTCTTAGGTGCGAAACACGCAGCAAAATACATGATTGAGAAAAAATACGGAAAAATAATCAATATCAGCTCCATGTTTGGAGTTGTGGCCAACACTGCATTTCCAGTCGTCAGCTATCATGCGACAAAATTTGGTGTTGTAGGTATGACAAAAGCGCTCGCTGCCGAATGGGCAAAATATGGCATCACTGTCAATGCTATTGGGCCAGGATTTTTTGAATCAGAAATGACACAAGCATCTATCCACACCAAGGAGTTTGAGGCATACCTGAAAGCATCCTGCCCTGCAGGTCGGCATGGTGCAGAAGGTGAGCTCAATGGCACATTGTTGCTTCTTGCATCTGATGCATCAAAATATATAACCGGACAAATCATTGCCGTCGATGGCGGATGGACCGCTATCTAAAACAAATCATCATTATTTATTAGTCTTAATACACTATGAACAAACAACTTATCATCATAATTTCAATTGTTGCGCTTGTCGGAATTGGTTTCTTTGCATCGCAAGCAGGGAGCGAAAACAAGGCAACGATGCAGTCAAATGTTCCAACAAATACGCCTGTAACTAACGAAGGGTCAGCCAATGAAACTGTCACACCGGATGAAGGTGCAAAAAGTTTTACCCTTACAGAAGTTTCGACACATAGTAAGGCTGAGGATTGTTGGATGGCAATTGAAGGCAATGTGTATGACGTAACCCCCTATATTCAAAAGCAAATTCATCCGGGCGGGGCGGCAATACTATTTGGCTGTGGAAAGGATTCGACAGCAATTTTTAATCTGAGACCCAAAGATAATAAGCCTCATTCACAAAATGCACGCAACATGCTTGAAAAGTATTTCATTGGCACGCTTGTGCAGTAACGATAGTCATATGAACTGTTAATTTTCTGGAGAGTAACAATCTCTTATGATTGCATCGGGATTCTCGATGCGGTCGACTTATTTGGCGCAGTTTGCAAATTAGTTCTCGACGTAGCTCGAACGATAAATCTTAATTGCTTGTCTTGCATGGTGTCAAAGTGCGAGTCATTCATATGTTTAGGGTGATATAATGCGGTATATGAAATCAGGCGTTGTGCTTTTAATTGGTAGGCCCAATGTGGGCAAATCGACATTCGTCAATACCATCGTGGGAACGAAGGTTTCTATTACCTCTCCTAAACCTCAAACCACGCGCTTCCCTATTCAGGGAATCTATCAGGACAAGCGCGGTGAGCTGATATTTGTTGATACTCCCGGCATCTTTGACAAAGTACACGATACCCTCGCCAAAAAAATTAATCGCGAAACGCTTAAAACATTGGGCACTGGATTTGATGTGGCAATCTATATGGTCGATCATACCCGCAGACGTGATATGGAAGAGTCTAAAGTGCTGGGGCTGGTGAGGCAAATCAATAAGCCGGTGCTTTTGGTGATTAATAAAATCGATTATCAGGACACCTCATACATCGCACAATACCGCTTTCTTGCTGATGAGTTTCCCCATGTATTTGAAATATCAGCACTTAAAGACAAACACATTAAACCACTGCTCGATAAACTTTTTGAACTTCTGCCGGAGAGAAAAGCCGAAGACATGCCCGATCATGGCATTCTCATTCACCCCACACTTAACATTAATAGTAGAATTTTCATCGGTGAACTTATCCGTGAAAAGATATTCCTCATGACTGGTGATGAAATACCCTATACCTCAACGGTTGTTGTTGACGAAATAACTGCACGCAGTAAAGACCTTACCTTCATTAAGGCGCGCGTACTTACGACTGATGTCCGCTATCGCAAAATGCTCATTGGAGCGGGAGCACGCAAAATCAAAGAGATTGGCGCCTATGCGCGCAAAGAAATTGAGCTGGCCACCAAACAAAAAGTGTATCTTGAGCTAACTGTTGAGGTAGACAAACACTGGCAAGAGCTCTACTCCTAATGAGGTGAAAAGCCATGAGCACTGTTTAAGTTTCATCGAGAACTAAGCCATGACACTTCTCGATTTTTCGACCGACTAACAAACCTATCCACTGTTGGCGGATACATCATAAGATGCAAAACATCAATCTGCAACATTCTAATATATCGTATGAATATTCAAACACCCGGTCTGGCACTCGATATTGATGATACACTCGCCGACACGCTCGAACTATGGATACCCATGTTGCTACATGATATTGGAGGGCCGAGACACCTCACGCCTCGCGAAATACTCAAAAAGTATACACACACTCGAAATGTGCCGGAGTGGCAAACTAAGAAGGCAAAAGAGTACATCACCAAACTCATTCACGATAATGATCTTCAAGTTCGCATGTTGCCCACCAATGGATCTGTTGAAGCAATAAACCAGATAACTCGCATCATACCTATAAACGCTTACATCACTGTGCGCCCAGAGTCTGTCATGGACGGAACTAGTCGATGGCTCAAAATGTACGGGTTTCCTGAGGCCCCTCTCATATATCGGCCATCCGAAGTAGAGCATAAAAATGGAACTGCATGGAAATCAGATTTATTGACAAGAGAACAACGTTTGATTAAAGGCATCGTTGACAATGATCTTCAGCTTCCTCTCTCATTATCTCGCACATACAAGGGCTCTGTATTCCTGTATGACGCAGAAAAATTGCCACAACATATAGTTGCACCTAATGTATATGCTTGTGCGGATTGGAGCAGTGTGGTAACACAGGTTGAAAGAGTGTTTGGCAGTAAGCGTAAAGCTGGATAAACTACACCATTTCCCTTCTCTCATAAAGGTTTGGTATTATGTGCTAAAATACTGTTGGCAAGCTCTTTGCAATAGGTGATTGTAGTTCAATGGTTAGAACGCCTGCCTGTGAAGCAGGAGGTTGGGGGTTCGAGTCCCCTCAGTCACCCCAATATCATCGGGGCTTTTCTCACAAGCCAAATCACACGTACGCCTATGTCAGCCGTCCTTGAAGTACGCAATCTCACCAAAGACTATGGATCGTTTCGAGCCGTTGACGGCATCTCGTTTGATGTTCCCAAAGGCAAAGTCATCGGATTTTTAGGGCCAAACGGCGCAGGCAAAACCACCACTATTCAAATTCTCACCGGCCTCACTTCACGCACGGCAGGCACCGTCACTTTCTTGGGCAAGGATTTCGATACACACAAAGAACATTGTTTGAAGCGGATGAACTTCGTATCAGCATTCAACACGCTCTTGGGACGCATATCGGTGTATGAAAATCTTCTGGTATTCGCCCATCTGTATGAAATAAAGAATGCCCATCGTAAAATCATGGAACTGTTAGAGTATTTTGAGATACGCGATTTGAAAGACGGACAATATCAACATCTTTCAACTGGCCAAAAGACACGAGTAAATATTGTAAAGTCACTCCTCAACGCACCCAAACTTATTCTTATGGATGAGCCCACTGCATCACTTGACCCAGATATTGCCGATAAAACACTTTCACTCATTGAGCGACTGCGCGCCGAGCGCAATCTTTCAATTTTGTACACCAGCCACGATATGGAAGAGGTGACTCGGGTTTGTGATGAAGTAATATTTTTACAGCATGGCAAAATAGTCGCACGCGACACCCCGCTCGGTCTGACTAAACGCATCCCCAATGTCACCTTACGACTCATGTTTAACGATCATAAAGAAATCATTACTGATTATCTCAGCCAGAAACAATACCCTTTTACCTTGCATGATGAACACACCGTGTCCATGGATATTGAAGAAAAGCTAGTTCCCCGTGTGATTTTTGACTTGAGCAAGCTGGGGATATGGATTACTGATATTGAAGTAAAGAAGCCAACGCTTGAGGATGTATTTTTGCACATTGCCCGCCACTAACCATGTCACACACTCGCATATACGCCATACTGCTTCAAGAATTTTTCTTTATGCGCCGTTCGGTGGAGGTGCTTTTTGATGTGTTGCTCTTTCCACTGGTAAATGTCGTGCTTTTTGCGTTTCTGTCTTCATATATTGGCCAGTCTGTCGATGCATTTGTGGTGCATCAGCTTTTGTTGGGTTCGTTGCTTTGGCAATTTATGTACATTGTGCAGTATTCGGTGTCAGTTCATACGATGTGGAATTTGTGGGCAAGAAATTTGAGTAATATTTTCATCACTCCCATTCACATCGCCGAATATTTCACGGCTGCAGCTCTGTCTGGTGCTGCAAAATCAACTGTTGTTTTTGTTTTTTCCGGGACTGTGCTCATGCTCCTTTTTGATTTCAATGTGTTTGAAGTGGGCATTGGGCCGCTCGCCCTGTACATGGTAAGTCTGTGGCTATTTGCTGTGGGGGTGGGCATCATCATTTTAGGTCTTATCTTTCGGTTTGGCACGCGTATCAGCGCATTTTCATGGGGGTTTCTCCCGATACTACAACCACTTATGGCAACGCTCTTTCCGCGCACCATACTGCCGGCTCCGTTTGACTCGGTGGCACTCTTATTCCCCCCCACTTATGTGTTTGAAGCCGCGCGATGGCAACTTCAGCATGGCACCATACATTGGTACTATCTGCTTATGTCATATATCGGCAACCTGCTATTTGTCATCATGGCGAGCTTCGCATTTCGAGCACTCTTTAGAAAGTCACAAGAGACAGGGCAATTCGTGCGCAATGAGTAGGCGCTATTGCTTTGTTTTGTATTGCAGATACACTCTATGCACACCCGGGCCATATAGATCTTTTTTGTAATCATATATCTCAAATCCTTCTGACAGATATAACATGAGCGCAGATGTATTACCAGGAAAAACGGTAAGATATATAGTGTGGCAATCTGATTTGGAAAGTAATTCTTGAATTATCCGCTTCAGCAACATTTTGCCTATTCCCTTTCGTCGATATGCGATATCTACCACTATAGAGCTTATCTCAAAAATCCCAGGCCCTTTTATATTTTGGCCCGCCCAACCGCTCCGATATGAACCCCAGCCGACAAGCACATTATTCTCATACACACCAAACGCCTGGCATATATCGGGATGTTGGAAAATATAATCAAGTGCGCTAACATCATTCACATAGCGATAATAGTATGGTACATCTGGTGCAGATCGAGCTTCAAGATCCAAGATGTCTTTTTTCGCACTGATGGCAAGAGGAGTAACAGTAAACATGAAAAGCTTTAGAATGTAATCACTTCGGAAGCACAACAACCGCCAGCCCCAAAAGTATCGCAAAAAGCATCACCCCAATTAAAAATATATAGGGAATGGCATAGAGCGGGTTGAGTCGTATCTTTTGTGAAACAGCACGAAGTAACTCTGAAAGATAGATTATGTATTTATTGGACATATACGAGATATATATAAGTTATGACTCTAAAACCATCGACAGCACTCCTGCCCTGGTTGAAGATGGCGCATGAAGTGTCATGCGATCATATTCTTCATGTAAAACGCTCGGCAAATCTTGCTTTTCCACATCAACAAACCCTGCCCCGGTATAAAACGCATGAAGCTGAGGTGTGCAAAGAACGTAGACGGGCCGCTCATGATGAGCCTCAAAAAGCTTTGACAATAGCGCAGATCCAACGCCGTATCGGCGATACTCCGCATACACACCAAGACTGGCGAGCCGGTGAGTGCCATCGGACAATGTTTTAATGCGCACCACCCCAATAACACGCTGTTCATATATTGCCACCATGCATGTAGAGAGATCAATGTCAGTATCATCGCCATGCACAAAGTGGATGAGCGCCAACATGCCGGGCACGTCATTTGAGGTAGGGCGTCTGATATCGATTTGATCTTTTTGCATGAGCTATGATGAGTTGACACGCTAACTAAGCACATCTACAATCCCGGTGGGCACGACAAACATCTTATGCGTTTCGATGTCCTGCTTGCTGTACCAGCACAAAAGCTGTTCCCTTCCTCCTTCTTCAGCACGAATTTGTTTCATAGTGTAATAGTTTCTATCTTCAAATTCGGCAGTGAAACAAAACACATATTCATGATGAAGCGTATGATCTGCCGTGAACATGTTTTCAAGCACGCGCCAAAGTACGACATTGGTGAGCTTTGCTCCCATCTCTTCTTTTACTTCACGAATAACTGCATGCAAAGCATGCTCACCATGATTAATGTGGCCGCCCGGCGGTCGATAAAACATGATGCCATCGCGTGAGCGGTTAGGGTACAGCAATAATTTTCCCTCATGCACAAACAACGCCATAGCTTTTGCAGTGAACTTATGGTGATTAAATGTATTAAGCTGATTCATATTCAAGAATGTTAATGGATAATAGCACAACTGCTACGCACTCTTCAATCTTGTTAGACACTCTTTTTGTCCCAAAAGCTCCATACTTTCATTAAGCGGAGGGGAAACTTTTCGCCCGGTTATTGCAACTCGCATCATCATGAAGTAGTCACTCCGTTTCATGCCCTGCGTTTCACACACTGTCTGCATTGCTTCACCAATCTGCTTCGCATTCCACACAGTCAGGTGTTCAAGTGCAGATGACGTCAGAAGCAAAGCATCTTTGTGGGGAGTCATATCAATGTCATACTCACTCGGTCGGATAAAGTAAAACCGACAAAGCTCCCAATATTCTGACATTTTTTTCATTCGCTCGCGCACCAGTGGCAAGGACTTTTCAAACAGTTCCTGATTTATTTGCGCCAATTCATACGCATCCGTATTAAACTCCTTCAAATAATCCTCAATCAGCACTTTGTACTCTGAACTTTGTGCTTTCCGCATATATTCCCCATTTATCCATTCTAGTTTTCGAAGGTCAAACGCGGGGCCCACGGCCTTAAGATCGGCAAAATCAAACACGCGAATAAACTCCGTCATGTCAAACACTTCCAAACCCTCCGGATGACTCCACGCCATAAGAGCCAAGTAGTTTAAGATGGCTTGAGGAATAAACCCTTGCTCTTTATACCAATCGACATTCGTGTGCCCCTGGCGTTTGCTCATTTTTGATTTGTCAGGATTACGCAGAAGCGATGTGTGATACCATTTGGGTTCGCTCCAGCCAAAATATCGATACAGCAACACATGTTTGGGGCCCGAGGTAATCCACTCTTCTCCGCGAAGCACATGAGTGATGCCCATCAAATGATCATCCACCACCACCGCCAAATGATATGTGGGATATCCATCAGATTTGAGAATGACCTGATCATCAATAAGGTTGGAATCAAAGGTAATGTCGCCTCGTATTTCATCATGTATCGTGATACTCTCATTATCTGGCACGCGCATTCGTATGACATAACTTCCTTCTGCCAGTTCTTCTCGTTTGAAGTTTTGCATACGCAGTGTTTCGTTTATGACGGGCGCAAGCTTTTGAGCGCGCTTTTCACTTCGCAGTGTTTCAAGCTCTGTGGGTGTCTTGATGCAATAATATGCATGACCTTTTGCAACCAAATCATGTGCATATTGTTGATATATCTCAAGCCGCTCTGATTGTCTGTATGGGCCAACATCCCCAGGCTTGCGCGGACTTTCATCTTCAGTGAGCCCAAACCAATCAAGCGCACTATAGATTTTCTCTTCTGCCCCATCAACAAATCGTTGTCTATCGGTATCTTCAATGCGCACCATAAATACACCGTTGTGTTTTTTTGCGAATGCATAGTCGAAAAGTGCCTGATATATGGTTCCAATGTGAGGGAAGCCGGTGGGAGAAGGTGCAACGCGTGTTTTGGCCATGTGCTTATTATACCCGACAAGCAGCATCACCGCATCGTACCTCTGGATGTATAATGGGGAAAACAATTCTATGCAAGATTTCACCATCAATGAAATTGATTTTAAATTTTGCCCTCACTGTGGCGCCGCATTTCATAAGCGGTCAGCGCGTGATTTGGAATGCTCCTCCTGTGGCCTAGATTTTTATGTAAGCCCAAAACCATGCAATGCCATCATCATTGAAAACAAACAGAGAGAGATTTTATTTGTGAAACGGGGAGTTGAACCTGCAAAAGGACTTTGGGATTTGCCCGGAGGGTTTGTCGACATTGGTGAAAGTGCCGAAGAATCGGTTGTACGTGAAGCGAAAGAAGAGCTTGGAGTTCGCGTCACAAAGGTGCGATATCTGTTCTCGGGATGTGATCGGTATGTGTTTAAGGGTCTTAATTACTACACGCTTGGTCTTATCTT
>JAKQDR010000101.1 GCA_029573715.1 bacterium | reverse complement strand
CCCGGCAAATTCGACAGATACCGTTTACATTCCGGAGGTATTGAAATTAGGATCAGACCTTTATGCACCAGAAATAGGATTTCAACTTGTTCCATCAACTGAGATGGACGTTCTGGTCAAAAATCAATCAACCGGACTAATCCATACTTATCCATTAAGCCAATTTCAGACTACAATGGACACATCTGGAACAGGATTATGGCAGCTCGACAGCGCAAACAATGAGGTATACCTTAATGCGCTCGATTGGAAGGTGGGTATTGGGACAGACAACCCTACAACGGCATTAGATGTATTAGGGGAAATATCTATTAATGGGACAATCGTTATACATAAACCCGATACGCTTACCGATGTTTTAATATTAGGGAATGGAGGTAATAATCTTTCACACACAGGTTATGATTATGGTTATTATAACACTTTTGTCGGAATAGGTGCTGGGACAAATACCACCACAGGAGCTAAAAATACATTCATTGGAAGTAATTGTGGAACAGCTAATACGACAGGTTATAATAACACATTTATTGGTGGAGTATGTGGAATAGCCAATACGACAGGATATTGTAATACATTTATTGGAGTGAATTGTGGGGTATCCAATACGACAGGTCGAAGTAATACATTCGTTGGTATGAACTCAGGGCAAAATAACACGACAGGGAATTGCAATACATTCTATGGCGCAAATTCTGGGACATTAAATGGAACAGGCACATATAATACCTTTGTTGGTAACTCAGCGGGAACTTTCAATACAAGCGGGACTGGCAATACATTTAATGGGGGAGAAGCTGGATATTCGAATTCGACAGGAAGCTGGAATACATCTATGGGTCATAAAGCTGCCGATTTTAATACGACAGGAAATCGGAATGTATTTTTTGGATATCAAGCTGGTGTAGGAGGAATGGCAAATAATGATAATTATACTCAAACTGATTCCAATATGACATTTATTGGCACTTGGGCATCCAAGAATAGTGCGACTGTTTTGACAAACTCAACAGCACTCGGCTATGATTCAAAAGTTACGAAAAGTAATCAAGTCGTAATTGGTGACACCAATGTGACCGAAACGGTTTTAAGAGGGGAGGTGAAAACAAATGGAGGGTACAGCTATGAAGACCCTTATCCTTATATGCAGTCGTTTCGCCGCGCCCCGTTTTTCTCAAATGATTTTCAATACAGTGGACCTGGATATTACCTTCCGTGGGTTGGCGGAGCGTTAATCTCCGGGTCTGTAACAATGGGCGACCCCGAGGTAAATCACCCCGGCGTTTTAATTATCACACCGTCCGGGTCTGTGAACAGCGGGTATCGAATAAACACGGTCAATAATACTCAAATAATATCGGGTGGCGAGATTTTTGAATTGGTTTTTTATACAAATGGCCTTGAGGGATCGTGTGCCAATATTGGTTTTATTGATACATTTACAGCAGCAGACCAAAATGACGGTTGTTATTTTCGTATCGCAGCAGACTCCACGATCTATGGTAAAACTGCATATAACGGCACTCGCAGCACGACCGCGACAGGATATGAATTGACCGAGTACACTTGGTATCGTGCAAAGGTGGTGGTTAATTCTGACGCAACATTGATAAATTATTATTTGTATAGTGACGCTGGGGCGTTACTGTGGAGCGACTCGCTGGACTCAAATATTCCGACCGAATTCGTGGGGAGCGGGGTCGTGGTATACGACAGTTCTGTGGGGCAGGGAGAATTGATAGCTCTCGATTATATGGCGGTTTATTTAGGAACATTAATCAGATAAATACTATGAAAACTACTTGGTTTAACCGAAACCTAACTAATATGCTGACATTGATTGTCATTGCGCTTGTCTCTGCATTCTTTTATGATTTCCAAGGATTCAAACAATGGGAGCAGACTCGATATGCTGAATTGAATAAGAGGGTGGCTGATCTCGAGATCGGACAAACCGCCGAATTTGCAACCGCGCTGCGTACCGCCATCGAAAACCGGGGATACACGCCCACGGAACTGGAAGAGCTGGACGACAACCGCAACGGAACTTATTTACCTTGATTACATGGCGTTATCATTTAAAGGGCTTCAAAGATGAAACGCCTACTTCTCATATTGCTGATTTTGACCGCTTGTGAAAAGCCGGACGAGTCGGTTCTTGAACCGACCCCCGATTTGGTTTGCGTGGATTGTGTCGACCAGCTCTCGCACCTTGCATTTCTGGATGCGTTTTGCGGCACGGATAAAGAGGCAGACCGGTTTATTGCAGAAGCCAAAGAAGCGGCGACAAACAACGGAATTTATTTACACTGTTTAAAACATAAATGATATGATGACATCCGGCCCGCCGGCATACCTGCTTACTATAATTGCCGTGCTTTTATTTGTAATTCACGAAATAAAAACAAAATGGAAAAGTCTATCAAATTCACACGGGCAGAGCTGATCAAATACATCGGCATTCTATCGGTCGTTATTTCGGCATTCCTGGCCGTGCAATATCAGTCAACGGAAAACACCAAAGCGATCCGGGAACTGAAAGGAAAAAACATAATGATCGAACGGCAATTGCAGGAGCAAGCCGCACTGACAGCAGAACTAAAAGGGAAACTTGATAAAATTGATCAGAATGTACAAATCATTGTTACGGCTATTACTAATAGCAGCCTCAACCCTGGTAGGCAGTAGTCAGGGCCAGACCCCGGACGGGTATGACACGCTGCAATGCCGGAGCGGTCGGACGGTCATTGTACCCGTTTACGACTCGATCAAACAATTGCAGGCTGCAAATGATAAGGCTGACAGCCTACTGAATGACCTGGAAAAGATAATGGCAATTCTTAAACTTAATGATACAGTAAGATGAAAACATATGTAATTTACGAAGAGGTACCGCACCCGAACGGGCATACCAACAGGTACTACCATGTAGGCAACGGTGATGTTTCTTTGGATCCCAAAGACGCAAAAAAGTACAACGCAAAAAACTGGCTGGAGTTCATCGTTACGATCTT
>JAKQDR010000090.1 GCA_029573715.1 bacterium | reverse complement strand
AACAGGCTGGAACTTGGGACGATTAACAGCAAAGGATTAGCCTATATCATCGCAGAACATTTGGCAAAGACGACATACGCCAAAACAGCGGACCGGATAACAGTAGAAATCAGAGGATATGCAGAATATTCGATCTTTACGAAAAAATCGCAAGAAGCCATTGCCACATGTTAACAGCTTATTTACAAAACGGTCATAGTTTATTCACACATACCGGATACAATAGAATTATAAACAGTCCAGCAGGACGGAAAGAGGTTAGACAATGGAATTTTACGAACTGAAAAACAAGGTTATCGACCAAGGCGGCGAGCATCATTTTTTTGATCCTGATACATTAAAGTTTTTCGGGGAAAGACTGTCAGACATGAAGGTATTGAAAAACAAAGTGCAGGTTACAGACGTTTGTGGAGAAGTGCATACTTGCTATTGCGTATCAGCAAAGCGGCGTAAAAACTGGAATGGGCCATGTAAGCCATACACACATTATCATTATTTTGACGCCGAAACATTTTGTCATGTAATCGTATAAAATTAATTATGCTGTGCTACCGGCAGGACGGGCAGAAAGCGAGCGTATCATGTTGAAGGCAGAACAACTAACAGGCAGGAACGGAAACGCAGTCATGAATCATATCGTATTGTTTGACTATGAGAACAAAAAAACGTATCTACAAAGCTATGACAGCATTGTTGCAGTCGTGGATCGTGACCGTAAAGTCACATTGGGCTGTGATTGGGATTACAGCAAAACGACAATGAAACATCTTCATGCGTGGATGGACCAATATACTAAATTCAGGGGGTACAGTGCGGCAGACATCCGCAAGGCAATAGATCAAGGCGAAATTTCCTATGATCCCGAAATGAAATGATCTAATCCAGTTTATATCCTGTTACTGCTCATATCATGGCATATGGGCAGCATAGAGGACATAAGCCGGAAACAAAACGAAAGAGAGGGAAAGACCATGACAGTCCAGGACGTAATGCGAGTGTTGCAGGGGCGCGAAAACATAACTATTTGGGACTACAAGAACGCGACAAGCCTATTCAGTGGCACAACACGTAATATCCCGAAATCAACATACGATTACGAGGTTGTCGGCATTGAGTTGTTGCCCGATATGTATTTAGGCATTCGTTTGCTTGTCGTATAAGCGCGTACAAGCCGTTTTAAGCCCTTGCAGGGGCGAGTAAGGTATTATCATTGCTTTTATCTTGCAGGGGCTAGAACAGGCGCACAGCGCGCCACAGGGGCATAAGGAGTACAGACAATGAAAAGACAATACAAGACAACGGAACGGCAAAGGTTAGCCGTAAGACGTTATCAGAAGAACCATCCAGAGAAATATGCAGAGAACCTTGCAGATTTTCTGACAATCCTGACGTGGGATGCCGAACGCCGATATAATGCCAGAGCAGGGCGAGAAGAAGACGCATTTATTAGAACATTGAGCCTTGGCACGATTGAGCCGGACAGCTATTGATCGTCAGGCGTTACGTCTTTCAGACTGCCGGATATATCAAGATCGGTCTTGTCTAACGTAATGCGCAGATCAAGCCTAGCAGGAGCCGGAGCCGGAGCGTTGTCTCTGTATTCGGCTTTCCTGGCCTTGAGCGCGAACATTCTTTCGATGCTGGCCTTCGGGTCGTGCATGGCATTAAACCAGACCACGGATTCTAATTCTTCGGCCTGTCCGGCCTTGATAGCTGCCATTGTCGCCTGAAACAGTTTGTTGGACTTAGACCATATAATGGGCTGGCTCTTGGACAGTTTAAGCGTTTTACATGCCACAGACGGCGCAAAATCGTTGTCGATCAGGTATAGATATATATACATGGCTGGCGACAGCGTAACGGCTTGCAGGGACTTGTCAGCATCATAAACGGCCTGAACGGTAGCATATCCGTCTATGTCCTGCAAGACAAGGTAAAGCGCCTGGACTTCTTCTGCGTCAAGTCCGGTCAAGGCAGAATCTAAAATATTAGCAACAGCCGTCTGGACAGCAGGCAGGCATACCGGAGCAGACAAGGCCAGATCGGACGAAACATCTTCAGACGTAGGCGCAGGTGCAGGACTGTTATTATCTGGCATATAATCATCAAGATTAAACATATTTATCACCCCTAGTATATTGTAACACGATTGAAACATATCACAAGCACAAAGTTATTGACAGGACATGACACAGGTAGTAAACTATTAGTGTAACAATCTATAAAACCATAAACCCAAAGAGGAAGAGAGGACAAGAGAACATGAGAAACAAGAACAGAGTAACGATTGACAAGGGGCGGTTACATGTCTACTGGATGAAGCAGCAGGAGCCAAAAATCAGGTCATGTCCGGCAGTCATCAAAACATTCGAACAGAAAATCAGGGTGCTAAACTGCTTAGGTTGGCGCGTGTCGATCTGGCAGGGGGACTTGGGCGACTGGTACGGATACATG
>JAKQDR010000066.1 GCA_029573715.1 bacterium | reverse complement strand
CTGTATACGAGGCCCGTACGTACAGTGGTGTGAGAGGCGCACCTCGTCAGTTACAACTGGCGAGGCCGCCTACTCGATTGGCAGCTGGCCTTTTCTAATTCTTTAGTTTATCAATCAATCTCCTAATCATATTTGGCTTTTCATTCCAATTTTTATCAACAACTCTTATGGTCTCAAAAACCTTATAGTCCTTGCGAATCACCTTTTGATTCATTGTTAGTTCAAATGTTTCCAAATCAAATTCAAAATCCAAATTGGATTCATACTGATTTTCTGCTGATGCTAAATCACCTATTGCTTTTCTGCCGATTTGGCTTTTAAAGTAAATCCCATCTATAGTCATGTTAGGTGTAATCTCTTGGATCAATTTATCAGTATCAAATACGTAAATACTATAAAAAGTCCCTGCTATAAAATAGTCTGGATCATTTGTCAGAATCAAGCTTTCAATCAGTGGATGGTCTTCCGTTTTATGTTTAAGAATTCTATTGTTTATATCAACCAAATATCCTATCCCACCTGATACTACAAAAGCTGATTTATTTTCCTTATCAACAAGCACTTTATTTAAAACATTCGGATAATCACTCGAAAAACAACCAAACCATTTTTCAGTGTCATTATTGACAAACTCTATCCATAACGGATGTCTAAAATGCTCTCCAAAATGAATCTCTGGAGCATTTCCTGAAGTCGGTGCAATTGTCAATATTTCAGCACTCATAAACTATCTGTCGTGTCTTTTTTAGGCTTGCTGCCAACGTTTGTGTTTGCGATGTGGCCGGCTTCCGAAGCCGCGGGTTGTCCCACGAAACCAAACGTTGGTTTTATAAAAATACTAAAATTTAACTTGTCGCCCGGCCATAGCGCAAACATGCTGTTGTGGGCCGTTGTCGTCAGTAAACAAAATGGGGACTTGACTTTATTAGTCAGTCCCCAAGAATTTATCATTATTTCGTTCTTTTTAGAAATGTGCTCTTATGAGGAAAAGTCCAAGAACAATGATGGCAATCAAGAGCGTCCTTGTCTTTATAGTTATTTCTTGCCTTGGTTGTTTAATTAATACATAGATTAGTCCTATGAAGGAGCCTATAACGAGCGCAGTCTCCAAAATCAATAACATTTTGTCCCACATAACTTTAGTAGTTTTAGTTCCTTACCAATATCCCATGCACTCGGTAAAATCAGCCACCATTATTGCGGCACCAATCCACCCGGCATAACGGCTGGCCACTTTTCCTACAGCCTTCAAGATTACAGAACTTGAAGTCTGAAATAAAATGGTCGAGTGGTCGACCGTCAATTGTTATAATTAGGTGGTCGTTGTCCGAATACTCACTCTTTCCTTTTATTACTTCAATCTTGTTCATAATGCAATGGTG
This sequence comes from bacterium, assembly GCA_029573715.1. Lineage (GTDB taxonomy): Bacteria > Patescibacteriota > Microgenomatia > UBA1406 > GWC2-37-13 > JAGOLU01. Next base: position 1,228 of record JAKQDR010000066.1, on the reverse strand, counting down.
CACAACGTTGAGTGCATAAGCAGTGGCGGGAATAGGAGGGCTTGAAAATGGAGCGAAGCGAAATGTCAAGCCCGACCTGCCGCGACTTGTCCCACGACACTGAACGTTGTTTGAAAACTAAAACTACAAATTTTCACCGAACCCCGCCATTGATTATGCACATCCTAAGCTTGCATTAGAATAACTTTACAGCTAACCAGAAGAACAAAGAGAGGGTAAAGGCCAGTATGCACAGAGAAGCTTAGACTTCGTCAACATTGACGGCCCCCTCTCTTTTCTACTTAGAATTTGTACAGTTCACGAGGCCTTGAGCCTGTTTATAGGTTGTTAAATGCCAAGTAGATCGTTCTTCCTAAACAAATTTATTATGGAACAAGTTACAGAATTCTATGGTATTGACATCAGCAAAGATGTTTTTGATGTGTGCACCCCCGAAGGCAAGCACCTTCAGTTCACCAACACGGTGGAAGGCTTTCGGGCTTATGGAAAGCTTCTTTCGGCCAATAGCCGAAGTGTCATGGAAGCCACCGGATGTTACCATCAGCAATTGGCGGGTTGGCTGTTCACCCATGGCCATGGCGTTTCCGTGGTGAACCCGTTGATCATAAAACGGTTTTCCCAAATGCGGCTGCGCATAGCCAAAACCGACAAGGCCGATGCCCGCATGATACAAACGTATGGGCAGGTAGAAAATCCACCGGCCTGGCAACCGCCCCAAAAGTTTGTAACCCAGTCCATGGAAATCCACGGATTGGTTGAGTTACTGATCCGTCAGCGAACAGGTCTGAAAAACAAGCTACACAGCATAAAAAGCAAGGGGGAGAGCTTTACCAGAACAACGCGGGCCATCACCAAACTCATCAAGCAAATGGACGGAGAAATAGCGAAGTTGGAATCGTCCATGGAAGCACTGATCCGCGAGCACCAGGGCAGCATGTATGATCAGCTCTGCACCATTCCTGGCATTGGCCGAAAAACAGCTATGTTCCTGATCGTGGTCACGAATGGGTTTGATGGATTTGAAAACAGTAAACAGTTGTCCTCGTATATGGGGTTGGCGCCAAGACTTAAAATTTCAGGCAAAAGTGTTCGTGGACAAAGTCGCATCAGCAAGGCAGGCAATGCTACTATCCGCAACCTGTTATTCATGTGCTCATTCACGGCTTCAGAGAATAACAAAGCCTGCCGGGAACTATTCAATCGACTTGTGGCGAGGGGAAAATCAAAG
>JAKQDR010000056.1 GCA_029573715.1 bacterium | reverse complement strand
AGATACAAGGGCTATCGAGTTCCTTACACGCTTTATTATGACATTGATAGAGGTTGGGCATGTGGGGAAACACCCGATTACTGGATGTCCCTACCCGAGATGCAAGAGGTGAACAATGAGTGAAATGAAACCATGTCCGTTTTGTGGTGGCACTAAAATTTGTACCGAGAAAGGTATAAATCTTAACTATTGTGACAATTGCTCGGCAGAATCAAATGTCGAGCACTGGAACACTCGTCCGATTGAGGATGAGTTACGTGCTCGCATTGCCGAGCTGGAGGCGGAAATTGACCAACTTACCGTTCATGGTGACATCGAGCGGCAGGATGATAAATGGATTCCGGTGAGCGAACGGTTGCCGGAAGATTTGCAGTCAATAATTGTTTTTACAAAAGACAGAAAGACTTACATAATAAGGTTTTTAGAATTGTATGGGCGCGAAGGATTTGGTTCATTGTCAGATATTGTCACCCATTGGATGCCACTTCCAGAACCGCCTATTGTGTACGGGAAGGTGTGTGAGGAATGATGGAACTTAGCGATAATGTGCAACAGCAACTTTACGAGCTTACCGCTCATAGTGACATCGAGCGGCAGGATGATAAATGGATTCCGGAGGTGAAATAATGTGTCAATTCTTTAGTTTCGTAACAGACCCAGTCAATCACCCAGCGGAGTATTACTACTTCGACTGGGAATATCGCAAGGCGCACCTAAACGACGATGGAGTGGACAGCCATTCGCATATCTGTGCATACTACCTCCTCAACGAGGATAGATGTAACAAATATGAGTACAACCCGCTGACAAAGGCGTTCACGGTTGACCAGATTAACAGCAACCGTGATGACAGCGAGGCGGCTGAAAAGTGGGCAAATAGGATAGACTTCAAAACAATTGTCGAACCGCTGATTGTCAAGCCGATTGTAAATCCGCTCGAGTTACCAAAGGTAGAACAAGTGACAGATGAACAAATTGACTGGTTGAAATCATGGGCTTCGGTCGTGGCTTCGGTCAGGTATGCGGTCGGGTATGCGGTCAGGTATGCGGTCTTGGCTCCGGTCTGGGCTTCGGTCGAGGCTTCTATCTGGGCTTCGGTTTGGGCTTCGGTCAGGTATGCGGTCGGGGATTCGGTCTGGGCATATTTCAGCAGCTTTTTCGCCATTAATTACGAGTATGACTTTTCATCGGCAGTTAAACTATGGGAAGCCGGATTAGTGCCATCGTTTGACGGTACTACGTGGCGGTTGCACAGCGGCGAGAGTGCTGACGTGGTGTACGAGTGGACGCCAGAGGTGAACAATGAGTAACAACGACTATGACCTATTAAAAGGTTTATATTATTTGTCAATCTCTATATCAATTACGTCGTTAATAATATCAATAATTGCTATTCTTGTGAGGTGAACAATGAGTGACATATTCTATCGTTTAGCAACAATTAGAAGATTAGAAAAGCGCATCGCTGAACTGGAAGCACAGCAACGTTGGATACCAGTAGGGGAAAGGTTGCCAGAGGAAAGTGATTGGACACTTATTAGATACAAGGGCTATCGAGTTCCTTACACGCTTTATTATGACATTGATAGAGGTTGGGCATGTGGGGAAACACCCGATTACTGGATGTCCCTACCCGAGATGCAA
>JAKQDR010000039.1 GCA_029573715.1 bacterium | reverse complement strand
ATCTGCTGGTCTATGCGGATTGCACCGCATTTTGCGCAAACGTCTTTGTATGGTCTTTGTACTCCTTTAATTGTGTTCCAAACTACAGCGTTATGTCCACAATCAATCGGGTGCCGATGGTCACAATTCGGGTCGCCGCCTTCCCATTTTGCCGTGCCGTAATCCCTTAAGCCATAGTCAATAAGGCGGACTGGTTACTATCGTGTGTACAGAACCATCCGCCAAAGGGATATGTAATGCATTAGCATTTATTATCATCCCGCACCTCCTTTCCTATATACTCTTGATTAATGTTCTTTTTACTGTGTATGTACATTATAGGCATTAATAAACATTTGTCAAGTACTTTCTTCCCCAATGCTGATTTTCTAATGTGTAAAATATGTTCACGATGGTTAACGATTTCATTGACTGGATATTGGAGTTCAACCGTCAATTTGTTCATGCTTGCACCTCCGGCGTCCATTTTATTTCACCTCCTCAGGTAGTTCTGGTAACGGCATCCAGTGGGTATATTGCGCAAACAAAGGCAATAAAGCGTCATCATGTATCCAATTATGGACGCGCTTGTTTTTGTCCAAGACGATACATTCTTGAAATTTTTCGGGTAGTCTGCCTGACGCGATAGGTATCCACTTACCCACATCGTCTTTATAATAATCAGGATTATTATTTTCAATGGAGTTGGATGTTTTAATAGATGTTAAAACATCTTGTGTCGTTGAAACATCAGAAACATTACAGTTGCGTGACACAATATATTTTGCAAAATCCTCGCCACAAATATCACAAACGAATAATTCTGCCTCGTGCGTACACGGAGTTTCTGCTTCACAGTTTGGACAAAACTCTTTGCGCTCTGCTTCCTGTGCTCCGAGTTCTTCAATTTCCGCCGCTTCTTCAAGTGCGGCAATATGCGCCTCAAGCTCGGCGATGCGGGCGTTCAAGTCTGTGATTTCTTCTTCGTAATCAAAGTAGTGTTCGCATTCAACAGAACAAAAACCGTGTATCCTGCTTTCATTTGCCCCACATCTTTTACATCGCATTTCGCTTCCGTCACGCTGCATTTCACTCATCCCTCACGCTCCTCTTTTTTCTTCCACCCATATTGTGCTCGCTCATAACCGAGTTCATGTGCCAAACCCACTTCCCAATTAGATGGTATGTAACTGCTTGGCGGTCTGCCTTGCTTACGATAATATTCCTTTTCGCTCTCTACGCACTTCTGGCAATAATAATCTGGGTCAGGTGGCTCAGAATCACCATAACTGCCCCACATCACACGGCAATCTGCATCATAAGATACAAATCTTCCGCATATTGCGCATCTGGGTCTCCAGTAATATTCGCTCATTCTTCACGCTCTTTCCCGTACACAATTGTTTGCGTTTGTGTATTGTTAGGCGATTTATCATCTTGCCGCTCGGTATCATTGTGAGCGGTAAGTTGGTTAACAGGCGGTTCTGGCAATGGCATCCAAAATAATATGCGGTATTTCGGAAGCCAAAAGTATGTTTCTACTCCACCGGATTTCACGAGAATATCGACAGTCATATTGCCACCAGCGTCATAAATAAGTACACACTTATTTGCTTCCGGCAACCTCTCGCTCACCGGAATCCATTTATCATCCTGCCGCTCTTGACACAATCGAGCGGTAAGTTGGTCACTTTCCGCCTCAAGCTCGGCAATGCGAGCACGTAACTCATCCTCAATAGGGCGGGTGTTCCACAGTTCTACGGCACTCTCTATATCTATTGATGGCATTTCTGCAAAACATTCTTGACACCAAACTGCATGCGATATTTCATCATGTAACTTGATGTCAGTACTCCCACAAAACGGACATGGTTTCAGTTCGCTCATTCCTCACTCTCCTTACCATACACAATTGTTTGCGTTTGTGTATTGTTAGGCGATTTATCATCTTGCCGCTCGGTAGCATTGTGAGCGGTAAGTTGGTCAATACACACCTTATATTCAGAAAGATATTCACGTATTTCCGCATCAACCTTATACAATTCAGCCTCGTGCGTGCATGGTGTTTCTGCCCCACAGTTTGGACAAAACTCTTTGCGCTCAGTAAATTATATTGGACTGGTAATTTAATTTTAATCATCGCTCTCTTTTCTCAAAATGTTTTGTTAAAATAATACCTGCTGCTGTCTCCCGTCTGCCCGTTTCTTTGCAAAGTATCTTGCACCGCTAACCGCAAGGTGTGTGCAGGGCGTTAGCATTGATTATCATTGCCTTTTTCCGATATAAAAGCCAATATGAAACCAGCCACAACAATAATCAATACTTTTTCAAGGTTGCTTATGTCAAGTCTATAAACATACATTCCAACAGCAACCGCAATTATGGTTAGAATAGTGTTCACAACGCCTCCAGCACCGCCATAAGTAGGCTCCCATGTTTCATGTCAATACAACTCGTTATCAACCAGCTTTACCCAGTCGCAAGTGATAACCCGACGTCCATGCTTGTCGCGTTCAATCTTTGCTTCTGGCATTGGTTGTCTCGCTTAATGTAACAAAGTAATTACTATCTAACCTTGCTTGCTCTTTGTAAATCATTTCCCAAATCGCCGCTTTTACTGGGAATTTTCTATACCCAATTCTTCTGCCAAAGTGGTTAGCGGTTGTTTCTACTAAATCTTTTAGGCTTATACTTCCATTTCTACGCAAGCAATTTTTAACGTAGTTTTTTATTTCAC
>JAKQDR010000012.1 GCA_029573715.1 bacterium | reverse complement strand
CTGTGGCACGCTTTGAAAAGCGGTGGGGCTATAAGCCTGAACTGGCTTATCGCATACAAGGCAAGTTCTGGATGGCGAAAAGGAGTGACAATGCCTGATTACATAACGCTGATAATGATTGTGCTGATAGTGATTGAGATTTATGTACTGGAAAAGATAAGAGGATTATATGCCAGAAGCAACGATTGATGAAAATGGCGTGATTGAATGTGGTGCGTGGAGTTTCAACGGACAGGCTTTACTGTATGTAGGCAAGAATGTCTACCCAACCAGTGACGAGCTCGACCAACTCTACCAATTGCTCAAAAAAAGAGACGAGGTGACATATGCCAGAAGCAACGATTATAAAAATATATTGGCATGAATTAACAGATGAACAAAGGCTTGATGTTTGGGAAAAAGCCGGACTTAAAGTTCATGAGTTTATGGAAAAATATAGTCAGCCTGATTGGTGTTGCTATCCCGAAGCCTTGATGCCAAGATATGGTTGTTATTCGCTTGTGATGTTGCCAATACGGATAAAAACAGAAAACGATTGCAAAAACTGTGAAGAATATTATAGATTGGAGAATAGCGATGCCAGAAGCAACGAATAAATCTAAGGTTTTTATTGCGCCAGAAGCTAAACCATGTCCCTTTTGTGGGCATAAAGCAATAAAAAAGTATTCTGAATTTGCTAATCAATATATGTATTCTTGCGGTAATACAGACTGTCAGGTTTCATTGACATGCTGGTTTTATCTTGACGAGTGGAATAAAAGGTCGAGGGAGTGACGATGCCAGAAGCAACGATTGACGAAAACGGCTGGTTTGTCTGCGGCGAGTGTACATGGACGCCGAATGTTGACATGCTGATTATTGACAGTCCGCATAATGATATATCTTTTGTTGGCAATACATTACTTGACAACCTTTACGCCGTATTGCACGCAAGGCACATGGCACAGGCGGTAGACAAGACTTACCTGGCGAAGGTGGAACAGGCGGCGCAATCGCTGAAAGATGATGATTTGTATAAGAGTGATGGTGCTTACTAATAGGCGTTTTGTACGCATGGAGGCGAACGATGAGTGAGGTTTATGTTGTGACATCAGGCAGTTATTCGGATTACCGTATCAGGGGAATTTATTCAACTGAAGAGATGGCTGAAAAGTATAAAAGAGCGAT
>JAKQDR010000010.1 GCA_029573715.1 bacterium | reverse complement strand
TGCTGCAATTCAGGCAGATGTGAGCGGGATACCAGACGCAATTCTGACAAAAGCCATCGTTGACACGCTGACAGTAGAGCAGGTGCTAAAGGTGTTGGCAGCTGTGGAGACAGGTATTACAACAGGCGGCGGAACGGATACCATAGTTTACACAGGTAAAGACGGAACGGTGATTAGACTAACTGGTGTAGATGAAGACGGCAATCGGTCTGCTGTTATAGTAATCCCGGGAGCTTAATCGTGAACGCTGGTGCATATCCGTCAAGAGCATATCCGACAAGGGCTTACCCGACAAGGGCTTATCCAGTTTATGGGGTTGTCGTTTATACCCCGCCTATTTGTCGGATGATTGTTATCCCAGCGGAAGATAGAGTTTTCGCGATACCACAAGAGAACAGGAATACTATTACCCCAGCGGAAGATAGAGTTTTCGCGATACCAGGATGTGAAGGCGGAGGAAAATAGCATGAGCAATGTTAAGCGAAAAGACCCAGATGCCAAATTGGATTACCCGTTTGATTGGCGCGCTAAGACGAATGGACACGGAGATAGCGATTGGCTCGCTCCCGATGAAACTATCGTGTCATATGTCATAACTGTAGATGACGGTATTACACTCGTAAAAGATTCGGAGAACAATGGCTTGGTTGTGGTATGGCTCTCTGGTGGTGAAGTTGGAAAGTGGTATAAGATAGGCTGCAAAATCACCACATCCGAAGGGCGTATTGATGAACGTACGCTTCATCTTTATATTGAAGATAAATAAATTTTGGTATAATAGAGGCAGAGTTGATTATGGATGCATCTGAGCCAAAACAGTCAAGAGTAACAAACACAGCGATACAATCGCAACTTATTGAGCTATCCGTTAGACTTGCCCGTATGGAAAAAGATATTCAGGAAATCAAGAACAATCTATCTGAAAGTGGAGATAAAGTTATCTCTTTAGAAAAATCAGAAGCTGGACGCTATCCATTAATTGACCGAAGGCTCGATAATCTCGAAAAGCGCACTGATAAGCATGGAGAAGAAATCGACAAGTTAGTAAAAATATCGCAAGAATTAGTCAATTCCATAAAGGTATTGAACTGGGTTGCTGGTTTGGCAGGTGCAGGTGTATTGTCTTGGCTGATTGCACAAATCTTATCGCTAATAGGGTAATTATAATACTTAAGTACTATCAGCAATTTGGAGGCTTATGATGTTAGAGGAAATCTTAAAACTAATTGCAGGAATGGCAGGGCTTGGAGCTTTTACGTCTATGCTCATTAACTTGCTCAAAGTAGCAGGATTGGTAAAAGACGGGCAAGCTGACAAGGCGTTCAAGGTTGCCGATCTTATCGTGTTTGTCATTGTTACAGTAATCTATCTTACGAAAACACCTGTGGACTGGGCGCAAGTAGACGAATGGCTCGTTCTGCTCA